>NZ_JBWXTH010000006.1:0-328121 GCF_056856075.1 Pseudomonas sp. FA-1
GATTAGGCCGGGCCCGATATCACCGTCGCCTGGCAAGGGCTTCGCCCTTGATCGCGGGACAAGCCCGCTCCCACAGGTGGCCGCTTGTTCTCTGCGCGCCAGCGCAGCCCGAAGGGCTGGGTAATCTCCCACCGAGATTGTGCCGCTCTCAAGACTTGCGAGGTCCCTGTGGGGGCGGCTGGTGGAGGGTTCGGTTAATCGCCCAGCGGTACGAGCCGCCCATCGCGCCCCATGTGGTAACGCTGCAGGTCCTTGGCCAGGATCAGGTTGCCGCTGTAGTGCGCCATCGCTTCGGCGCGCACATCCTCGATGGATGGGCTGCGCCGCGGGTTGGGCTGGTAGCGCGCACTGAAGTGCGTGAGCACCAGGTTGCCGATGCCGGCCGTCTCTGCGAACTGCGCCACGGCCGCAGCGGTGCTGTGGCCGAAGGTCACCTGGGTGCGCTCGACGATCGGCTGGGTGAAGGTCGCTTCGTGCACCAGCACATCCACGTCCTGGGCGACGTCTGCGAGCAATTGCGGGGTGTCGTTGTCGCCACAGACGATGATCCGCCGTGGCGGGCGCGACGGGCGTAGGTAGTCCAGGGCGTTCAGTGCGCGGCCTTCATGCTGCACCGGGTTGCCGTGGGCCAGCTCGCCCCACAATGGGCCGCGGGGGATGCCGTCGGCCTCCAGGCGCGCGATGTCCAGGCGTGGTTCGGGGTTGATCTCGGTGAACACGAAACCATGGCTGGGTACCCGGTGCGACAGCGGCACGGTGCTGACCTGGATATTGTCGTTGCGCCAGGTGCCGAGGTCTTCGAGGGCCAGCAGGCGCAGTTCGAATGGCAGGTAGGTGTGGCTGACGGCCAGGCCCAGGCGCAGCCAGTCGTGCAGTGCGGCAGGCAGGATCAGGTCCAGTGGCTGGGTGCGCCCGGACATGCCGGCACTGGCCAGCAGCCCCGGCAAGCCGAAGCAATGGTCGCCATGCACGTGGGTGATGAACACGCCGCGCAGGTCGCGGATCGACAGGGAGGTATGCAGCAGCTGGTGCTGGGTGGCCTCGCCGCAGTCCACCAGGTACCAGTGGCTGCCCGTGGCTTCGATGACGGCGGTGCCGGTGACATTGCGGGCCTTGGTGGGCACGCCGGCGGAAGTGCCCAGAAACTGCAGGTCCATTGGCTGGCTCCTTTGCGGGTCGCAGGTCGGGTTATTGTACGACCATGCGCACGGGCAGGAAGTCAGTCGTTGTCGGTGTTGGCCCTATCGCCGGCTTGCCGGCGATAGGGCCAGGACATCTCAACCCAACACTTTCCCCGCCACTTCATCCACCGCTGCCTTGGTGATGGCCACGATGCGCTCGGCATCTTGCTTGTCCAGCACCAGCGGTGGGGCAAAGCCGAGGATATCGCCGTGGGGCATGGCGCGGGCGATCATGCCGCGTTCCAGGCACGCTGCCGACACCTGCGGGCCCACCTTCAGCGCCGGGTCGAACGCAGTGCGGGCCTCGCGGTCGGCCATGAATTCCACCGCGCAGAGCATGCCGTCGCCGCGCACCTCGCCCACCAGCGGGTGGCCCTCGAAGGTTTCGCGCATGCGCTGATTGAGGTAGGCGCCGACCACCTCGGCGTTGCCGGTCAGGTCCTCGCGCTCGAGAATGTCCAGGTTGGCCAGGGCCGCCGCGGCGCAGATCGGGTGGCCCGAGTAGGTCCAGCCGTGGCCCATGGGGCCCGCCTTCTGCGAGCCTTCCTCGATCACGCTCCATACCTTCTCGCCGACGATCACTGCCGACAGCGGTGCATAGGCGCTGGTCAGCCCCTTGGCGGTGGTGATCAGGTCCGGGCGGATACCGTAGCGCTGGCTGCCCATCTTCGAGCCCAGGCGGCCGAAGGCGCACACCACTTCGTCGGCGATCAGCAGCACGTCGTAGCGGTCCAGCACGGCCTGGATCGCCGCCCAGTAGCCCTTGGGCGGGACGATGATGCCACCGGTGCCCATCAACGGTTCGCCGATGAAGGCGGCGACCGTGTCGGGGCCTTCGGCGAGGATGAGCTTTTCCAGCTCGTCGGCGCAGTAGCGCACGAAGGCCTGCTCGTCCATGCCGGCGGGGGCCTTGCGGTACCAATGCGGGCAGACGGTGTGGGTGACGCCCGCCACCGGCAGGTCGAAGTGCTGGTGGAAGCTGGGCAGGCCGGTGAGGCTGCCGGTCATGATGCCCGAGCCATGGTAGCCACGGTCGCGGGAGATGATCTTCTTCTTGTTCGGGCGTCCGAGGATGTTGTTGTAGTAGCGCACCAGCTTGACCTGGGTCTCGTTGGCGTCGGAGCCGGAGAGGCCGTAGTAGACCTTCTTCATGCCCGCAGGCGCCCAGTCGATGATGCGGCTGGAGAGCTCGATGATCGCCTCGGTGGAGTGGCCCACGTAGGTGTGGTAGTACGCCAGCTCCTTGGCTTGGCGATGGATCGCGTCGGCCACTTCGGTGCGGCCGTAGCCGATGTTCACGCAGTACAGGCCGGCGAAGGCGTCGATCAGTTCGCGGCCTTCGTGGTCACGCAGGCGGATGCCCTCGGCGCCGGTGATGATCCGCCCCTTGAGCGCGCCGCTGGCATGGTCATGGGCGTGGGTGGACGGGTGCATGAAGTGGGCACGGTCTTGCTCGAACAGCTGGTTGTATTCGGGGTTCATGGCAAACACTCCTTAGAATTGACCTTGGTGGTGCACGCAGAAATATTTGGTCTCGATGAAGGGCTCGAAGCCCTCGATGCCGCCTTCGCGGCCCAGGCCCGAAGCCTTCATGCCGCCGAACGGGATGGGATGGCCGGTGAACTTCACGCCGTTGACCGCGACCATGGCGTGGTCCAGGCGGCGGATCAGCGGGTGCACCACGTCCAGGCGGTTGGAGCAGATGTAGGCGGCCAGGCCGTACTCGGTGTCGTTAGCCATCTCGATGGCCTGTTCCAGGGTTTCGAAGGGCATCACCCCGGCGATGGGCGCGAAGTTTTCTTCCTGGTAGATGCGCATGGCCGGCGTCACGTCCGCCAGCACGGTGGGCTGGTAGAACCAGCCGCCCAAGGCATGGGCCTCGCCGCCCACCAGGCGGCGGGCGCCCTTGGCGATGGCATCCTCGACCCGCGCCACCGTGGCGTCGAAGGCGCCCTGGTGCATCAGCGGGCCGACGTCGGCCGGGGTCTCCTGGCCGTCGACCATCGCCGGCCCCACGCGCAGGGCCCGCACCGCCTCGGCGAAGCGCACGAGGAAGGCCTCGTACAGTGGGCGCTGGACCATGATGCGGTTGGCCGCGCAGCAGTCCTGGCCGGAGGTCTGGAACTTGGCGGCCACGGCGACCTTCACCGCCAGGTCCAGGTCGGCGTCGGCGCAGACGATGAAGGGGGCATTGCCGCCCAGCTCCAGGGCGACCTTCTTCACATCATGGGCCGCTGCCTGCAGCACCAGCTTGCCGACCCGGGTGGAGCCGGTGAAGCTGACCGAGCGCACCCGCGGGTCGCGCACCAGGGTTTCCATGGCCATCTGCGGCTCGCCGATGACTACGTTGAACACGCCCGGCGGCAGGCCTGCGTCCTCGGCCAGCTGGGCCAATGCCAGGGCCGAGTAGGGCGTCTCGTGGGCCGGCTTGACCACCACGGTGCAGCCGGCGGCCATGGCCGCGGCGGCTTTGCGGGTGATCATGGCGCTGGGGAAGTTCCAGGGCGTGAGCAGCGCGCACACACCTACCGGTTCCTTCACCGTGCCAAGGTCGGCGCCGGGGATATGGCTGGGGATGGTCTGGCCGTACAGGCGACGCGCCTGTTCGGCGAACCAGGGAATGAAGCTGGCGGCATAGGCGATTTCACCGCGTGCCTCGGCCAGGGGCTTGCCTTGCTCCTGGCTGAGGATGCGCGCCAGGGCCTCCTGGTGTGCGAGGATCAGTTCACCCCAGCGGCGCAGCAGCGTCACACGTTCCTCCAGGCGCAGGTTGCGCCAGGGTGTGAAGGCGCGCTGGGCGGCGTCCACCGCAGCGACGATCTGCTCGTGGTCGAGCAGCGGCACATGGCCGATGGTCTGGCGGTTGGCCGGGTCGAGGACGGCGATGCTGCTACCGCTGGTGCTGTGCAGCCATTGGCCGTCCACGTGGCACAGTTGCTTGAACGGGTATTCGTCTGACATGAGCTGTTCTCCCATACCTCTTGTTGTCGTTGCGTCCGCTGGGGCTAGGCCAACACGTCGGCAATCACCGCCAAGGTGTCGCCGCACTGCACCAGCCCGGGGAAATGCCGGGCGGCCAGCAGGCCGTCGCGGCGTGCGCGGTATTCCACTGGTGCGCTGCCGGTGCGGCGAATGTCATGGATGCGGGCAATCACTTCGCCTTGGTGCACCTGCTCGCCCAGATCGCGGCACATTTCCAGCAGGCCGTCGTGCTCGCTGGCGATGAAGCAGTCGCCGTCGGGCATGTCGAGCATGATCGACTCGGCGGGCGTCACTTCGCCCTGGAGGATGCCGGCGTGCACCAGCAGGTTGCGCACGCCGCGCTCGGCCAAGGCGATGCTGCGTGCGGTCGAGGTGCCGCCGCCGCCCAGTTCGGTGGTGACGAACACCTTGCCCTGGGCCTCGGCGGCAGTGTCGTACATGGCCTGGGCGTCGAGTTCGAGCATGCGCATGGCATAGGGCGCGGCGAATGCCCGCATGCCCGCTTCGCAGCGTGCCTGCTGGGCCTTGTCGGGCAGCACGTGGCAGGCAGCGAACGGCAGGAAGTCCAGGGTGCGGCCGCCGGAGTGGATGTCCAGCACCACGTCGGCCAGGGGCAGCAGGGTGCGCCGGAAGTAATCGGCGATCTTCTGCGTGACCGTGCCGTCGGGCTTGCCCGGGAAGCTGCGGTTGAGGTTGCCCTGGTCGATCGGCGATGTACGGGTGCCGGCATGGAACGCCGGGGTGTTCATGAACGGCACGATGATCACCCGGCCCGAAATCGCTTCGGCGCGCAGCTGCTGGGCCAGCTTGCACAACGCCACCGGGCCTTCGTACTCATCGCCATGGTTGCCGCCGGTGAGCAGGGCGGTAGGCCCTGCGCCGTGCTTGACCACGGTGATGGGGATCATCACCGCGCCCCAGGCCGAGTCGTCGCGCGAGTAGGGCAGCTTGAGGAAGCCGTGCTGTACGCCGTCGCGAGTGAAGTCCACGGTGCTGCTGATCGGGTTGGCCACCTCGGTGGCGGTGTCCGTGAATGCGTTCATGGCGTTAGTCCTTGACGAACAGCTGGCGCGGCACGTTGCACAGGGTTTCTACCCCGGTCTCGGTGATCAGGATGCTTTCGGTGATCTCCAGGCCCCAGTCATCCATCCACAGCCCCGGCATGAAGTGGAAGGTCATGCCCGGTTGCAGCACGCTGGTGTCGCTGGGGCGCAGGCTCATGGTGCGCTCGCCCCAATCCGGCGGGTAACTGATGCCGATCGGGTAGCCGCAGCGGCTGTCCTTATGGATGCCGAACTTCTCCAGCACCTTGAAGAAGGCCCGGGCGATGTCGCCGGTGGTATTGCCGGGGCGGGCTGCTTCCAGGCCGGCGGCGATGCCCTCGACCACGGCCTTCTCGCCGTCGAGGAAGTGCTGCGGCGGCTTGCCCAGATACACCGTGCGCGACAGCGGGCAGTGGTAGCGTTTGTAGCAGCCGGCGATCTCGAAGAAGGTGCCGGCGCCGAGGGTGAAGGGCGAATCGTCCCAGGTCAGGTGCGGGGCGCTGGCGTCGGCGCCGGTCGGCAGCAGGGGCACGATGGCAGGGTAGTCGCCGCCATGGCCGTCCACGCCGAGGATGCCGCTGCTGTAGATCTCGGCCACCAGTTCGTTCTTGCGCATGCCCGGTTCGATACGCTCGAGGATGCGCCCGTGCATCTTCTCGACGATACGCGCGGCGATGCGCATGTATTCGATTTCCTGGGGCGACTTCACCGCCCGCTGCCAGTTGACCAGCCCGGCGGCGTCGTTGAAGGTCGCCTGGGGCAGCTGCCGGTACAGGGCCTGGTAGGCCGCGGCGCTGAAGTAGTAGTTGTCCATCTCCACGCCGATGTTGAGCGCCCCCCAGCCCTTGGCCAGGATCACTTCCCGGCACAGGTAGTCCATCGGGTGACGTTCGCGCGACTGCACGTAGATGTCCGGGTAGCCGACGATATTGTCGTGGTTCATGAACACCGTGCGCTTGGCGCCGTTGGCGTCCTGGCCGCGGCCGAACCAGATCGGCTCGCCGTCCAGCGCCAGCAGCACGCACTGGTGCACGTAGAACGACCAGCCGTCATAGCCGGTGAGCCAGGCCATGTTCGACGGATCGGTGACCAGCAACAGCTCCAGGCCCTGCGCCTGCATGGCGGCGCGGGTCTTGGCCAGGCGCTGGGCGTACTCTTGCCGACTGAACGGCAGGTTGACCACTGACTGAGACATTGCAATGCCCTCTGATGAGTGGGGTGGTGAGGTTCAACTGTTGAATGCCAGGCCCTTGCCTGCGGCGCGGGCGCGCTCGAAGGCGAGGTTGGCGATGGCGGTGTCCTGGGCGCCGGTGCCGGTCAGGTCGCACAGGGTGACCTGGCTGGCATCGGTGCGGCCGGGTTGCTGGCCGGCGACCACCTGGCCGAGTTCGCACAGGGCGGCCTCGTCGGTGACCGTGCCGGCGCGCACGGCGTGGTGTAGCTCGCCCAGTACGCGGGTCTGGCCGAGGCGGTCGGCGACATAGCGGTCGACCTGGGCCAGCACTTGCGGGGCGATCTCGTTCTTGTGCTCGGCGTCCGACCCCATGGCGGTGATGTGCAGGCCCGGTTGCAGGTGACGGGGCTGGATCAGCGGTTCGCGGCTGGGCGTGCAGGTGAGCGCGATGTCCACGCCCTGCATGGCCTGGTCGATGCTGTCGCACAGCGCCAGTTGCAACGTGCCGTCGCGGCCCAGTTCATCGGCCAGCGCCGCGGCCTTGGCCGGGTCGCGGGCCCACAGCTGCACCCGCTCGATCGGCCGCACCAGGCGCAGCGCCTGCAGTTGCAGGCGGGCCTGCTCGCCACTGCCGATCAGGGCCACGCAGCGGCTGTCCTCGCGGGCCAGCCAGCGCGCCGCCACCGCGCCCGCCGCGGCGGTGCGCACGGCGGTGAGGTAGCCGTTATCCAGCAGCAGGGCGTCGAGCAGGCCGGTGCGTGCCGAGAGCAGCATCATCATGCCGTTGAGGCTGGGCAGGCCAAGGCTGGGGTTGTCGAAGAAGCCCGGGCTGACCTTGATCGCGAAACGCTCGATGCCCGGCAGGTAGGCGGTCTTCACGTCCACCTCACCGTTGTGCTCGGGCACGTCCAGACGCAGGATCGGCGGCATGGCCACGTTGGCCGTGGCCAGCAGGGCGAAGGCCTGCTCGACGGTATCGACCGCGGCGCGGTCGAGGGTGATGCAGTCTCGCAGGTCGGCTTCGTTGAGCAAGGTGATGGCCGGCATCGGTGAACCTCCAGTGAGCGAAAAGGGAAAACCTCAGGCGTTGTCGCCGTTTATCACCCGTAGGTGCTGGGCGGTGTCGACGTTGCGCCCGCTGACCACCACCACGATCGGCCCGCGCGCCGGCACCAGGCCGTCGAGCAGGGCGGCGATACCCACCGCGCCGGCCCCTTCGAGCACCTGGCGCTCCTGGTGGTAGGCATGGCGCAGGCCCGCTGCGATGGACGCTTCCTCGAGCAGGTGCAGATGGTCGAGCAGGCGCTGGGTGAGGGCGAAGGTATGGCGGTTGTCCAGGCCTATGCCGCCGCCCAGGGAGTCGGCCAACGTCGGCAGCTCCTGCACCTCGAGCGGATGCCCGGCCTGCAGGCTGGCGTGCATGGCGGCACCCCGGCGCATGCTGATGCCATGGGTGGTGATGGCCGGGTTGAGACCCTTGAGGGCCAGGGCCACGCCGGCGAACAGGCCGCCGCCGGAGAGGGGCACCAGCACCTGGCTGACGTCGGGCAACTGTTCGATGATCTCCAGGCCCAGGGTGCCCTGGCCGGCAATGACGGCAGGGTGGTCGAAGGGCGGCACCAGCGCGGCGCCCTGTTCCTCGGCATGACGCTGGGCGGCGTGCTGGGCGTCGTCCTGGGAGAGGCCGACGATGCACACCTCGGCGCCCAGGTCGCGAATCGCCTGGACCTTGTTGGCCGGCACCAACTGCGACAGATAGATGGTCGCCTGCACGCCCAGTTGCGAGGCCGCGAAGGCCAGCGCCCGGCCATGGTTGCCGGTAGAGGCGGTGACCACGCCGCGTGCCCGTTGCTGTTCACCCAGGCAGGCCACGGCGTTGCTCGCGCCGCGCAGTTTGAAGCTGCCGGTGAGCTGCTGGGATTCGAGTTTCAGGTACACCGGCACGCCGACCAGGCGGCTCAGGCTCGGCGAATGTTCCAGCGGCGTGCGACGCACGAGCCCCTGGATGCGCTGGTGGGCAAGGTGGATATCGTGAAGCGAAAGCTCTGACATGACCGCATCCCAACGAGTGACCGGGTGTTGGGCGGAGTCTAAGAGCGGCAAATTGTCGTGATGAATGTACTAGGTCAATTTGCCGGACATTTTTTTGGACCGCCGTCGGCAGCGATCGCAGCACCCTGTGGGAGCGGGCTGCATTGGCCGCTTGTTCTCTGCGCGACAGCGCAGCCCGAAGGGCTGGGTAATCTCCCACAGGCCTCTGCTAAATCAATGGGTTATATAGGCCGCAGCGGCCCTGGTCACAGTTCATGGATCTGCGGGTATTGCCCGAACAGTTCATGCATGTCGGCCAACGCCTGGCGCATCTTGGCGTCCGAGCACTCGGCGCCTACGCACAGTCGCACCGCCCGTGGCCGCGGCGTGCCGCGCACCAGGAACGGTTCCGGCGGGGTCACCGCGATGTGCCGACGGCGCAATGCCCGCACCAGGCTGTCCACCTCCCAGTGCGCGGGGATCCCCAGCCAGGCCCCCAGCGCCTGGGCCGGGTTGCCCAGCAGGTAGTCGCCCAGGTGCTCGCGCAGCATCGCCTGCCGCCCACTGATCAGCTTGCGCTGCAATTCGGCCAGCTGCGCCGCGCGCCCATCGTTGATCCAGCGTGTGGCGATCTCCGCCACCAGCGGCGTGGCCATCCAGCTGTTGACCCGCAGGATGCTCTCGGTGCGCAGCGCCAGGCGCTTGGGCATGGCCAGGTAACCGACCCGCAGCCCGGTGAGCACCGATTTGGTCATGCTGGTGCAATAGAACGACAGCTCCGGCGCATAGTGGCTGATCGGCCGGGCGCGGCGTTCGCCCAGCAGTGGCCCGTACACATCGTCCTCGATGATGTGCACACCAAAGCGGCGGGCGATGGCTGCGATCTCCCGGCGGCGGGCGTCGGGCATCAGGCTGGTGGTGGGGTTGTTGAGGTTCGGCGTGCACACCAGTGCGGTGACCCGCTCGTTGCTGCAGATATCCTCGAAATGCTCCGGGTCGATGCCGTCGCGGTCCATCTCCAGGCCCTTTAGAGTGAACCCCAGCACCTGGGAGTTGCCGATCACGCCGTGGTCGGTCAGGCCTTCGCAGAGCACCACGTCATCGGGCCCGGCCAGCGAGGCCAGGGCCAGGAAGATGGCGTGGGCCGCGCCGTTGGTGACCAGCACATCGTCGCGCTCCACCGTCATGCCCAGGCCCGCCAGCCAGCGCACCGCTGCCTCGCGATGGCTTTCGAAGCCGGCGATGGGGCGGTAGGCGTGGATCCACGGCTGCTCCTCCTCCACGCTGAGCTCGGCGCAGGTCTCGCGCCAGATCCGCTCGTGCACCTGGGTGTGCAGGATGCGCGTGATGGAGAAATCCACCAGGGTGCGCTCGGGCAGGTCGATGATGTCGTCGGCCACCCGGTCGCTCATGCGCCGACTGACGAAACTGCCGCGGCCGATCTCGCAGCGCACCAGGCCCTGGCGCTCCAGTTCCTTGTAGGCATTGGTCACCGTCTGCACGCTGATCTCCAGGGCATCGGCGACATGCCGCTGGGGTGGCAGGCGCTGGTCGTGCACCAGTTCGCCGCGTTCGATTTCCCCGGTGATGGCCTGCACCAGCAGTTTGTACTTGGACTCGCCGATGCGTGCCGAATCGAGGACTTTCTTCCAGTTTTCCATGGGTATCGCTTCGCTGGCCGGGACTGCGCACAGCATCGCCTGTGCAGGATCTTCGGGCAATTGTCCTAGTGCAATGCCATCGCTGTTGAGGCTTTTGTATGCTCCGGCCCAAGGTCGACACCCGTTACACGAACAAGAGCCTGTCGGCCCGCCGGAACGCTCGGGCTGTGCACCGATCGAACGACACATCCGGCCTTCGCTGTTTTGCTCCACTGCCTCCTATACACACAGCCGTCACCGACGGTTTGATAACAAGACAGGAGATTCATTGATGAGCCAGCCTCCTTCCGCCAACGCGGTATCCCCCTTCAAGCGTCTGCTGGTGGCCTGTGCGGCCTTGGGCCTGGTCGCCAGTGCCCAGGCCACCACCCTGGAGACGATCAAGGAGAACAGCCGTATCCGCATCGGCTACGCCAACGAAACGCCGTTCGCCTTCACCGAGACCGACGGTCGGGTCACGGGCGAGTCGCCGGAGATCGCCAAGATCATCTTCCAGAAGATGGGCATCAAGCAGGTCGATGGCGTGCTCACCGAATGGGGGGCATTGATCCCCGGATTGCGCGCAGGCCGCTTCGATGTGATCGCCGCCGGCATGTACATCACCCCGGCGCGCTGCAAGCAGGTGATCTTCACCGACCCGCAGTACGCCTTGCCCGACACCCTGCTGGTGGCCGCCGGCAACCCGAAGAACCTGCACAGCTATGCCGACATCGCCAAGAACCCCGAGGTGAAGCTGGCGATCATGGCCGGCACGGTCAACCTGGCCTATGCCCGCGATTCTGGCGTCAAGGACGAGCAGATCCTCCAGGTGCCGGACACCACCGCCCAGTTGCAGGCCGTGCGCGCCGGGCGCGCCGATGCCGCGGTGGGCACCCAGCTGACCATGAAGGGCCTGGCGAAGAAAGGCGGCGAGAAGGTCGAGGCGATCGGTGACTTCAAGGACGACCCGGCCCACACCGGCTATGGCGCCCTGGCGTTCCGCCCCGAGGACAAGGACCTGCGCGATGCGGTCAATGCCGAGCTCAAGCGTTGGCTGGGCAGCGAGGAGCACCTCAAGGCCGTGGCCCCGTTCGGCTTCGACCGCTCCAATGTGACCGACAAGACCGCCGCCGAGCTCTGTGCCCAGCAATGAATCGAGGTGGCATGGCCTCTGCCATGCCGTTCCCTGCGTAATCCGATTATTCAGGTCGAACCATGGGTGAATTGATACCGCTGTTACTGCAAGGGGCCTGGATCACCATCCAGGTCACATTCTTCGGCTCGTTGCTGGCTATCGTCGCTGCGATCCTCGCCGCCCTGGGCCGGCGCTCTTCGTGGCGGCCCTTGAGCTGGTTCTGCGTGGCCTACATCGAGCTGTTTCGCGGCACGTCGCTGCTGGTGCAGCTGTTCTGGCTGTTCTTCGTGTTGCCGTTGCCGCCGTTCAACCTGGAGCTGAGCGCCTACACCGTGGCCATCGTCGGCCTTGGGCTGCACATCGGGGCCTACGGTGCCGAGGTGATGCGCGGGGCCATAGGCTCGGTGGCCAAGGGCCAATACGAGGCCTGCGTGGCGCTGAACATGCCGCCGGCCACGCGCTTTCGTCGCGTCATCCTGCCCCAGGCGCTGCTGGCGGCGATCGCACCGGGCACCAACTTGCTGATCGAGCTGCTCAAGAACACCTCCCTGGTGTCGTTGATCACCTTGTCGGACCTGAGCTTCCGCGCCCGCCAGCTGGACCAGGCGACCTTCCAGACCCTGGAGATCTTCAGCCTGACCCTGCTGCTGTACTTCGTCCTGGCGCAGGTCATCAACTTCGCTATGCGCGGCGTCGAACGACGCCTGGGCCGTGGTCGTCTGCGGGGGAGCCTGTCATGAACGTCTGGGACTGGAACTACGTCGCGCAGATCTTGCCCGACCTGCTGCAGGCCTCGCTCAAGACCCTGGGCATCACCCTGGTGGGCTTCATGATCGCCATCGTCCTGGGCTTGTTCCTGGCCATTGGGCGGCGCAGCCGGCAAGTGGTCATCGCCTGGCCGGTGACCCTGCTGATCGAGTTCATCCGCAGCACGCCGCTGCTGATCCAGGTGTACTTCCTGTACTACGTGTTGCCCAACTATGGCGTGAACATGACCGCCATGCAGGCGGGCATCCTCGGTATCGGCCTGCACTACGCCTGCTACATCGCCGAGGTGTACCGCGGCGGGCTGGACGCCGTACCGCGCAGCCAGTGGGAGGCCGTGGTGGCGCTGAACTTCGCTCCCTGGACCGCCTACCGCACGATCATCCTGCCCCAGGCCGTGCGGCCGATCCTGCCGCCGCTGGGCAACTACCTGATCGCCATGCTCAAGGACACCCCGGTGTTGTCCGCCATCACCGTGGTGGAAATCATGCAGCAGGCCAAGAACGTCGGCTCCGAGAGCTTCCGCTACCTGGAGCCGATCACCCTGGTCGGTCTTTTCTTCCTGGCCTTGAGCGTCGCTCTGGCCTACCTGGTTCGGCGCCTCGAAGTGCGCCTGGAGTTACGCTAATGATCGCGCCTGTCTCGAACCTCGCCACCCTTGCCACCAGCCCCCAGCAGCGGGACCACGCCATGCCGGAACCGACTATCGCCCAGCCGATCGTCGCCTTCCGCGACGTGACCAAGCGCTACGGCAACTTCACCGTGCTCGATGGCCTGAACTTGGAAGTCGCCCCGGGCGAAAAAGTGGCGATCATCGGCCCCAGCGGCTCGGGTAAGTCCACTCTGCTGCGTGTGCTCATGACCCTTGAAGGGATCGACCAGGGCATGATCGAGGTGGATGGCGAGTCGCTGACCCACATGCCCGGGCGCAACGGTGGCCTGGTCAGTGCCAACGAACGCCACGTTCGCCGCGTGCGTGCGAAGATCGGCATGGTGTTCCAGAGCTTCAACCTGTTCCCGCACATGAGTGCCCTGCAGAACGTTATCGAGGCACCGGTTCAGGTGCTGGGCGTCAAGCCTGCCGAGGCCCGTGAACGTGCCGCCGAGCTGTTGGAGATGGTGGGGCTGGGCACCAAGTTCGATCACTACCCCTCGCAGCTTTCCGGTGGCCAGCAGCAGCGCGTGGCGATCGCCCGGGCCCTGGCCATGCGGCCGAAGGTGATGTTGTTCGACGAGGTGACATCGGCGCTGGACCCCGAGCTATGCGGGGAGGTCCTGAATGTGATCCGCCGGCTGGGCAGCGAGCACAACCTGACCATGCTCATGGTTACCCACCAGATGGGCTTCGCCCGTGAGTTCGCCGACCGGGTGTGCTTCTTCTACAAGGGCCAGATCCATGAACAGGGCGCGCCGGCCCAGCTCTACGAGAACCCCCAGCAGGAGCGGACCCGGGCTTTTCTGAGCGCGGTCAGGGAGGCCAACTGACGGGGTAAAGCCATTCGCGGGTAATCCGCTCCTACAGGCTCAGCGCCACCTTGTGGGAGCGGGTTTACCCGCGAAGCAGGCGACGCGATAGCGGCAGGGCAGCCGCTACCGCGCCGTACGACTTCAGAGCTCCGTGGCCTGGGCCTCGGTGTGGGCGCGCTTGGTGGAGGATTTCTTCTCCTGCACGACGATGTAGAACTCCTCGCCATGCTTGACCGCACCGTAGAGCACGGCTTTTTCGATCAGCTCGGTGCCGCGCAGGTGGCGCAGCATCATCGGGTCCTTGCGCAGGTCGCGGTACAGCGCCAGGCACAGCAGCACCATCACGATGACGAAGGGCAGCGACACGACGATGGTCAGGTTCTGCAGGCCCGTCAGGGCCTCGCCCGGGTTGTTCGGGTCGCCGATGGCCAGCATGATCGCCGCCACCGTGCCGGTCAGGGCGCCCCAGAAGATCACCGTGGCACGAGACGGGTCGGTGGTGCCGCGCTCGGACAGCGTGCCCATCACCAGGGAAGCGGCGTCTGCGCCGGAGACGAAGAAAATACCCACCAGGACCATCACCAGTACCGAGGTCACCGAGGCCCACGGGTAGCTTTCCAGCAACTGGTACAGCGCATGGTTGCTGTTCACCGCGCCGTTGACCAGCTGGTAGGTGCCTTCCTGCAGGGCGTCGATGCCGGCGCCGCCGAAGACGGTGAACCAGATCAGGCTCACCAGGCTCGGCACCAGCAGCACGCCGGTGACGAACTGGCGAATGGTGCGGCCGCGGCTGATGCGGGCGATGAACATGCCCACGAACGGTGTCCAGGAGATCCACCATGCCCAGTAGAACACGGTCCAGCCGGCCAGCCAGCTGTCCATCTGTTCGCCGCCGCTGGCACTGGTGCGGGCCATCATCTGCGGTAGCATTTCGATGTAGACGCCGATGGAGGTCGGCAGCAGGTTCAGCATCAACAGGGTCGGGCCGACGATGAAGGTGAACAGCGCCAGCGCCAGGGCCAGCACCATGTTGGTGTTGGACAGCCACTGGATGCCCTTGCCGATGCCCGAGACCGCCGAGGCGACGAAGGCCACGGTGAGCAGGGTGATGATCGAGATGTAGAAGATCTTGCCCGGGTGTTCGATCCAGCCGTTGTACTCCAGGCCGCCGGCGATCTGCAGGGCGCCCAGGCCCAGCGAGGCGGCCGAGCCGAACAGGGTGGCGAAGATCGCCATCATGTCGATCAGGCGACCGATGGGGCCGTTGGCGTGGCGGCCGATCAACGGACGGAATGCCGTGGAGATCAGTTGCGAACGCCCGCGGCGGAAGGTGCCGTAGGCGATCACCAGGCCGACGATCGCATACATGGCCCAGGGGTGCAGGGTCCAGTGGAACAGCGTGGTGGCCATGGCCACCTGCATCGCCTCGCTGCTTTGCGCCGCGGCGGTGCCGGGCGGCGGAGACACATAGTGCGACAGCGGTTCGGCCACGCCGAAGAACATCAGGCCAATGCCCATGCCGGCGCTGAACATCATCGCCACCCACGACACGGTACGAAACTCGGGGCGTTCGCCATCACGTCCCAGCGGCACCTTGCCGTAGCGGCTCGCCGCCAGCCATAGCACGAACACCACGAACAGCGTGGAAGTGAGGACGAAGAACCAACCGAAGTTGACGATGACCCAGGACTGGGCCGTGGAGGCGCTGGCCGCGAGGCTTGCCTGGCTGACGAAGCCCCATATGACGAATGCGATTGCGAGGATGCTGGTGATGCCGAAGACGATCCAGTCGATCTTGCCCTCCAGGTGACGATCCCGTTTGGCCTCTTCGGTCTGCGAAGGGTCCGTCACGCCAAGCGCGAGGGTTTCAACGTTCTCTTCCGTTGCCATAGTGTAATAACGCCCCTTTGGTGGGTGCCTTGCCGCTGCAGGTTGTAGTTTTTTTAAGCGTGCCGCTGTGCATCGACAGCCGCCCCGGAACCAGGCCGTGCTGTCGAGGCGGGATTATCCTGCTGAAAAAAGGGGGCTTCCTGTCCCAAGACCGTCCTGACACGTCCTTGTAACGACGCCCTGGCCAGCTGTCGATTTGGCTGTGCGCCGTTCGACCATGAACAGGGGCGGCATATCGGCGGCCCAGAACTGGAGATCACACCATGCGCAAGCTCATCGTTGCCGCATTCGTTTCGCTCGACGGCGTCATGCAGGCCCCTGGCGGTCCGAGCGAAGACCTGAGCGGCGGGTTCCGTTTCGGCGGCTGGCTCGTGCCCTATGCCGACCAGGCCTTCGGCCAGGCCATCGATGCGTTGTTCGCCGAGCCGTTCGAGCTGCTGCTGGGGCGGCGCACCTACGACATCTTCGCCGGTTACTGGCCCCGTATCGGCGCCGAATCGAGCGATCACATGATCGCCGAGGTGTTCAACCGTATCCCCAAGCATGTGGCCACCCATCACCCCGCAACCCTGGAATGGCACAACAGCCATGGGTTGCAGGGCGATGTCCGGGAGGCCGTGGGCGCGCTCAAGCGGCAAGCGGGCGACCGTTTGCTGACCCAGGGCAGCAGTGAACTGGTGCAGCAGCTGCTGGCGGCGGGGCTGGTGGATGAGTTGCTGCTGATGGTCCACCCGATCCTGCTGGGCGCGGGCAAGCGCCTGTTTGGCGACGATGCCCAGCCGGCAGCCTTTACCCTGGCAGACTCGACCGCGACGCCGAGCGGCGTGCTCATCAGCCGCTATGTGCGCAGCGGGGAGGTGCGGACCGGGTCGTTCGACTAGCGCCGGTGAGGAAGCAGGGCGGCTGCAGGACAGCCCAATCGCCGGCAAGCCGGCTCCCACCTGTCCGGCACCGCCATACCTGTGGGAGCCGGCTTGCCGGCGATTGGGCCCGGTGGCCCAGTGCAAAAAAAACCGCACCTTTGTCAGGTGCGGCTTTGTCGAGCAGGCCTCTGGCCTTAGCGGTCGTTCTTGGTGGAAGAGTCCACTGCGTTCGACAGCCCTTTGCTGTTGTGCGTACCCGGCGTGGTGCCGGAGATCGCAGTGGCTTTGGTCAGGCCGCGGGTGTCTTTCGACTGGGCGATGCCCGAGGTGGCAGTACCGTGGCCTTTGCTGTCGTTACGGTCCTGACCATAGTGGTTGCCGCTCAGGCCGTGGTCACGAGACGCCTTGCCGGCATGCCCGTCGGATTTGCCCAGGCCCAGGCCACCGTCACCATGCCCAGCGCCCAGGCCGCCGCCGTGTCCACCACCGTGGCCGCCGCCATGACCACCGCCGCCGCCGTGGCCACCACCACCGCCACCACCGCCACCACCGCCGCCACCGCCACCACCGCCTTTGGCATAAGCCGATGCGATCGGTGACATCTCAGCAGGCAGGAAGGCTGTGGTGCCCAATACCAGTGCAAAAGCAGCCACGGCAGCCAGGGTTTTCTTCATGATTTAAACGCCTCCAGGGGCGAGTGTTGTGATGTGTCCTATGGACCGGTCGCGGCGACTTTCGTTCAAAGCCGCCCGACGAAATAGCCGGCCTGGTCAACCCTCCAGGAAGACCATGCGCGGCGGTGCGTGCATGAGGAAATCGCGGTGGGAGATATTCCAGGCATAGGCTCCGGCCAGGGTGAACACCAGCAGGTCGCCGACCGCCAGTGCCGGGATCGGCTGGCGACGGGCCAGCACGTCCTTGGGCGTGCACAACTGGCCGACCAGGGTGACGGTCTGTTCCTCTATTTCCGCGCACTGGTCGCCCCGCACCACCACGAACGGGTGGTCGTGCCCCTGGGCTGCCGGGGTGCGGAAATGGTGGGTACCGCCGCGGGCGATGGCGAAGTACTCGCCGTGGTTGCGCTTGATGTCCAGCACTTCCATGGCGTAGTAGCCACAGGGCGCGGCGATGTAGCGGCCGATTTCGAACCGCAGGCGCACATCCGCCATGCCTTCCTCGGCCACCACCTGGTGCAGGGCATCGCAGAAGCCTGGCCAGTCGAAGGAGCCGTGCGGGTCCCGGTAGTCGATGCCCATGCCGCCCCCGACGTTCAGCAGCGTGAGCGGCAACTGAGCGTCCTGGGCGATGCGGCGGAAGGTGCGGCAGTAGGCGCGGATCAACTGCAGGTGGGCTGCCACGTCGAGCTGGTGGGAGAGCAGGTGGAAGTGCAGCCCCTTGAGGGTGAGCAACGGTTCTTCGCGCAGCACGGCCAGGGCCTGGTCGAGCGCCTCTTCATCCAGGCCGAAGGGGGTCGGTTTGCCGCCCATCACCAGGCGGCTGTCAGGGGCTTCGTCGAGTTTCAGGTTCAGGCGCAGCAACAACGGAATGGCTTGCCCGGTCCTTCGGGCCAGGGCCGCCAGGCGGCGCAACTCGTGCAGGCTTTCCACATGGAAGGCGTCGAGGTTGCCGGCCAGGGCGGCTTCCAGCTCGCTTTCCAGTTTGCCGGGGCCGCCGAAGATCAGCGGGTGCTCGGGGCAGTGCTGGCGCAGCCAGGCCAGCTCGCCGCCGGACGCTGCCTCGAAGCCATCGACCAAAGGCGCCAGGGTGCGCAGCACCGCGGCCTCCGGGTTGGCCTTGGCAGCATAGAACAGCTCGCAGTTGCCCGGCAGCGCGGCGCGCATGTCGCGCACCCGCTCGCGCAGGGCGGGCAGGTCGTAGAGGTAGGCGCAGATGGGTTCCTGCTGCTCGCGGCGCAGGTCGGCGAGGGCATGGCTGATACGCGGTGGCAGGGTCATGCGCGGGCTCCGTGGAAGAGGGGGTTGGGCAGGGCGGTGTAGCCGGCTTCGCGGTCGGCGCGCTGCAGCAGGCGGGTCATGAAGTTCTCCTTGCTGGGCAGGGTGGCGCCGGCACACAGCTCGCTGAGTTCGGCCGGGTTGCCCAGATGTTCGCACTGCGCTTGCAGTTGCTGGCCGAGCTGGGTCCACAGGCGTTTCTCCAGCGCCGCGTCGCCGTCGGCGAGGTGGAACAGGGCCTCGCCCAGGTTGTTGACCAGCGCGCAGTAGGCAACGCGTTTCCAGGCTTTGTCCGGGCTGTAGTACAGCGAGGCGCGGGTGCGCTCGTCGAGGTCGGCCAGGCGTTGCTCGGGCCAGTGCCCGGCCACCAGCTTGGTGCCTTCCAGGTCGCGTACCCACACCCGGCACGGCAGGCCGTCCTCGTCGAAGCCCAGCAAGGTGTTCTGTAGGTGCGGCTCAAGCACCACGCCTTGGCGGTACAGGCAATGCAATACGCCGCCGAGCAACAGCCCGGCATAACGCTCCAGCCACAGGGCGGCGGCTTCCTCGCGGCTCAGGCCCAGGCGGGTGGCGCATTGGCGCAGGCGCGAGGCGCACATGCCGTGGCCATCCAGGCCCCAGGTGAACAGGGCCATGGCCACTTGCGGCTGGAAGGCCTCGCGGCTGGCGGCATCGAAGTTGCTGCGATAGAGAATGCCGAAGCATTCGGTCACCTCGCGGGCCTCTTCGGCGCTGCCCAAGGCGCTCAGATCAAGGGTGCTGGCCGCCGGTTCCGGCATCAGGGCGAAGCCGGGCTGGTGGACGGCCAGGTCGGCCATGGCCGGTTGCAGCAGGTGGGTCAGGGCGACGGCGCTGTCGAGCTCGTACCAGGCATTCTTGCGGATGCAGTTGGTCAGGCGCACGTGCACCGAGAACTTGAGGAAGTAGGCCAGCTCCGGGTGGTAGAGGGTGCGCACCGAGGAGGTCGGGTACAGCGGTACGCCGCGTGCGCCCTTGTAGGTCATCAGGCCCTGGGCCATGGCCCGCTGCACCAGCGGGTTGGCCAGGATGCGCTCCACCTCCCACGGGTGGCAGGGGTAGAGGTTGTCCTCGCCGCAGAGCTGGCGCAGGGTCGGGCGTGGGTCTTCGCCCAGGTGGCGCACCAGGGAGGGGGCCACTTCGAACCAGTGCAGCGAGAACTGTGCGCCCACTTCCGGCGAGCAGGCCAGCAGGTCGTCCAGGCCTACACCTTCACGGCTCTTGGGGGTGGGGTGCAGGGCATGGCCCCATACCTGGTGCTGCTCTGAGCGCAGCAGGCTGTCGGCGGGCTGACGGTGGGCCGGCACGGCATGACGCAGGAAGGTCTGGGTGATGTTCAGGCTGTTGTTGATCTGCTGCATCAGTTCGCCGTGACGCTCGGCGCAGGTCAAAGGCGCCAGCAGCAACTGGGCCAGCTCCAGGGCGCCCAGGGGGCGCCAGCCGTGGCCGTTGCCCTTGAAGTAGGGGGCGCTGGTGAAGCGGCAGCGCCCCAGCACGCTGGTGCGGTCGGCGGCCAGGGCCAGGCGCCCGCCTGGCAGGGTGATGCAGATGCGCTGGCCGGCGAGCTGGCGCAGGCTCATGGGCAGATCCTGGCCCTGGGCGTCGAGGCAGGCCTCGCCACGGGGCAGGGCGTATTCGCGCAGGTAGCAGTTGAGCAGGCACTCGATGGCGTGACGCTGGGCGTCACCGGCCAGGGCGTTTTCGTGCAGGGATGGGTAATCGGTGGCCAGGGTCATGCGGTGATCTCCCGTTGAGCGACAAGTAGAGGGCGGGCCAGCAGCAGCGCGGCGAATGCGGCGAGGCTGGCGACCAGGAACGGTGAAGCGATGCCAAGGCGTTGGCTGACCAGCCCCGCCACCACGCCGGCGGCGGCGCCGGCCCATTTGCCACTGGAGTCGAACCAGGCGAACAGGCGCCCGGCACTGCCCTGGTTGCGCCGCTGGCTGAGGCAGCGGTGCAGGCCGATGAAGGCGAGCAACATGCCCAGCCCGCCGAGCAGGCGCCAGGCGAACAGCAGCCACGGGTCGCTGGCGCCGAACTGCAGCACGTTGCCCAGGGCGAACAGCGCAAGCCCCGGCAGCAGCAAGTTGCTTTCATGGCGCTGGAACCACGGCAGGGCGACCAGGTAGACCAGGTGCGGCAGGGCGTAGAGCAGGCCGATCAGGGCATCGTTGCGCACCCCCAGGGCTTCGCCGTAGGGCACGAAGTAGGGGAAGGTGACGACCATGGCGAAGCAGAACAGGAACTGCACCACCAGCAGGCGCGGCAAGTCCTGGGGCAGCTCGCTGCCAGTGTCGCCGGCTTTCTTGCGCGCCTTGGCCTGGCCGCGGTCGTCGGGCAGCGGCAGGATCAGCACGAACGCCAGCAGCGGCAGCCAGGCCAGCACACGGTACAGCTCCTGGCCCATGCCGCTGGCGGTGAGCAGGCCGAGCAGGATCGGCCCGCTGATCATCGCCAGGCGCGCCGAGTACTGGGTCCAGTTCAGGGCGCGCGATAGATTGCCGTCGTTGAGCTGTGTGGCCAGGTAGGCATTGGAGGCCGCCATGGCGCCGCCGAAGGTGCCCTGGATCACCAGGGCCAGGGCGAACACCGCAAGGTTCGGGCTCAGGCCCGCGAGCAGGAAGCCTGCGGCCAGTCCGGCATGGGCGCGCAGCAGCGACAGCCGGCAACCGTGGCGATCCGCCAAGCGGCCCCAGATCGGCGCCGCCAGGGCGGTGCACAGCGTGGGCAGGACGAACAGCACGCCGATGCTCCAGCCCGGTGCGTCCGGCGCCAGGTCGGCAAGGATGCGTGGCAGGTACAGGGGCACGCCCAGGGCGGTGAACGCCGACAGGTAGTGCCCCAGCAGCACGCTGAACATCAGGCGTCGGGACATGCCGGGCCCTCCAGCAGGAAGTTCCGGGCGCTGTAGCCATAGAACTTGTTGATGTCCTGGGCCCCGGACCAGGCCTTGCTGAACAGGCTGCCGGCACTGAGCAGGTACTTGACCGGCAGGTAGGGGCTGTCGAGCAGGAAGCGGCGTGCCTCGCCGCAGTCCAGGCCTTCGCCTTCGAGCTGTTCCAGGCAGGCGTGCAGGCGCTCGCGCAGGCGCTGGTACAACGCCTGGCGCGGGGCCAGCCCGGCTTCGGCGATGGCCTCAAGGGGGGCGACGATGTTCAGTTGCAGGGTGATGGTGGTGAACATCTCCGCCAGCGGCTCGAAACGCTCCACACGGATGCGTTCGTCGCGCAGGCCCTGGCAGCGTTCGGCCAGGTCCGGGCAGGTGGCCAGGAAACGGTGCGGCCACAGGCGTGCGGCGTCGTTGTCCTTCATCAGCAGGCGCAGGGGCTGGCCCGCCTGGAACATCAGCACGGCGTTCTGCTGGTTGGCTTCCAGGGCGATGCCGTAGCGCAGCCACAGGCGCAGGTGCACCTGCAGCAGCAGATCCAGGTACTGGTCCAGCCAGGCCAGCAGGTCGCCGCCATGGAAGCGCTCGGCCAGGGCCTGGACGAACAGCCGGCCGTCCTCCAGCGGGCTGGCCAGGGCCGCCACCGGTACCAGGGTGGTCTGCTCCAGCCCTTCTGGGTAGTGGCGCACGATATAGGCCAGGTGCTTGTGCTCGCCGACGTGGCCGCCATGCAGTTCGTCGACGTGCCGGTAGCGGCCGGCCAGGGCCGGGTCGCGCTCGGCCAGGGCCTGCAGGATGCATTGGAAGGCATGGCCGTCATACAGGGTGCTGGGCTTGATCAGGCGCAGGTTGCGGGCCCCCAGGGTGCGTACCAGCAGCGGCAGCTTGATGTGCCAGCGCGGCTGGTCGACACAGGCGACGGTACGCACCGAGAGGGTCGGCTGCACCCACAGCGCAGGGGCCGGGGCACGCACGGCGCCGTCCGGCAGGCCATGGCGCTCGAGCTCCGGCCAGGTCATCGGGTGTACTGGCAGCAATGCGTGGGTATGGGCCAGGGCCGGGGCCAGGCCCACCTCGGCGAAGCTTGGCCAATGCGCGGGTGGGGCGCAGGTCAGCGCCAGGTCGCCCTGAGGCACGGCCAGCCAGTTCAATTGCAAGCGTGGGGCGAACTCGGGCGCGTAGCGTTGCAGGGCGTCCTGGTCGAAGCCGCTCTTGGCGCGGGCGGTGGGGTAGAACGGGTGGTCGAGGTAGCTGGCCAGGCGGTCGATTTCCAGCAGGCGTGCATCCCAGGTCGGTGCATCGAGCAACGCGGCCGGGTGCGTGCCTTGCTCCGCGCGAGCCTGTCGGCACAGGGTGCGGTGCGACACGGCGCAGTCGGCCTCCTCGCCGTAGGCGCGGAACAGCGCCAGGCTCTCGTCGTCCAGCCCCTGGCTCATCAGGGCCAGCCAGGCCGCGTGGCCACGCTCGTGCCGAACCTGGCCAGCCTGCTCGCGCAGCCAGGCGTCGCCGACCGCGCTCCAGGCCTGCAGTGCTGCTCCCCGGCGCACGGGCAGCCAGAGCTCGCCGATGTCCAAGTGGCTGACCTGCAGCCAGGTGTCGCAGGGTTGCGCCAGTGCATGTGCGGCCAGCGCCGTGGGCAGCGGGCCAAGGCGGCCCTGGCTGACCAGGCCGCGGATGTCCTCGCGCAGGAAACAGTCGATGATGCGTTGGCCGATGACCGCCTGGTCGGTGCAGGCTTGGGCGGCATTCATGCGATCACCCAGCGCAGGTCGGCCAGGGTGGCCTGCAAGCGGGCCTGGAGGCGGGCATCGTCGCGCTCGATCAGGCGCAGCACGCCGATATAGTCCTTGTTGGAGTTGCTCAGGCGAATGTCATCACCGGCCTGGTGCAGGGCGCGATAGTCGTGCCAGTGGCCGTCACCTTCGTCCTGGAAGCTGCCGGGCGCCTCGCGCAGGTGCCCGGAGCGTTCAGCTACCAAGTAGTGCACCAGGGCATGGTTGTCGCCAGGTTGGGGTTCGGCGAGGGCCTCGCCCAGATGCAGGGCCAGGATGCGGTCGAACCAGCCTTGCGGCAGCAGGCGCTCGAGCAGGAACTCGCGGCCGTCGCCGATGCTGCGGTAGTTGATCTCCACCAGCACCGGGCCGTGGGCGGTGAGGATGAACTCGCTGTGGCAGACCCCGAAATTGATGCCGAACGCGGCCACCTGGGCCAGTGCTGCGGCACGGTGGGCCTGGCCCAGGGGGCCGTTCCAGCGGGCGGCCAGCTCGACGAAGTACGGGGGCTCGGACAGGCTCACATCGAAACCGCCGATCGCCCTCAGGCGCTGGCCGTCACCGAGGGTCTCGAGGGTGAACAGGGGACCCTCCAGGTAGGCTTCCAGCAGCAGCGCGCGGCCCGGGTTGAGTTGCCAGAAACGCGTGCAGTAGGCGCTGAGCTCATTGGCACTGCGGCACAGCTGTACATCGAGGCTGGCAACGCCTTCCCGTGGTTTGGCCACCAGCGGGTAGCAGGCATCGGCGGGCAGCGCCGCGCCTGGGATGAGGACATGGAACCAGGGGCTGGGCAGGCCGAGCTGCTGCAGGCGCTGGCGCATCGCGGCCTTGTTCTTGGCAGCGTGGCACAGGTGCCAGTCCTTGCCGGGGCAGCCGAAAGCCTCGGCCACCAGGGCGGTGGCGGTCTGCAGGTGGTCGCTGTTGGAGAACACCGCCCGGGGCGCCCAGCCGTGGGCATTGACCAGCTCGATCACCGCGAGCGGGTTGAACACGTCGCACTCATGGATCTGCAGGCGCTCGGCCGGGTAGCCGACATTGGCCAGCAGGCGGCGGTGCTGCTGGGCGTGGTCGGTGACCAGTACCACCGGCAGGTCCCGGGCCAGGGCCGCGGGCAGGAAACCTTCGGTGATGGCGGGGTGGGCGATGTGGGTGAGGATCACGAGCGGTCGTTGCATGTTGGCCTCCGAATGGGCGGCAGCCGTCCCTCCGCAGGGAGCGGACGGCTGTGGGGTGGTACGGGAAAGGGTGTGGGTTAGAAGCGGTAGTTCACGCCGAGCGTGACCGTGCGCCCGGGCGCCGGCTGGCGTCCCCATGGGCTGGTGTCGATCCCACGGAAGTAGTACTGGCGGTCGAACAGGTTGCTGATGCCAGCCGAGGCGGTCAGCACGCTTTGGTTGGGCAGCTTGAATTCACGTTCGATGGCGGTGTTCCATACCCAGTAGGCGGGCAGTCGGCCGACCGAGGCGTTGGCATTCTCGTCATGGCTATTGGCCGCGTCGGTGAAGGCCTTGCTGACATAGAGGCCATCGAGGCTGTAGGTCCAGGACTCAGCGAAGCGATAGCGGCCGTCGAGGATGACCTGGTGCTTGGACGCGTAGGGCACGTCATTGCCGCTGTACTGGCCGCTGCGCTGTTCGGCGTCGAGGAAAGCGTAGCCGGCATGCAGCTCCAGGCCACGGATGGCCTCCGGCGACCAGAAGACTTCGGTCTCGAAGCCCTGGTGGCGGGTGCTGCCCAGGTTCACGAAGCGGTCGGTGCTGGCGTTGTATTCGATCTGGTCATCGAAGTCGATTCGGTACAGGCCGAAGTCCACCCGCAGGTTTTCCCGTGGGGTATAGCGCACGCCGGTTTCGTAGTTCCAGGCGATCTCCGAGTCCACCGCGCCTTCCTTGACGATCTGCGTGACCTGTGGCGGGCGCAGGGAACGCTGGGCGTTGGCGTAGACGAACCATTCATCGGTGGCCTGGTAGCCGATAGTCAGGCCTGGCAGCCATTCCTTGGCCTTGTTGGTGCGCTTGAAGCCGGTGACCGCATCGGAGTAGTCCATGGTGGCATTCTCGTAACGCACGCCGGGGGTGATGGTCAGGCGGCGGTCGAGCAGGCTGATGGCGTTGCTCAGGTAGAAGGCCTTGGCGTCGTTGTCGAACTGCCAGTCGCGGAACACGCTGGTATTGCCGGTGGCCAGGCTCTGGCGGTCGACGCGGTAGTCGACGTCCTCGCTGACGTAGCGCGCACCCAGCAGCCAGGTCTGGCCTACGGTGTCGCCGTCGATGCTCATGCTCAGGCGTGGTTCGCTGCCCCACACCTTGAAATCACGTGGGCCGTCCTGCTTGGTGACTGCTTCGCCATCGGGGGTGAACGGCAGGCCGACGACAAAGTTGCGATAGCTGTTGTGGGCGAAGTTGGTCCAGCTGAACTCCACCGAATCGAACGGCCCCATGGCGCCCAGGTATTGGGTATAGGTACCCCAGACGCGGTCGGTGTCGCCTTCGAAGCGGTCCAGGGGGCGGGTGGACTGGCGTGGGTCGTCCTTGTAGTCCTTGACGCTGAGCGCGCCAGCCAGGTCCATGTCAGCGACATAGCGCTGGATGCCGAAGCTGAACTCGCGGTCGTCATCGATGTTCCACTGCCCGCGCAGGCGATAGTTCTGCACGTCGGTGTCGGAGTGTTCGCGGCCGTATTCACCATTGCTGGTGTTCAGGTCCAGTTGCAGCCCGAAGTTATCGGTCAGGTAGCCGCCGGTGCCCAGGTAGCTGTCCCACAGCTGGCGCCCGCCCGGGGCGAAGGTGGTGCGCTCCTGCAGGGTGGTTTCCCACTTGCGCGGGATGGGCTTGCTGATGAAGTTGATCACCCCGCCGACGTTGTTGGGGCCGTACTGCACGGCCGCGCCACCGCGCACGATGTCGATGCGGTCCACCGTGGCCAGCGTCGCCGGGAACAGCGACATGCCAGTCTGGCCATAGGGGGCCAGCGCCAGCGGGATACCGTCGGACAGCGCCTGGATACGGCCGCTGCGGCTCTCGTACAGGCCACGCACGGAAATCTGCGGCAGCGCGCCGGTACCGGTCTCGTCGAAGATCTTCACCCCCGGCACCCGCTGCAGGGCATCGTCCAGGCCGCGCACGCTGCCTTTCTTCAGGTCCTGTTCGTCGACGACGCTGCGGCTGCCGCTGTAGGTAAGCACTTCCGGCGCGCTGGCCTTGCCCAGGACATCGCCCTTGATGACCATCGGTTCGACGACGATCGGATCGTCTTGCTCCGCGGCATGAGCGATACCGACTGCGAGCAGGCTGAGGGGGAGAGCGAGTAGATGGCTTGTTGTTTTCATTCGTACTGGCAACTGCTTGTGGCTGGAAAGGATCAGGTGGTGGGTTGCAGCTCGGCCAGGCGCTTTTTCAAGGCGCCGTGCAGCAGGCCGCGGTCTTCGCCGGCCAGGTAGCTGCGGATACCCAGGGCTTGCCAATGGCGATGCTGCTCCGGGGTACGCGGGTTGGCGCAGAACGGGACGCCGGCTTGCTGGCAGGCACTGGCCACCTCCTGCAAGGCCTGCCAGACCTGCGGATGCAGGGGGTCGGGGCCCAGCTGCAGGTCCAGGGCAAGGTCCAGTGCGCCTTCCAGGACCATGCCGATGCCGGGCAACTGGAGGATGTCGGGCAATGCGCGCAGACCGGCGGCGCTTTCGATCATCGGCACGATGGGGCAGGCCTGGTTGGCCTGCTCGATGTAGTGGGGCAGGGGCAGGCGGCCGAAGCCGGTCACCCGGCCACCAGTGATGCCGCGACGCCCCAGGGGCGGAAAGAATGCAGCCTCGACGGCGCGGGCGACCTCGGCCGCGCTTTCCACCCGGGGCAGTACCACCGCCTCGACACCGGCATCGAGGGCGCGACCGATCAGCTTGGGATCGACCTCGGGAACGCGCAGCCAGGGCGATACCCCGGCAGACTCGCAGGCCCGCACGCAGTGCATCAGTTCGTCGCCGGCGCGCAGCAGGTGTTCCATGTCGAGGATGAGGAAGTGATAGCCGGCGAGGGCGATCATTTCGCAGAGCCAGGGAGAGGGGACGGAATTGAGCAGGCCATAGGCGTTTTCGCCATTCCTTAGCCTTGCCAGTATGGGTGAGGGTCGAATCATCCTGAACGAACTCCCTGACGAATTTTTAGCGAATGATAACGACTCGCAAATAAATGTAAATTACATTTTTGTTATTTTTCTGAAATGCATGATGGCTAAAAGCCGTATGGTACGGGGGTTCCAGACGGTTTCGCGTGACGTCGACAGGGAAGGTACAGGCGTAGGGCTATCCTTTCATTGACGTCAAGATCACGGCGAAAGGAGGTCGGATATGCACCTGTTCACAGGCGGTTGCCTTTGCGGCCAGGTTCGTTTCGAGGCTTCGGGTGAGCCTTACAGGGTAGGGATTTGTCATTGCCTCGATTGCCGCAAGCACCACGGGGCACTGTTTCACGCGTCGGCGATTTTTCCTGAAAAGGCGGTGAAGGTCGAAGGGCGGACGGGCGACTATGCCGGGCGGTTTTTCTGCCCGCGCTGCGGGTCGTCGGTGTTTTCGCGAAGCGGGGACGAGGTGGAGCTCCACCTGGGCGCGCTGGATGCGCCGGACCAGTTCACGCCGACCTATGAAAGCTGGACCGTTCGGCGTGAAGGGTGGTTGCCGGCGTTCCCGCTCGCCCGGCATTACGCGGGCGACCGGGAAGGGACGGGGCGCACCGAAAGCTGATCGAGTCGTGCGCATATGCCAAGGCATGCACTGGGCAATGTAGGAGCGTTCCTCAGAGCCAGTAGGTCACCGCCCACCACCCCAGTCCGCCCATGACCACGGTATAGGGCAACGCCATCCACACCATCCGCCCATAGGACAACCGCACCAGCGGCGCGATCGCCGAGGTCAGCAGGAACAGGAACGCCGCCTGCCCGTTGGGCGTGGCCACGCTGGGCAGGTTGGTGCCGGTGTTGATCGCCACCGCCAGCGTCTCGAAATGCTCGCGGTTCATGGCGCCCTCGAGGAAGGCCTGCTTGACCTCGGTGATATAGATGGTGGCGACGAACACATTGTCGCTGATCGCCGACAGCAGGCCGTTGGCCAGGTACAGCATGCCTGGCTGCTGTTCGGCGGGCAGGGCCAGGACCCAAGTGATCAGTGGATGGAACAGCTGTTGTTCATGGATCACCGCCACCACGGCGAAGAACACCACCAGCAGCGCGGTGAACGGCATGGCGTCCTGGAAGGCGCGGCCCAGGCGGTGTTCATCGGTGATGCCGGTGAAGGCGGTGATCAGCACGATCACCAGCAGGCCGATCAGGCCCACTTCGGCGACGTGCAGGCCCAGGCAGACGATCAGGATCAGTGCGGCAATGCCCTGCACCAGCAGGGCCACGCGTTGGGCCTGGGTGCGTGCTGCGTCGTCCTCGGCGGCATATCGGGCCAGCACCTGGCGCACGCGTTCGGGCATCAGGGTGCCGTAGCCGAACAGGCGCAGCTTTTCCAGCAGTACGCAGGTCACCAGGCCTGCGGCCAGCACCGGCATCGACACCGGCGCGACCTTGAAGAAGAACTCGCCGAAGTGCCAGCTCATTTCATGGCCGATCAGCAGGTTCTGTGGCTCGCCCACCAAGGTGCAGACGCCCCCCAGGGCCGTGCCCACGGCGCCATGCATCAACAGGCTGCGCAGGAAGGCGCGGAACTGGTCCAGGTCTTCGCGGTGCAGCTGGGCGACCTCATGGTCGCTGTCCAGCTGCGAATCCTCACGCGGGTTGGCTCCTGAGGCGACGCGGTGGTAGACCGCATAGAAACCAACCGCGGCGCTGATGATCACCGCCGTCACCGTCAGCGCATCGAGGAATGCCGAGAGAAAGGCCGACAGCACGCAGAACAGCAACGACAGGACCGCCTTGGAGCGCACGCCCAGGAGGATCTTGGAAAACAGGAACAGCAACAGCTCCTTCATGAAGTGGATGCCGGCCACCATGAACATCAGCAGCAGGATCACCGGGAAGTTGTGCAGCAATTCCTCATAGAGTGCTTCAGGCGTGGTCATCTTCAGCAACAGCGCTTCGACCAGCAGGAGGCCGCCCGGCATCAACGGGTAACACTTGAGCGCCATCGCCAGGGTGAAGATGAATTCGATCACCAGCACCCAGCCGGTGACCACCGGGCCGAGGGTGGTCAGCAACAGAGGGTTGAGCACCAGGAACAGGCAGATGACCGCCTTGTACCAGAGCGGCGAGTGGCCCAGGAAACCGCGGGCGAAGGCGCCGGTCAGGGAACGGGACATGAATTTGTATCCTTATGATTCAGCAGTGGCGCAAAGTGCCCGATGCGCGCGTTGGGTGCAAGGCGTTCAGTCCCGCTTTTGGCACAAGCGCGGCCTTGTGGGTGCGTTATAGTCCGCTGCGTGAATATTGTTACGTAAGGAGTGCCATCTGTGACCGAGTATCGCGCGTTCAAGGTTGAACTGACCGATAACATCGCCCATGTGCAGATCAACCGCCCGGAAAAACTCAATGCGATGAATGCCGATTTCTGGCAGGAGATCCGCGACATCTTCCAGTGGGTCGACGACACCGACGCGGTGCGCGTGGTGGTGCTCAGCGCCGCCGGCAAGCATTTCTCCACCGGTATCGACTTGGCCTTGCTGGCCCAGCTGGCCGGGCAGATGGGCAAGGACGTGGGCCGCAACGCACGCCTGCTGCGGCGTACCATCCTCGGCCTACAGGCGTCGTTCAATGCCGTGGACAACTGCCGCAAGCCGGTGCTGGCGGCGATCCAGGGTTATTGCCTGGGCGGGGCGATCGACTTGGTTTCGGCTTGCGACATGCGCTATTGCAGCGCGGACGCACAGTTCTCGATCAAGGAAATCGACATGGGCATGGCGGCGGATGTCGGCACCTTGCAACGTTTGCCGCGTATCATCGGCGATGGCGTGATGCGTGAGATGGCCTATACCGGTCGCAACGTGGCGGCGGCCGAGGCCCAGCGGATCGGGCTGGTCAACCGGGTGTTCGACGATCAGGCTGCGCTGCTCGACGGAGTCTTTGCCTTGGCGGCGCAAATTGCGCAAAAATCGCCGATTGCCGTGGGCGGCACCAAGCAGATGCTCAACTACATGCGCGACCATCGCATCGACGATGGCCTGGAGTACATCGCCACCTGGAACGCCGCCATGTTGCAGTCCGAAGACCTGCGGGTCGCCATCGCGGCCCACATGAGCAAACAGAAACCGACGTTCGCCGACTGACCGGGCCGGGGGACGCGCTTCAAGGAACCCCCGAACATGTCAGCACGCTGGACTACCGCAGTACTCGACCCGCAGATCACCGGCGGCCTGGCCGTCGCCCGCGGCCCGGAAGGGTTCCTGGTGGATGACGACGGCGCGCTGTTCCCCCGCCAGTGGCTCAAGGGCCAGGACCTGGACGTGCTGTGCGAGCACGGCATCGGCTACCTGGACGGCCAGCCGGTGTTCCTGCTCGAGCTGCGCGCCACTGCCCAGGTGCCGGGCTGCACCTGGCGCGGCCTGCGCCAGTTCATGCTCGAAGGCGACATGCAGACCTACACGGTGCTGGGCTATGCCGCGCAGATCGGCACCTGGGCCCGCGAGCACCGTTTCTGCGGCAGCTGTGGCCAGCCCATGGCTCAGATTCGCTGGGAGCGGGCGATGTACTGCCAGCCGTGCGACCTGCGCAGTTACCCGCGCATCTCGCCGAGCATGATCGTGTTGATCACTCGCGGCGACGAGGTATTGCTGGCGCGCTCGCCGCGCTTCGTCACCGGCGTGTACAGCACCCTGGCCGGCTTCGCCGAGCCTGGCGAGTCGGCCGAGGACTGCCTGGTGCGCGAGGTGCGTGAGGAAGTGGCGGTGGAGGTCAGGAACATCCAGTACATCGGCAGCCAGTGCTGGCCGTTTCCTCATTCGATGATGCTGGGCTTTCACGCCGAGTACGCCGGCGGCGAGATCGTCATGCAGCCGGACGAGATCGAGGACGCCCAATGGTTCAATGTGCACGACCTGCCGCCGCTGCCGGCCGGGCGCTCCATCGCCCGCTACCTGATCGACCTGTATGTGGCCCGTCGCCTAGGCCTGCCCGAACCAGTGCTGCCACACTAGGCGCACGGTCAGGGCCAGCACCACGGCGATGAACACCGGGCGGATGAACTTGCTGCCGCCGCTGATCGCCGTGCGGGCGCCGAAGAAGGCGCCGACCATCACCGACAGGCCCATGGCCAGGCCGACGATGTAGTCCACCTGCCCGGAAACGATGAACACCGTCAGCGCAGCGATGTTGCTGACGAAGTTCATGCTGCGCGCCACACCGCTGGCACGGACCAGGTCGATGGGGTAGAGCAGCAACGTGCTCACCGTCCAGAACGCCCCGGTGCCGGGGCCTGCCACGCCGTCATAGAAGCCCAGGCCGAAGCCCTGCGGGAACTGCCATTTCTTCTTGATCGGCACGTCGGCGTCCAGCGGTGCCTTGGGCGTACCGCCGAACAGCAGGTAGACGCCGCAGGCGAAGACGATCACTGGCAGCATCTTGTTCAGCCAGTCGGCGGGCATGAAGTGCGCCGCCACGGCCCCGAGCAATGCGCCGACCAGGGTGCCCAGCAACGCCGGGCGCCATTGCGCCGGGTGGAACAGCTTGCGGCGGTAGTAGGTGAAGCCGGCGGTGGCCGAGCCGAAGGTGGAACTGAGCTTGTTGGTGCCCAGCACCAGGTGCGGCGGCATGCCGGCGGTGAGCAGCGCCGGCGTGGTGAGCAGCCCGCCGCCGCCGGCGATGGCGTCGATGAACCCGGCGACGAAGGCGACCAGGGCAAGGATCAGCAGGGTGAGCGGTTCTACGGTGAGTTCGAAGGGCATGGGGGGCTTTGGCAGGCTGGGGAGACGGCGAGGGCCGCGCTAGAGGGGGTACATGGTAATCGGCACACGAAGCGGTTGCCAATCGGGCCTTTGGGGCTGCGTTGCAGCCCTTTCGCGGCACAAGGCCGCTCCTACACGGTACTGCGGTGTTCCTGAGCGGCCTCGTGCCGCGAAGGGGCGCGCAGCGCCCCCAACCAAGCCCACACCTATCAGAGGAACCAGCGATATTCCCGCGCACTGACCTCATGCATGAACGCCAGGTGGTCCTGGCGCTTGTTTTCGCAATAGACCATCACGAACTCCTCGCCCAACCCCTCGTTCACGGCCCGGTCGCTGCGCATCGCCGCCACGGCGGCGAGCATGTCCTTGGGGAAGTCGATGCCGCTGTCGCGGTCTTCGTTGAGCGGTGCGATCGGCTCCTGCGCGGCATCGAGCCCATGCTCCATGCCGCACAGGATCGCCGCCAGCACCAGGTATGGGTTGGCGTCGGCCCCCGCCAGGCGATGCTCGATGCGCAGGTTGCGGGCATCGGACTCGGGGATGCGAATGCACGCATCGCGGTCCTCGAAGCCCCAGCTGGCGCGGCTGGCAGCATTGACCATAGCGCCATAGCGGCGAAACGCATTGTGGTTGGCGGCGAAGATCGGCATGCAGTGCGGCAGCAGCGCCAGGCAACCGGCCACGGCGTGGCGCAGCGGGCGCTGGCTGTCGGCGGCCAGCAGGTTGTTGCCGGCCTCGTCGTAGAGGCTCACATGCACATGCATGCCGCTGCCCGGTGCATGCAGGTAGGGCTTGCTCATGAACGAGGCGCGCAGGCCGTGCTTGAGGGCAACGCCTCGGGTGCTGCGGCAGAACATGGCCGCCCAGTCGGCTGCGCGCAGGCCATCGTCGCAATGGCCGAAGTTGATCTCGAACTGGCCAGGGCCGAGCTCGGCGGTGATGACGTTGGCGTCCACACCTTGGGCATTGGCTGTATCGACCATGTCCCGTAGCACGTCGGAGAACCGCGATAGGCGCTCGATGTGCATGTTGGGCTGGTCGTCGGCATCGTCGCTGAACGGGTCGTGGGGGAACTGTGGCAGGCCTTCTTTGAGCGCACGGTCGAACAGGTAGAATTCCAGCTCGAAGGCCACCACCGGGCGGATGCCCCGACGCTGCAGGCGCTGTAGCACGCGGGCGAGCACTTCGCGGGGCTCGAACTCGATGGGCGTGGCGGTGCCGTCGGAGGTGATGAGCATCTGCCCCAGGGGCTCGCGCTCCCAACTCACGGGCTTGAGGGTGCCGGGCACCAGGCGACGCGGCGCGTCCGGGTCGCCGTCGGCGAAGCAGTAGTCGCCGATCGGGAACAGCCCACCCTGCACACCCAGCAGCACGCAGTTCTGGGGCAGCTTCAGGGGGCTGCCGGCGGCGACCTTCTCGAGCATGTCCACCGGGTAGCGTTTGCCATAAAAATGCCCGGGGATATCCAGGCTGATCAGGTCCACATGGCGTACATCGGGGTGTCGGGCGCGGAATGCGCGAACTTCACTGAGCAGGTCGGGAACGCTTTTTGTTGTCATTGTCATGCTGTGCTCTCAACGGAATACCCAGAGGACGCGGGTCGTCTGGTCGGTCAGGTTGGCGTAACGGAACTGGCTGTGCGGCGGCAGCTGGAAACTGTCGTTGGGGCCAAGGGTCACCGGCTCGTCACGGCCTTCCAGCCAGACAGTCAGTTGCCCTTCGAGCACGAACCCGCCCTGTTCGGAGCTGTCGTCCAGGTGCCCCTCGCCACTGCTGGCGCCGGGCGCCAGGTGGCTTTCGAGCATGGAGAAGCTGCCGGTGAGGGTGGGCGAGACCAGCACGTCGGTGACGCCCTCGGCGTAGTAGATGGTGCGCCGCTCGCCGGGACGGGTGACCCAGCCCAGCGCCCGGGGCTGGTTGGCCTGGTAGAAATAGGTGGTCGGGACGTGCAGGGCTTCGCTGATGGCGGTGAGGTCCGCCACGGTCGGCCGCGACAGGCCGCGTTCGACCTGGGACAAAAAGCCCAGCGAGCGGTTGACCCGGCTGGCCAGCTCGCCCAGGGTCAGGCCCCGGTGCTTGCGCAGGTCGCGGATCAGCAGGGCCAGGCCCTGGATGTCTTCGTCGGTGCGCCGTGCGGCGTTGGCTTCAGACATGGTCGCGCAACCTGTACCAGGCCTTGGCGGCGGCCTCCAAGGGCGCGGCCATCAGCTCCCCGCCGGGGAAGCGGCCGTTGTCGATGTCCTGGTACAGGCCCAGCAGGCCGTCATCGCCGAGGATCGCATCGCTGACCGCTCGCGCTCCGGCCAGGGTCGGCAGCACGCCGTGGCCGGAGAAGCCTTGCAGCCAGTAGCGCTGGCCCTGGCGGCCGATGTCTGGGGTGCGCTGGATGCTGCAATCGATATGCCCGCCCCAGGCGTAGTCCAGGGCCACACCGGTGAGCTGGGGGAATACGCGTTCCAGGTACGGGCGGGTGGCGCTGGCGACATCCTTGGGGATACCACCCAGGTAGGTGCAGCCGCCGCCGAACAACAGCCGGTGGTCGGGGGTCAGGCGGAAATAGTCGGGCACGAACTGGTTGTCGATCACGCAGCTGTTACGCGGCAGCAGCGACTGGGCGAAGTCCGGCTCCAAGGGCGCCGTGGCCACCTGGTAGGAGCCCACCGGCAGCAGGCGGCGCGAGAGGTTGCGGTCGAGGCGGTCGATATAGGCATTGCAGGCCAGCACCAACACCTGGCTGCGCACCTCGCCGTGGCCGGTGCGGGCGACGAACCCTGCGGCGCTTTCGTGGTAGTCGAGCACCTGGCTCTGCTCGAAGATCCTGCCGCCGGCGGCCTCGATGGCCGCGGCCAGACCCTGGGCCAACTTCAATGGATTGAGATGGGCGCCGTTGGGGTCGTACAAGGCGGCCTGGTAGCGCGGGCTGTCGATCCATTCGGGCAACTCGTCGCGGCGGATCAGGCGCAGGCAGTCGTAGCCCCATTTCTGTTCCGCCTCGCGCAGGGCTTCTTCGAGCAGCTTCACCCGGCGAGGCATGACGGCGGTCCACAGGCTGCCGACCCGGTAATCGATGTCGAATCCGTGGCGCCCGGGTAGGTCGCGCAGCTCTTCGGCGGCCCAGCACATGCTGTCCCAGAGCCGACGTGCCCGCTCCACGCCCAGGGCCTTTTCCAGGGGCGGCATGTCGCACGACCAGCCCAGCAGGGCCTGGCCGCCGTTGCGCCCGGAGGCTGCCCAGGCCACCCGGCTGGCTTCCAGTACGGCCACACGCTTGCCGGCCAGGGCCAGGCGCAGGGCGGTGTGCAAACCACTGAAGCCTGCGCCGACGATCAATATGTCGACGTCCAAGATACCCTGCAGGGTAGGGCGTAAAGGGAGGGTGTCGGGATAGGTCTGGGCGTAATAGCTGGCGACGTGCTGCGCGGATTGCTTGAACATGCAGGCCTCGTGAAATTTGTTTTTATTTATTTCATGAAAAAATAGCAGATAAATTTCATAGCGCCAGCGGTGCACGACCGAATGCACTGGGTATTAGCTATCTATCCGTTGTCAGGCGTTACCAGTGGTTAGCCTGCGCTCTCCATTCTCAGCGGGAGATACCCCCATGGCTGCCACCGGACGCAGGAAGCCTACGGTCGATACGCTGGCCATTGCCCAGCACTTTCAGGACCAGCGGATCGTCAAGCGATTGCCGCCCTGGGTCATCGACATCCACGCCATGTTCTACCCGGTCTTCGTCGATGCGCTGGTGACTGGCCTGGAGTGTCGCCTGCGCCTGCAGACGTTATGGTCGGGGGTGGAAAAAATCGACGTGTTCGCCAAGCGCAAGCTGCAGGAGCGCATGCGCGAGGACTATGGCGATGCTGTCGACATCGACCAGTTGTATTTTCGCCAGCAGTATCACTTCATTTCCCCTAGCACCGGTGTCTGGGCGGGGCACTACCCGCTGCAGGACCGTGACGAGCTCGACATCCCCCTGATCACCGCTGCGTTGCATAATTTCCAGGAGAAAGAGACGCGGCCCGACGGGCAGCCCAAGCGCAACAAGCTGGTCGATGCACAGGGCAATGAGGTGGACCGGCCCAGTGCATTGGAGTTCGCCAAGTTGTGCCGCGAGCTCGACCACGGCCAGCAGTACCAGAACCATCTGAGTGCCATGCTCGATGCGCCCGCTGCTGCAGGTGAACGGGATTTCAAGACTGCCTTGGCCGAGCTGCAGCGCTCATCGATGACGGTCGATGCATTCAAGGCCTACAGCGAAAAGATACTGTCCTGGTCTGAGCTGCAGGTGGTGATCCGCTTGCATGAAAGTGCAGAACCCGGATCGTTGGACGGGTTGCCGGTGACTGCCAAGCAGTTGCGTGCATTCGGATGCGACCTGCAACAGATCGTCGTGCTCGATGCCGTCAAGGGCGGCTTGGGGGGGTATTCCAGCAAACGGGTTTTGGTCTACATCCCCGATGATCCGGTCAGCCCGTGGTGTGCGGCAGACAACCTCGATGCATTCGCCCGCAAGATCCTGGGCAAGCGTCTGCGAAACGCCGAGTATCGGCATTTCTTCAGCCGCTTCGTGCTCCATCGCGACAGGCCCTCGTTCTTCAGCAAGGTCATCAAACGTCTGGGAGACGTCGCGGACTGGGCCACCCGCGACCTGGACGAGCACATGAAGGCCTACCCGAAGCCGTTGTTCGAACACCTGGCAAAAGCGCGCATCGCTCAGATCAAGGAAGACGCGGCGACCCTGGCAGCGCCTGTCGCCAGGATCGACCGTGCCAAGCAGGAGGCCTACCACGCCTGGCTCGAAACCGCAGGCTGGACGTTGTTGGGCATGGCAGGGCTGTTCGTGCCCGCCATTGGCACTGCGCTGCTCGCCGTGATGGCCTGGGAGCTTCTGGAGCAGGTGTTCCAGTCCGTCAAGGATTGGTACGAAGGGGATACCAAGGCAGCCCTCGAGCACGTCACCAATGTGATAGAAGAGGTCGCGATCCTTGGCGTGTTGAGTGCAGGTGAGATTGCCCTGCGCTCGTCCTGGAACCGTGCGGCGGCGGTGGACCGGCTGGTGCCGACCTTGCTGGAGGATGGCAGCGAGAAACTGTGGAACCAGGACCTGGCACCCTTTCGCAGCGAGCCGCCGCCTGAGCAGGCGCTCGCGGACGAGCGTGGCATCCAGACGCTGGGCGAACAGCAGTGGATCGAGTTGGACGGTCATCACTACGAAGTCGCTCAACGCAACGAAGACACCTGGCATTTGCGCACCCAGGACCGCGATTCGCCGGTGGTGATGCGTAACGGCGCAGGCCAGTGGTACGTGCCAGGCGAGCAGACGGACCTGGTTGTCTACCGCAGTGCGCCACCGCCCAGCGAGGCAACGCCCGACGCGCAAGGCATCCATGGCCAGGGCGAGCTGCGCTGGATAAACATGCAAGGGCGTTTCTACCAGGTGTGGCAGGACACGGCCGGAACCTGGCGCCTGCGTGCCCGTGACCGTCATGCGCCGCAAGTGGTGCACAACGGGGCCGGTGCCTGGCGACTGTGGAGCGAGCAGCCGGGCGAGTGGGACGACACCCACAGGATGTTCCGTCGCCTGGGCGGCCTGTTCCGGTTGCTCTCGACCGAGCAGATCGAGCAGGTCATGGCCCTGCATGGGCTCGGTGCGGACGATCTGCGTGGGTTGCATGTCTATGGCCGGGCGCCGGACGGCGAGCTGGTCGATACGGTACAGCGTGTGGTACTGACCAACCGCGTCCGGGACCTGATGAGCGGTTTGCGGCAAGGGCGGTCTGACCTCGACCAGGCCCTTCTGACCCAGGCACGCAGCTATGTGGCCGTCGATGTGGTGGATGACGAAGGCCTGGCCGATGCGCTATGGGCGCAGCGGCGAGGCTTTGTGCAGCACCTGTACGACGCGCTCAACCCGCTGGACGCCGAGATGCAGGTCTTGCGCCGGGACTTTGCCAGCCTCCATCGCCGGGCGGCGGAGCAGGTGCTGGAGACGGCAAGCGAAGAAGAGCGCCAACGCTTGATCGATACCGGGCAGGTGCCGTGGCGCCTGGCCGAGCTGGCCCGTGCGCACAGTTTGCGCATTCGGGGCGCCCGGGCCTTGGAGGCATTGTGTTTCGACACCCCGCAAACCCTGGACCTGGCCAAGGTCGTACTCAGGCTGCTGGCGAACCTCCCGCACATGACGAACGGAGCGCGTTGGGCGCTGTTCGACGGCGAGGGGCTGGGGCCGTTGTTGATGACGTCGGGCCAGGGCCCGCTCTACCGCCTGGTTCACCTGGAGGGTCAGTTCCTGCTGACCGACGCACAGGGCCAGGCCTTTGGCGAGGCCGGCGAACTGTTCGAAGCCCTGGCCGATGCCTTCGACGAGACCGAACAGGCTGCCTTTGGCCGTGAACAGCCCTTTGCCCAGGCATTGCGGGCTTGGCTGGTGAACAGGGTGGTCCTCAACCGTGAGGAGATGCTCAGCGTGTTGGGTGGGCATCAGCCCGCCGGTGCCTTCCTGGCGCCTCTGCAACTGAGTGATGGCCGTATCGGCTACCCGCTCAGTGGCGGCTGGTTCCGGATAGGGGCTCGCAGGCCCCGCGGGATCGCCGCACGCGTGCGACATCTGTACCCGGATTTCAATGACCAGCAGATCGAACAATGGATCGTGCAGGTACAAGAGCAGGAGCGGGAAGGGGGTGTACAAGCCGTCCTGGACGATCTGGATGAACAATATCGCGAATTGCGTCGAACGCTCAGGCGTTGGCAATGGGCAACTATCAGCCCAGCGGAGCGCAGGTGCCGGCGGATGGTGCAGGAGGGGTTGATCAATTGCTGGCGGCATCTGGTCCCGGAGCAGGCCAGGCAGGAGATTGACTCCGTCTATATGCTCTCCTATGGCGGTGAAGGCATGAGTGCATTGAAAAGCCTGCCGAGCTTGCCGGACCGGATCAAGTTCCCGCATGTGAGTGTGCTGGCGTTGCGTAGTGTGCGCCTGGAACGGATCCCTGATGGGTTCCTGCAGGCCTTTTTCAACCTGCGAGGCTTGGAGATCACCAATTGCCGACTGCGTGAGCTGCCGTTGCACCCGATATTCGTCAACCAGCTGGAGGTGCTGGACCTTTCGGGCAATCGCATCGTGCTCAACAGGCTCCAGGCTGAGCGAATAGCCAGATGCCGTGCGTTGGTGTACCTGAATCTTTCGAACAATCCGTTGTACACGGCGCCCTCCGTTGCCGGCATGCCCGACCTCAATACACTGCTGCTGCGGGACGCCAAGTTGCTGACTGTGCCGCAGGGGGTGGTGCAGCACCAACGCCTGAGCAACTTCGATATCCGCGGCAACGAACTGAGCGATGTTCCGGCTGATCTCACGCGATCGTTGGTGTGGCGCAACGGGCGGGTGCGTATCGAGCACGAAGCGATCGACACTGCTGCCCAGCAACGCCGATGGCATGAGCCAGACCATAGCCGTGTATTGCAGCGCCTGCGCTGGCAGGATTTCGTTGCCCCGGCTGCACGCGACGATATGGCCATGGATTGGCCTCACGTGGAAACATTGACCGAGAGCCGGAACTTCTTTCATCTGGTCGCGCAACTGTCGACGTCCGAGGGTTTTGCCTGGGATGCCTCGGCCCGAGACCTGGCCAACCGGGTGGGGCAGATGCTCGTGGTGATGCGGGACAATCCCGATATCCGTCAGGAGCTGCTCGCCAACGCCTTGGCGCAGACCTGCCAGGACAACGCCATGCTGTGCTTCCTCAATCTGGAAGTCCGGGTGCGTGTCTGGAAGGCGTTGTCCAGCGACACTGAGAGTGCCCGGGCGTTGTTGGCGCTGGCAGGACAGCTCTGGCGCCTGGATCAACTGGACGACTTCGCCTACAGGCATGCGCAGCAACTGGCCAATCGGGGCAACGAGTCCATCGAGGTGACTTTGGCGTTTCGCCTGGAGCTCAATGACCGACTGGACCTGAACCTGGAGCAGGTGACCATGGATTATCGTCCCTTGGCCGATGTCACGGACGAGGATGTCGAGCGGGCAGCGTTGCAGGTGCAAGCGGACCAGCTGGAAAGCACTTTGGTCGTCTGGATCACCGAACAGCCTTTCTGGAACCGCTACCTCGATGAACGCTACCCAACGATGTTCGAAGTACCGGATGCCCAGCATGCTGCGTTGGAGCGGTTGTTCGAGGCGCAGGCGCCACGGGAGGTGATCGATCGGATGCAGGAAGAGATCAACCGGCGTGAGCTGGAGGTGCGTATGGACCTGACGCGCAAGGCCCTGAGAAAACACGCACGCGACTGGAAAGTGCCCATCACGTTCGACTTGGAGCCCTGAGCGGCTTGGTCGCGCATGGGCAGCGTCGTACGGTGACGGGCCGAGGATACTGTGCTATATGTCCCGCTCCGATTGCCGTTGCGCAAACCTGCCCATGCGCCGCCTGCCTTCCCTGACCGCCCTGCGCACCTTCGAGTGCGCTGCCCGCCACGGCCATTTCGGCCGTGCCGCCGCCGAGCTGTGCGTGACCGACAGTGCGGTGAGCCACCAGATCCGCCAGTTGGAAGATCAGCTCGGCGTTGCGCTGTTCGAGCGGACAGGCCGGCAGGTGCGGCCCAGTGCCGAGGCCGAGCGTCTGCTGCATCACCTGCAGCAGGCCTTCGAACTCATCGGCAAGGCCTGTGACGAACTGCGCGACCCTGCATCCCAGGCGGTGCTAAGGGTCGCAGTGACGGCAGAGCTTGCGCAGAAATGGCTGGTGGCCAGGCTCGCCGATTTCAGCAGCCGCTACCCGCACATCACCCTTCATTTGCTCGAACAGCCCATCGATGCCGGCGCTCCGGCGGTGGATGTGGACATCGCCATCACCTATGGCACCAGTGCGCTGGATGCCAGCACCCATTTCGTCCGGCCCTTGCCGCTGTTGCAATTCTTCCCGGTGTGCAGCCCCGGGCTGTTCAACCAGGGTGGGCTGAAGCGGCCGCGCGACCTGGTGCGCCATTGCCTGCTGCATGACGACCAGGACGGGCGCACCTGGACCACATGGCTGGCGACCCATGCCGAGGACGCCTTGCCCACCCGCCAGTTGTACTTTCCCCATGCGGCGCTGGCCCTGGAAGCCGCTGTGCTGGGGCAGGGGGTGGCGATGGGCGACAACCTGACCTGCCAGGCCGACCTGCAAAGTGGTCGTCTGGTGCGCCCGTTCAGCGCCAGCGTGACAGCCCAGGGCCAATACGCGCTGGTGTGCGAGCGGCTGCGCCTGGAGCGGGGCGCTGTGGCCCAATTCATCGAATGGTTCATCGAACAGATTGCCGAATCCTGAATTCAATTCACCTATCGTGAAATTTTCATCGTTGGAAGGGCGCGGCGGGCCGGCGTAGCGTGCAGTCATCACTCACCGATGACGAGGTTCGACCCATGGCGCGTACGCTGACCACCACTCCCAAGGCCGATGGTTTCCGCCTGCCCGGCGAATTCGAGCGCAAGGCGCGCTGTTGGCTCGGTTGGCCGGAGCGCCCGGATGTATGGCGCAACGGCGGCAAGCCTGCCCAGAAGGTCTGGGTCGATATCGTCACCGCCATTGCCTCCAGCGAGCCGGTGACCGTGTGTGCTTCCGCTGCCCAGTATGCCAATGCCCGGCGCTTGCTGCCGGCCCAGGTGCGGGTGGTGGAGATGACCTGCAACGACACCTGGTTCCGTGACAGTGGTGCGTGCTTCGTGGTCAACGAGGGCACTGGCGAAGTGCGTGGCGTGGACTTCGAGTTCAACGCCTATGGTGGCCTGGACGGCGGCCTGTACTACCCATGGGACAAGGACGACCAGATTGCCCAGAAGATGCTCGAAATCGAAGGCCTGGACCGCTACCGCGCGCCGCTGATCGCGGAACTCGGCGGCATCCAGAGCGATGGCCAAGGCAGCTTGCTGACCACCGAGCAGTGCCTGCTCAACCGTAACCGCAATGCTCATCTGGGCAAGGAGGAAGTCACCCGCAGGCTCGAGGACTACCTGGGCGCCGAGCAGGTGATTTGGCTGCCGCGTGGCTGCAAGTTCGACGAGACCGACGGCCACGTGGACGACCTGGCGTGCTTCGTGCGTCCGGGCGAGGTGGTACTGCAATGGACCGATGACCGCAACGACCCGCAGTGGGAAATCTACCAGGAGGCCTACGATATCCTGCGCAGTACCCGTGACTGCCGTGGCCGTGAGCTGAAGGTGCACAAGCTGCCGCAACCCCAGGTGCTGGAGTGGACCGCCGAGGAGGCCGCAGGCCTGGACCAGGTTGACGGCACCCACCTGCGCCAAGCCGGTACCCGCATCTGCGCCTCCTACATCAACTATTACGCCGGCAACTCGGCCATCGTCGTGCCGCTGTTCGGTGACCGCAACGACAGCGTGGCCCAGGCCACCCTGGCCGAGCTGTTCCCCGACCATCGCATCATCGGCATCGAGAATTCCCGGGAAATCCTGCTCGGCGGCGGCAACGTCGCCTGCATCACCATGCCGCAATACGCTGCCGGAGGCCGCTGATGAACGCGCGCCCGCTGGCCCTGGCGGTCGCCCTGGGCTGTTGTGCGTCGGCGGCCCAGGCAGCCGACGCACGACAGCCGACCGTCAACCTGTACATCTGGGGCGAGTACCTCGCGCCCGATACCTTGAGCAACTTCGAGAAGCAGACCGGTATCCATGTGGTGGCCGACCACTTCGACTCGCTGGAGACGGCCGAGACCAAGTTGCTCACCGGCGGCAGCGGTTACGACGTGGTGCTCAGCGCTGGCCAGCATTTGAGCCGGGCGATCGCCAGCGGTGCCCTGCAACCGCTGGACAAAAGCAAGCTGCCACACCTGGCGGGCGTCGGCGAGGAGTTCCGCCAGCACATGGCAGTGTTCGACCCGGGCAACCGCTATGCCGGTACCTATGCCTGGGGCACCACTGGGGTGGGCTATCAGGCGCAGGCAGTGGCGGCGCGGCTCGAGGATGCGCCACGCGACAGCTGGGCGATGCTGTTCGACCCGCAGGTGGTGGCGAAATTCGCCGATTGTGGGGTGAGCCTGCTCAACGACCCCAACGAGGTGTTCGCCGCGGCGATGCGCTACCTGGGGCTGGACATCAACCAGCAGCGCATGGAAGACCTGAAGGCCGCCGAGGCGCACCTGCGCAAGGTCCGCCCGTACATCCGCTATTTCGACAACGACCGCAACATCAACGACCTGGCCAACGGCGAGACCTGCGTGGCGATGTCATGGAATGGCAACGTGGCCATCGCCCAGGCCCAGGCCCAGGCGGCGGGCAAGGGGTTCAGCCTGGACTACAGCATTCCCAAGGAAGGCACGCTGATCTGGCTCGACGCCCTGGTGGTGCCCAAGGATGCGCCGCATCCTGACGCCGCCTGGAAGCTGATGGACTACCTGATGCGGCCAGAGGTGATCGCGCCGATCACCGATACCATCCACTATGCCAATGCGATCACGGCTGCGGACCGCTTGGTGGACCCGCAGATCCGCCAGTCGCCGGGGACCTACCCACCTGCCGAGGTGAGGGCTCGGTTGTACAGCAAGAATGACAATGGCAAGCAGTTCAACCGCGAGCTGACACGGGCGTTCAGTCGGCTCAAGAGCGGGACCTGAGGCTGGGGTTCGCCTACCCCGGCGCAATCGCGGGGCAAGCCCGCTCCCACAGACGCTGGAGACAGTGCGATCCTTGTGGGAGCGGGCTTGTCCCGCGATAAGGCCAGGCAGGCGATACATTAGCTGGAGGCCTTGCGCCGTGGCTGCCTTGGCTTGCGGCTGGTGGTTTTGTTCTCGGTACCTTTCCCGGAAGCGCGCCGCTTCTTCTTCCAGGGGGCCCCTTTCCCCCCAGCCGGCACCGGCGGCCCGCTGATGGTCAGGCGCATGCCGCTGCAGCGCTGTACCAGCTTGCCCATCCATGCCGACTGCCGGGCGACGAATTCCTCCAGGCTCATCTCACCGCTCTGCACCATGTCCAGCGCCTGTTCCCAGATGGCCGTGGTGCCCGGGTCGGCGATGGCCCGGGGCACGGCATCGATCAGGCTGAACGCCGCTGGCGTGGCGGACAGGGCCTTGCCGTGCTTGACCAGATAGCCGCGGTCGAGCAGGCCCTGGATGATGCTGGCGCGGGTGGCCTCGGTGCCGATGCCGGTGGTTTCCTTGAGCTTCTGCTTGAGCAGTGGGTCGTCCACCAGCTTGGCCACGTTCTTCATCGCCTTGATCAGGTCGCCTTCGGTGAAGGGCTTGGGTGGCTGGGTCCACAGGTCCTTGAGCTGCAGGCCATGCACGGCGCAGGCCTGGCCGTGATGCAACGGCGGCAGCACTTGCGCGGGCGGTGCTTCGCGGCCCTTGGCGGGTGTCAGCGCCTCGGGCAGGGCGCGGCGCCAGCCAGGCTCGACGATCTGCTTGCCCACCGCGCGCAAGGCGTGGCCGACGCAGTCGAACTCGGCCTGGGTGCGGTCGTATTCATGGTTGGGCAGGAACTGCGCCAGGTAGCGGGCGCGGATGAGGGTGTACACCGCCTTGTACTTGGGCGGCAGACGCGAGGGGTCGCTGGCGGCGGCGGTGGGGATGATACCGTGGTGGGCGCTGACCTTGGCGTCGTTCCAGGCCCGGGAGCGGCGTTGCGGTTCCAGGTGCGGCTGCAGTGGCGCGAGGCTGGCGTCGACGCGTTGCAGGGCCGCCAGGATCGCGGGGGCCTCGGCATGCTGGCTGAGCGGCAGGTAGCCGCAATCACTGCGCGGGTAGGTGATCAGCTTGTGGGTTTCGTACAGGGCCTGGGCGATGTCCAGGGTTTCCTGGGCACCGAGGCCGAGCTTCTTCGAGCACACCTCCTGCAGGGTGCCCAGGTCGAAGGGCAGGGGCGCGGCTTCGCGTACGCGCTCGGTGGCGACCTTGGTCACCTGGGCGCTGCCGGCGGCGCCGATGGCGGCTGCGGCCTGCTGGGCCAGGGCCTGGTTCAGGCAGCGGCCCTGGTCGTCGCAGGCGTCTTCAGGCGCGCGCCACTGGGCATTGAAGACGCTCCCGGCGCTTTCCAGCTGCACCTCGATGGCCCAGTAGGGCACGGGCACGAAGTCGGTGATACTGCGGTCCCGGTCCACCACCAGCCGCAGGGTCGGAGTCTGCACCCGGCCCACCGGCAATACGCCCTGGTAACCGGACTGGCGGCCGAGCAGGGTGAATAGGCGGCTCATGTTCATGCCGATCAGCCAGTCGGCGCGGGAGCGGCCCAGGGCCGAGTGGTACAGGCTGAAGGTGTCCTGCCCTGGCAGCAGGCGCGCCAGGGCCTTGCGGATCGAGGCGTCGTCCAGGGCCGAAAGCCACAGGCGCTGGATCGGCCCGCGGTAGCGGCAATGTTCCACCAGCTCGCGGGCGATCATTTCGCCTTCTCGGTCGGCATCGGTGGCGATCACCAGCTCCCGGGCTTCGCCCAGCAGCCGCTTGACTGCCTTGAACTGGCTGGCGGTCTTGGGCTTGACCAGCATCTTCCATTTTTCCGGGATGATCGGCAGGTCGGCCAGGTTCCAGCGCTTGTAGCGTTCGTCGTAGCTGTCGGGCGGGGCGGTTTCGAGCAGGTGGCCGATGCACCAGGTCACGCAGACGTCGGTGCCTTGCCAGCAGCCGTCGGCCTTGCGGTTGGCGCCGAGGACCTTGGCGATGTCTTTTGCCTGGGAGGGTTTTTCGCAGAGGAACAGGCGCATGGCCGGAAGTGCTTCATCGGAAAATGATGAGCACTAGAATGCGCAAGCCAGGGCGTGTAGGCAAGCTTTATCTGGATGGATATACAGTTTTCGGGTGGGCGCAGACCTGTAGGAGCCGCCTTGTGCCGCGAAAGGGCCGCAAGGCGGCCCCAGGTTCGAGCGTCGTCGCACAAGGCGACGGGGCTGCGATGCAGCCCTTTCGCGGCGCAAGGCCGCTCCTACAACAGGTGCTGGAGGCGCAATCTCAGGCCGGCTCGCGAGAGTCGCGCACCATGTCCACATGGGGAATGCCGGCTTCGAGGAATTCCTCGCTGACCACCCGGAAGCCCAGGCGCTCGTAAAACGGCGTGGCATGGACCTGGGCGCTGAGCATCTGTTGCTTGAGGTCGCGGTTCTGCGCCTCGATGATCACTGCGCGCACCAGCATGTCGCCGACCTTCAGGCCGCGCCAGTCCTTGAGTACCGAGATGCGACCGATGGTACCGTCGGGCAGCAAGCGGGCGGTGCCGATCGGGTAGTCGCCCTCCAGGGCCAGGAAGTGCAGGGCGTCCTGGTCCTCCGCGTCGAACTCCAGCTCTGGCGGAATGTGCTGCTCGGCAACGAACACCGCTTCGCGGATACGGCGGATATCGGCGTTGTCTTTGTGCCAGTCGGCGAGGCGAACGCTGATCTTATTCATTGGCAAACCCCAGGCTTCCTTGTTTGACCAGTTGGCAGAGCAGTGTCAGGCCTTCTTCGTCTTCCAGCCACTGTACAAGGTTTTCGATGTGCAGGGCGTCGGCGGCGCACACCAGCTTCAGCAGCTCGCGCAAGTGGCCCGAGAGCAGGCGGCTCTGGCCGCTGGCGAACAGCAGTAGGTTATCGTCGACCTCCGACCAGGCCAGGCGCGCGCTGGGGTTGCGGATCAGGATGGCGCCCTGTTCCAGGCTGTCGACCAGGTCGTCTTCGCTCAGCTCCTCGCCGGACACCAGCTCCGGGTAGCGCGGCTCGGTCATGAACTGGCCGAACCAGGTCAGCAACAGGCGCTCGTCACCCATGTGCTCGGCCAGCAGGGCCTTGAGGCGGTCCAGGGCATCGTGCTGGATCTGGTGCGGGTCGCTGGCCGGCTGGGCGTCGGCGTCGCTGTAGCGCTCTTCTTCGGGCAGGAACTGGCTGAGGAAGTCGGTGAAGTGGGTCAGCACTTCGGCGGCGCTCGGGGCGCGGAAACCTACCGAGTAGGTCAGGCAGTCGTCCTCGGCCACGCCGTAGTGGGCCAGGCGAGGCGGCAGGTAGAGCATGTCGCCGGGCTCCAGGGTCCACTCGTTGCTCTGCTCGAAGTCGGCGAGGATGCGCAGGTCGGCGTGCTCGATCAGTGGGCTGTCGCTGTCGCACATCTGGCCGATCTTCCAGTTGCGCTTGCCATGGCCTTGGAGCAGGAACACGTCGTAGTTGTCGAAGTGCGGGCCGACGCTGCCGCCGGGCGCTGCGAAGCTGACCATCACGTCGTCGATGCGCCAGCTGGGCAGGAAGCGGAAGTGTTCCAGCAGTTCGGCCACTTCCGGCACGAACTGGTCCACTGCCTGGACCAGCAGGGTCCAGTCACGCGCCGGCAGGTCGGCGAAGCTGTCCTCGGCGAACGGGCCGCGGCGCAGCTCCCAGGGGCGCTCGCCGTGCTCGAGCACCAGGCGCGACTCGACTTCCTCTTCCAGGGCCAGGCCGGCCAGCTCGTCGGGGTCGAGGGGGCTTTCGAAGTCCGGGAAGGCCTGGCGCACCAGCAGGGGTTTCTTCTGCCAGTAGTCACGCAGGAATTCACGGGCTGTCAGGCCGCCGAGCAGCTGCAGTGGAGTATCAGGATTCATGTTCAACCTATTGAAAAAACGTAGTTTTTATCCGGGAATAAAAACGCCCGGCCAAGCCGGGCGTTGAACGCGAGGATCAGCTTAGATGCGCTTGGCCTGCGCTGCGGCGTTACCGATGTAGGTCGCCGGGGTGAGCAGCTTGAGCTCGGCCTTGGCTTCGGCCGGCATGTCCAGGCCGTCGATGAAGGTCAGCAGCGCGTCAGGGGTGATGCCCTTGCCACGGGTCAGCTCCTTGAGCTTCTCGTAGGGGTTCTCGATGTTGAAGCGACGCATGACGGTCTGGATCGGCTCGGCGAGCACTTCCCAGCAGGCGTCCAGGTCGGCGGCGATGCGCTGGGTGTTGATTTCCAGCTTGCCGATGCCCTTGAGGCTGGCTTCGTAGGCGATGACGCTGTGGGCGAAGCCCACGCCCAGGTTGCGCAGCACGGTGGAGTCGGTCAGGTCGCGCTGCCAGCGGGAGATCGGCAGCTTGCTGGCCAGGTGCTGGAACAGCGCGTTGGCGATACCCAGGTTGCCTTCGGAGTTCTCGAAGTCGATCGGGTTGACCTTGTGCGGCATGGTCGAGGAGCCGATTTCGCCGGCGACCGTCTTCTGCTTGAAGTAGCCCAGGGAGATGTAGCCCCACACGTCGCGGTCGAAGTCGATCAGGATGGTGTTGAAGCGGGCGATGGCGTCGAACAGCTCGGCGATGTAGTCGTGCGGCTCGATCTGGGTGGTGTAGGGGTTGAACACCAGGCCCAGCTCGTCCTCGATGAAGGCGCGGGCGTTGGCTTCCCAGTCGATCTGCGAGTAGGCCGACAGGTGGGCGTTGTAGTTGCCCACGGCACCGTTGATCTTGCCCAGCAGCGGCACGGCGGCGACCTGGGCGATCTGGCGCTCCAGGCGGTAGACCACGTTGGCCAGCTCCTTGCCCAGGGTGGTCGGCGAAGCCGGCTGGCCGTGTGTGCGCGACAGCATCGGCACGTCGGCGTACTGGTGGGCCAGGGCGCGGATGGCATCGGCGATCTGGCGCATCAGCGGCAGCAGCACGTCGTCACGGCCGGCGCGCAGCATCAGGGCGTGGGACAGGTTGTTGATGTCCTCGCTGGTGCAGGCGAAGTGGATGAACTCGCTGACCTTGGCCAGTTCCGGCAGGGTCGCGGCCTGTTCCTTGAGCAGGTATTCGATGGCCTTGACGTCGTGGTTGGTGGTGCGCTCGATTTCCTTGACGCGTTCGGCGTGCTCGAGCTTGAAATCGGTGGCCAGGCTGTCCAGCAGGGCGTTGGCTTCGGCGGAGAACGCCGGCACTTCGCCGATCTGCGGGTGGGCGGCCAGGCGCTGGAGCCAGCGCACCTCGACCAGGGCGCGGAAACGGATCAGGCCGAATTCGCTGAAGATGGGGCGCAGGGCCTGGGTTTTGCCGGCGTAGCGGCCGTCTACAGGGGAAACCGCAGTGAGCGAGGAGAGCTGCATGGGGTGTTCTCGGACAGTCAGGCTTTTGGAAGGGCGCATATCATACATGAAAATTGCGCCGCAGTTGGGTGGCTGACCAAAGGTCAGCGCTATGAATCATGTTGCAGTGCCCCTGTAGGAGCGGCCTTGCGCCGCGAAAGGGGCGCGCAGCGGACCCCGGGTCTTGGATCTGGCTTGGATCGCCGGGGCCGCTTGGCGGCCCTTTCGCGGCGCAAGGCCGCTCCTACAGGGCTTGCGTCGGTCCTTCAGGAAGGCGCGCGCATCATGTCGTACAGCTGGTTGAGCAACTTGCGCCGGCTGAACACCAGCTGCCAGCGGTGCCCACCCAGCTGGCGCCACAGGCGCGCGGCGCGGATGCCGGCCAGCAGCAGGGCGCGGATCTTCGAGGCGTTGCCGGCCTGCTGCAGGAAGCGCATGTCGCCGTGCACCTGGATCCGCTGGCGCAAGGTGCTCAGGGTGTCCTGGTACAAGGCTCCACTGGAAGCGATGACATTATCGTGAACCAGGCCGAAGTGGTCGGCCTGGGCCTGGATCTGCGGCAGGCGCTTGCCGATGGTGTCGAGCATGTCGTCGCGCTTGGCCAGCTGACGCTCCAGACCCAGCATCGACAGTGCATAGCGCAGGGGCTCTCGCTGCAGGCTGCTGGGGTCGCGTTCCAGGGCGCCGACCAGCGCGCGGTAGCCGTCACGCAGGTTCAGGTCGTCACCGCCGAACACCTCCAGGGTGTCCTTGGGGTCGCGGACCAGCAGGCTGCCGAGCATGCAGCCGATATTGGGCTCGCTGGCCTGGCCGGTTCGGGCGATGCGGTCGACCAGCACCGCAGCCTGGAACACGCCGCCCAGGGCGACCAGTTGCTCCTGGAGATTGGTCATTGGCGTGGGCTCCAGGGCTCGGCAGCCTCGATCACGCCGCCGCCCAGGCACACCTCGCCATCGTAGAACACCACCGATTGGCCTGGCGTGACGGCACGCTGTGGTTCGTCGAACACCGCGCGGTAGCCGCCCTCGGTGCGTTCCAGGGTGCACGCCTGGTCGCCCTGGCGGTAGCGCACCTTGGCGGTGAGCCGGCGCGGGCTGCCCAGGTCGACCGGGTTGACCCAGAAGATCTCCGAGGCCAGCAGGGCGCGGGAGAACAACCAAGGGTGTTCGTTGCCCTGGCCGACCACCAGCACGTTGCGGGCGAGGTCCTTGTGCAGCACGTACCACGGCTCGTCGCCGGCATCCTTCAGGCCGCCGATGCCCAGGCCCTGGCGCTGGCCGATGGTGTGGTACATCAGGCCGTGGTGGCGGCCGATCACTTCTCCGTCGGTGGTTTCGATGTCGCCGGGCTGGGCAGGCAGGTACTGCTTGAGGAAGTCGCTGAAGCGGCGCTCGCCGATGAAGCAGATGCCGGTGGAGTCCTTCTTCTTGGCCGTGGCCAGGCCGTGCTTCTCGGCGATGGCGCGCACCTCGGGCTTTTCCAGCTCACCCACCGGGAACAGGGTGCGGGCGATCTCCTTGCCGCCGACAGCGTGCAGGAAGTAGCTCTGGTCCTTATTCGGGTCCAGGCCCTTGAGCAGCTCGGTGAGCTCGCCGGTGTCGCGCCGGCGCACGTAGTGGCCGGTGGCGATCAGGTCGGCGCCCAGGGACAGGGCGTAGTCGAGGAACGCCTTGAACTTGATCTCGCGGTTGCAGAGGATGTCCGGGTTCGGCGTGCGGCCTGCCTTGTATTCCTCGAGGAAGTGCTCGAACACGTTGTCCCAGTATTCTGCGGCGAAGTTGGCGGTGTGCAGCTTGATGCCGATGCGGTCGCACACGGCTTGGGCGTCGGCCAGGTCTTCGCGGGCGGTGCAGTATTCGGTGCCGTCGTCTTCTTCCCAGTTCTTCATGAACAGACCTTCCACCTGGTAGCCCTGCTCCATGAGCAGAAGGGCGGAGACGGAAGAGTCCACGCCGCCGGACATGCCGACGATGACGCGGGTCTTGGCGGGGTCTTTGAATGCTGGGCTGGTCATGGCTACCGGTGTGTATCTGGGGAAAAATTCCGATTCTATCAGGCCAAGGCCTTCGCGTCAGTCGCGTAGCAGCGCGAGGCTGTGCAGCGGGCCGGCAAGGTAGTCGTCCAGGCAGCGTGGCACCAGTTCGCTGCGCCAGCGCGCAGGGTCGGCCAGCAGCTCTTCACGGGTCAGCCAGACGGCGCGCACGATGTCGCTGTCCAGCGCGCGGTCGGGGTGGTGGCGCACGGGGCGGGCGGCGAAGCAGACGCGCTGGTAGGTCACGCCGTTGCTGGGGGCTGTATAGAGGTAGATACCGACCACGCCGGTGAGTTCGACCTCCCAGGCGGTTTCCTCGAGGGTTTCGCGCAGGGCAGCCTGGGGTAGGGTCTCGTTGGGCTCCAGGTGGCCGGCGGGCTGGTTGAACACGTGTTGGTTGGCCTTGAACTCCTCGACGAAGAGGAACTTGCCGTCGTGCTCGACGACGGTGGCGACAGTGATGTGGGGTTGCCAGGTCATGAACAGCTCCTTGGAGGCTTGCACAGCCTTTGTGGGAGCGGGTTTACCCGCGAATGCGTCAGTGGATTCGCCATCGCATTCGCGGGTAAACCCGCTCCCACAGAGTCCGCGCTGGCGGCCAGAAATCGTTTATCCAGAAAGCACAAACCCCGGTGCGTGGCCGGGGTTTGTGGTGTTACTTCAAGCGAACCTTACAGGGCGGCGATGGCGCTGTTGAGGGTCTGGCTTGGGCGCATCACCTTGGCGGTCAGCTCGGCATCCGGGGCGTAGTAGCCACCGATGTCGGCTGGCTTGCCCTGGACAGCGGCCAGCTCGGCGACGATGGTCGCTTCGTTCTCGGCCAGGGTCTTGGCCAGCGGCGCGAAGCGTGCCTGCAGGGCTGCGTCGTCGTTCTGGGCGGCCAGGGCCTCGGCCCAGTACAGGGTCAGGTAGAAGTGGCTGCCGCGGTTGTCGATACCGCCGACCTTGCGCGAAGGCGACTTGTTGGTGTCGAGGAACTTGCCGGTGGCCTGGTCCAGGGTGTTGGCCAGGACCTTGGCGCGCGGGTTGTCGTAGGTGTTGCCCAGGTGCTCCAGGGAAGCGGCCAAGGCCAGGAATTCACCCAGCGAGTCCCAACGCAGGAAGTTCTCTTCGACCAACTGCTGCACGTGCTTGGGTGCCGAACCGCCGGCGCCGGTCTCGAACAGGCCGCCGCCGCTCATCAGTGGGACGATCGACAGCATCTTGGCGCTGGTGCCCAGCTCCATGATCGGGAACAGGTCGGTCAGGTAGTCACGCAGTACGTTGCCGGTCACCGAGATGGTGTCCTTGCCTTCGCGGATGCGGGCCAGGGAGAACTTGATGGCATCGACCGGCGCCAGGATGCGGATGTCCAGGCCGCTGGTGTCATGGTCCTTCAGGTACTTTTGTACCTTCTCGATCATGACGCCGTCGTGGGCGCGGGCAGGGTCCAGCCAGAACACCGCCGGGGTGTTGCTCAGGCGCGCACGGTTGACGGCCAGCTTGACCCAGTCCTGGATCGGCGCGTCTTTGGTCTGGCACATGCGGAAGATGTCGCCGGCCTCGACGTTCTGCTCCAGCAGTACCTGGCCCTTGCTGTCGACCACGCGCACGACGCCGTCGGCCTTGATCTGGAAGGTCTTGTCGTGGGAGCCGTATTCCTCGGCCTTCTGCGCCATCAGGCCGACGTTCGGCACGCTGCCCATGGTGGTCGGGTCGAAGGCGCCGTTGGCCTTGCAGTCTTCGATGACGGCCTGGTAGATGCCGGCGTAGCAGCGGTCAGGGATGACAGCCTTGGCATCTTGCAGTTCACCGGCGGTGTTCCACATCTTGCCCGAGTCGCGGATCATCGCAGGCATCGAGGCGTCGACGATGACGTCGCTCGGTACGTGCAGGTTGGTGATGCCCTTGTCGGAGTTGACCATGGCCAGCGCCGGGCGAACGGCGTACAGGGCCTGGATGTCGGCTTCGATCTCGGCCTGCTTGTCGGCTGGCAAGTCCTTGATGCGGGCGTACAGGTCGCCGATGCCGTTGTTGGCGTTGAAGCCGACCTGGGCGAGCTCGGTGGCGTGCTTGGCCAGCACGTCGTTGTAGAATTCTTCGACAATGACGCCGAACATGATCGGGTCGGAGACCTTCATCATGGTGGCTTTGAGGTGCACCGACAGCAGCACGCCCGAGGCCTTGGCATCGGCGATCTGCTCGGCGATGAAGGCTTTCAGGGCCTTGCGGCTCATGACGGCGCAGTCGATGACTTCAGCGGCCTTGACGGCGGTCTTTTCCTTGAGGACGGTGGTGGAACCGTCCTTGGCGACCAGCTCGATACGCAGGCTGTCATCGCCTTCGATCAGTGCGGCTTTCTCGCTGCCGTAGAAGTCGCCCTGGGTCATGTGGGCAACGTGCGACTTGGAGTCGGCGGCCCAGGCGCCCATCTTGTGCGGGTGCTTGCGGGCATAGTTCTTGACCGACAGCGGGGCGCGGCGGTCGGAGTTGCCTTCGCGCAGTACCGGGTTCACGGCGCTGCCTTTGATGCGGTCGTAGCGGGCGCGGGATTCCTTCTCTTCCGCGGTGGCCGGCTCGTCGGCGTAGTCCGGGATGTTGAAGCCCTTGGCTTGCAGTTCCTTGATCGCGGCCTTGAGCTGCGGTACCGAGGCGCTGATGTTCGGCAGCTTGATGATGTTGGCTTCAGGGGTGGTAGCCAGCTGGCCCAGTTCCGCCAGGTGATCGCCTACTTGCTTCTCTGCGCCCAGTTGCTCCGGGAAGGCGGCGAGGATGCGGCCAGCCAGGGAAATGTCGCGGGTTTCGACGGCGATGTCAGCCGAAGCGGTGAAGGCTTCGATGATCGGCAGCAGCGAGTAGGTGGCGAGGGCGGGGGCTTCGTCGGTGAAGGTATAGATGATCTTGGAACGGGTGGGCATGCGGGTTAACTCTCTGTGTGCTGAGCGTGCTCGAGTCTCGTGGTGCGCAGGGTAGGCGCATCGCCCTGGCAGCGCCATGAGCGGAAAGTCGAGAGGCTGCGAGCGGTGATGGTGGATGCATCAGTCGAGCGTCAAGTGCTGGGCTGCGGTAACAGCACAGGCTTAGTGGCCAGGCTTGGTATCCATTCATGGCCAAGGGCGGTCCGCATTTTGCCTAGGGATCGCCCCGATGACCCTTCGGTCGCGGCGCAGTATACCAAACCATTCGGGCTAATCAGCAAGGCCAAGTGATATCGGCCCATTTATAAGACCAAAGACGTATCCGCAATGTGGTCGGTTGTCGCATGCCTTGCAGGTCGGCGGATGTGGTTTAGGCTCATTGGATCGCAGGATGTCCAATCACACCTGGAAAACGCGGAGTAGTGCAGCATGGGATACCAGAAAATCAAGGTTCCGGCGGACGGTGCCAAGATCACCGTCAATGCAGACCATTCGCTCAACGTTCCCGACAACCCCATCATCCCGTACATCGAGGGCGACGGTATCGGTGTCGATGTTTCGCCGGTGATGATCAAGGTGGTGGATGCCGCCGTGCAGAAGGCCTACGGCGGCAAGCGCAAGATCGCCTGGATGGAGGTGTATGCCGGCGAGAAGGCTACCCAGGTGTATGACCAGGACACCTGGCTGCCCCAGGAAACCCTCGACGCGGTGCGCGACTATGTGGTGTCGATCAAGGGCCCGCTGACCACGCCGGTCGGTGGGGGCATCCGTTCGCTGAACGTGGCCCTGCGTCAGCAGTTGGACCTGTACGTCTGCCTGCGCCCGGTGCTGTGGTTCCAGGGCGTGCCGAGCCCGGTCAAGAAGCCGGGGGACGTCGACATGGTGATCTTCCGCGAGAACTCCGAGGACATCTATGCCGGCATCGAATGGAAGGCCGGCTCTGCGGAGGCGAACAAGGTGATCAAGTTCCTCAAAGAGGAAATGGGCGTCACCAAGATCCGTTTCGACCAGGATTGCGGCATCGGCGTCAAGCCGGTTTCCCGCGAGGGTACCAAGCGCCTGGTGCGCAAGGCCCTGCAATATGTGGTGGATAACGACCGCGAATCGCTGACTTTGGTGCACAAGGGCAACATCATGAAGTTCACCGAGGGGGCCTTCAAGGACTGGGGCTACGAGGTGGCACGGGATGAGTTCGGCGCCGAGCTGCTCGACGGTGGCCCGTGGATGAAGTTCAAGAACCCCAAGAGCGGTCGTGAAGTGATCGTCAAGGATGCCATCGCCGATGCCATGCTCCAGCAGATCCTGCTGCGCCCGGCTGAATACGACGTGATCGCCACCCTCAACCTCAACGGTGACTACCTCTCCGATGCCCTGGCGGCCGAGGTCGGCGGTATCGGCATCGCGCCGGGGGCCAACCTCTCCGACACCGTGGCCATGTTCGAGGCCACCCATGGCACCGCGCCCAAGTATGCCGGGCAGGACAAGGTCAACCCGGGGTCGGTGATCCTCTCGGCCGAGATGATGCTGCGCCACATGGGCTGGACCGAGGCGGCCGACCTGATCATCAAGGGGACCAACGGCGCGATCGCCGCCAAGACCGTCACCTATGACTTCGAGCGCCTGATGGAAGGGGCCACGCTGGTCAGCAGCTCGGGCTTCGGCGATGAGATGATCAAGCACATGTGAGGCCAATGAAAACCGGCCAGCCCTTGCGGGGCTGGCCGGCTGCCGATGTGCCTGCAGAAGGTGGGGCCGGTCAGGCCTGTACGGTGATGCCTGCCGGCTGGGCCTCGACCTTGGCCTGGGTGGCGCCGGCGTTGGAGATGTTCACAGCGTGTAGCCCCTTCGGGCCCTGGACGATGTCGAAGGTCACGGCCTGGCCAGCCTTGAGCGTCTTGTAGCCGTCCATCTGGATATGCGAATAATGGGCGAACAGGTCTTCGCTTTTACCCTCCTCGTTGACGAAACCATAGCCCTTGGCATTGTTGAACCACTTGACTTTACCGCTCGCCATCCTCATGTCCCTCTGCAAAGGACTCCATCACTGGAGTATCATCCGGTCATCCGCATACGAACCATGCGAAAAAATCTGGTTGACTGCGCGGATCTTTATCGACCACGGTGGGTTCTTATTGGTTGTAACACCGTTTTGCCGATAGTCAAGGTCAGACGGCGCCCGCGCCGGAAGCGGCCTGCGCGGTCAACCCACTACCTTAACCTGTCGATATGATGAAATTCTTTCCATGCAACCACTCAGCCAGATTCGACTAACATTCAATCAGGATCGCCCGCAATCGAACGAGGACGACGGCTCCGGTCTGGCGGTACAGGAAGCCAAGCCGATCCTGCAGGCGCCACCGATGTACAAGGTGGTTTTGTTCAACGATGACTACACGCCAATGGATTTCGTCGTCGAAGTGCTCGAGACGTTCTTCAATCTGAACCGCGAGCTGGCGACCAAGATCATGCTGACCGTCCATACCGAAGGGCGGGCAGTGTGCGGATTGTTTACCCGTGACATCGCCGAGACAAAGGCCATGCAGGTCAACCAATACGCCAGGGAAAGCCAGCATCCGCTACTCTGTGAAATCGAGAAGGACGGTTAATCGCCGACCACTTGGGTATGAGGTGAAGCTATGTTAAACCGCGAGCTCGAAGTCACCCTCAATCTGGCCTTCAAGGAGGCTCGTTCGAAGCGTCATGAGTTCATGACCGTCGAACACCTGCTGCTTGCACTCCTTGACAACGAGGCCGCCGCGACCGTTCTTCGCGCCTGTGGTGCCAATCTCGACAAGCTCAAGCACGACCTGCAAGAGTTCATCGACTCCACCACACCGCTGATTCCCGTTCATGACGAGGACCGCGAAACCCAGCCGACCCTGGGCTTCCAGCGTGTCCTGCAGCGTGCCGTGTTCCATGTGCAGAGCTCCGGCAAGCGCGAGGTCACCGGCGCCAACGTGCTGGTGGCGATCTTCAGCGAACAGGAAAGCCAGGCCGTGTTCCTGCTCAAGCAGCAGAGCGTGGCGCGCATCGACGTGGTCAACTACATCGCCCATGGCATCTCCAAGGTGCCGGGCCACGGTTCGCACAGCGAAAGCGACCAGGACATGCAGGATGAGGAGGGTGGCGAGGCCGCATCCTCGAGCAACCCCCTGGACGCCTATGCCAGCAACCTGAATGAACTGGCCCGTCTGGGCCGCATCGACCCGCTGGTGGGGCGCGAGCAGGAGGTCGAGCGGGTCGCCCAGATCCTTGCCCGCCGGCGCAAGAACAACCCGCTGCTGGTCGGCGAGGCCGGCGTGGGCAAGACCGCCATCGCCGAAGGCCTGGCCAAGCGCATCGTCGACGGCCAGGTGCCTGACCTGCTGGCCCAGAGTGTCGTCTACTCCCTCGACCTTGGCGCCCTGCTGGCCGGTACCAAGTACCGCGGTGATTTCGAGAAACGCTTCAAGGCGCTGCTCGGCGAGCTGCGCAAGCGCCCGCAGGCGATCCTGTTCATCGACGAGATCCACACCATCATCGGTGCCGGTGCGGCATCGGGCGGGGTGATGGATGCGTCCAACCTGCTCAAGCCGCTGCTGTCTTCCGGGGACATCCGTTGCATCGGCTCGACCACGTTCCAGGAGTTTCGCGGCATCTTCGAGAAGGACCGGGCCCTGGCGCGACGCTTCCAGAAGGTCGACGTCACCGAGCCGTCGGTGGAAGATACCGTGGGCATCCTGCGTGGCCTGAAGGGCCGCTTCGAGACCCACCACAACATCGAGTACAGCGATGAGGCCCTGCGCGCCGCCGCCGAACTGGCTGCGCGCTACATCAATGACCGGCACATGCCGGACAAGGCCATCGACGTGATCGACGAAGCCGGCGCCTATCAGCGCCTGCAGCCGGAAGGTAGCCGGGTCAAGCGGATCGACGTGTCGCAGGTCGAGGACATCGTCGCCAAGATCGCGCGGATCCCGCCCAAGCATGTCACCAGCTCCGACAAGGAGCTGCTGCGCAATCTGGAGCGTGACCTCAAGCTCACCGTGTTCGGCCAGGATGCCGCCATCGACTCGTTGGCGACCGCGATCAAGCTCTCCCGTGCCGGGCTCAAGGCGCCGGACAAGCCGGTCGGCTCGTTCCTGTTCGCCGGCCCCACCGGTGTGGGCAAGACCGAGGCGGCACGCCAGCTGGCCAAGGCCCTGGGTGTCGAGCTGGTGCGCTTCGACATGTCCGAGTACATGGAGCGGCACACCGTGTCGCGCCTGATCGGTGCGCCTCCAGGCTATGTCGGGTTCGACCAGGGCGGCCTGTTGACCGAGGCGATCACCAAGCAGCCGCATTGCGTGCTGCTGCTCGATGAAATCGAGAAGGCCCACCCGGAAGTCTTCAACTTGCTGCTGCAGGTGATGGACCATGGGACCCTGACCGACAACAACGGGCGCAAGGCGGACTTCCGCAACGTGATCCTGATCATGACCACCAACGCCGGCGCCGAAACCGCCGCGAGGGCCTCGATCGGCTTCACCCAGCAGGACCACACCTCCGATGCCATGGAAGTGATCCGCAAGAGCTTCACGCCGGAGTTCCGCAACCGCCTGGACACCATCATCCAGTTCGGCCGCCTGAGCCACGAGACCATCAAGAGCATCGTCGACAAGTTCCTCATCGAACTGCAGGCGCAGCTCGAGGACAAACGTGTGCTGCTGGAAGTCAGTGATGACGCACGCGGCTGGCTGGCTGCCTCCGGCTACGATGTGCAGATGGGGGCGCGGCCCATGGCGCGGCTCATCCAGGACAAGATCAAGCGGCCGTTGGCCGAGGAGATCCTGTTCGGCGAGCTGTCCGAGCATGGCGGGGTGGTGCACGTCGACTTGCGCGATGGCGAGCTGGTGTTCGACTTCGAGACCACGGCTGAGGTTGCGTAACAGCGGGGGCCGCGTTGCGGCCCTTTCGCGGCGCAAGGCTGCTTCTACAGAGCCTGCACGATCCTTGTAGGAGCGGCCTTGCGCCGCGAAAGGGCTGCAAGGCAGCCCTTGCTGCTAAAAAACACGCACAAAAAAGCCCGGCACATGGCCGGGCTTTTTCATGGCTGGAGCTTAGCGCGCACGGTAGGTGATGCGGCCCTTGCTCAGGTCGTACGGCGTCAGTTCGACGCGGACCTTGTCGCCAGTGAGAATACGAATGTAGTTCTTGCGCATCTTCCCAGAGATGTGCGCGGTTACGACGTGCCCGTTTTCCAACTCCACGCGGAACATGGTGTTGGGCAGGGTGTCGACGACAGTACCTTCCATTTCGAAGCTGTCTTCTTTCGACATGCAGTAAAGCCCTCGGTATCCAGTGATGGCCCGACGCACAACCGCACCGGGCAAAAAAGTGGCGTGGATTATGCCCGAAAACTGTGTTTCAAGCCAATGCTTTCAATTGAGGGTAACCCACCGTTGGTTGATCAGCAGTTCGATAGGCCGGTACTGGGTCTTGTAGTTCATTTTCTTGCAGTTCTTGATCCAGTAGCCCAGGTAGACCGCCTCCAGGTCCTGGCGCAGGGCTTCGGTGATCTGCCAGAGGATGGCGTAGCGCCCCAAGCTGCGGCGTTCTTCTTCTGGCTCGTAGAAGGTGTAGACCGCTGACAGGCCGTTGGGCAGCAGGTCGCACACGGCCACGGCCATCAGCCGGCCTTCGAGGCGGAATTCGTAGAACCAGCAGAACGGCAGGTCGCGCACCAGGAAGGTGGAGAACTGGTCACGGCTCGGCGGATACATGTCGCCGTCGGCGTGGCGCTGCTCGATGTAGCGCCGGTAGAGGTCGAAATATTCTTCGCGAAAGGCCGGGCGGGCAGCGGTGACGGTCAGGTCGGCGTTGCGCTTGAGGATGCGCCGTTGCTGGCGGTTGGGAATGAAGCGCGCGGCCGGGATACGTGCAGGCACGCAGGCATTGCAGTGCTGGCAGTGAGGGCGGTACAGGTGGTCGCCACTGCGGCGGAAACCCATCTCCGACAGGTCGGCATAGACATGCACATCCATCGGTTGGCTGGGGTCCAGGAACAGCGTAGTCGCCTGCTCGTCTGGCAGGTAGCTGCAGGCGTGGGGCTGAGTGGCATAGAACTTCAACCGCGCCAGCTCTGTCATGATCAACCCCTCGGCAAGACTTTGATTTAAGTGTAAGCCAGCTGGCAGAACTCGCCTAGCGAGCCCAGGTGGCCGTGTTGGGCTGGTCGAGGTAGCGCGCCAGGTACTCGGCGAAGGCGGCCCGGCTGATGGTGCGGGCGCCGAGGCTGTGCAGGTGGTTGGTCGGCATCTGGCAGTCGATCAGCACGAAGCCGGCGGCCTTCAGGTGGTCGACCAGGGCGACGAAACCTACCTTGGAGGCGTTGTCGGCGCGGCTGAACATCGATTCGCCGAAGAACAGCCGGCCCATCGCCAGGCCATACAGGCCGCCGACCAGCTTACCGTCCTGGCGCACCTCCACCGAATGGGCGATGCCACGCCGGTGCAGCTCGCAGTAGGCCGTTTGCATGGTGTCGGTGATCCAGGTGCCGTCGGCGTAGTCGCGCGGCGCGGCACAGGCGGCGATGACCGCGGCGAAATCAGTGTCGAAGCTGACCTGGTAGTGGCCTTGGCGGATGAATTTGGCCAGCGAGCGAGATACGTGCAGCTCGTCCGGGAACAGGACAGTGCGAGGGTCGGGTGACCACCAGAGGATCGGTTGGCCGTCCTGGTACCAGGGGAAACAGCCATGGCGATAGGCCTGCACCAGGCGCTCCGGGCTCAGGTCGCCGCCCGCGGCGAGCAGGCCGTTGGGGTCGTGCAAAGCCTTGTCCAGGGGCGGGAAGGTCAGGGAGTCGCGGGTCAGCCAGGTAAGCATGGTCTTTCGGTGGTGGGGGAGGGGAGAGGGCAGCATGGCGCGCAGGGTCGAAGAGGTCAATCTCTGGCCTTGTGCCGCTGGACGAGTCGGGCTCCGCTTGTTTCGTGGGGGTTGGCGGAGCCTGCGATGGACCGCTTGGGGCTGCTTTGCAGCCCATCGCGGGCTGTCGCCAGTTCCCACCGAGATTGGGCCGCTCTCAAGACTTGCGAAATCCCTGTGGAGCGGCGCAAGCCGCATGGGACATTTCATGCGACCGCCGGCACCATCCGGCGCATTTGCTGTCATACCTGTGCAAAAACACAGCATAAGCCTTTGTCACGAAAGTAAATGCGTGCTCAAATTGCACCCATAGGGAATCCGCCCCGTTCATGCCCGTGGCGTGCTGCCATGGCGACTGGCGGGCAGTAATGTTAAAAGTAGTGGTTCGTTGACCGGACACACTACTGGACGCGCAGCAAGCGCAGGAATAGACGCGTTTTGAAGAAATCCACCGCAACCCCGACCCCCTTGCCCGTGCCCCTGTGGCGCCAGCAGCTGCATTACCGCCTCAAGGAAGGCGCGCTGATCGCTGTCGGCGCCCTGTGCCTGTACCTGTGGATGGCACTGCTGACCTACGACACGGCGGATCCGGGCTTCAGCCACACCAGCAACGTCGACCAGGTGCAGAACGCCGCCGGCCGGGCGGGTGCCTATTTCGCCGATATCCTGTTCATGGTGCTGGGCTACTTCGCCTATATCTTCCCGTTGCTGCTGGCGATCAAAACCTGGCAGATCTTCCGTGAGCGCCACCAGCCCTGGGAATGGAGCGGCTGGCTGTTCTCCTGGCGGCTCATCGGCCTGGTGTTCCTGGTGCTGTCGGGCGCGGCCCTGGCGCATATCCACTTCCATCCGCCGGCGAGCATGCCGTTCTCCGCGGGCGGCGCCCTGGGCGAGAGCCTGGGCGACCTGGCGCGCAACCTGCTGAACGTGCAGGGCAGCACCTTGATGTTCATCGCCCTGTTCCTGTTCGGCCTGACGGTGTTCACCGACCTGTCGTGGTTCAAGGTGATGGACATCACCGGCAAGATCACCCTCGATTTGTTCGAGCTGGTGCAGGGGGCGGCCAACCGTTGGTGGGAGGCCCGCAACGAGCGCAAGCGCCTGGTGGCGCAGCTACGCGAGGTGGATGAGCCCGCCTTCGACGTGGCTCCGATGACCGCCGGGAAGCGCGAGCCAATCAAGCCGCAGCCGCGCGAGCGTATCAACGAGCGTGAGGATGTATCCGCCCGCCCGGTGGTGCAGCGCGAGCCGGTGGTGCCGCGCGAGCAACCGACGGCGCCGGTGATCATGCCGCCAGCCCCGGTCAAGGCGCCGGAGCCGAGCAAACGGGTCATGAAGGAAAAACAAGCGCCGCTGTTCGTCGACAGCGCCGTGGAAGGCACCTTGCCGTCTATCTCCATCCTCGACCCTGCCGAGCAGAAGAAGATCGAGTACTCGCCGGAGTCCCTGGCCGGCGTGGGCAATCTGCTGGAAATCAAGCTCAAGGAGTTTGGTGTCGAAGTTTCGGTGGACTCGATCCACCCGGGCCCGGTGATCACCCGCTACGAGATCCAGCCGGCCGCCGGGGTCAAGGTCAGCCGCATCGCCAACCTGGCCAAGGACCTGGCGCGTTCCCTGGCGGTGACCAGCGTGCGCGTGGTCGAGGTCATCCCTGGCAAGACCACTGTGGGTATCGAGATCCCCAACGAGAACCGGCAGATGGTGCGCTTCTCCGAAGTGCTCTCCACGCCGCAGTACGACGAGCAGAAGTCGCCGGTCACCCTGGCCTTGGGCCACGACATCGGTGGCAAGCCGGTGATCACCGACCTGGCCAAGATGCCGCACCTGTTGGTGGCCGGTACCACCGGTTCCGGTAAGTCGGTGGGCGTGAACGCGATGATCCTGTCGATCCTGTTCAAGTCCAGCCCGGAAGACGCGCGGCTGATCATGATCGACCCGAAGATGCTCGAGCTGTCGATCTACGAAGGCATCCCGCACCTGCTGTGCCCGGTGGTCACCGACATGAAGGACGCCGCCAATGCCCTGCGCTGGAGCGTGGCCGAGATGGAGCGGCGCTACAAGCTGATGGCAGCGATGGGCGTGCGTAACCTGGCCGGGTTCAACCGCAAGATCAAGGACGCCCAGGAGGCCGGAGAGGTCATCCACGACCCGCTGTATCGTCGCGAGAGCATGGACGACGAGCCGCCGGCGCTGAAGACGCTGCCGACCATCGTGGTGATCGTCGACGAATTCGCCGACATGATGATGATCGTCGGCAAGAAGGTCGAGGAGCTGATCGCCCGTATCGCCCAGAAGGCCCGTGCCGCCGGTATCCACTTGATCCTCGCCACCCAGCGCCCCTCGGTGGATGTGATCACCGGCCTGATCAAGGCCAACATCCCGACGCGCATGGCGTTCCAGGTGTCGAGCAAGATCGACTCGCGGACCATCATCGACCAGGGCGGTGCCGAGCAGCTGCTTGGCCATGGCGACATGCTCTACATGCCGCCGGGCACCAGCCTGCCGATCCGTGTGCATGGCGCGTTCGTCTCCGACGACGAGGTCCACCGCGTGGTAGAGGCCTGGAAGATGCGCGGCGCGCCGGACTACAACGACGACATCCTCAATGGCGTCGAGGAGGCCGGCAGCGGCTTCGAGGGCGGCGGTGGCGGTGGTGGCGACGGCGATGACCCGGAGGCCGACGCCCTGTACGACGAAGCTGTGCAGTTCGTGCTGGAAAGCCGCCGGGCATCGATTTCCGCCGTGCAGCGCAAGCTCAAGATCGGCTACAACCGCGCTGCGCGCATGATCGAGGCGATGGAGATGGCCGGCGTGGTCACCCCCATGAACAGCAACGGCTCGCGGGAAGTGATTGCCCCGGGTGGCCCACGCGATTGATGATCACCTTGCCGGGCGCCAATGGCGGTGCCCGGCCTACCCACTATTCGACGAGGATTCCCATGCGCGCGATTCGCATGCTGTTGGTTTCTGCCCTGGCCCTGGGCGCTGTGTCGGCCCATGCCGATGAGAAGGATGTTGCGCGCCTGACCCAGTTGCTGGAAAAGTCCCAGACCATTTCCGCCCGTTTCTCCCAGCTGACCCTCGACGCCAGCGGCACCAGCCTGCAGGAGACCAGCGGGCAGATGTCGGTCAAGCGCCCAGGCCTGTTCTACTGGCACACCGATGCGCCCCAGGAGCAGGTGGTGGTGTCCGATGGCCAGAAGGTCACCCTGTGGGACCCGGACCTGGAACAGGCCACGGTCAAGAAGCTCGACGTGCGCCTGAACCAGACCCCGGCGCTGCTGCTGTCCGGCGATGTGTCGAAGATCAGCCAGAGCTTCGACATCACCTCCAAGGAGCAGGGCGAAGTCATGGACTTCACCTTGAAGCCCAAGACCAAGGACACCTTGTTCGACTCGTTGCGCGTGTCGTTCCGCCGTGGGCTGATCAACGACATGCAACTGGTCGACAGCGTGGGCCAGCGCACCAATATCCTGTTCAACGGGGTCAAGGCCAACGAGCCGATCCCGGCGAGCACGTTCCAGTTCAAGATTCCGGAAGGCGCTGACGTCATCCAGGAATAACGAGAGCCACCATGGACCTGTTTCGAAGCGAACCCGTCGCCCAGCCCCTGGCCGCCCGGCTGCGTCCGTCCAACCTGGACGAGTACGTCGGCCAGGAGCACCTGCTGGCGCGCGGCAAGCCGCTGCGTGAGGCGCTGGAGCAGGGTGCGCTGCATTCGATGATCTTCTGGGGGCCGCCGGGGGTGGGCAAGACCACCTTGGCGCGGCTTCTGGCGCAGTTCTGCGATGCACATTTCGAAACGGTGTCGGCGGTGTTGGCGGGGGTCAAGGAGATCCGCCAGGCCGTCGAGGTGGCCAAGCAGCAGGCCGGCCAGTATGGTCGCCGGACCATCCTGTTCGTCGACGAAGTGCACCGCTTCAACAAATCCCAGCAGGATGCCTTCCTGCCCTATGTCGAAGACGGCACGTTGATCTTCATCGGCGCCACCACCGAGAATCCGTCCTTCGAGCTGAACAACGCCTTGCTCTCGCGGGCACGGGTGTATGTGCTCAAGAGCCTGGACGAAGCGGCCCTGCGCAAGCTGGTCAACCGCGCCCTGACCGAGGAGCGTGGCCTGGGCGCGCGCCAGCTGCGGGTGGGCGACGAGGCCTTCCAGATGCTCATGGCCGCTGCCGACGGCGATGGCCGGCGCATGCTCAACCTGCTCGAGAACGCCTCGGACCTTGCCGACGATGGCGACGAAATCGGCGTCGAGTTGTTGCAAAGCCTGCTGGGCGACAGCCGCCGGCGCTTCGACAAGGGCGGCGAGGCCTTCTACGACCAGATCTCGGCACTGCACAAGTCGGTGCGTGGCTCCAACCCCGACGCAGCCCTGTACTGGTACGCACGCATGCTCGACGGTGGCTGTGATCCTCTGTACATCGCCCGCCGCGTGGTGCGCATGGCCAGCGAGGACATCGGCAATGCCGACCCGCGGGCCCTGAGCCTGTGCCTGTCGGCCTGGGACGTGCAGGAGCGCCTGGGCAGCCCCGAGGGCGAGCTGGCGGTGGCCCAGGCCATCACCTACATCGCCTGCGCACCCAAGAGCAATGCGGTGTACATGGGCTTCAAGGCGGCCATGCGCGAGGCGGCCGAGCACGGCTCGCTGGAGGTGCCGCTGCACCTGCGCAACGCGCCGACCAAACTGATGAAGCAACTGGGCTATGGCGAGGAGTATCGCTATGCCCATGACGAGCCGGACGCCTACGCTGCGGGCGAGGACTACTTCCCCGAGCAGCTCGAGCCGCGCCAGTACTATCAGCCGGTGCCGCGAGGCCTGGAGTTGAAGATCGGCGAGAAGCTGCGCCACCTGGCCGAACTCGACCGCACCAGCCCACGCCAACGGAGAAAACCATGATTGCCCTGGTCGCCGCGGTCAGTGCCGGCGGTATCGCCGGCACGCTGCTGCGCTTTGCTACCTCCAATTGGGTCGCTGCCCACTGGCCACGCCACTTCTATCTCGGTACGCTGGCGGTCAACCTGGTCGGCTGCCTGCTGATCGGCCTGCTGTACGGCCTGTTCCTGCACAAGCCGCTGGCACCGGTCGAGCTGCGCGCAGGCCTGATCGTGGGCTTTCTGGGCGGCCTGACGACATTTTCCTCTTTTTCGCTGGATACCGTGCGCCTGATGGAGAGCGGGCAAGTACCGCTGGCCTTGGGCTACAGCGCGATCAGCGTAGTGGGCGGGTTGTTGGCCACCTGGGCCGGCCTGTCCTTGACCAAATTCTGAACCAACACACACAACGAGAGAACGATATGCTCGATTCCAAACTGTTACGCGGCCAACTTCAGGAAGTGGCGGATCGCCTGGCCTCCCGTGGCTTCAGCCTGGATGTCGCGCGCATCGAATCACTGGAAGAACGCCGCAAGGCGGTGCAGACCCGCACCGAGCAACTGCAGGCCGAGCGTAACGCCCGTTCCAAGTCCATCGGCCAGGCCAAGGCCAAGGGCGAAGACATCGCCCCGCTGATGGCCGACGTCGAGCGCATGGCCAACGAGCTGGCCGCCGGCAAGACCGAGCTGGACGGCATCCAGGCCGAGCTGGACGCGATCCTGCTGACCATCCCCAACCTGCCGGACGCCAGCGTGCCGGTCGGTGCCAGCGAAGACGACAACGTCGAAGTGCGTCGCTGGGGTACCCCGAAAACCTTCGATTTCGAGATCAAGGATCACGTCGCCCTGGGCGAGATCAGCGGTGGCCTGGACTTCGAAGCCGCGGCCAAACTGTCCGGCGCCCGCTTCGCCGTGCTGCGCGGCCCGATCGCCCGTCTGCACCGCGCCCTGGCGCAGTTCATGATCAACCTGCACACCGGCGAGCACGGCTACGAAGAGGCCTACACCCCGTACATGGTGCAGGCGCCGGCCCTGCAGGGCACCGGCCAGCTGCCGAAGTTCGAGGAAGACCTGTTCAAGATCAGCCGCGAAGGCGAGGCCGACTTCTACCTGATCCCGACCGCCGAGGTGTCGCTGACCAACCTGGTCGCCGACCAGATCCTCGACGCCAAGCAGCTGCCGATCAAGTACGTTGCCCATACCCCTTGCTTCCGCAGCGAGGCCGGTGCCTCGGGCCGCGATACCCGCGGCATGATCCGCCAGCACCAGTTCGACAAGGTCGAGATGGTCCAGGTGGTCGAGCCGTCCAAGTCCATGGAAGCCCTGGAAGGCCTGACCGCCAACGCCGAGCGCGTGCTCCAGCTGCTGGAGCTGCCATACCGCGTGCTGGCGCTGTGCACCGGCGACATGGGCTTCGGCGCGGTGAAGACCTACGACCTGGAAGTCTGGGTGCCGAGCCAGGACAAATACCGTGAGATCAGCTCCTGCTCCAACTGCGGCGACTTCCAGGCCCGCCGTATGCAGGCCCGCTGGCGCAACCCGGAAACCGGCAAGCCGGAACTGGTGCACACCCTGAACGGTTCCGGCCTGGCCGTGGGCCGTACCCTGGTGGCGGTGCTGGAGAACTACCAGCAGGCCGACGGCTCGATCCGTGTGCCGGACGTACTCAAGCCCTACATGGGCGGTGTCGAGGTCATCCGCTAAATGGACTACCTGCCGCTGTTCCACAAGCTGCAGGGCGGCCGGGTACTGGTCGTCGGCGGCGGCGAGATCGCCTTGCGCAAGGCGCGCCTGCTGGCCGATGCCGGCGCTGCGCTGCGGGTGGTCGCGCCGGACGTCGATGGCCAGCTGGCCGCGCTGGCCCGAGAGGGCGGCGGTGAAGTCCTGGTGCGTGGTTACCAGGCCGGCGATCTGGACGGTTGCCGCCTGGTGATCGCAGCTACTGATGATTCCGGGCTCAACGCCCAGGTCTCGGCCGATGCCCAGGCGTGCAGCCTGCCGGTGAATGTGGTGGATGCACCGGCCTTGTGTACGGTGATCTTCCCGGCCATCGTCGACCGCTCGCCCTTGGTGGTGGCTGTGTCCAGTGGCGGCGACGCGCCGGTGCTGGCACGGTTGATCCGTGCGCGCCTGGAGGCCTGGATTCCAGCCGCCTACGGCGAGCTGGCCGGGCTGGCGGCGCGGTTTCGCGACAAGGTCAAGGCGTTGTACCCGGACGTCAACCAGCGTCGCGGCTTCTGGGAGGATGTGTTCCAGGGGCCGATCGCCGAACGCCAGCTGGCCGGACAGGGCAGCGAGGCCGAGCGCCTGCTGCAGGCCAAGGTCGATGGTGCGGCGGTGCAGCAAGGGGGCGAGGTGTACCTGGTTGGCGCCGGCCCGGGTGACCCGGACCTGCTGACCTTCCGTGCTCTGCGCCTGATGCAGCAGGCCGACGTGGTGCTGTACGACCGCCTGGTGGCGCCTGCCATCATCGAAATGTGCCGGCGCGATGCCGAGCGGATCTACGTGGGCAAGCGCCGTGCCGACCATGCAGTGCCCCAGGAGCAGATCAATCGCCTGCTGGTGGACCTGGCGCGCCAGGGCAAACGCGTGCTGCGGCTCAAGGGTGGCGACCCGTTCATCTTCGGCCGTGGTGGCGAGGAGATCGAGGAACTGGCCGAGGAGGGTATCCCGTTCCAGGTGGTGCCGGGTATCACCGCAGCCAGTGGTTGCTCCGCCTATGGTGGCATTCCGCTGACCCATCGCGACTATGCCCAGTCGGTGCGCTTCATCACCGGCCACCTCAAGGACGGCACCAGCAATCTGCCCTGGCAGGACCTGGTGGCGCCGGCCCAGACGCTGGTGTTCTACATGGGGCTGGTGGGGTTGCCGACCATCTGTGCCGAGCTGATCCGCCATGGGCGCGCGGCCAGTACGCCGGCGGCGCTGGTGCAACAGGGGACCACCCGGCATCAGCGCGTGTTCACCGGTACCCTCGCGGACCTGCCCGAGCTGGTGGCGCGGCATGAAGTGCATGCGCCGACCCTGATCATCGTTGGCGAAGTGGTGCAGTTGCGCGACAAGCTGGCGTGGTTCGAAGGGGCGCAGCAGGGCAGTTGAATCGATGGGGCCGCTGTGCGGCCCTTTCGCGGCACAAGGCCGCTCCTACGACCCCCTGTAGGAGCGGCCTTGTGCCGCGAAAGGGCTGCAAAGCAGCCCCGTTTTGATCAACCCTGCCAGATCCCTTTCCCCGCCAATCGTTCCCGATCATGAGGTTGGTTGAAATCCTGAAGTGGCCCCTTGGGCACGATCCCGTTCGGGTTGATGGTCTTGTGGCTCAAGTAGTAGTGCTTCTGGATATGCTCCATGTTCACTGTGCCTGCCACGCCCGGCCACTGGTACAGCTCACGCAGCCAGTTGGACAGGTTCGGGTAGTCGGCCAGGCGCCGCAGGTTGCACTTGAAATGCCCGTGGTACACCGCATCGAAGCGTACCAGGGTGGTGAACAGGCGCACATCGGCTTCGGTCAGGTACTCGCCGGCCAGGTAGCGCTGGCGGCCTAGCAACGCCTCCAGATGGTCCAGCTCGGCGAACACTTCGTCAAAGGCGGCCTCGTAGGCATCCTGGGTGGTGGCGAAGCCTGCGCGGTATACGCCGTTGTTCACTGCCGGGTAGATGCGCTCGTTCAGCGCATCGATGGTCGCCCGCAGCGGCTCGGGGTAGAGGTCCAGGCGGTTGTCGGTCAGTTCGTCGAAGGCGCTGTTGAAGATGCGGATGATCTCGGCCGACTCGTTGTTGACGATGCGCTTTTCCTGCTTGTCCCACAGCACCGGCACGGTCACGCGCCCGGTGTAGTGCGGGTCGTCCTGGGTGTAGCGCTGGTGCAGGTACTGCAGGGCGTCCAGGTGGTCGCCGGTCGAGCCCGTCTGCTGGTCGAAGGTCCAGCCATGTTCGCCCATCAACCAGCTCACCACCGAGACGTCGATCAGCGGCTCGAGGCCTTTGAGGGCACGGAAGATCAGGGTGCGGTGGGCCCAGGGGCAGGCCAGCGAGACGTACAGGTGATAGCGCCCGGCTTCGGCAGCTGGCAGCTGATTGCGGCGTTGGGCGTTCTCGCGCTGGAACGCGCCGTCCTTGCTGTTCTGGTACCACTGGTCATGCCAGCGGCCGTCGATCAAAAGGCCCATGGTGAGCTCCTCGGAACAAAGTCGTTTGTCGTTGGAGCTCAGTCTAGGCAAAAGCGTTCGAATAAATAGCGCAAAGACCGCGCCATTCAGATCGATTTATTCGATGTGTTTGCGGTTCGCCCAATAGCTGCGCGCCGTTTCGAACGCCTGCTCCCGGGGTTGACCAAGGCCACGCAGGGCCAGGGCTAGGGTGGCGACCACGGCCAGTTCGCCATAGCTGTCCTCGGCTTCGCCACGCCACACCGCGAGCAGGTGCTCCGGTTGCAGGCTGGCTGGCTTGACGTGGCGTTGAGCGCTCAATGCCGGCCATTCTTCGTCCCAGGCTTCGCCGGCAGTGGTGCCGTAGAGGTGGCTGATGGCATCGGGATTGACCTCGATCTCGCCGCCGTCACCCTTGATCACCACGGCAGGGTCGCCCAGCAGGCGGCTGGCTTCGCGGTGTACGGCCTGGTAGCCGGGGTGGAAGATGCTCTGCAGGCCGCAGCGGGCCCCCAGGGGGTTGAGTACGCGGGCCAGGGAATGGATGGGTGAGCGCAGGCCGAGGGTGTTGCGCAGATCGATCATGCGTTGCAGCTGGGGTGCCCAATCCTGCAGGGGCGCGAAGGCCAGGCCGTGTGTGCCCAGGGCCTTGTCCACCGACGGCCAGTCTCGGCACAGGGGGATATCCAGCAGGCCCAGCAGCTGCTCGCTGTACAGGCGCCCGGCGGTATGCGCGCCGCCGCCATGCATGAGGATACGCGTGCCGTTGGCGGCCAGGCATTTGGCCGCCAGCAGGTACCACGGCAGGTGGCGCTTCTTGCCGGCGTAGGTGGGCCAGTCCAGGTCCACGGCGATGCTGGGTGCCTGCAGGTGCGCACGCAGGGCTTCGGTGAAGCCGGCCAGCTCCTCGGCGCTTTCTTCCTTGTGCCGCAGCAGCATCAGGAAGGCGCCCAGCTGGGTGTCCTCGACCTTGCCTTCGAGCAATAAGGTCATGGCCGCACGGGCCTCTTCGCGGGTCAGGCCGCGGGCACCGCGCTTGCCTTTGCCGAGAATACGCACGAATTCGGCGAAGGGGTGTTCGGCTGGGGTTTGCAGGGTGAGCGGGCGCAGCTCGGAGGGGCGTTCGGTCATATGCAATTGGTCGGCTTGGGCAGGCCCGCGAGCTTCGCGGCAAGTTTGGCGGGAGTGCCGTTGAACAGGCGGTTCAGGTGCGGGCTGTTGCCCTTTTCCGGGCCCAGCTTGAGTGCGGTGTACTTGATCAGCGGGCGCGTCGCCGGCGAGAGCTGGTATTCGGCGTAGAACTGGCGCAGCAGTTCAAGGACTTCCCAATGGTCGCCGGTCAACGGAATGCCTTCGCGCTCGGCCAGGGCTTCGGCGACAGGGTGGGACCAGTCTTGCAGGTCGACCAGGAAGCCATCTTTGTCCAGGGCGATCTGCCGATCACCGACAGTCAGAATGCTCATAGCCAGCTGTTGACCTTGTCGTGATGCAGGGAAAGCTCGACGAACGCGGGATAGTCCACCGTCTGGGCCAGCGGGCTGTCGATGGCGCGGGCCTGCAGGTCTTCGGCAAGGGCGAACAGGCGGCCCTGCAGGCCGGCGGTCTGCAATTTGCGCAGCGGCTCGCTGCCTGGGCGCAGGGCATAGACCGCATCGCCGCACAGCAGCAGGGCGTCCTCGGCACCCAGCAGGCGCAGGCAACTGTCCAGGCGGTTGTCGCCGAAGGGCGAGTGGCTGATTACATGCAGGGTCGTCATCAGAGCGTCACCACCTGGTCGAAACGGGCAATCAGGGCGGCCAGGGCCGCATCGTCCAGCACCTGTACCGGCAGCTCCAGGGCGTCACCGGCCAGGCCGCGTTCGGCCAGGCTGTAGCCACAGGCGTACAGCTCATCGACGCCGAACATCGGCAGCGCCTGGAGGTTGGCGGCCAGGTTCTTCTGCTGCAGCGCTGCAGGCTGCTGCCCTGGGGCGAGCTGGAACACACCGTCATCGAGGAACAGCATGCCCAGCGGCAGATCGAAGGCACCGCCGGCCAGGGCAATGTCCAGTGCCTCGCGGGCGGACGGGCCGTTCCAGGGTGCCTGGCGGCTGATGATCAACAAGGATTTGGCCATCTCAGTCGCCTCCGAAGCAGACCAGGCGGTCGGCGGTTTGCGCGGCTTCATGCAACTGCCCGAGGCCCGACAGCTCCCAAGGCTTGGGCAGGTTCACCGCCGGGCGCTGGTAGCGGTTGGCTTCGGCTTCGTCGAGCACGCCCCGGCGCAGGGCTGCGGCGATGCACACCACGGCATCGAGCTGGTGAGCCTCGATGAAGGTACGCCACTGGGCGGCGATGTCCTGTTCGTCCTGGGGCGCGACCACGTTGGCCGAGGCGCTGTGTACCCCATCCTGATAGAAAAACAGCCGGGCAATCTCATGCCCGCCTGCCAGTGCAGCCTCGGCAAAGCGCAGAGCACGGCGCGAAGAGGGCGCATGGGCTGGTGAAAACACCGCGATAGCGAATTTCATGGACAACTCGTGCAAAGTAATGCGGCCATGATAAAGCAAAAAGCCCGCGCAGGCAGGCGCGGGCTTTGTCGACTGGCCAGGTGCCTGTCAGGCGTTTTCCTTGCTCTCCGGCAGGAACCAGTTCAGCACCAGGGCACAGATGCCACCGGTGGCCACCCCCGACTCCAGCACATTGCGCAGGGCCGACGGCATGTGCGCCAGGAACTCCGGCACCTGGGCCACACCCAGGCCCAGGGCCAGGGACACGGAGATGATCAGCAGCGCCCGGCGGTCCAGGCGGGTGCTGGCCAGGATGTTGATCCCCGAGGCCGCCACCGCCCCGAACATCACCATGGCCGCGCCACCGAGCACCGGCTCCGGCACTGCCTGGATCACCCCAGCGACGCTCGGGAACAGGCCCAGCAGCACCAGCATGATGGCGATCCATACACCGATATGGCGGCTGGCGATGCCGGTGAGCTGGATGACGCCATTGTTCTGGGCAAAGATCGAGCTGGGGAAGGTGTTGAACACCCCAGCCAGCAGCGAGTTGGCGCCGTTGACCAGTACGCCACCCTTGATGCGTTGCATCCACAACGGGCCTTCGACCGGCTGGCGCGAGACCTTGCTGGTGGCGGTGACGTCACCGATGGCTTCCAGGGAGGTCACTAGGTAGATCACCAGCATCGGGATGAACAGCGCCCAGGAGAAGCTCAGACCGAAATGCAGGGGCATCGGTACCTGGAACAGCGCCGCCTCGTGCATGCCGGTGAAGTCCAGGCGGCCGAGGTAGCCTGCCAGGGCATAGCCCACGGCCAGGGCGATGACGATGGCGCAGCTGCGCATCCACACCACCGGAATGCGGTTGAGCACCACGATGATCGCCAGCACCACGCCCGACAGCAGCAGGTTCTCACCGTTGGCGAAAGTGCCATTGCCCATGGCGGTGAAGCCACCGCCCATGCTGATCAGGCCGACCTTGATCAGGGTCAGACCAATCATCAGCACCACGATACCGGTCACCAGCGGCGTGATCAGGCGTTTGACGAAGGGCAGGATGCGTGACACGCCCATCTCCACGAAGGAGCCGGCGATCACCACACCGAAGATCGCGGCCATCACGCCTTCCACCGGCGTGCCTTGCTTGACCATCAGCGCGCCACCTGCGATCAGGGGCCCGACGAAATTGAAGCTGGTGCCCTGCACGATCAGCAACCCGGCACCGAACGGCCCGAAGCGCTTGCACTGGACGAAGGTGGCGATACCGGAAATCACCAGCGACATGGACACGATCAGGTTGGTATCGCGCGGCGACACGCCCAGCGCCTGGCAGATCAGCAGACCCGGGGTGACGATCGGGACGATGATCGCCAGCAGGTGCTGCAGCGCAGCCAGCAGGCCGATCAACGACCGTGGCTTGTCCTCGAGGCCGAGGACCAGTTCATTGACAGGCGCCGCCGCGCCCGGCCCGTGTTCGATGGAACTCATGGGAAAGCTGCCCCGGTAGAAAAAAGGAGCGCATTCTACGGGGCGAGGCGGGTTTGGGGTAGGGGGAGAGCGGGCTTGCCCCGCGATAGGGTGGGCATCATCCACAAAAAAGCCCGCCGAAGCGGGCTCTTGTTGCATCGAGGCCGATCAGTCGTCGCGGCCCATGAGGCCGAACAGTTGCAGCAGGCTGACGAACAGGTTGTAGATCGATACATACAGGCTGATGGTCGCCATGATGTAGTTACGCTCGCCGCCGTGGATGATCGCGCTGGTCTGGAACAGGATGCACACCGACGAGAACAGCACGAAGCCCGCGCTGATCGCCAGTTGCAGGCCGCTGATCTGGAAGAAGAAGCTGGCCACCACGGCACCCAGCAGGACGAAGAAGCCTGCGGTGATGAAGCCGCTGAGGAAGCTCATGTCCTTGCGGGTGATCAGCACGTACGCCGACAGGCCCCCGAACACCAGGGCGGTCATGGCGAAGGCCGAGCTGACCACTTCGGCGCCACCGCTCATGCCCAGGTAGCGGTTGAGGATAGGGCCGAGGATGAAGCCCATGAAGCCGGTGAGGGCGAAGGTGGACACCAGGCCCCAGACCGAATCACGCAGCTTGGCGGTGAGGAAGAACAGCCCGTAGAAACCGATCAGCACCACGAACACGTTCGGGTAGCCGACGCGCATCTGCTGGGCCACGAAGGCCATGACGCCGCTGAAGGCGAGGGTAAGCGCCAGCAGGCTGTAGGTGTTGCGCAGGACACGGCTGACCTCCTGCTGCTCGGCCTGCTGGCCGTGTTGTACGGCATAATCCTGTTCGCGCATGGCGACACTCCTTGATGAAACCTGTGGGTTGAAACGTATGGTTGCAATGAGGATATCAGAGCTGCCGCAACCCGCGACACAGAGAGTTTGACAGCTTGTTTCATTACGGTATGATTGCCGCCGCAAAGCAAGCTGGAAGCGTGGCCGAGTGGTTTAAGGCAACGGTCTTGAAAACCGTCGATGGGCAACTATCCTAGAGTTCGAATCTCTACGCTTCCGCCATATTCTTCATCAAAGCCCCTGGAAATGGGGCTTTTTTGTGGGTGGTGCATTCTCGCGCTTACAACGTCCGCAGCATCTCCCAGAACGACGCCCCCACCCCAAGAATGCTCTCACCAGCAATCAACCCCGCTGCCGCTGTAATCGCAAACCGCTCGGTGACACTCGGCCAACGGCAGCTGACCAGCCAAGTGAGTACCGCACCCAAACCCATCATCATGCTGATCGACGCCGGCAATATGAAGGCCAACCCCAACGCGGCCGTACTCGGCAGCCAGCGAGCCGCCCGTTGCGGCAGCAGGCTGTCCAACGCGCCCAGCAGCACGCCAACAAAGCTACCGGCGACGATCGCGAAGCGGATTTCCGAGGAAAGTGCCTGCAGCCCCTGCGTCAGCGTTTGGGCCACGGCCTTCCAGGTCGCCACGGCCGGTGCGGGCCACTGCTGGGTGAGCAGCAGGGCCTGTGGATCGGGAATCAGCGTCAGGTAGACCAGTACGCCAAACACGCTGCCGATAAGGATTCCGATGCACTGCGCGATCAGCTGCTTGTGCGGCGTGGCGCCGATCGCCTGGCCGACCTTGAAGTCGTTCATCAGGTCGGTGGATTGCCCGGCCGCGCCACCCGCCGTGTTGGCGCTCATCAGGTTGATGGTCACCTGGCCTGGGGCGATCAAGCCGAAGCTCAATTGTGACAGCTTGCCGATAGCACCAATCGGCGCGATGCCGGTGGCGCCGACCACGCGCGCAGCGACCACGGCCAGGCAAACCGCCAATGGAATGCTCAACAGGGCCATCCACCAGTCGATCCCGAACAGTAGCGCTTGCAGGGGCACCACCAGTGCGATGGAGAGCAACAGCCCCGAAGCGGGCCAGGGGGAGAATCGTATCTTGGTGCACGGTGCGCGAGCGGCCCTGAGGTCGGCGGGCACTCGTCGGCGCTCTTGCAACAGCCGAACCGCCAAGGACGTCAGGGTCGCACAAACCATCAGGCTCACGCCGGGCCACAACAACCATTCCACCAGTGCGGCAAACTGTGGGCCGCTGGCGTCTGGGGCGAGCACCACCCAGCCATGGTCGATCAGCCCCGGCGCTAGCCCGCCCCATGCCAGCGCGGCGCCGAGCAGCAGCGTAAGACCCACGCGAATGCCGATGATGCTGCCAAAGCCGATGAGCATCAGCGATGGGTCGGCCGTGAAGGTCAGGCGTTCTAGCGTAGGGGTGGGCGACCAACGCGGTATCGTCCAGGCGAACACGTCAATCCATTTCACCAACCCTGACAGCAGCGCGGCGCTGAAAAGAACCCTGATTCGCGTCATGGCTTCCCGCCCGTGGTTATAGATCTGCTGCAGCGTTTCCAAGGTAGCCATGCCTTCGGGAAACTTCAGACCAGGGTCGGCGAGCAGGGTGGGGCGCAGATACCAGGCGATCCAGATGCCCAAAAAACTCACGGAGAAGACCCAGGCCATCATTGGCACCGGGTCCAGTTGGTGGCCGGTGAGCAGCGTATACGCGGGGATAGGTGCGACAAGCCCGCCGGAAACGATGGAGGCGGAGGCCGAGGCCACGGTTTGGTTGATGTTGCTTTCGTGCAGTGACCATGCCGGGCAGCCCTTCCTGCTCCCCGCCAGGCCCTGCCAAAGGGCAAAACCGACCAGCAAGGCGATGATCGACATGTTGAACGACCAGCCGATCTTGAGCCCCGCGTAGACATTCGATGGCGTGAGCAAGATGCCCAGCACCATGCCGGTGAGCACCGCCCGCAGGCTCAGTTCACGTTCTACGCGAATCGTGGGAAGAACTGTGGGTGGAGCATGTCCCATGGCAATCCTTTGTAGACGTTGCAGGCGCAGTCTCGAGTACTGAGTTCCGAATGCCACTAAGGTTCACCGCGCAGCGGCCTGTCGCGAGGTGTTTTAGTGGATGGATAGGGGTTATAAAACCATGTGCGCTCCCACCTAGAGGGGCGTAAAGCAGGAGAAAATCGAGCAAGGCAATTGCAGCCTTACCCCTCAGGCGGTGTTACGCCGCAGATAAAATCATCCGATCCCAACCGGTACGAGCCGTATTCCACGACGTACCCCTCACCGCGCCGTTGCGCTTCCGCTCGGGCCGTTTGCTGGTCGGCATAGACATCCACGAAATGCCAGGGGTGCCGGTCTCTCAGTACGCCCCAACCCAGGACCCTGCCTTCATGATCAGGGTCTGCTGGAAGGTTCTTGGCCAGGCTGCGAATGCTCATATAGCCCCTCCGTGATACCGGCAATGCCCCACGCTACTACGCTGTGGCCACCTCTGGTTACTGGCTTTGCATCCACCTGGATGGGCAGCCAGCCATGATCCCGGTGCCAGCGCGACAAACGTCAGAGTTGCTGTTCATCTTCCTCGTTGTGCAACACGAACCGCCTGGCCGCTGCGCGAATCCCCTCGACGCCCAGCAAGCCGATCACGCCTCCGAAAAACGGCGCGGTATCGAGGGGCACGCCGATCAGCGACAGGCCATGGCTGGCGGACAGGGCGAGGGCACCGCACAACGGCGCCTCTATCGCCATTCGCCGCAGTGAGCCGCCGCCATAGACCACCCGGAGCCCGGCAATGACGATAGCCAGGAGCCCGGCGTACCAGGCAGGCCAGTTCTCTTGAAGCAAGCCGGCGACCCAGGGCCAGACATCGATACGATCAATCAAGAAGCACCCCATTCGTGGGGCCGCAGCCAGACGGCCAAGCTCGCATGGGCTGGCTCGCCGCGTGGCGGGGGGGTGTTTTGAGGGGCATGCGTTGTGTCCTTTTTAGTGAGATAAGCCATGGTCTGCAGCGGATCGAGCGACGGCAACCCGCTGATGTCACGGGTTTGGTCTCTCTAGTGGGGCAAACCCTCGTTCGCCGACCTTGTGCAGCTTATGCAGAAGCGGCCTTGCGCCGCGAAAGGGCCCATCTACAGGCTGGGGCTTGGGCCAGATCGCTAACGGATAGCTGGTCATTGACTCTCTGTACCACAGGTCTATGCTCGAAACGTGGGAAAAAATCCCACGCAAAAGAACAGGCTGACTGGCCTCGGAAGGAACGTGCATACGCACATCGGCACAGACACCGGGATGGAGCACCCGCTGGTTGGCTGGTTGCCCGTAGGCAATCGGGATTCGTTGGTTGTTGCGTTTGTTTCAAGCGTGAAACTGCAACCCTGAAGCGGAGATTCATCATGCTGCTCAAGAAATGCTTGCTGGCGCTCGCCATTGGCGGCGCTCTTTCGGCATCGCTGGCTTTGGTACCTGACCAGATCAGTGATTTCTCCAGCGCTTATGCGAAAGATGGCGGTGGTGGAGGAGGTCATGGTGGTGGTGGCGGCCATGGCGGTGGCGGAGGAGGTCATGGCGGTGGTGGCGGCCATGGCGGCGGTGGTGGCCATGGAGGAGGCGGTCACGGCGGCGGCGGTGGGCATGGTGGAGGTGGAGGCGGTCACGGTGGCGGCGGAAGTGGTGGTGGCCATGGCGGTAGCGGTGGTGGCGGCCACGGCGGCGACGGCGGCGGCCACGGTGGCCACAGCGGCTCGGGCCACAGCGGCGAGGGTGGGCATGCCGGCAACAGTGGCCCGGGAAGCGCGAACAGCGGGCGTGGCCGCGATGATGGTCGTGATCACGATGAAGGCGGCCTGCATGGCGTTGGCCATAGCGCTGACGATGGCCCCAACCACGATGTCGGCGAGGCGCATGGCGTAGGTCACGGCGCCGACGATGGCCCCAACCATGATGTCGGTGAAGCCCATGGTGTTGGCCATGGCGCCGATGATGGCCCCAGCCACGATGTCGGCGAAGCCCACGGCGTTGGTCACGGTGCCGACGACGGCCCGGCCCATGACGTAGGTGATGATCGCGGCGGTGCTTGACCGCTGAACCCAGGACGACGGGGCCCGGCGCGATGGTCGGGCTCCGTGGTGGGGCAGGGCGTAGGCCAGGATGGTTGTGATGCCTTGGGCAAGCTGCTGGAATGGCCTGGGACCACACCGCTCGCCCGTCGATAAGGAAGACCTGCAATGCAATTGCCTACCTTGCCTCCTTCCCTCTTGCCAGCGTTGAAGCATGTCATGCGACCGCTGGTGAGGCTGATGCTGCGCAAAGGGGTCACCTTCAACAGCTTCACCCACGTGCTCAAGGAGATCTTCGTGGAGGTCGCCGAGCAAGAATTCCGTATTGATGGCAAGCCGGCGAGCGACAGCCGGATCAGCCTGATCACCGGCGTGCATCGCAAGGATGTGCGGCGCTTGCGCGCCCAGCCAGCGGCAGGCGACGCCGGCATGCCGGAGGCGGTTTCCTTCGGTGCGCACCTGGTGAGCATCTGGCTGAACCAGGCCCCGTTCTGCGATCAGCCCGGCCAGCCGCGGGCCTTGCCGCGCCTGGCCAGCGTGGGTGGCGACGGCTCGTTCGATAGCCTGGTCGCGGCGCTGAGCACCGATATTCGCGCGCGCGTCGTGCTGGATGAATGGCTGCGGCTGGGCGTGGTGCGGGTGGACGAGCAGGACCAGGTGCATCTGCAGACCCGGGCGTTCATCCCGCAGCGGGGCTTCGAGGAAAAGGTGGCGTACCTGCGCCACAACCTGCATGACCATGCCTGCGCCGCGGTGCACAACCTGACGGAGACGGGCGAGCCGTTCTTCGAGCGCGCGGTGCACTACGACAGCCTGTCCTCGGCGGGTGTCGAGCACCTCAAGACGCTGGTGCAGACCGACGGCATGCAAGTGCTCGTCGCTCTGAACCAGCTGGCGGCCGAGCTGGAGGCGCGCGACCCACCGCCTGCCGATGCCCGCCAGCGCATCACCGTCGGGCTCTATTTCTACACCGAACCCAGCCCGGCTGAGGCGCCCTCTGAAGCCAAGGCCAGCCCGCCATGAACAGGATTGCGCGCCTGGTCGCCAGCCTCGTCGTGCTGTTCGGCCTGCTTGTGCTGACACCTTTGGCATCGGCAGCACCGGCCTGCGTCGAGCCTGGCGGTATGGGCGGCACCGGGGCGCCAGCGGACAATGGGGGCATTGGCGGCACCGGTGCGCGGCCAGGTGGCGGAGGAATCGGTGGCACCGGGGCCCCGGTCGAGGATGGTGGGGTGGGTGGCACCGGCATTGTCGGCACCATCACCGGCTTTGGCTCGATTTGCGTCAATGGGGCGGAAGTGCATTTCGATGACCAGGCGGCCTTCAGCGAGAACGGCCTGCCAGCGAGCAGCCGGCGCCTGGCGATCGGCCAGGTCGTCGCGGTGGAGGCATACTCGTCACACCGGGGGCTGGAGGCGCGCAGCATCGCCATCCTCAATGCTTATGAAGGCCCAGTAACAGGGCTTGCCTCTGGCGATACGGCCCTGCGTGTGATGGGCCAGCCGGTGCGCGTGGCCATGGGTGCCCGCTTGGCGCCCGGCCTGCGCATCGGTGAAACGGTGCGCGTCAGCGGCCTGCGCAATGCCCAGGGTGAGGTCATGGCCAGCCGGATCGATCGTGCGCCAGGCCTGAGGCAGGCCAGCGCTATTGGCGATATCCGGCAAGCAGGCAACCTGCAGGGCCTGGCGCTGAGCAAGCCGCTGCCGGCCACCGGTGAAATGCTGGTGCGCGGTGCATGGAATGGCCAGCAACTGGAGGTGGCCAAGGCGAGCCGGGATCCCGCTTTCCCCTTCGCTGGGCGAGTGCGCAACGCGTTGATAGAAGGGCTGGTGCGCGGGCGACAAGGTGATCGTATCGACGTCGGCGGTTTCACGGCCCATGTCGGCGCCAGCCAGGCGGCGAGCCTGGCCATCGGCCAGCGAGTTCGGGTGAGCGGTGTATTCGAGCAGGGGCGCGGCATTCGGGTCGATCGGGTCGAGGTTCTGCACGGGCATTCCGGCGAGGCCGGCCACGCGAGCGGGCGGAAGGTCGAGTCGCACAACCATGAAGGCGCAAAGGCCGGGCACGGGCAGGCCGGAGCCCGGGTGCGCATCGAACACGATGGCTCCGGTGAGAAGATCGAGCGCCAGCAAGTGTCAGGTTCAGGGGAGCTCGAGCGTCGGGAGCGGATCGAGACGCGTGACGATGGAGATCGTGTGGAGACCCGCGAGCGGATCGAGGTGTTCGAAAACGGTGTGCGTGTGGAGCGCATCGAGCGGATCGAGAAAATCGAGCGCTCCGACCGGTCGGACAAGCCCGAGCGCATCGAAAAGATCGAGCGGGTGGAACGTGTGGAGCGGCCGGACAAAGTCGAACGGCCAGAGAAGGTCGAACGCCCCGAAAAGCCCGACCGCCCGGAGAAAATCGAGCGTCCCGAAAAAGTGGAGCGGCCGGAGAAGGTCGAGCGTCCGGACCACTCGGGGCCGCATTAGCACTGGGCCTGGCCTGATCGCTGGGTGAGCGATGTAAACGTCGATATGCAATCGCCACGAGGTGAGCATGATACCGATGCGCGCGCTGTTTCCCTGCCTGATGACCCTGGCATTGCCTGCCCTGGCCGATGACCTCAGCCTTTCGACGGGACTGGACTATTCCCGGGGCGACTATGGCACGGGCGCCACCAGCGAGACCTGGTACATGCCGGTGATCGGCAAGTACGAAGCCGGCCCGATGGTCTACAAGCTCACCATCCCCTACCTGCGCATCACCAACCCTGCAGTGGGCCCCGGCGGCGAGCCGTTGGCGGGTGATGATTGCGGGCGCGTCGAGAACGGCCTCGGAGACACGGTGGCCAGCGTCGACTACGCAGTGTTCGATGGCCGCGACGGCGGCAACCTGTTGGTGGACCTGGTGGGCAAGGTGAAATTGCCCACGGCTGACGAAGACCGTTGCCTGGGGACAGGCAAAACCGACTACTCCGCCCAGGTCGACCTGGTGCGGGCCTTCGGCGCCATGAGCGGCTTCGCCACGTTGGGCTGGAAGAAGTTCGGTGACCCGGCGGGCAGCGATTTTCGCGATCCGATCTTCACGTCCGTGGGCCTGGTCGCTCGCCTGGCGCCCGGCACGTCCGCCGGGGCGGCCTACGACTGGCGGCAGAAAGTGACCGCCGACGGTGATGAAATCCAGGAGCTCACCTTGTTCCTGACGCAAAAACTCGATGCGCATTGGAAGGTCCAGTTCTACGCATTGAAAGGCTTTTCCGATGCGAGCCCCGACACTGGCGGTGGATTACTTCTCAACCGTGCATTCTGAGGCTGGCCTGGCCAGTCACTGTAAGGTCGGTACGGCTGGTAGGCCACGAAGCGTCGCCTCGATATCGGCGATTCGCTTGGCAAGCCTGTCGGCTTCTTCATGACGTGCCTGGGACCTCAACAGGTCGCGCTTCTGGCGCAGCTTGAGCAGGTTTTTTTGTAGGGCGAGGGCAGAGGTCTGATACGGGTCCATGTCGGTCTCGTGCTGCTGGCATCCGTGCCGCTGTAGGAAAGCGGCGACCGTATCAGCTCGTTCAAACAGGTGAAACTGATGTTTCATACAGGAACTGGGCTTTATGTAATACCCCGGCTACGTGTACTTCAGATGAGTCCTACAAGGTGAGCGCGAGATACGTTTCTACTGATGAGCTGGAACAGGGTGTTTTACCCCGTAGATAGGGGGGTAGGTGCTCGTTACGCGTTCGAGCGGCCTGCAGGGGTCACGGCAAGTCATGCCGGGTTTATGGGAAAAGAAATGTTTCAATTGCCTGGCCCAGAGCACGTACTTGCAGGCGGAAAGAACAGAGGGATTGAACCCTTCAGCTGATGCACGGCTCGAACCCTGCAAAGGTTCGCACCGAGGTGGATCATGAAAAAGAACACCGGCAGCACGCCCACTCAATGCACGCCAGGTGAAGTCGAACGGGACAACGATGCCTTGCGACCGAACGCCCGACAGCCCGAAGGTGGCAAGACCACGGCCCAGCGCACCGCCGAGCAGGAAGGCGATACGGGGCAGGGCAAGAAAGGGGCCCGATAATAGGCGGGACGCCTCATGCCGATTGCATCAAAAAAGTTGCAGCAAAGTTGCAGTGAAGGCGTGCTGGCTGATCCGGGCCAGGCCCTGAATACGGCTGGCCAGCTCCCTATGAAAAGGGTTTCGAGTGTTGTGCAAGTATTCGTTTTGTTGCACTCAACCCCCATTTAATTTCAATTAATTTCAGCGTGCCAGCATTCTAAGCTCGTCCTGTCGCCGCGCAGTCCAGCGGCTTCAGGAGTTTTCCATGTCGCATGCTTGTGAATCACAGAGCCCTGCCGTACCGCCTTCCGATGACCTGATCGACTGGTTGCGCATGCTCATGCGCGCCGAGCGTGCCGGTGCCCGTCTGATGCTCGACAGTGCCAGGCAGACCAACGACCCCTTGCTGCTCCAGCGCCTGGAGCAGCTGCACCACGGCGAGGCGGAGAGCTGCCGCCGCCTGCGCAACTGCCTGGAACGTCTCGACGCCAAGCCTGGCGGGGGCATGGGCGAGTTCTATGGCAAGGCCATGGCCATCGCCGACCTGCACGAGCGCCTGCATTTCATCGCCCGCGGCCAGCGCTGGGTCGCCCGCCAATTGCAGGCCCGCCTGCCTTCGATCGAGCAGCCCTGGCTACGCCAGGAGCTGCAAGTGGTGCTGGGGCTGCACCAGGACACCTCCGACGTTTGAAGCGCGTCCGATTTCCAATACCCACAAGGACACACCATGCCTTCCGAGTTTTCTTCCAACCTGCCCGGCGCCGCGCCGGCCAACCGTACCACCCGCTTCGCCCGTGAACTGCTGGCTCAGGCCGGCCTTGGCCTGGAAGGCGAGCAGCCCTGGGACATGCAACTGCACACCGCCGATGTACCCCAGCGCGCCCTGGCCCAGGGCAACCTTGGCCTGGGCGAGGCCTACATGGACGGTGACTGGGACTGTGAGCAACTCGACGAATTCTTCACCCGCCTGCTGCGCGCTGGCGTGGCCGACCAAGTCAGCCCGATGGCGCTGATCTACCATGCGCTGCAGGCTCGCCTGCTCAATCGCCAGACCTGCCGGCGCGCCTGGGCCGTGGGCGAGCGCCACTACGACCTGGGCAACGATTTCTACGCCGCCATGCTCGACCCGCGCATGACCTACACCTGCGGCTATTGGAAAGAGGCCGGCGACCTTGCCCAGGCCCAGGAAGCCAAGCTGGACCTGATCTGCCGCAAGCTGGGCCTGCGCCCTGGTATGCGCGTGCTGGATATCGGCTGCGGCTGGGGCAGCTTCATGGGTTTTGCCGCTGAGCGCTATGGTGTCGAGTGCGTCGGAGTGACCATCTCCCGCGAGCAGTGCCAATGGGCAGAGAAACGCTACAAAGGCCTGCCGCTGGAGTTTCGCCTGCAGGATTACCGTGAGCTCGACGAGCGCTTCGACCGCGTGGTCAGCATTGGCATGTTCGAACACGTGGGGCGCAAGAATCATCGCACGTTCATGGAAGTTGCCGCGCGTTGCCTGGAGGACGATGGCCTGTTGCTGTTGCACACCATTGGCAAGAATCGACGGCGCGACGTGCCGGACCGCTGGATCGACAAGTACATCTTCCCCAATGGCGACCTGCCTTCGATCGGCCAGATCGGCGATGCCGCCGATGGCCTGTTGGTGGTCGAGGACCTGCATAACTTCGGCGCCGACTACGACCGCACGCTGATGGCCTGGCACGAAAACTTCGAGGCCCATTGGCAGTACTTCGCCAACGAGCTGGGCGAACGCTTCCGACGCATGTGGCGTTACTACCTGTTGTCCTGTGCGGGGGCTTCCCGTGCCCGGGACATTCAGCTGTGGCAATGGGTGATGTCACGCCGAGGTGTGCTCGGCGGTTACCAACGGGTCAGTTGAGTCATGCATAACTCGTTGATTTAGCGTGAGCCTGTGGGCTTGCCCTGCGATTGGGGCAGGCTCGATATCACTATCGCCTGGCAAGGGCTTCGCCCTTGATCGCGGGACAAGCCCGCTCCCACAGATCCACTGTTCTCTGCGCAAGGTCACCCAAAGCGGGCAGCTGCTGGTCGCCAGCGTTCATCTGATATGCTTTTTTTCCATGAACCTGAATCTGTAACCGTATCAGTCTCGCGCCGACAATACCCATCAGGCCCAGCCTTTCCAACCGGAGAGCGCTGGGCACGCTGAGCTGCGCCGCATCCGCGCCAGCCAGCCTCACCGTTCCCGTACATCTCTGTAGAGGTTCCGATGGGCAAGCTCGCACTGTTCCTGGGTGGTTTCCTGTTCCTGACAATCCTGATCGGCCTGCTGGGTACCATTCCGCCCAGTTGAGCCCGTTGTTCGAGGGCCCAGCCTGTACGATAAGTCGTTCTTTGCGCTGGGAAATCTGTCCACAAAAAACGTGGGTAGGTCTGTGGATAAAGTTCTGCAACCCAAGCTGGCGGCGGGCTCTGTTAAATTGAACAGAATTTGAGCAGCGCTGTCGAACCCAGCCCGAACCTTCGCTCATGGGCAGGCTCGACGCAGCATCTGCAACAGTTCCCGTACCCGCGCCGGTAGCTCGCCGGCCGGATACAGGGCATGCATCTGTGGGTCTTGGCCCGTGCTGGAGGTCAATCGGTAGTCGGGGCAGACCTTTACCAGGCGCCCGGCGCGTACGTACGGGTCACCTACCCAATCCGCCAGGCGCGCGATACCGGCGCCGGCCAGAGCGCTTTGCAGCACCGCGCCACCTGAGCTCAGGCGCAGGCGAGGGTGCGGGCGCAGGCTGGTGATCTGGCCATCGCGATAGAAGTGCCAGGCCTTGAGGATGCGGGGTGCGGTATGCAGGATGATCGCGTGCTCTTCCAGGGCTTCGGGGTGCCCAGGCGTGCCTTCCCGGGCCAGATAGTCCGGGCTGGCGTACAGGTAGCGTCGATAGCGCCACAGCGGGTAGCCGATCAGCTCACTGGACTGCGGGAAGGCGCCGCGAATGACGAAATCGAACTTGCCTTGCAGCGGGTCCAACGCCTGGTCGCTGAACTGCACATCCAGGGTGACCTGGGGGTGTTGCCGGGCAAACCCTGCCAAGACCTGGGGCAAGCATTGCTGGCTGAGCAGTTCCGGCGCGGCGAAGCGGATCCAGCCTTGGGCGGTGCCGCTGAGCGCGGCCAGTTCGTCCGTCGCGTCCCGTTGCACATCCAGTAAGCGCTCAGCGTGAGGCAGCAGGCGTTCGCCCGCCTCGGTGAGGCTCACGGCACTGGCGCTGCGATTGAGCAGCTTGGTTCCGGCGTTGTCTTCCAGCGCTTGCACCGCGCGGGTCACGGAGCTGGGCGAGCGCCCCAGGGCGCGGGCCGCGGCAACGAAGCTGCGCTTGTGCGCGACGCTTACGAACGCCTGGATCTCGCGCAGCATATCCAATGCCATGAAAGGCTCCTTGATTGCAGTTTTCGCAATACGGCATTTCACCATAAGCGCGCAGCTTTGATTAGCCTTGGCGCTCGCCTTGATGCCTGGAGCCCGCCTCATGATGGATATAGCCCTGCTTTCGCTGTTCGCCTTCGCCGCGGGCTTGATCGATGCCGCTGTGGGCGGTGGCGGGTTGATCCAGATTCCCGCGCTGTTCAACGTGTTGCCGAATGCGCAACCGGCAGCACTGCTGGGCAGCAACAAGCTGGCCTCGGTCTGTGGCACATCGTTCGCGGCGCGCTCATTCGTCCGCAAGGTGAAACTGGATTGGGGGTTGATCGTCCCGGCGATGCTCAGCGCCTTCGTCATGTCATTCGCTGGCGCGGCGACGGTGTCCCTGGTGCCGCCAAGCCTGATGCGCCCGGCGGTGCTGGTGCTGATCGTGCTGATGGCGGTCTATACCTTCTGCAAGAAAGACTTCGGCACCTTGCACAAGCCCGCCCAGATCGGCCGCAAGGAGCAGTGCCTGGCAGTGCTGATCGGAGGCGCCATCGGCTTCTATGACGGGTTGTTCGGGCCGGGCACCGGGAGCTTTCTGATCTTCCTGTTCATCCGCTTTTTCGCCCTGGATTTCCTCCACGCTTCGGCCTCGGCGAAGCTGGTGAACATCGCCACCAACCTGGCCGCGCTGGTGTTCTTCATTCCGTCGGGCAATGTGCTGTGGGCCATCGCCTTGCCCATGGCAGCGTTCAACATCCTCGGCGCCCTGACCGGTACCTGGCTGGCGGTACGCAAGGGCGCAGGCTTCGTGCGCGGGCTGTTCCTGGTATTGCTGTGCGTGCTGATCGCCAAGTTGTCCCGGGACTTGCTGGCGGGGTAGGTCATATCGCTTGGCGCTGGGCCTCGGCCTGTTCGACGCGGTTGCGGCCATCGGCCTTGGCCCGGTAGAGCGCCTGGTCGGCGCGGGCCAGCAAGGTGTCCAGGTTCACTGCACGCTGCTCGGGGGCGCAACCGGCCACGCCGATGCTGACGGTCACCTGCAGGTGCTGCTCGGCCTGGACTACGCGCAGGTCCTGCACGGCACGGCGCAGGCGTTCGGCGGTGAACTTGGCTTGCTCCGGTGCAAGGCCAGGGACGATGATCACGAATTCTTCGCCGCCCAGGCGGGCGAACAGCTCGCCTTCGTGCAACTGGTCTTGCAGGGTGCGGGCGAACTGGCGCAATACCTGGTCGCCCACGGCATGGCCATGCTGGTCATTGATGCCCTTGAAATGGTCGATGTCGAGCATCATCAGGGTCAGTGGCAGGGCCTGGTCATGTTGTTGACGGCTGTCGAGCAGGGCCATGGCGCGTTTGGTGAAGGCGCTGCGGGTGAGGGCACCAGTCAGGTGATCCACCGTGGCCTGGTGTGCCAGGCGTGCCAGCAGGCAGCGGTTGGCCTGGCTGACACAGGCCACCACCAGCGGGCCGAGCACCAGCATGGCGATGCCCAGGCGCGCCGACATCAACGTGGTGACCCCAGGCACGCTCTGCGGCAGGCTGAAATGCATGAGACTCTGGGCCACGGCGACGATCAGCGTGGTGCCGGCAGTGAAGGCCAGCACGCACACCAGGAACGGTGAGTAGATCCAGGCACACCAGAGCAGCGCCGCGATGGGAAAGGCGATGGCGCCTGGCCCGCCGAATGCGATGCCCAGGGCCAGGGAGGCCAACAACACCAGGATGGGCGTCACACGGATCGCCTGGGTACCACCGCGTACCAGGGTTCGCAGGTTCGGTGCGGTGAGCAGCATCGGCAGCACCAGCACGTTGGTGGAAAACTGCTCGCTGAACCAGGCCAGCCAGGTGGCCCGCAGCGACTCCTGGAACCACGGCGCTGCCACCACGCAGGCCAGGCTCGCCGCCACCATGGCGCTTGCGGCACAGGCGCCGAATACCCATAGCACGCCCTGTGGCGTGCGCATGCGCCGGTGCACACGGGGCAAGCGCGACAATACCTGCCAGAGGGTGGCGATCACGCTCAGGTTGCACAGATTGAACCACAAGGCAGGCTTCCACGCGCTGCCACTGGCCAGGTCGGCGGCGACCATGGCTACCCAGATGAGCACGAAGCCCCTTGCACTCGCCTGGCGCGGATAACGCAGCAGCAGGCCGGCGAGCACGGCGTTCACCGGCCAGAACAGCGACAGGGATTCGATCGGCCGGGCCAGGATGCCGCCCACGGTCAAAGCGAACGTCAGGCCGAACAGGACCAGGAGGGGAAGCAGGCGCGACTGGGCTGGAAACACCATGGGCTCGACCGGCAAGCGGGAACTGAATCCAGGAAAACGACCGAAGGCACCTGGGGCAATATCGTGTCAGTGTGTTTCGAGAGCGGGGACAATGTCAATTAGCTGGTGTCCTGTCGGTCGAAATGTGAACACATTGATTTTTCGTCGGTTTCTTGACGTCAGCTAGAGTCCGAAGAACCATGGCACCATGAACACCGTGACCAGCATCACCAAGAAGGTGAACGGCACCCCGACCTTGACGAAGTCGGCGAAGCGGTACTGGCCTGGCCCCAGCACCAGGGTATTGACCGGGGAGGACACCGGCGTCATGAACGCTGCCGAGGCTGCCAGGGCCACGGTCATGGCGAACGGGTAGGGCGACATGCCCAGTTGTTGCGCGGTGCTGATCGCCACCGGTGCCATCAATACCGCCGTGGCGGTGTTGGAAATGAACAGGCCGATCACGGCGGTAACCACGAACAGGCACGCCAGGATCGCGCTCGGGCCGGCGCCGCCCAGCACGCCGACCAGGCCGCTCACCGCCAGGTCGATGCCGCCGGTTCGCTGCAGGGCCAGGGCGAACGGCAGCATGCCGACGATCAGCACCAGGCTTTGCCAATGAATGGCGCGATACGCGCTGTCCATGTCGATGCAGCGCCCGGCGCCCATCAGCACGCAACCGATCAGGGCGGCCACCACATTGGGCACGGCGCCGCTGACCATCAGGCCCACCATGACCGCCAGGCTCAGCAGCGCGAACGGCGCCTGGGTGCGCGCCGGCGCCACCTGGTCGATTTCCGCAGGCAGGCTCAACACCAGGAAGTCCTGGGGTTGGCCTTGCAACTGGCGTACGGCCTTCCAGGGCCCCACCACCAGCAGTGTGTCGCCCAGGCGCAGTTTTTCCTCCACCAGCTGCGCCTCGATAGCGGTTTGCTCCCGGCGCAGGCCGACCACGTTCAGGCCGAAGCGGCTACGAAAGGCCAGTTCCAGGATGCTCTTGCCGATCAATTGCGAGCCGGGCGGCAGGGAAACCTCGGCCATGCCCAGCTCCTGGGATTGGTCGATGAAGTAGGCCGCCTTGAAGTGCAGGGGTTCGAGCTGCATGGTCTGGCACAGGCTGCGCAGGTCGTCGAGGTTGGCGAAGAGGTCGAGCAGCAGGACATCGCCCTGTTGCAGCACGGTGCTAGAGTCGGCCGCGATGACCCGGGTGGTGAACTTGTGCTGGCGCTCGATGCCGATCACGTTGGCGCCATGGCGGGTGCGCAGTTCCAGTTCGCCCAGGGTATGGCCGACCAGAGGCGAATGAGGGCGAATGCGCAGGCGTCGCTCGCGACCGTTGAGCTTGTAGTCCAGCACCAGGTCGAGCAGGGTGCGGCGGGTTTCCACACGGCCGTCCTTGCGCACTTCGCCGCTGAGCCAGCGGCGGGCGAACAGCATGTAGCCAATGCCGAGCACCAGCACCACCAGGCCGAACGGGGTGAAGCTGAAGAAGTTGAAGCCCTGCTCGCCATGGCGCACCAGTTCACTGTGCACCACCACGTTGGGCGGTGTGGCGACCAGGCTGAGCATTCCGCTGATCAGCCCGGCGAAGCTCAGCGGCATCATCAGCCGGCTGGGCGAGAGTTGCAGGCGCGCGGCAATGCTCAATACCACTGGGATGAAGATCGCCACCACGCCTGTCGAGCTCATCACCGAGCCCAGGCCGGCCACGGCGATCATCAGCAGCACCAGCAGGCGCGCTTCGCTGTTGCCGGCGCGTTCGCTCATCCATTCGCCGATCCGGTAGGCGATGCCGGTGCGCACCAGGCCTTCGCCGATCACGAACAGCGCGGCGATCAGCACCACGTTGGGGTCGCTGAAACCGGCCAGGGCCTGCTCGATGGTGAGGATGCCCGAAAGCGGCAGGGCGAGAATCACCAGCAGGGCGACCACGTCCATGCGCGGGCGGTTGACGACGAAGAGAATGACGACGATGGCCAAAAGGCCGAGGACCCAGAGCAGCTCATGGTTCATGGAGAGGGGTGATCCTTCACGCGAGGGGCACGGTAGAGAGTAGCGCTAGTGTGCCGACGTGTGGTGAAGGAGGTATTGATGCACTGCAAGGCTGCAGTCTGGATGACGGGCTTTCGGTAGGCGCGGCCTCGTGCCGCGAGAGGGCTGCGCAGCAGCCCCCTGCGTACGATGGATCAGTGGCGGTGACGACGGTGGTGGCGGTGGCCGTGGTCGCGGTCGTTGTCACCGATGTGGTTACCCAGGGCACCGCCTGCAGCACCACCAAGGCCTGCGCCGATGGTCGAACCGGTGGAGCCGCCTACCGCACGGCCCAGTACCGAACCACCGGCCGAGCCCAGGCCGCCACCGATGGCTGCTTCGGTTCGGTTGCCTTTGCGGGCACCGACCGCGCCGCCGGCCGCACCGCCCAGGCCTGCGCCAATGGCAGCACCGGTGCTGCCGCCGATCTGTTGGCCAACGATGTTGCCCAGGGCGCCACCCAGGCCGCCGCCGATGGCCGCGGTGCCGTCGCCGGCAAATGCGCCCTGGCAGAGCAGCAAGCCGAGGGCAAGGGAAGGCAGAGTCAGACGCATGATATGAACCTCAAAGGAATCATCAGGGTAAAAGTGCCGCGCCACGGCGGCGGGTCAGGTTGGTAGTGGTATCAATCATCATCGTCGTCGCGATCACGGTCGCGGTGACGGTAGTAACGGTCGCGACGGTCCCGGTCGCGGTAGCGATGGTCATCGTCATCGCGGTCATAGCGGTAGTAGCGATGGTCGCGATCACGGTCCCGCCAGCCATAGTCATCATCGTCGTAATGGTGGTAGCAGCCACTCAGCAGCAGCACGGTGGCAATCAACGAAAAGCTCGCAATACGCTTGATCACGATATAGGTCCTTGATCCGCAAAGGTTTACGGGGTACTTCGTGAGACAGGCATCGCTCGATTTGGTTTCTTGCGCGCGCAAGTTTTTCCCGCGCCAGCGATAAGCGGCATGGGTTCGATCGCGAAAGGGCCCGGGCCAGTGCCGGTGCGCAGGTCACCAGGGTTGGCGGACTTGCCCGGGCGTGGGGTCAGGTGGCGGGCTGGATGGCGAGGATCACGCCATTGGTGGTCTGCACCAGCACGTAATGATCGGCCAGGCGTACCCAGTGGCTGTCCGTTTCCGGTGCAGGCAGGCCTTTGGCGCGCCAGTCGCGCACGGCCAGTTCGTCGCGTTTGTATTGGTCCGGCGCCTTGTCGCCGATCTTCAGTTCGCGTTCGGTGTGCGGTGCGGTGACGCTTTCCTCTGGCGCACCCGCCGCGGTCGCTGCCAGGGGCAGGCAAGGCAAGGTGGCACCGAGCAGCAGGGCATACAGGGTTTGGCGTGGCTTCATGGAGGGCTCCTTGTAAGCAGGGCATGGCCTATTTGCGACAACGGTTCGCGCAGGACAATTCACTCGTGCTGGCGCCAGTGCTAGAGTCGCCTTCTTTTTTGCCCCCGAGGATGGAACATGCGAGCAATTCTGCCGATCGCCGCAGCACTGGTACTGGCCGGTTGTGCTTCAGCGACCATGGACGCCGCGCGTAACGGTTCGCCGACCGCCCAGCTCGACTCGGCCAAGACGCCCGACCTTGTCGCCCAGTGCATCCAGTTCAGCTGGCAGGAAGAGGCGGCATTCGGTGTCGATGCCAGCGGCTACCTGGCACCGCGCAAGCAGGGCGGCTTCACCGTCTATACCCGTGAAGCGGAGTCGTTCGCCGACATCTACCCGCAGGCTGGTGGGACCCGCGTCGACTACTACGCGCAAAGCAACGACACCAACGCCTTGCGCCGTCGCGCTGCCGCAGCGACCTGCCTGTGATTCAGCGCGGCATGTAGCGCAGCTGCCAGCGCCGCGGGATCTTCAGCGAAACCAGGCCCAGCAGCAGGGCCAGCAGGGCGCTGGCGAGCAGGGCGGTGCGGTCGAAGCGCTGCTCCAGCAGGACCCCGGCGATGGCACCCAGAAACATGCCGCACCAAGGGATCAACTGTACCCGCCAGCCCAGCCGGCGTTGGCCCAGCAAGGTACGCCCCAGGCCTCGGCCGAAGCGTGACAGGGCGCCGGTGACGTAGGTCAGGCCAATCGGCAGGCCATTCACTTCCTCCACCACGGCGTTGATCATGCCCATGGCCGTGACCGCCGCCAGCAGCGCGGGCAGTTGCAGCAACGCCGGCAGCAAGGCAGCCAACACCAGCAGGGCGCCGATCAGGCTGAGCAGCGGCCAGGCGCGCCGGCCGCTTTTCGCCGCGATGATCACGCCCAGGGCGTTGCCCAGGATAAAGGCGCCGATCACCAGCACCAGGCGTAGCACCAGGCCCATCTCGGCGCTGCCCAGCGAGACGGCCAGGCGGGTGGTGTTACCACTCATGAACGAGACGAAATCGCCGGTGGCCATGAAGCCGATGGCATCGGTCATGCCCGCCAGCACCGAGAGCCCGGCGACGAAATACAGCCCCACGGTGCCGCGGCGCTGCACATGGTTACGGCATTGGCCATTGGTCGACAGGCTCCCGGGCAGCATCGTCATGCTTCTCCGTCTAGCTCAGGCGAGCTTGCAGGCCGGCGATATGGGCCTGCAGGCGTTCATGTTCGTCGCGCTCGGCAGTGATGTCCTCGAACACGCTGATCAGGTGCTCGGGCTGGCCGTCGGCGTGACGTTGCAACGAGGTACGGGCACGCACCCAGATGTAGCGGCCATCCTTGTGGCGCACGCGTTTTTCCACTTCGTAACGGTCGATTTCGCCCGCCAGCATGCGTTCCAGCAGCACCAGGTTGCCGGGCAGGTCGTCGGGGTGGGTGAGCTGCTGGAAGGTCATGCCATACAGCTCTTGTTCGGTATAGCCCAACAGTTCGCAGAAGCTGCCGTTGACGCGGCTCCAGGTGCCATCCGGTTCGATGTAGGCCAGGGCGCCCCAGGCCAGTTCGAAGATGGTGCGAAAACGCTCCTCGCTCTGGCGCAGCTCCGCCTCGGCCACCTTGCGTTCGGTGACGTCCATGCTGATACCGACCATCTTCACCGAACGCCCGGCGCTGTCCTGTAGCACCGTGGCGCGCGAGGCGATCCAGCGCTGGCTGCCGTCGGGGCGGGTGATGCGGAAATCACATTCGCAGCGGGTGCCGCTGGCCACGGCGCGGGTGTACATTGCGTGCATCTGCATGGCGTCTTCGGGGGCCACGTGCACCCAGAAGTCTTCGTTGTGCCGTACTGGCCAGCCGTACACGTCTTCGACGTTGGGTGAATAGGTCACCTCGTCGCTGACCAGGTTCCATTCCCAGGTGACGATGCGCGCACCTTCCTGGGCCAGCTTCATGCGCATTTCGCTTTCCATGATCTCAGCGGTGTAGCGCCGACGTAGGTCGGTCATCGGCAACTCGACCACTTCGGCATGTTGCACGCTTTGCAGGGCCTCTTCGCCATAGCGCAGCCAGATCCAGTTGACCTTGAGAAAGTCCGCCAGCTTGCGCAGGTTGTCGTAGTCGATCTCGCCGCCGCGGGTCCATTTGTGCACGGCCGTGCGCGAGATGCCCAGTGCCGTGCCTACCGCCTGCAGGGTCAGCTTGTGGTGTTCGAGCAGTTCCTTGAGGCGAAAGGCAAAGCTGTTTTCCGTCATGGTCAGGATCCTGGGCTTGGGCCGAAGCCGGCAGTATACCTGAGCTGTAAACTTCAGGTTGACGGGTTGCGTCAACCTTTTTGTGCAGTTCCATGAGAACGGGCAAGCAGTACGGTCAGGACAGGTAGCCGCCGTCGACATTGAGCGCGGTGCCGGTGGTATAGCTGGACGCCTCGCTGGCCAGGTACAGCACCGCGCCGGCCATCTCGTTGGGGTTGGCCACGCGCTTGAGCGGGATGTGCTGCAGCGCGGCGTTGAGAATGGCGTCGTTCTTGACCAGGGCCGAGGCGAACTTGGTGTCGGTCAGCCCCGGCAGCAGGGCGTTGCAGCGGATACCGAACTGCGCGCATTCCTTGGCGAACACCTTGGTCATGTTGATCACTGCGGCCTTGGTCATCGAGTAGATGCCCTGGAACAGCCCCGGTGAGACCCCATTGATCGAGGCCACGTTGATGATGCTGCCGCCACCGTGCTCGCGCATCAGCTTGCCGGCTTCCACCGACATGAAGAAGTAGCCACGGATGTTCACGTCCACGGTCTTCTGGAAAGCGCCCAGGTCGGTGTCCAGCACATTGCAGAACTGCGGGTTGGTGGCGGCGTTGTTGACCAGGATGTCCAGGCGACCGAACTGTTCGCGGATGCCGGCGAACACCTGCTGGATCTGCTCCATCTCGCCGATGTGGCATGCCACGGCGCTGGCCTTGCCGCCTGCGGCGACGATGGCATCGGCTACGTGCTGGCAGCCTTCGAGCTTGCGGCTGGAGACGATCACGTGGGCGCCTTGCTGGGCCAGCAGGTGGGCGATGGCTTCGCCGATACCGCGGCTGGCGCCGGAGACGAAGGCGATCTTGCCGTCGAGGTCGAACAGGGTGGTCTTGGACATGCCGTTTTCCTTGTTGTCAGAGTGAGGACTTGCCGATCACCTGCAGGGCCATCTGCTCCAGCAGCCGGTTCATGTGGATGAACTGGGCGAAGCGCTTGTCCTGGGTCTGGCCGTGGTGGAAGCGGTAGTAGATCTGCTGGACGATGCCGGCCAGGCGGAACAGGCCATAGCAATAGTAGTAATCGAAGTTGTCCAGGCGGATGCCGGCGCGCTCGGCGTAGTAATCGACGAACTGGCGGCGGGTCAGCATGCCCGGAGCATTGCTCGGCTGGCGGCGCATCAGCTGTACCGGCGGTGGGTCATTGGCCTCGATCCAGTAGGCCAGGCTGTTGCCCAGGTCCATCAGCGGGTCGCCGAGGGTGGTCATTTCCCAGTCCAGCACGCCGATGATGCGCATCGGGTTGTCGGCATCGAGGATCACGTTGTCGAAGCGGTAGTCGTTGTGCACGATGCCCGGGCGCGGGTGGTCGGCGGGCATCTTGTCGCGCAGCCAGGCGATCACCTGTTCCCAGTGCGGTGCGTCTGGTGTCAGGGCTTTTTCGTAGCGGCTGGTCCACCCCTCCACCTGGCGCTGCACGTAGCCTTCGGGCTTGCCCAGGTCGGCCAGGCCACAGGCCTTGTAGTCGACCTGATGCAGCTCCACCAGGCGGTCGATGAAGCTCTTGCACAGCGCCTCGGTGCGACTGGCGTCCAGGCCCAGGGACGGTGGAATGTCCGAGCGCAGGATGATGCCCTTGACCCGTTCCATGACGTAGAACTCGCTGCCGATCAGCGATTCGTCGGTGCAATGCACGTAGGCTTTGGGGCAGTAGGGGAAGCCGCTGTTGAGCTGGTTGAGGATACGGAACTCGCGGCCCATGTCATGGGCGGTCTTGGCCTTGTGGCCGAACGGCGGCCGGCGTAGCACGAACTCCTGCTCCGGGTAGGCGACCAGGTAGGTGAGGTTCGACGCACCGCCTGGGAACTGACTGATGATCGGGGTGCCGCTCAGCCCAGGCACATGGGCCTTGAGGTAAGGGTCGATGACGGCCGCGTCGAGTTCTTCGCCGGGACGTACCTGGGTGGACTGGTCGGTGAGCGTCATGCGTTTACCTTATTATCGAGCGCGAGGACTATTGGCTAATCTAATTTCCGTAGGCCCTTGGTACAAGCGTGCCGGCGGCTCGATAGATGCCGGTGTTGGCACGCGATCAGTAGGCCTGATGAACGCTTGGCTTCAGCCAGCGGGCAAAAAAAAACCGAAGCCCATCGGCTCCGGTTCTTTTCATCGGCGAGTGCCCATGCCACTCAGGCCGGGAACAGCTCGCTGAGCTTCATCGACAGCATCATATCGCCTTCGACGCGCAGCTTGCCGCTCATGAAAGCCTGCATGCCGTCGGTATCACCGCTGACGATGCCTTTGAGGGTTTCGCTGTCCATGACCAGGGTGCAATTGGCGTCCGGGTTTTCGCCTTCCTGCAGGTCGCAGGTGCCATCCTTGACGATCAGGGCGTAGTGCTTGTCTTCGTCGGTGATGTTGAAACCGAACACCAGGTCCAGGCCGGCGGCAGCGGATGGGTTGAACTTCTCTTGCATCTTCTTGACGGCATCAGCTACGGAGGTCATGGCGCATTCCTTATAGAGTGATATTCACGTCCCCACGGGGACAACAGGCCGGGCTCATCGGTAGGTGACGAGCTCCGGCGCCCTCAACAGCTGCACATGGGCTTGGCTGTTGAAGGAAGCCAGTACCACGTCGCGGCCACGGAACTTCAAGTGGCTGAGCGACGTGTTGATGATCTGCCAGTTCAGCGCGAAGGCTTGGCTGGGGGTAATACGGGTAACCAGGTGGAGCAGGGCGGCGATAGTGCCGCCGGAGGTGAAGATGGCGATGTTGTCGCCGCTGTTGGCACCTTCGAGCACCCGCTCGAGGCCAGCCCCGACCCGGGCGGTGAACGCCTGCCAGGTCTCCAGGCCGTCGTTTTCATGCTCGCCATCGTGCCAGCGTTGCACCATCAGGGCGAACAGGCGCTGGAACTCGCTGCGGTTGCTGGCGGCGTTGCGCAGGATATGCAGCGCTTCGGGCTCCTGCGGCAGCAGGCCAGGGAGCAGGGCGCGGATCATGCCGTCGGCGTCGAACTCGTTGAACGCGGCGTCGGTCTCAAGGCCGGGCGTGCGGCAGCCCTGGGCCTGCATGGCCTGAAGGGCCAGGCGTGCGGTGTCCTGCTGGCGGCGCAGGTCGCCGGCCAGGCAACGATCCAGGCGCAGCCCGAGCTGGGCCAGGTGCTCGCCCAGTGCGTGGCTCTGGCGTGCGCCCAGGGGCGAGAGGACATCGTAGTCGTCGGCGCCGAAGGAGGCTTGGCCATGTCGGATCAGGTAGATGTTGCCCACGTAGAGGTCCGGCCGATTGGAGTTGCTGCGAGGTTAGGATGCGACAGACAGGCTGTCAACGAAAAAACATACAAGCGTTTGAAAAGGTCGTTTGAACTGTGTTGCCAGCGTTTTCCCCGGCTGGCAGCGCCCCAAGCGCACCGGTATGCTTGCAACAGTTTCGCGCCCTGAGGCGCTGGTCTATCAAGGAGTCAATGTGGAGTTTCTTGCCGAGTACGCAAGCTTTCTCGCCAAAACCGCCACCCTGGTGATCGCCATTCTGGTGGTCCTGTCGGCTATCGCCGGCCTGCGGGGCAAGGGGCGGCGCAAGTCGGGCGGGCAGTTGCAGGTCACCCGCCTGAACGAGTTCTACAAGGATTTGCGCGAACGCCTGGAATCGGGCCTGTTCGACAAAGCCCAGCTCAAGGCCCTGCGCAAGCAGCAGGCCAAGGCGGAAAAACAGCAGAAGAAGGGCAAGGCCAAGGTCGAGGAGAAAGGCCGAGTGTTCGTCCTCGATTTCGACGGCGACATCAAGGCCTCGGCCACCGAGAGCCTGCGCAACGAGATCACCGCACTGCTGACCCTGGCCACCCCGCGTGACGAAGTGGTGCTGCGCCTGGAAAGCGGCGGCGGCCTGGTGCACAGCTACGGCTTGGCGGCCTCACAATTGGCGCGTATCCGCCAGGCCGGCATTCCGTTGACCGTATGCATCGACAAGGTAGCCGCCAGCGGCGGCTACATGATGGCCTGCATCGGCGAAAAGATTGTCAGCGCCCCATTCGCCGTGCTCGGCTCGATCGGCGTGGTCGCCCAGTTGCCCAACGTCAATCGCCTGCTGAAAAAGCACGACATCGACTTCGAAGTACTCACCGCCGGCGAATACAAGCGCACCCTGACCGTGTTCGGCGAGAACACCGAGAAGGGCCGGGAGAAGTTCCAGGAAGATCTGGACATCACCCACCAGTTGTTCAAGGACTTCGTCTCCCGCTATCGCCCGCAGCTGCACATCGATGAAGTGGCCACCGGCGAAGTCTGGCTCGGCGTCGCCGCGCTGAACCGCAAGCTGGTCGACGAGCTGCGCACCAGCGACGAATACCTCAGCGACCGCGCCCGCGAAGCCAACCTGTTCCACCTGCACTACGCCGAACGCAAGAGCCTGCAGGAGCGGATCGGCATGGCCGCCAGCGGCACCGTCGAAAACACCTTGGTGGGGCTGTGGAGCAAATTCGGCCGCCTGCGCTAACACCTTGAGCCCCTTGAAGATTTTTTATGATCAAGGGGTTGCAAGGTCCAAAGAATGTAGACATAATGGCGTCCATCGAAACGCAGCAAGCTTGAAAAAGTGCTGAAGTTTCAAGGAGATAGCGAAGCGTAAGCTGCTAGATCCGAACTTTGAGGCCGAGTAGCAAAGTGGTTATGCTCCGGATTGCAAATCCGTCTACGCCGGTTCGATTCCGACCTCGGCCTCCACTATTCAAAACCCCGTAGATCTAGGTCTACGGGGTTTTTCGTTATGGGCTGGAAAACGCAGGAGTTCCGAAACAAAAAGCTAGGAGTTCCAAAACTTCAGCCTTTCGAGGGCTTGGCGATTGCTCCGACGCGACGGTAAACGCGCTGGGTGATTCCCTCTTTCGAGTGGCCCAGCAGCACGCTCGCATCGCCCAGGTCGTTGATCTCCGAGGCGGCTTTTGGACGGATATCGCGGAACTGGAACTGCGCTATGCGATTGGCCAAATCCGGCTTCTTCTCCAGTTCAGCTTCCATCCGGGCAGCCTCGCGGGCCTCGGCCCACCGATTGCGCAGCATTGGCCAGCTCATGCGCTTGCCATGCTCGTTGATGATGAAGAATGGCGATAGGTGCTGGCTGGTGCTGCGCATGATCCTATCGAGCAGCTGGCCCAGGCTGTTTCTCACACCATTCTCCTCCAGGATGATCCTCAGCCGCTTGCCGGTCTTGCCTTGGCTGACCAGCAGATAGACCCCCTCCACATCATCCTTTCGCATGGAAAGTACGTCCGATGGCCGCTGGCCAGTCAGGTACGCCAGGTCCATTGCATCCTTCAGCTCCGGTGGAGCCTTCTCATACACCGCCTGCCACACCGTTTCGTTGGCGTAGAAGTCACGCGGTTTCTCCTTGTTTTTTCTCACTCCCAGGCACGGGTTGTCCCGGGTAGTGAGCCCCCATTCCCTTGCTGTGTTGAATACGTGAGAGAACAGAGCGATTTCCCTGTTGGCTCTGGTCTTCGCCGATCGTGAGTCCCGGTACTGCGCGATCATGGCCGGCGTGATTGCGTCGATCGGCGCCGAGTCGAACACGGCGCGCAGTTGCTTGAGCTCGTAGATATTGTCTTTCTGGGTCCGGGCGGCTTTGCCCGGGATGATCTTGCGCTCGTACTCGTCGAAGATCCCTTTCATAGTTGTGAGTTCTGCTGGTGTCGCTTTGGCTTCGAGGTCGGCCCACTTCAGTTTGGCCTGCACCAGGTCGGTACCGAGTGGGATTTCCTTGCCGGCCTGATCGCGGTAGTAGTACCCGACCCATATGTTTCCGTTCTTCCTGGTGCGCTTTCGCCGGTACATGCCCGGCGGCAGATCGCGGTTCTCGGTACTTCTTGGGCGCATTTCACTTTACTCGGGAGAAATCAGGGGTCCAGGCTGGCGCCGGGGGAGGGGCGGAAGCGACGGGCACGGTGTCGATCACAACGCCGCTGAGCTTCTGGCGGGCGTATTGGCGGCCTACAAGTGGCCTGCCACCGCGACTTTCGACGAAGTGCCAGCCTTTTTCTGTGAGCCAACGGCGCTGCCACGCCCTGGGTTTGTAGCCGGTGATCTCCACCAGCTCTTCGTCCGAAAGAATCTCGGTTTCCATGGGATGGTCTCCACGCCGCCGGTGGCGGCAGGTTGGTTATTCGTCGTCGTCTTCGTCGGTGCGGCCGGTAACTTCCATAGCGAAGGCTCGCCACTTCGCCTGCTCGGCTTCGTTCATCTTTCCCCATGGCCCCGCGCAGTCTTGCTCTACCAGCTCGCCGCCTTTGAGCTTGAGCGTGCCGCAGTTACTGCCTATGTCCTCGTCAGCGAACAAGACCGTGATTTCTTCGGTCGGATGCAAGGCGGAAAGGGCTTTGAATACTGGTACCGGTGCATTCCAGGCCGTATCGAAGGACAGTGAGCAGCCTTCAACATCGATCTTCTGGCTATAGGCGTTCCACTTGGTGCCCCAGGCCTGGCGACCGAAGTCCATGTCGTGCATGAACCCGCACTTTCGGTGATTGCGTAGCATCTGGACGAACTGCTCGAAGCTTTCCTCGCTCAGCTTCGTCACGGAAGAGGTTTCACGGCTGTGGCGCTGCATGCCGGCGAGCATTGGGTTGTTGCTCAGGGGCAGATTGATTGCTGCCTCAGCTGCGGTTTCAGCTGCGCCGCAGACGCAATCCCAAGGGAACTCGCCCTCAAACTTGATGACCTTGCCGAAGTCGATCCGGCCGTCCCCGTTGATCAGCGATACGAGGACGTGAGCTGGCGCGCTGACTTTGTTGGTGATGTGGTTTGGCATGGCAATAGCTCTCCATGCCCGCGCATGTCGGCGGGCTTGAGTAGTTAGGGGAGGGGTTAGGCTTCGGTGATCGGCGCGGGAATGGCCTGGGCCTTCCACTCAGGATCTAGCTTCCAGGCAATGCAGGGCGGTTCGGTCTTGCTCTTGTAGCCGCCAAGCCAGTAGAAACCGCTGTGCTTGGATGTGCCGCAGATGCTGCAGGTGTGCCAGCGACCGAAGTCCCGATAAGAGAATGGCTGGTACTGGTGGTTGTTCACCGCGGCCCCCTGTAGATCAGGTAGGCCATGTACATCAGGGGCAGGATCATGGCGTCACCACTCGGCGCACCCAGCTCACATAGGGTCCGTCTTCGGTGTCGAAGATCTCCAACAAGAACCATTCAGGTCCGGGTGACTGAGGATCCCATCCGACGCATCCAGAGCAGTTCGATTCGATATCCCAGTAGGGATGATCTTCGAGGCCGTCCGCATCCATGGAGCGCTGCTTGAGCTCGAGCTTTTGCTCCTTGAGCCAGGCGTCAAACTTCCCAACGTCTTCGTCGAATTCAGGTACGTCAGGGTGGTACCACCATCCATCTTCATCGCGGATGACCTCGACAGGCCCGAATCGCTTAACCTGGTGTGTCGCGCACAGCGTGACGTAGTGCACGTCGCTGTACTCACCGCCGCCGCTGCTGTACTGGATTTGGCACCCGCAGTGCGCAGGCTTGCCGTTGACGAACGAAATCTTTTCTTCGGACATGACGATTCCTCGGCCGCCATATCGCGGCAGAAAGTTGTACAGGAAGGGGGTGGGGTATAGCTTTGCGTTCCGGTTGTCCGATTCAGCTCACATATAGGGCTTGAGCGGTTGCGGCCCGGTCACCATCCGCTATGGTGGCGGATAGGTATAAAACTAAGGTCGTAGGAGGGCGGCATGAGGATTCGCGGTGATGTGTTCTGGGGTTGGGCAGACCCAACATTGAACCACCGGACTCATGACGAAACGCTGAGTGATGGAACGTTTATCGACGTCCAAGTGCGGCTGTCGCGAACTGGCAGCACGCAGATGTTCATAGGTGTTTATGGGCCCAGTGGAATGGCCATCCATGAGGAAGCGTTCGACTCACGACCTGGCGAGTCGATGACACGACCTCAGTCGTACCTACATGCAGGCGTGTAAACGCGCCAATGGAGGTAACGATGAGGTCCAGCAGGCCCAGCCATGAGCTATTCAGCGGGGTCGATTCGCCGACTGGCTTGATTTAAGCCGGCAAAAAAGGTGTGATGGCTATAAGCCAGCACGCACGCCCTTTTTTACTTCTTCCGAATAAAGATATTCTTTTTCTTTTCTTCAAGCCTTACGGCTTGCTCGGCATCTCGTATCATTATCTCCATTTCCAAAATGGCCCGGGATAGGACACTGAGGATACCCTCAATGCCGAAGACTGCTATATACTGAATGAAGTTTACTTCATAAAATGCATGCGCGGGGATATCTTGGGCGAAATTCCCATACAGCTCTTTTGTCAAACTCTGATTATCTGGTGACTCGATTGTTCTGTCAAGATGGGTGTAGATCAATCTGTCGATCATTTCATCCCATGGGACGGCTGATTCGGTACGCCAAATCCCCCTCACTACGCAGAGTTCGATTTGCGGTTTATACATGATCTTCAGGTTGGGGTAGTGCTCCTTGAAATAGAGCTTTATCTCTTGCTCGTCTCTGTTGGTAACCAAAGACTCCAGTTTCTGCAGCGTGCCTGGAATGTTTGGTAGCACAAGCAGCCGGGAGTAACGTATGGAATCGATGGCTGCCAAGAAATGCAGTGTGCCTTCCCAATTCGCTGTGCCGGGCTTTACAATCTCGCTGTAAAAAAGCTCGGCTACCTCGTCGGTGGAGTTTTTTATAAAAGCTGCTGAGAAATAATCAAGTATGCTTTTATGTAAGAACGTAGTGAGATCTAAGCCCTCCTCCAGCATCAGGCAGGCGACATCTACGAGATCCTTTTTGAATTCTTCCTGTGTGCAGGCGCAATCATTCGTATACTGAATGGCTTCATCGAAGGCAGCTGAGAACTCTCCACGCTTTAAGGTCCTGCCATATCCTAACTGGACAACCATAAAACAGAAGGACTCAAATAATTTCTGCAGAAGTCTTTCGCTAAGATTTGTATTATGGGGGCGGGCAAAGCCGGCTTTGAGGCCGTCATGTTTTGTAAAGACGACATGAAATAGCTTGTCGAAAAATTCAGGCAGGGTAGGCGGGATATGGTTTTCGCGCTGATAGACCATTACCACTAAAGTGAGCATTAGTGGAGTACTAACCACTGCTGTCAGTGAACCCTTGATGATCGCGCTGATTAGAGCTTCGCGGCGCTCTATCGGTAATTTCAGTCTAGACAAAAAGGGATCATAGTCCTCAATCGCGAGAGGTACTAATTTTGCCTGTGAGAATCCCGCTGTTTTGTGAATTGCTGTATTCGGTCGCGAGGAAACAACAATCTGTAGGTCCGTGAATTTTCCTTGAAGGCTACTGATTTCTCGAAGGGTTCGTACTACGCACTCTTTAGGTATTTCGTCAAAGCCGTCAAGTAGCAGAAGCACCTTTCCGGACTTCGCCAGATATTCGAATGTCTCGCTTGTAGCTGCTGTAAGTCCAATTGATGTAAAATATTCATCAATGAGGGTTCTTAGTCTCGTTTCCTTGTCTATATTGCGCAGCTCTAAAAGAACGGGTACCTGTGCGGGGCTGTGTTCGCAAGTCGCCTGAGTTGCGAGGTACCGCATAAAAATCGATTTGCCTTGCCCCACGGTGCCTTCAATAATCAGATGCGTAGTAGGCAGGTCTTTTGCAAAATCAATAGCGATTTCTTGGTGTTGGAAAAGAATTTTTGATGGATAATAAAATTCATGCAGACCGATGTCTTCATTAGGAGACCACATCGTTCTGACGTTTTCGAGCTTCGCTATCTTGTGTCCGATTTTCTCGAGTTCGCGATCAACGTTCCAGTTACTCAGAGTAGACTTTACCGGACCTTTGGCGCTTTGATAGAGGCCCTTGAGGACTGGGGATAGAACTCGCGTTACTGATAGCGCAGATATCGTCACAGCTTCCATGGTCACTCCTTTAAATAAGACGTCCTTAGCACCTGGTTCAAGGGGTCGGACCAACAAGATTAGGATCTTACCATCATCTACTCTCAGTTGACCTAGATAAGACGCGCCCTGAGCCTGTCGATACGCAGTGGGGGAAGTAGGACCAGCGGGCGACTACTTGCTACTGCTCGGCTCGCTAGCGTAGCGGCGATTGAGTCAGTGTGCCGCCATGGGGCGGGAAAGCATCTAGTATAAAAACTCCCTGATAGGCTGCTAGGAGGTTGCTCCGGCTTTGGAAGCTGCACCGGCCTCCATCACATCCACAAAGCGCAGGGCGGTACGGTAGCTGTAGGCGAAGCCCTGGACAGCGCCGGTAGTGATCTCGACCACATCCCAGGCGCCGCCCCTGCCGCTGGCCTGGTAGCGCGGTGCGGGTTGACCAAACTTGTCATGGGCTTCGGCCCGTGCCGACTGACTGCGCTCAAGCAGTGCTGCGAGCACGGCAAGTTTCTCCCCGAAAGCGGGGTGCATTGCTGTTTGCATGGGGCGTCCTCGGTGAAATCAGGCGTGGAGCTCGAAGGCCTCGGCCTTGCGAACGATTCGAACTTGGGCGGTGCGCCGCTCGGGCGCTCGACGATCGCGGCGCATCGGGTCGCTGTCGTCGATGACCGCGTGCATTGCGATCAGGCCGGCGAGGGCGATGCACAGGGGGCTGATGATCTGGCGACGCATGGCTTCGGCCACCAGAGCGGCGCGGCGGGGCACGTCCAGCTTGAACATCGCTGCGGCGAGTCGCTTCTCGACGGTGCCCGGGGCGATTTCGAAGTGCTTGGCTATTTCCTTCGTGGTGAAGCCCTGGGCAACGTCAAGCAGGCATTGCAGTTCGCGAGGCGCCAGGCCTCGGCCGAGGTGGCCTATCCATGCGCCGATGGTGATCGTTTCCATGATGTGTCTCGGGTATGGGCTGCATTGGTGGCCACTCTCCGGGGCAAACCGGGTGTCGGGACGCCTCACCAGATGGGCGAGGCGCTACCCACGCTCACAATTCGCGGCGATCAACTCGCGTTCAGAGTGGCTACCGATGCAGCCTGGGGCGGGGGCCAGGTGATCGGGCAGTTAACGTCAGGCTGACGTGGAGCAGGCTTCGAAGGCGGCGCGCTCCAGCTCCATGCATTGCTCGTAATGGGCCATCGCGATCGGCATGTGATAGCTGTCCAGCGGCCATTTGCTGATGATGCATCCTTGGCCGGCAGGGCAGTGGAAGACGAATAGCTCGCCCGCGTCCTTGTCCATTTCCATGCTCACTTGGGCGCCGCTATCGAAGCGGTCTTCGATAATCGTGGTCATCTTTAATTGCTCCGATACCAGTTGATTTCCCGTCTGGCCCTCGCTGGAAGGCCAGCCAGTGAAACCTGCCGCGACCCGCTACTGGCGTCAGTTGCGCGGCAATCTTCTGGTTGTTCCTCCAGCCGCGGTGCCCACCCGCTGGATAACTGCATTGGCGCTTTACGCTGCACGCCCGGGTCAGTTGCCAACCCTCTGGACCGTTGAGGCCTGTCCATCGCTGCCTTTGAATCTGGGCCGGTGTCGATCCGGCAAGGTGTGTCGCTAAAGAGCGGTTCGGCTTGAGGGCCTTCCGAGGGGCTGTGTAGCACCTCGATGGATGTAAATTTAGAAAGTTAAACCAGCGGCGTCAAGCGCTTCGTTTAAATAACTAAACCATTCGGTCGAAAGACCACCGCGCAGGCACAAAAAAACCGCTCAGCGGCGGGCTAGAGGAAGGGGGAATTCAAGGCGCCAGGCCGGCGCGCGGATATGGAAAAGCCCGCCGAAGCGGGCTTTCAAGACTGCTCAGGATGCTCGGTAATTGGCGACCGGTCTAGGGGCGACTTCCCGAAGAACATCAAAGCCATCGATCGACGCAGGTACACGACTGATCAGGTAGCTGAACTCAGGCAGCACAGTCACTCGAATAGCGAGCGGCCTGCCAGGCCTGAAAAAAGTTGCAATTGATACAGACTGCTGCGAAGGCGGATCAATCGCCTTGAGCAAATGGTCCGCAGCGAGCAGCAGGTCTCCTGCTTCGCTAGACATTGTGACCTCCTACTAGGTTGGCCTCCAAAGCTTCCAGAATTGGCCTCAAGGGCAACATGAGTGATTTTGCATTGCCCGGCGCTGATGAGTCTGGCCCACCAGCGAAGATAAGTCCAACCGCAGCTATTGGGCGATCGAGATCATCGACTTGCACCACCAATGATCCAGAGTCACCTCCTAGCGAAAACTCGGAGCCAAAGCCATGAATCGAATAGACGTTGCCAAACCACATCTGGCTACTGAACCCGTGCCGCTGGGCGTGATAATTAACCCCGGCAGGCCTAAGCTCCCTACTTACGATTTGACCACGAGTCAATCCTGTGGTTCGACCCACTTTGGCGACCCTCATTCCCTCCGCAGGATCAACGACTCGAGTAGGAGTGTCATACTCATTACCCTGCATCGAGCTGACATTCAGCGCGTCTTTGATCCTGAAAATCGCAGCATCTGTGTTTGCCGAGATGTCGATGTTGCCTACTGAGCCATGATGCATTTCCAGTGCGCGAACATGAAACCCAATTGTGAAAGGGTCAATGCCGTTTGCTCTGACGTCTATCACGCCTGGTGCCAGGATTGGGGTTGCAAGCTCGACGTGGCTGCAGAGAGCACTAACATGATTGTTGGTCAAGCCGTGAAGGGTTCCGTCAGCCAGCGTCACCAGCGCGCCAAGCGTTCCCGCAGAGGGATCATTGCCTGGGGAAATGGAAGATCCGCACGTGTAATGGCGCCCCGCGGGAGATACGTGAACAGAATAAATAGCGCCCTGCGAGCTGACATCCCCTTTGCCAACATCATCAATAGTGCCTTGAGGGAAGCTGATGCCATGCCTGCTCAGGCTCGACGGCAGGGACTTGAGCTCTTTCTGCGTAACCTTGCGCTTGGTGTAGACGTAGATCATTCGGCTAGGAGAGTTGTAGGCGATGGACTCTACACCTCTCTGGCGGAGAATCACCTCCGCTTCGTGCGGCAACGGAATCATTGGGACGTTGGCAAGGTATGCGCGATCAACATCGGGCGGAAGAGCGTGGAGCAGTCCCTTGCTTATGGCCCAACGAGCTAGGCCGCTGGCAGCTTCGTACGTCGAAAGAGGCGAAGCTGCTGGATCATTTTCTACTTCAAGCTCGTGAGCCACCAGAGGTTGTTGCTGCATCTCTTCCACCTTTCAAGTGCTTGGTACGACTCGTTTAAATCAGACCAAGCATGTCCATAGTTGTAGTTGGCATTTATTTTTATAACAAAACCGAATACCAAAACACCTTACCCAGCACGCTGATGCCACTCTCGGCCAGCTGCTGAGCGGTATATTCCTCATCCGGGTGCTCGTCCTGGTTGAAGCTACGAAAGCGGAGGCCGCCACCCGGCATCCGGTAGAGCGTCTTCACTCGCAGCTCGCCGCCGTGATCGATCGCGTACATCTTCCCGTCCTTCACTGCTGTAGATGCTCTGTCGACGCCAACGGTGCTGCCGTCCGGTAGAACCGGCTCCATGCTGTTGCCATGCACGGTCACGCACACGGCCTGGTCAAACTGCACGCCCTGGTTGCGAAGGGTCTGCTTTCCGAAGCGGAGCTTTCTGCTGCCCGACTTCTCGATAACGGTACGTCCCGATCCAGCGGACAGTTCAACTTCCTTGAGGAACGGCACGTATACCTCGTCGTCGTCCAGCGGTGTTTCGTCGTCCCAAACGGAGATTGGGCCGAGCATGGTGGCGTTGGCCCTACGCTCTGGCTCATTGTCAGGTGGATTTTTTCCATCAGTGAGCCATTCGGGCGCACACCGCAGCACCTTGGCCAGGGAGAGCAGGTTCTTTCCGGTAGCCCCGTTCTTTCCATTCACCCAAAAGCTCACCGTCCCTTTCGAGACGCCAGTTAGCTTGATGATGTCGGCAGCAGTCAGCCCCAAGGCCTTCATGCGCGACTGAAGTCTGTCTTTGAATTCCATATTTAGGATCTTAAACATTCTTTGGTTTAGGTGTTTGCATTTGTGATGTTTAAGGGTCTAAACTTCGAGGCATGCAAATGGAGACAAAAAATGACCTATGACGACGCCCTGAAGCTGTTTGGTTCAGGGAAGGCAATTGCTGACGCGCTCGGCGTTACTAGAAGCCGCGTCTCTCAGTGCCGCGCCACTGGCGGGTTCTCCTACCCAATGCAGTGCGTGCTGGAAAAGGAATCAGGCGGAAGGCTGATAGCCAGCCGCAAAGATGTCCCCAGCTGCGGTCCGGAAAAGAGCGCCGTTTGACGAGATGAATTATGCGTGACCTGGCCTTGCGCCAGTAGTGAGACCGTCCTGCTGTTCATCCGTCCAGTACCTGAATTGCAGGCATAAAAAAACCGGGTGGCAGCCCGGCTTCTTCAACAACACATCGAGGTCGATTATGCACCGCACAGTCGATGCAGGCAATACCGCGCATTCCACGTCAGTTTCATGGCTCTCGCCGAATCTGACGCGTCAGGCTTTCAGTCATGGAGGGCGTCTGTAATGGCTCGTATCCGCACCATCAAGCCGGAGTTTTGGACCAGCGAGCAAGTCATGGAATGCTCGGCGATGGCTCGACTCCTCTTCATCGGGCTATGGAACTTCTGCGACGACGCCGGCAACCACCCGATGTCGCCGAAGACCATAAAGGCCCTCGTTTTTCCCGGTGATGACATCACAGCGTTGACAGTCGAAGGGTTGATCGGCGAGCTGGTGTCGAACCGCCTGATCAGCCTCTATGAGGCCTCGTCGAAGCAGTACCTTCACGTCAACGGCTGGCACCATCAAAAGATCGACAGGCCAACATTCAAGCACCCCAATTTCGTCGAGTCCTCGTCGAGTGATCGTCTAGATGATGGCGAAGACTCGTCTAGCGATGATCGAGGCCTCACCCCCGGAAAGGAAGGGAAGGGAAGTAATACACACTCACCGCGCGAGCCCTTCGCGATGTACCTCGACTGGGTTCCAGATCAATCGCAGCTGGAGGCCTATGCCAAGCGTTCAGGTGTTCCTATCGCAGAGTTCTCGAGCGAGGCCATCGGCGGGTTTGTCGTTCATCACGATGCCAAGGGTGTAGCGCAGACAGAAAGCCAGTGGATTGCAGCCTTGGTCGGCTGGATCAAGCGCGATTTCACGAAGGCGGCCAAGGTTGTCCCGCTGCGAAGCGGTGGCGGTGCGGCGACGTTTGACGATCAAGACACGTCCTGGATGAGTCAGGAGGTCGGCCAGTGAACCAGGTATCTGTCGTCACCCACGGCCTGTGGGCCAAGATTCAATCGGGTCAACGCATCCCAGTCGGCTTCGAACTGCCGGCGGACGTGAAGGCTGAGCTCAACCGCAAGACCGCCACGGTGATTAACGACTTGTTCCGCGATCTGCGCTCGATCTGCACCGCCTGGAAGCAAGCCTGGCCCGATCAGGCGACCTATAGCGCGTCGAAACAGCAGTGGTTGACCGCATTCCTTGAGGCCGGCATCAACAGCGCCGATCAGTTGCAGTTCGGGCTGATGCGCTGTCGACAGTCCGGCACCCCATTTATCCCTCCGCCTGGTGAATTCATCCAGTGGTGCCAACCCTCGCCAGAAATGCTTGGCCTCCCAGCGCTGAATACCGCCTTCCGCGAGGCATGCCGTAACGCTCACCCGGCCATGGCTGGTCAGGGCAAGTGGAGCCACGACGCGGTATGGCACGCCGCCAAGGAGTGTGGCTTCGAGAACCTGAACAGGCTGCCCGAAGACGCCAGTTCGAAGCTGTTCGAGCGTAATTACACCATCGCTGTTCGCCGGCTGATGGCTGGTGAGCCCTTACAGAAAATGCCGCTGGCACTACCGGCCAAAGTCGCCGCCAGGCGAACCCCGCAGGTTGGCAACGCTGCGCTGGCCGCCATTCGTGCCGCAAGGAGACAAGCATGAGCATGCTGCTCACTCCAAACCCCGCTGAGTACCGCTACGCGCTCTACTGCCGCAGCGACAAGCTCGATATTTCCTATGGCGCCCGGGAGCCCGTGGCGTTGTACCGCGAAGAGGCGTTGGCCCAAGCGCACGGCGCCCGGATGTGGCCCGGCGCCTTCACCGTCATCGACCTGCAAGGAGGCGATCCATGCGCCAATCCAAACTGACCAAGGCCGCCCGTGGTCGCGACTGCCAGGTGCGCATTCCAGGCGTGTGCAACGGCAATCCCGAAACCACCGTCCTGGCCCACTACCGCATGGGCGGCACCTGTGGCGTTGGCTTTAAGCCGAACGACCTGCAGGGCGCCTGGGCGTGCAGCGCTTGCCATGATGCCTGTGATGGCCGTAGTCACGTCGTTGATCGCGACACCGCTCGCCACTACCACGCCGAGGGCGTGATGCGCACCCAGGCCATTCTGGCACGCGAGGGGGTATTGGTCGCATGAATGCTCAGCGCCCCCCGTTTCGCAACCCGGCCCGCGCCAAGCCCGTCGACCGCGAAGGCCAGGAGCAAGCAGCGCTGATGCAGGAGCTGCGACTGCGCTATCCCGAAGCCTATTCGCTGATCTACCACGTCCCGAACGGCGGGCATCGGGTCAAGGCTGTGGCCGCCAAGCTGAAAGGGCAGGGCGTCAAGGCCGGCGTGCCTGACCTGGTCCTGCCGATGGCGCGCGGTGGTTGGTTCGGCCTGTACATCGAGTTCAAGGCCGAGCCGCCGTTCGATGCACCGGTCTCGCCGAGCCAGGATGCGTACCTGCAGAAGCTGCACCGTCAGGGCTATCTGGCCGTGGTGTGTCGCGGTCGCGTTGACGCGATCCAGACCATCCGCAACTACCTGCTGCAGCCCGCCACGGTGGCGGCATGACGGCGGTCATTGCGTTCTCCGACGCCGAGCTGCGCCGCCGTAGCGAAGACCCGTCCGCCGTGCTGCTGCGCGATCCCCGCCATCCCGGCCTGCGCTTCCGGTTCACCGAGGCCCGCCCGCGTGGCACTTGGTACCTGGTGGTGCGCAAGCGCTGGCATCGGATCGGTGCCTATCCCGACCAGTCCACCAAGGTGGTGCTGGCCGCGCTGCCGGAGATTCGCCAACGCCTGGCCACCGAGGCACCGGCCACCGTGTCGGGCTGGGAGCAGGTGGGCGAGCTGCTGGCCTGGTTCGCCGATCGCCTGGAGCGCAACCGCAGCCTGTCGGCCAAGCGCAAGGCCACGGCCAAGTCCGCCATCACCCGGCACCTGATCCCGCGCCTGGGCGGCCTGGCCCTGACCGAGGTGAGCCGCAGCACCCTGGACCGTGACCTGGTGTGGCCGCTGCAGGAGCAGTTGTCGCTCGAGTACGTGCGCCTGGTGTTCGGCCTGCTGGCCGATGCGTTCAAGAAGGCCCAGGCCCTGGGCATGATCGCCAACAACCCCATGGCCGGGATGCGCTTCAGCGATTTCACCAAGGCCCGCATCAAGCCCAAGGCGGCCCGCTTGCGCGCTGTGCAGATCGAGGACCTGCTGACCCAACTGGCCGAGGTGATGGCCCAAGCGCCCGCTGACGCCATGCTGGCCCTGCTGATGCTGTGCCACGGCAACCGAGTCGGGGAAACCCGCAAGGCCCAATGGCCGCACATCAGCCTGGCCACCCGCCGCTGGTACCTGCCCGCCGAAAACACCAAGACCCGAGTGGAGCACTCGCTGCCGCTGACGGACCAGGTGTGTGCGTTGCTGAGCAGATATCGCGAGGTCCAGCAGGCCCAGGGCTACACCGGCCGCTACCTGTTCCCCGGCAAGTCGGGTCAGTGCCTGAGCGAGAAGCAGGCCGCCGAGGTGTTTACTCGCATGGGGCAGGGCGAGTGGACCAGTCACGACCTGCGCAAGCTGGCCCGAGGCTGCTGGGCCGACCAGGGCATCGACTTCTTGATCGGTGAACTGCTGATCAACCACTCCATGGGCCACAACGTGCAGGTGTACATCCAGACCACCGCCGAGGAGCGCAAGCGCGCCGCCCTGGAGCAGTGGCACGCGTTTCTCGACAGCAAGGGTTTCGACCGCATCCACGGGAAGAAGGAGGATAGAAACGCAGATTCGGGTAATGACCCACACCCCGTGCAGCACAAGGCCTGCGCCGGGATTCAGGAAACAACCATAGGCGAGGATTCGAAATGACAGGGAAGCGCCATGGGCCTGCCTTCCGGCGTGAGCTCAAGTTCATCATCGAGTGCAGCACCTGCTGCGGAAAAGGCATTTACACCGGCCTGTTTCACCAGATGGAGTGCCCTCAGTGCCTGGGGTCGGGGTGGGTTTGCGGGCACTCACTGAAGCCTCTTGCGGCAAGCGACATCGTTCCGGTGCTCAATAGTCGTCTCAAGGACGCTCTGGCTGAAATTGCAAAGGCCAGGCAGCTGCTTGGGACGGGCAGTTCGGGCCAAGGACCAGAGCAGCAGTATCACGAAAACAACCGACGCGGCGCCGGCGGCACGAACTACACCGGGGATTGAGGGGAAAGGAATGGTCTACAACAGCGTATCGGGTGCAGTAGTTGCCGCTCTGGCGGCAGGAGAAAAGGGTTCTGCTAAGGGCCAGGCATGGCAGAAGCTCTACAAGTCGGCAGAAGAAGAAGGTGGGTGCCTCGCCTCACTTGGCGGCAGCAGCGGCGGCTTTGACCGCGCCCAGGTGGATTACTGGCTATCCGCTCGGCTGCACCATTTGTTGATCCCTCGGCACTGGCAGGTGCTGAACGCCAAGTACGCCACCAACAAGGGGAAGAAGCTGCAGGGCATCTCAGCCATTGCGCCCCTGATCGCCAGCCCAGCACCGCAGCTGTTCATCTACAAGGCGGTCACCGCTTGGGCTGTGCCGAAGTTGAAAGGAGCTCGCCGGAAAGGCCCGCGCTCCGTGTCGGTGGACATTCCGTTGGATGCGCCGGAGTGGCGTCGTAACAGCCTGGTCGATGCTGCACTGGCAGCTGGTCAGGCAGAGCGGAGGAAAGCGGAGGCGCTTGCCGAAGACCTGATCGTCCTGCCCGACAGCTTCTACGACATGAACACCTGGGATCTGGACGGAACACCGGAGCCAACCCGCTATCGCTGGCGGTCCGGGATCAAGGAGAAGCTGGACGGGATGGTTGATGACGCGCTGATTGAAGTGCGGGCGATTCTGGAAGCCGAGGGATTGCTGATCAAAGACGCAGCGTAATTGCTTGTTGACATCGGTGAGAGAGTGAGAGAAATTATCGCCATCCTGTCATTCCTGCGCGTGTTGAGGACTGACCAACAAAAGCCCGGCCATAGAGTCGGGCTTTGTCGTTTCTGAGCCCTGGCGATTGCCGGGGCTTTTTCATTTGCGCTCCCCGCAACGGGAGGAACCGAGATGCCGAACATGCCAGAGAAAGACCCATCCTTCTGGGTGTTGGTACTGACCGCCCTGAGAGAGAACGGCCTTGCAATGGGCCTGACATTCGCCCTGACCTGGTTGCGAATCCAGTACGACGGGAAGGAGACGCGCCCGGCCCGACAGGTGATCGAAGCAACGCTAGGTGCATTGATCGTGATGGTGGTTGGCCTGACCGTGAAGGAGTTTGGTCTCAGCATCGCCTGGTCGTTCGCAACTGCCGGATTTGTTGGTGTTCTGGGTGTCGAGCAGGCTCGCCAGCTCGGGCGGCGTTGGGCTGAACGCAAGGTAGATGGGTGACATGATGATCGAACTGACTGATATCAACCGCCGCAAGCACTATCTGGCCCCGGCTGACATTGCCCGCGTGCAAGAGGCCGGCACCAGCTCGCAGTGGCACGGCATCTGCGCCATCGTCCACACGTTCGACGGCCAGGTGTTGGAGGTGCGCGAGCGTGCTTCTGATATCGCACGCGAGGCCGGTATGCGGAAGGAGGCCCAATGAAGACCGAACTGACTGAGCAAGAGGCCAAGGTAGCTAAGCTTCTCGCTGACGCCTGGGACGAGTATCTGAAGCTGCCGATCGAGCACCCGCTTGAGCAGCATGAGTTCTGCATGGCTATCCACCAGGTACAGGACATGGTCCTGGCTCGGTGCGGCAGACGCGCATTCAACCGACCCCGGAAGCGCTAGTCATGGCCAGGCTCAAGACGCTCGGCTCCCGCATCAAGGAGAGCGCAGGCTCTCGGGTCAAGGTAGTGACACCTGGTAGCTGGCGAAGCGGCATGACCAGCTCCCAGCGAGGCTACGACTACCGGTGGCAGAAGGCGCGGGAGCAGTACCTGCGCGACAACCCGCTTTGTGTCTACTGCGCAAGGCAGGGGAGAACCACTGCCGCTTTCATCGTCGACCATATCGTCCCGCACCGAGGCGACAAGGATCTGTTCTGGAACCAGGACAACTGGCAGTCGCTGTGCAAGCCCTGCCACGACTCGGTCAAGCAGGCCGAGGAGGCAGCCGGCCTGGGTGGCTGAGGCGCTAGATCGCGCGGACCCTCGAAAATTGCCATCAAAGCACGCCAGTGACGTGCTTCGGGGTAGGGGGTGGTCAAATGATAGGGATTCTCGCTTAGCTAGACCGCCACCGACCCCACGCGCACATTTTTCTCGACCCTCAAGGTTTTTGTTAATGGTGTTAACAGACAAACAGCGACGGTTTGTTGACGCTAAGGCCCGAGGTGCGTCCAACAAAGAAGCAGCGGAAGCCGCGGGATGCAAGGCCTCGGTGGCTGCTGCGTCGGGTTCGCGATGGGCGAACGATCCCAAGATTGCATCCGCAATTCTGGCCCGCAAAGCGGAGCTCAGTGTTAACCCTGAGCCGAAAAAGCGAGGTCAGAAACCGAAGGCCAATGAAAATGCAGGGGAGCCCGTTGAGCTCAACGAGGCTGACGGTGAATTTCTGAGCTGTCTGCCATCCACCCAAGATCCTCTGGAGTGGCTGCTGGCCCTGATGAATGAGCCACGGGCAAAGGTCTTCGACCGGCGCAATGCCGCGCAGACAGCCGTGCCCTACATCCATGGGAAGAAGGCTGAGGCGGGCAAGAAAGAACAGAAGGCCGAGGCCGCCAAAGAGGCCGGCAAAGGCCGCTATGCCCAGGGCAAGCCACCGCTCTCTGTCGTGAAGGGGTAACTCATGCAATGGACCACGGCCTGCCCAGACTGGTGGCGGCGCCTGGCTGCCGGCGAGTCGATCATCCCGCCACCGCTGTTTCCCGATGAGGCTGAAGCGAGCCTTGAGGTGTTCAAGGGGCTCAAGATCGTCGATGCCCCGGGCAGCCCCACGATCGAAGCCTCCTGCGCGCCCTGGGTGCTGGCCTTCGCCGGCGCGGTGTTCGGTAGCTACAACAGCGAGACAGGTGAGCGACTGATCCGTGAGGTGATGCTCTGCATCCCGAAGAAGAACAGTAAGTCGACCATCGCTGCCGGCATCATGCTCACCGCGCTGATCCGCAATTGGCGCCTCTCGGCAGAGTTCATCATCTTGGCCCCGACTAAGGAGATCGCTGATAACTCCTTCATCCCGGCCAAGGACATGGTCAACAACGATGACGAGTTAAAGGCTTTGCTGCATGTTCAGCCACACTTGAGGCTGATCACCCACCGCGAAACCGGCGCCACGCTCAAGGTCGTGGCGGCTGATAGCGACGTGGTGGGCGGTAAGAAGGCAGTCGGCGTCTTGATCGATGAGGCATGGCTGTTCGGCAAGAACCCCAAGGCAGCTGACATGATCCGCGAAGCCACTGGCGGCCTGTTGTCCAGGCCTGAAGGCTTCATCATCTGGCTGACGACCCAGTCGAACGAGCCCCCGGCTGGCGTGTTCAAGTCGAAGCTGACCTACGCCCGCGGCGTGCGTGACGGCCGCATCGACGACAACCGCTTCCTGCCGATCATCTACGAATTCTCGAAGGAGATGATCGACAGCGGCGAAGCTCGGAAGCCTGAAAACTTCCACCTGGTAAACCCGAACATTGGCTACTCAGTAGACCGTCCAACGCTCGAACGCCTGCACATGCAGGCGGAAATCGACGGCGAGGCGGAGATGCGTGGCTTCTTGGCCAAGCACCTCAACATCGAGATCGGCCTGGCCCTGATGTCCGACAGCTGGGTCGGGGCCGCATTCTGGGAGCCCCAGGCCAAGCCTGGAATGACCCTGGATGATCTGCTCGAGCAGTGCGAGGTCATCGTTGTAGGAGGGGACGGCGGGGGGCTGGATGACTTGCTGGGCCTGGCTGTCCTTGGCCGGGTTCGGGAGTCGCGCACCTGGCTGCACTGGGCGCATGCCTGGGCCCACCCGTCCGTGCTGGAGCGGCGCAAGTCAGAGGCGCCCCGATTACTCGACCTACAGGCAACCGGCGACCTGACCATTGTCGACAAGATCGGCGATGACGTTGACCAGCTGGCGGCTATCGTGGCTCGGATCAATGAGGCCGGCCTGCTCGACAAGGTCGGCCTCGACCCGGCCGGCATCGGCGCAGTGCTGGATGCGCTGGCGGATGTCGGCATCGACGAGGAACAGATCGTTGGCATCTCGCAGGGCTGGAAACTCACCGGCGCAATCAAGACAACCGAGCGCCGGCTCGCCGAAGGAACGCTTATTCACTGCGGGCAGCCGCTCATGGCCTGGTCCTGCGGGAACGCCAAGGGCGTGCCATCGGCCAACGCCTTCTTGATCACCAAGCAAGCTTCCGGCACCGCGAAAATTGACCCGCTCATGGCGACCTTCAACGCCGTGTCGCTGATGGCCCTCAATCCCGAGGCTCGCGGCGGCCTGGACGACTACCTCAACCACGGCTTCTTCGGATTAGTAGGCTGACCATGGCATTCAAATGGTACAACCCCATGACCTGGGGCTTCTTCGGCTACACCGACCCGACTACGGGCGACTATGTCGAGGTGGACCTTGAGGTCGGCGGAAAGCGCACCAAGGCGGGTGTGCGTGCAACCGCTAAAACGGCCCTGTCCATCAGCATGGTCTGGTCCTGCGTCAAGATCCTTTCCGAGTCTTTGAGCGGGTTACCCCTCAAGCTTTACGAGGACAAGGAGGGGGTGCGGACGCTGGTCACCGGCAACGACCGAATGCTCAAGTTGCTGCGCAAGCCGAACCCCTACATGACCCGGTTGAACTTTCTCAAGTTCGTGGTCGTGAACATGGCGCTGCGCGGCAACGCGTTCGCCCTAATCGAGCGCAACATCCACAACGAGCCGATTGGTCTGGTGCCGCTGGACGGTCGGACTGTGAAGATTGACACCGAAGACGACCTGATTTACCTGGTCACCCCCAAAGAAGGAGATCCGTTCCCGGTCTCGCCGGAGAACATGCTGCACTTCAAGCTGTTCAGCCTGGACGGAATCGTCGGTCTCTCGCCTATCGAGCACCAGGCCGAGACCATGGGCCTGGCCAAGGCTGGTCAGCAGTGGTCGGCCCGCTTCATGCGCAAGGGCGGCTTTACCGGCGGCTACGTCATCTACGAGCAGTTCCTCACCAAGGCCCAGCAGGCCCAGGTCATGGAGAAGTTCCCCGACGTGCGCAAGGCCGACGCAGACGACATCGGCAAGATGGCGATCCTGCAGGGCAACCCCAAGATCGTCCCAGCAGGCATCAGCCAGAAGGACGCGCAGTTCATCGAGTCGCAGCAGTTCCAGGAAGAGGCCCTGGCGGGCATCTACGGGGTGCCGTTGTGGCTGGCCAACCGCGCCGGCAAGACCTCGATCATGGGTTCGAACCTGGAACAACAGCTCACCGGTTACATCACCTTCGGCCTGAAGCCCTACATCGATGCGGTGGAGGACGAGCTCAACGACAAGATCTACCGAACGGCCTCGCGCTTCTGTGAGTTCGCCGTCGAGGGGCTGCTGCGCGCGGATAGCGCAGGCCGTGCCACCTACTACGGCAGTGCACTCGGCGGCTCCGGTGGTTCCGGATGGATGACCATCAACGAAGTCCGCGAGAAGGAAAACCTGCCTCCCCTGGAAGGCGACCAATACAACCGGGTCACCCGGTGGGAGATGGAGAAAAATGGCGAACCTTGAATGCCCGTTCGAGCTCAAGGCAGTGGATGAAGCCGGCAACTTCGAAGGCTACGCCGCGGTGTTCAACAACGTCGACCTCGGCGACGACGTGATCCTGCCCGGCGCATTTACCCGGGTGAAGGCAACTCGCAGTGGCAAGTTGAAGCTCGCCCTGTACCACGACCTGACTCGCTTGGTCGGCGCCGCTGACTACACCCAGGACGACCACGGCCTGCTGTTGAAAGGCCAGGTAAACCTCAACGTCAGTTATGCCCGCGACGGCTACGAGCTGATGAAGGCCGACATCCTCGACAGCATGTCGATCGGCTTCAACACCATCAAGGCGGATTTCGAAGAGCGAGCGGGCCGGCGCGTCCGCGTCATCAAGGAGGCCGAACTGTGGGAGGCCTCCTTCGTCCCGTTCGGCATGAACCCCCAGGCGCACGTCCTCAGCGTCAAATCAGATATCAGGCTTTTCGAGAAGGCCCTTCGCGAACGCATGGGCCTCTCGCAGAAGGAAGCGGCGGCAGTCGCTTCGCTCGGCTACACCGCGCTACGCCGTGACGGCGGGAGCGAGGCCACGGCGATCGTGGATGAGCTGAAACAACTTCCCAACTTGTTCACCCAATATTTTGGAGTATCGCCATGAGCGAAGTTAAAGAACTGAAGGATTCCATCGAGCTGCAACTGAAGAGCGGCTTCGGCGAGCTGCAGAAAAAATATGACGCGGCCATGGACGAAATGCAAAAAGGCAATCAGGTCACCACCGACCTGAAAAAGCAGATCGAAGACCAGAAGGGCGAGCTGCAAAAGGTCATCGATCAGGTCCAGGATCTGGAACAGAAGGGCGTCAAGCTGCGCGGCCAGCCAGGTGAAGGCAAAAGCTTTATCGACCTCATCAAGGGCGATGACACCTACAAGGCGTTGAACCAGAAGAACGCCTCGCTGGCCCAGCTCGAGGTGACCAAGTCCGACATGGCCAGCATGAAGGAAATGAAGGTCACCAGTGCCGGAATCGTCGCCCCGGTCTACGATCCGGTCATCCAGCCGGGCATCCGCCAGGAACTGCGTATCCGCGATCTGCTGACCTCGATCCCGGTCTCCGGCCAGCAGTACACCTACTTCCGCGAGGATGTGCACACCCGTGGCGCCGCTCCGGTGGCCGAGGGCGGCCTGAAGCCGACCAGCAACGTGACCTTCACCAACGTCACCGACCGCGTGAAGAAGATCGCGGTGTGGATGCCGGTCACCGACGAGGCGCTGGACGATGTTCCTCAAATGTTCGCCTATCTGCAGCAGCTGCTGCGCTATGACCTCAAGCTGGAAGAGGAATCGCAGATCCTCAAGGGTGACGGCCTCGGCGAGAACCTGAACGGCCTGATGACCCAGGCCACCAGCTACAACACCGCCCTCAGCAAAGCCGGTGATACCGCCATTGACCTGGTGCGTCGAGCCATCTACCAGGTGCGCAAGCAGTCGCAGATGTCCGCCGATGGCGTGGTGATGACCGAGCTGGACTGGATGAACATCGAGCTGCAGAAGGACGGCGAGAACCGCTACCTGTTCGCCAACCTGCAGGGCCTGGTCACGCCAATCCTGTGGGGCCGCCCGGTGATCACCTCCGACAGCATGGACGAGGGCGACGGCACTGCCGGCGGTGAGTTCCTGGTGGCCAACTTTGCCCGCTCCACCACTTTGTTCGACCGCATGTCGTTCCTGTTCAAGATGGGTCTGATCAACGACCAGTTCATCAAGAACGAACGCGCGCTCCTGGTCGAGGAGCGTCTGGGCCTCGGTGTCCGTCGCAAGGAAGCGCTGGTCAAGGGCAACTTCCCAGTCGCCGCGTAACCCACTCATAGCGAAGGCCGGCCAATCGCCGGCCTTATCGCATCTGGAGGCAGCATGAAAATCAAGACTCTGTGGGGCTTCGTCGGTAACGGTGCGTTGCTCAAAGCCGATTCGAACAAGGTCAAGGCCGGGGTGGTGTTCGACGATGTAGACGACGAATACGCCCATTCGCTGATCGGCAAGGGCTTGGCCGTGGAGGTCGGTGACGACGGCAAGCCGAAGGTGGCCAAGCCAAAGGAATCGAAGCCGACAGCTCCGAAAGAGACCAAGTAAATGATCGACCTGGCCAACGTGAAGATGCACCTGCGGGTCGATGGCGATGAGGAAGACGCCTTGATCGGCGGCTACATCGAGGCGGCCAAGGCCCATGTCGAGCAGCACTGCGACCGAAAGTTGGTGGAAACCGACCCGGTTGAACCTGACGAGATGGGGCTGACCCGCGACGTTGAGCAGGCCATCCTGCTGCTGGTCGGGCACTGGTACGCCAACCGCGAAGCCGTGGCGGTGGGCACCATCGCTACCGCTATGCCGCTCGCTGTTGAAAGGCTGCTTTGGTACAGGAAGCGCTTCTGATGAAAGCCGGACCGATGCGGCACCGCTGCCGTTTGAGCAAGTACGAGCGCGTGCAGAACGACACTGGTGGATACGACCAGGTGTGGGTGGTAGTCGGTGAGGTATGGGCGGAAATCACCATGCCCACCGGGCGTACCGCACCAGTGGCCGAGCAGGTGGAGGCGGTCATCAGTGCCGAAATTCGCATCCGCCCTCGGTCCGATGTGGCTGCTGGATGGCGGCTCACCGAGAAGCGTACTGGGATGACCTACAAGGTCGAGGCCTCGCTGCTCAACAACGAACGGGACATGCAGCGCCTGCTGTGCTCCAGCGTCCCCAACCCATGAGGTGATCCATGAAGATGAAAATCCAGGCCCTGGGGCCGCTGACCGGGGCATCCGGTGAGCGCGAGAAGGGCGAACAGTTCGAGGTCGACAAGGCCTATGGCCAGGGGCTGATCGCACGTGGCTACGCCATCGAGGTCGTCGAGAAAGCCGAAAAGCCAACGAAGGCCGCCAAGGCCAAGGAGTGATCCATGGCCAGGCGCTCCAGTCTGCGCGGCGATATCCGGCTTCGGCGGACGCTTCGCAACATCCATCGGACGATGGATAACGAGCTGAAACCGGCCATGGAGGATGCTGCCAACCGTATCCTTGCGACCCAGCAGCAGCTGATGCCGAAGGATACGGGCGCCGCGGCTGCCGCGCTCAAGGTTTACGTTTCGCCCAGCGGCCTCGACGCGCAGATCGGCATTCGCGGCAAACGCGACAACCGCCGTTTCTTCTACCTGCGGTTCATCGAGTACGGCACCAAGGGCTACATCGGCGAGAAGCGCGCCGGCAACCGCAACAAGCGGGCTACCAACAAGAGCGACGGCACCCACTTCTTCGGCAAGTACCCAGACATCCCGGCCAGGCCTGCGCATCCCTGGCTCCGTCCGTCGATGCAGGTCAACCGTGAGTATGTGATGGCCGATATCGAAGCTGCCGTGCGCCGGACGCTGCGCAAGGCAAGCCAGGGGGTAGGCAATGGCTGATCCATCCGTGGCGCTGCAAGCTGCGCTATTCGCTCGGCTCCAGGCCGAGGTCAGCTGCCCGATCCACGACGGCGCCGATATCAATACGCCGATGCCGTATGTATCGATCGACCGTGAGATCTCAACGAACGCGAGCCCCATCAGAGGGCGCAAGCGCGAAACACGGTTGATTTACCTGTCCGTGTGGTCCGACAAGGTCGGCCAGGCGGAGGTCAAGCGGATCATGGGCGAGGTCATCGCTGCCTTGGATGAACGCCGCCTCCCACTTGCGGTGGGCCGCGCGGTCTCCGTCCGGGTCGAGCAATCCGACGCCCAGCGTGATGCAGATGGCGTCACCTACCAGGGTTCGATCACCGTTCGCGTGATCACCACCCACTGATTCCCCACTGGCCGCGCCGCGGCTTTTATCCAATGAGCCTTTGGAGGATTCCCCATGGCCGAAGACAACCTGAACACAGCCGCCGGCTGCCGCCTCGCCATTGGCGGCAAGACCGGCGCGGATTCCGTAACTGAGTACGAAGCCGACACCTACGTCGATGTTGGCGAGATCGAGGACCTGGGCGAGTTCGGCGACACGTTCAACCCGGTGAACTTCACCGCGCTGAGCGATGGCCGGGTGCGCAAGTACAAGGGCACCGCCGACGCCGGCAACATGACCCTGGTGGTGGGCCTCGACAACGGCGACGCCGGCCAGAAGGCCGTGAGCGTGGCGCACAAGGATCGCTCCAAGGGTAACTACAACATCAAGGTCACGCTGAACGATGGCGACCCGGGCGCTACTCCACCAGTGCTGCCTACCACCTACTACTACGGCGTGAAAGTCATGAACAACACCGTGGCGGCCGGTTCGGCTGACAACGTTGTACGCCGCAACATGACCTTCGCCATCAACACCGAGATCCTTGAAATTCTCCCTGGCCCGGCCGTTACCCCGTAATCGACGGGGCTGAGCCCCGTCACCTACCGCGAGAACCTTCATGAGCGAAGCATTGTATGGCACCGTCACCCTGGTGGTCGGTGCGCGCAGCTACACCCTGCAGCCAACCCTCGAGGCTGCGCTGCGGATCGAGTCCCGATTCGGCGGCTTGCGCGGTGGGTTGGAAGCCATGCGCCTGATGTCCATTGGCGCTTGCGCGGATGTGATCATCGCCGGCGCCGGCCTGCAGCCTGAGCAGCACGCCACGGTGGCCACCGAGGTCTTCAACGCCGGAGTATCCAAGGTGTCGAACGAGCTGGTCAGGTACATCACGTACCTGTTGAACCCCGTGCCGCCGAGCATCGCTGAACGGGGAAAGCCCGAGGCGGCCAGCACAGCGCCGTGAGAAATGGCAGCTACGTCGACTATCTGTTCGGCGTAGCCACCGGCTGGCTTGGCTGGCCGCCTGAAACCGCATGGCGCACACCCATCCCTCAGATCATGCTCGCGCTTGACGCCAGGCTTGATTGGACTGGCCGTGGCCAGGCTCAGGGCCAGATCGCAGGCCAGCGCACCGCGCCGCATAGGCGCGCGAGCGTGGCAGACAAGCTGAAGGCCTTCTTCCGAGGTCGCCAGGAAGAGTAATTCGCCGCCTCCGGGCGGTTTTTTTGTGCTTGGAGTTCACATGGCCGACCAACAAGTCCAGGGCATGCTGGTCCAGATCGAGGCTACCACCGCGCAGCTACGCCGGGAGCTGGCCAGCGCGGACCAGGTAGTTGCCCGCACGACCCAGTCGATCGACCGCAACCTGGCCCAGGTCGACTCGGCATTCGACAGCGCCGGCGGCGCAGCCCAGCAGGCTGGCGTGCTCATTCGTGGTGCGTTGGCGGCTGTCGCCGGCGCCGGGCTCGTCGGTGGCATCATCAAGCAGGTCGATGCCTACGGGCAAATGGCCGACCGGATGAGGGCCGCCGCCGGCAGTGCTGGCGCGTATCAGATGGTGCAAGAGCACCTGCTGCAAACCGCCCAGGAAACCTACCGGCCTCTGGCCGAGGCCCAAGAGCTGTACATCCGCACGGCTGATGTTATGCGCAGCCTGGGCTTCAACACCCAGCAGACGCTCGACATCACCGACAGCTTCAGCTTCCTGCTGGTGACCAACGCCGCGGCTGCCGACAAGGCCGGTTCGGCGCTGGGTGCGTACTCGAAGGCCTTGCAAACCGGCAAGATGGAGGCCGATGGCTGGGTGTCCATTCAGGACGCCATGCCGACGATCGTCAACGCGATTGCCAGCGCCACGGGCAAGAGCGCGGAAGAAATCCGCAAGCTCGGCGTCCAGGGCAAGCTGTCGCTCGACGACATCAATACCGGCCTGCTGCGCACTGTCGAGGTCAACCGCAAGGCGGCCGCCGACATGTCCACCAGCGTGCAGGATGCGATGGTGAACATCAGCAATGCCATCGGCACCTTCCTCGGGCAGATGGAGGAGCAGACCGGAGTGGTTGGCGGCCTGTCGCAGGTGCTTATTGCGCTGGCCGACAACGTCGACCTGGTGGCCGTGGCCATGGGCGGTGCCGGTGTGGCCGCACTGACCAACTACGTTGCCAAGGCCGGCCTGGCCCTGAAGGCGGCCCTGGCGCAGCGGGTCGCGGAAGTCCAGAACGCTCAGGCCGCGTTGCGCGGCGCCGAAGCCCAACGCATCTATGCCCAGGCGCAGTTGCAGCAAGCCGAGGCGTCTGTGGCTGCTGCGACCGGGCTGCAGCGGCTTTCCCTGGTCCAGACGCAGTTGCTGCCCAAGCAGGCCGCGCTCGCTGCGTCCACCGAAGCGTTGGCCATCGCCCAGACCAATCTGACGCGCGCCGCCACCGGCGGATTGCTGACGGCGCTGGGTGGGCCGATGGGGCTCGCTGTGCTGGCCGGCACTGCTGCAGCCAGCTTCCTGCTGCTGCGAGACAACGCTGACCAGGCCGGGGTGAGTCTGGACGACCTGCACAAGCCCCTTTCGCAATTGCGGGAGGAGTTCGAAAAGCTCAACCGCGACCAGCGCGAAGCGTCATTGGTGAAGTGGCAGCAGGAGCAGATCAACGCGACCGACAGCGTCCGGGACGCCTACGGCGACCTGGCCCAGGCCATCCGAGCCGCGACAGTCACCGCGCCGGCGCGAGACTCCGGCGGGCAGTACGGCCAGCAGTTGCGCGAGTACCAATCGGTGATCGACCGGCTGAACGAGGCCAGGGCCTCGGGCGCTGACCTGGTGCCGATCCTGCGGGAGGTGGGTGAACGCCTGCAACTGCCGTCCGGCACCCTGCAGCAGTGGATCACCCAGGCCGGCGCGGTCAGCGATGCCGACCAGCGATCTAACCTGATCGCCGAGACCCTGCGCGTCCTGACGGGCGTCACCCAGGAAAACACCGTCGCCACCAATGCCAACAATGCCGCGAAAGCAGGCATGAGCAGTGCTGGCCAGACTTACCTCGAGACGCTGCAGAAGCAGCTGGGTGGCCTGCAGGACAACGGCAACGCCATCAAGGCGGCAAACCGCTACATCGCCGAGAACGCCGACCTCACCGAGACCGACCGCCAGGCGATCCTGTCGGCGGCAAGCGCGATCGAGGCGCAGAAGAAGGCCAACAAGGATGCCACCGAGACCAGCAAGGACCGCACCAAGGCGCTCAACGACGAGATCAAGGCGCTCGATGCCATCATCGACCGGGCGCTGCCCGAGCGAAAGCGCCTCGAGGATCTGGCCGCAGGTGTGGAGGGGCTGCGCAAGGCCCAGGCCGCCGGCAAGATCACCACCGCCGAGATGGAGCTCGGCATCAAGAACCTGAACGCGGCCTATGCCGACGGCACCATCCAGAAGCGCACCGAGGAGGAGCGCAAGCTGGCGGAGATCCGGCGCAACAGTGCCGAGGCCTACCGCAAGGCGATGGAGGTGTTGCTCCAGACGCGTCAGGACGCAATCAATGCCGACATCGCCGGTGTCGGCATGGGCGACAACGAGCGCGAGCAGGCCGACCGCCTCAATGCCGTTCGGCAGCGGTACGCCGAGGCCCGGCGACAGCTGGAGGAGCAGCAGGAGGATGTCTCCCGCCGCCTCAGCCAGTCGGCCTATGAGCAACGCCTGGCCGACCTGGCAGACTACCAGGCGCGCGAGCTGCAGATGGAAATCGACGGTTACGAGGACCGGCTCCAGGCGCAGGCGGACTACCGCAATGGCGCCCGCCGCGCCTGGGACAACATCCGGGCCGATGCCAACGATGTAGCAGGCGCGACCGACGACATGCTCACAACGGGCTTCAACACGGCCCGCGATGCGTTGACCGAGTTCGCCATGACCGGCAAGGCGAGTTTCAAGGACTTCGCCACCAGCGTGATCGCGGACATGGCCAGGATCGCCAGCCAGCAGGCCGCAAGCTCGCTGCTCAGTGGGCTGATCGGCTTTGGCGCTTCGGCGGCGACCAGCTACTTCGGTGGCGGGTCTTCGTCACTCGGGGCGACCCAAGCGGGCTATGGGCCGGAGTACATGAACAACTGGCCCGGGGTGACCCAGGCCAAGGGCGGCGCCTGGAGCTCAGGCGTGCAACTGTTCGCCAAGGGCGCCGGCTTTGCAACCAACACCATCCTCAACACGCCAACGATGTTCGGCATGGGCAATGGTGGGTTGGGCATTGCCGGCGAAGCTGGGCCGGAGGCGATCATGCCGTTGGCCCGTGGCCCCGATGGCTCACTGGGCGTGCAGATGGTGGGCGGCTCGCCTGGCGGTGGGACCGTGGTGAAGGTGGACGCGCCGATGTACTTCACGATGGAGGATCGCAGCTCCGAAGGCCTGCAGCTGGACAGCGCAGCGTTGCAGCAGAACCTGCAGCAACAGATGCAGGCGACGGCCGAGCGCGCCATCGCCGCCTCCTGGCGACCAGGTGGAACAAGCTACCGCAACAGCAACGGGAGAGGCTGATGGCGATCGAGACCTTTACTTGGGAGCCGGACGACGAGGTCGGTTCGGACAGCACGTTGCGGGTGCGGCGCGCCCAGTTCGGGGACGGCTATGCCCAGGTCAGCGGCGACGGCCCGAACGGCGAAGACGACTCCCATTCGCTGACCTTCGGCGGGCTCAAGGAAGAGCTGCAGCCGATCCTGGCTTTCATCCGCGCCCATCGCGGCTACCGGTCGTTCCTGTGGACCACGCCGGCCGGTGTCCTTGGGCTATACCGCTGCTCGGCATTCCGTGAACAGTGGAAGCCCGGCGGCATTGGCGTCCTTTCCATGACTTTCGAGCGGGCGTATCACCCATGAGCCTTATCACACAGCTCCAGAAGCTGGAGCCAGGCGCCGAAATCATGCTGTTCGAACTGGACGGCAGCGAGTTCGGCGCCGACATCCTGCGGTTCCATGGCCATGCCATTCCGCACACGCCGGAGGAACTGGCCGCTGCCGGCGCCGACGCCGATCAGCTCCCGGCCAAGTCGATCTGGTGGCAGGACGAGGAGTACGGCGCCTGGCCAATGCAGATCGAGGGCATTGGGGCCAACTCGGACGGAACAGCGGTTCGGCCTACGATCACGGTCGGCAACGTCAGCGGACGGATCACGGCGCTGTGCCTGGCGTTCGATGACCTGCTCGAGTTCAAGCTGACTATCCGGCACACGCTGGGGCAGTACCTCGACGCGGCCAACTTCCCAGGCGGCAACCCCGAAGCCGACCCGAACGAGGAAAGCATCGAAGTCTGGTACATCGACCAGAAGATCTCCGAGAACGGCACTACTGTGGCCTGGGAGTTGGCCAGCCCTGGCGACGTGGGCGGCGAGACGATCGGGCGTCAGATGACCCAGCTGTGCCACTGGGCCATGACCGGTGGCTACCGCGGGCCGAACTGCGGCTACACCGGCCCATACCGGGACAAGGATGGCAACCTCACCGACAACCCCGAACTGGACGAGTGTGATGGGTGCCTGGGCACCGGGTGCATCCCGCGCTTCGGCGAGGGAAACCAGCTGCCCTTCGGCGGCTTTCCGGCCGTTTCTCTCATCGCGCGGAGCTGACCATGCGCAACCATATCCTGGCCGCCGTGCAACAGCACGCTGCGGCGGAGTACCCGCGCGAGTGCTGCGGGCTGATCGTCGCGGTGGGGCGTACCCAGCGGTACATCCCGTGCGACAACACGGCCAACGACCCGGCCGAGGAGTTCCGGATCTCCCCGGAGCAGTACGCTGCAGCCGAAGACCAGGGCGAAGTCATTGGCATCGTCCACTCGCATCCTGACGCTACCAGCCGGCCCTCGCCGCGTGACTTGGCCATGTGCGAGGCCACGGGCTTACCCTGGCACATCCTGTCCTGGCCCGAGGGTGACCTGCGCACCATCACGCCCAAGGGTGAGACGCCACTATTGGGTCGCCCCTTCGTGCACGGGGCCTGGGATTGCTGGCAGGTCTGCGCGGACTGGTACCAGCGCGAGTGGGGGCTTGAGTTCCCGGCCTATGCCCGGGAGGACGGGTGGTGGGAGAAGGCCGACGGCCCGAGCCTGTACGAGCAGGCCTATGAGGCCGCTGGCTTCTACCGGGTCAGCCAGCCGGAGCGCGGCGACATGATCGTCATGGCCGTTGGGCGCACTATGCACCCCGAACATGCCGGCATCTTCCTGGGTGGTGACGCCCGGCTGCCTGGCGAGCAGTCCCAGGTGTTCGGCCCTGGCCCGTTCCTGCTGCACCACCTGTATGGCAGGCCATCGGAGATCATCGTGTTCGGAGGCCCATGGCTGGAGCGGACACGTCTCGTTCTTCGGCATCGCAGCGCTGCTGGTACGGACGTGCCGCGACAGGATTAGTGCAAAGCGGCACAAGCATTACTCAAATTAGGGGTGAATGGCCGGCGGTCAGAAAACCTTTACCGTTCATGAACTTCCCATCCATGGCGACGGCTCCCCGCGCTATTTTGTTTGGCGCATATGGACTAAGACTAAAGTCGTAGGAGGTCGGCATGAGAATTCGCGGTGATGTTTTTTGGACCTGGGCTGATCCATCGCTCCACCATCGCAGTCATGATGAGATCCTGAAGGACGGAACGTTGATCGATGTACAGGTCAGGCTTTCGCGTACAGGCAGCACACAATTGTTCATTGGCGTGTATGGCCCATCAGGTATTGCGTTGCATGAGGAAGCCTTCAATTCTCGTCCAGGTGAGTCCATGACTCGAGCTTTGGTTTGGGGCGTCGGGCGGGCTCGACATGTGGCGAAGGAAGGTTTTCCCGATGTTCAATTAATGGCCAATTCCGAGTGATCAGGAGCTTAGATTTTTCAGGCCTACTCGATTCGAGCTGGCTCACAGCAGCCGTTTTCGCATAGTGGCAGGCACTTATTTATGGGTTCAAGGTCCTAGATTTACCTACTATGTCGTGTGCGGCCATCATGAAAGTCATTTTACTAGCGGCATCCTTTTTCCTTGCGGCGGCGCCCATTGCTTGGGCAGATGATCCATACAAGGACCATCGAGAAGCTGAGAAACGCTACTGGGAGCATCAGCGTGAGATGGACAAAGCGGACATGGAAGATGCCCGTGAACATCGAAAATTTCACGAAGAGATGGACCGAGAGGAGCGCAAGCACATCGAGGAGATGGAGCGTGAGGATGCGAAACGGCGCGCCGAATATTACCGAGAGCGTGACAAACACTACCGAAACTGACAACGCTTGATGCCCCAAAGCCCAGCACTATGCTGGGCTTTTTGTTTCAGTTCGAAACGACCAAAGGATTACCTGGCCGGTCGTAAATCTACAGCCGCCTTGGGCGGTTTTTTCTTGCTGGAGGAACCCGATGGCTGCGTTCGCCAGAATACCCAGGATGACTACCATCAAGCTGTCTGGTTCGTTGGCGCGCCAGTTCGGTCGCACGCATCATCGACAGATCGAAAGCGGGGAAATCTGGGAAGTGTTCAAAGCCCTCAAAGCGACGCTGGCCGGCTTCGAGGCTGAGATCCGGCGCCTTGATGGTTTGGGTCTGCGTTTCGCGATCTTTCGAAATCGGAAGAACGTAGGACAACAGGATTTTGCACGTAGCGGTACGCGTGAGGTGCGTATCGTTCCAGTTGTGGCTGGCAGCAAGCGGGGCGGTATTTTACAAACGGTAATTGGGGCCGCCCTCATTGTCGCCAGCTTCTTTGGTGCACCGACCTTGCCGGCTGGTATCGCCATGGTCGCCGGCGGCGTCGTCCAGATGCTCAGCCCCCAGGCTAAGGGCCTTTCCCAGAGCGCAGCGCCGGAGAACCTGCCGTCCTACGCCTTCGGCAGCGCCAAGAACACCACGGCCAGCGGCAACCCGGTACCGATCTGCATCGGCGACCGCCGGTGGGGCGGGGCGATCATCTCAGCCTCGATCCGGGCCGAAGACAAGAAGTAGCGCTAGGTCAACGTACAACCTCCTCCGGGAGGTTTTTTTATGCCCGGAGGAAAGCATGGGCGCGGATAAACACCTCGATATCACTGGCGCTAAAGGTGGCAGCAGCAAGCCAAAGGCACCGGTTGAATCGCCGGACACCCTGCAGTCCACCAACATCGCCAGCATTCTCCTGGCCGTGGGCGAGGGCGAGTTCGACGGAACCCCGACCGACCGGGATATCTACCTCGACAACACGCCGATCATGGATGCCAGCGGCAACCTGAACTTCCCGGGCGTGAAGTGGGAGTGGCGCCCAGGCAGCATTGATCAGGAATACATCAAGGGCATCCCTGCAGTCGAGAACGAGACGACCGTAAACGTCGAATTGCGCAGCGATGCGCCGTTCTCTCGTGCGCTGACCAACACTCAACTGTCCCGCCTGCGCTTGCGCTTCACATGGCCACGCTTGTACAGCCAGGACAGCAACGGCAACACCAACGGCTACCGGATCGAGTACGCAATCGACGTGGCCACCGATGGCGGCGCCTACGCTGAGGCGCACCGCGGGGCCGTGGATGGCAAATCCATGAACGGCTATCAACGCTCCGTCAGCGTCGACCTGCCGGCGGCAACCTCTGGCTGGATGTTCCGCGTCCGCCGGATCACGCCGAACGCCAACAAGGGCACCATCGGCGACATGATGACCATCGCCGGCTACACCGAGATCATCGACGAGAAGCTGAGCTGCCCGAACACCGCGCTGCTGTACATCGAGTTCGACGCCCAGCAGTTCCAGAACATCCCCGAGGTCACGGTCCGCTGCAAGGCGCGCCGGTGGCCGGTACCGAGCACCTACGATCCCATCACCCGCACCTACACCGGTGTGTGGGACGGTACCTTCAAGCAGGCCTGGACCAACAACCCGGCCTTCGTGACCTACGGCCTGTGCGTCGAGGATCGGTTCGGCCTGGGCAAGCGCATCAAGCCATGGATGGTCGACAAGTGGGAGATGTACCGCATCGCTCAGTACTGTGACCAGCTTGTGCCGGATGGCCTGGGCGGGCAGGAGCCTCGCTACCTGTGCGATCTCAACCTGCAGGGCAGGGCCGAGGCCTGGGCCCTGCTGCGCGACCTGTCGGCGATCTACCGGGGCATGGTGTATTGGGCCCAGGGCTCGCTGTTCATGCAGGCCGACATGCCGCGCGAGCGCGATATCGACTACGTCTTCACGCGCTCGAACGTCATCGATGGCGACTTCGTTTACGGCGGCGCCGGGCGGGACACGCACTACAGTCGCGCCCTGGTCAGCTACGACAACCCGGCGAACAACTACGACACCGATGTGATCCCGGTCACCGATCTGGCCCTGCAGCGCCGCTACCGGGACCGCCCGATTGAGATCTCGGCCATCGGCTGCACCCGCGCCTCCGAAGCCCAGCGCCGCGGGAAGTGGGTGCTGTTGAGCAACGACCAGGACCGCACCGTTACCTTCCGCACTGGCATCGAGGGCCGCATCCCGCTGCCTGGCTACGTGATCCCTGTGGCTGACGAGCTGGTGGCGGGGCGCCCGAACGGCGGCCGGATCTCTGCAGCTGCCGGCAGGGTGGTAACGCTGGACCGCGACACGCCGATCAAGGCCGGCGACCGGCTGATCGTGAACCTGCCGAACGGTACCGCCCAGGCCCGCACCGTGCAGTCGGTAGCAGGCCGCGTGGTGACCGTGACCACGGCCTACAGCGTGCAGCCAGAACCGCAATTGCAGTGGGCAATCGACTACGAAGACCTGGCCGTCCAGCTGTTCCGGGTACTGAAGACCTCGCGTACCCAGGAGGGGCATTGGGAGATCACCGCGCTCGAGTTCAACCCGAGCAAGTTCGCGGCGATCGATACCGGGGCCAAGCTGGAAAGCCGACCGATCAGCATCATTCCGGTCACCACCGTGGCCCCGCCGGCCAGCGTCACCCTGTCCTCGGCCTACGTGGTCAACCAGGGTATCGCGGTCAGCACCATGACCATTGCCTGGCCAGCAGTGGAAGGGGCCGTGGCCTATGACGTGGAATGGCGCAAGGACGATGGCAACTGGGTGCGCCTGCAGCGCGTCGGTACCACCTCGGTTGATGTTGTGGGCATCTACGCCGGCGCCTACGTGGCCCGGGTGCGGGCGGTTAGCGCGTTCGAGATCACTTCCATCTGGAAGAGCTCGGACCTGACCCAGCTCAAGGGGAAGGAGGGCGAGCCGCCAGCGGTGGCGTTCCTTTCCACGGCGCCGGAAATCTTCGGCATCCGTGTGGCCTGGGGCTTCCCTGAAGGGGCAGGTGACACCGAGTACACCGAGCTGCAGATGGCCTCCGAAGTGACTGGCCAGAATCCTGTGGACCTTGGCCGCTTCGCCTATCCGACCACGACCTACCTGCACAGCGGCATGGCCGCTGGGGTGGTGCGGTATTTCCGCGCTCGCCTGGTCGACCGTTCAGGTAACGTCGGCCCTTGGTCGGACTGGACCTATGGTCAGTCGAACGCAGACGCGTCGGAAATTCTCGACTACATCACCGGCAAGATCACCGAGACCGAGCTCGGGCAGGGCCTGCTCTCCGAAATTCAGAAGATCTCGGGGAACGGGGAGGGCTCGGTAAACGGCCGCCTCGACCATGTGGCCCAGGACCTGGGCGACCGGATCAGCGCCGGCGACACGGCGCTACAGGGGCAGATCGATTCGCTGCAGACGCAGATCAGCGACATCGTCGGCGCCGAGGACTGGCAGGCTGGCCAGGACTATCTGGCCGGCAGCCTGGTCAAGAGCAATGGCAAGCTGTACCGCGCCAAGCAGGACGTGCCCGCTGGGACGCCGGTGACCAACACCGCCTACTGGGAGTACCTGGGCGACTACTCGTCGCTCGGCGAGATGGTGACCGCCCTGGCGTTCCGTGTGGATGCGGTAGAAACCAGTGTCGAGGAAATCAACGGCGAACTGGCAGCCATGGCCAGCCGGATCATCGGTGTTGAGGCTGTGGTGAACCCCCGGATGGCCGGCGGCTCGGACTGGCGCGCTGGAGGCACCGAGGTCAGGGCTGGGTCGTGGTCGATCTACTCCGCGTTCGGTGCTGCTGACTTGGCGATCGCTCAGCGGATCGACAAGGTCGACGTGTCGATCAACGATGTACGAGCGACGGTCACCGACGAGATTTACGCCCGGGTGACTGCCGACGAGGCCTTGGCCCAGTCGATTACCAAGATCACTGCTGACCTCGGCGATGCAAACGCAGCCATCGTCCAGGAAGCGGCTGCACGGGCGTCGGCGGACGAGGCAATCTCGCAGACGATAACCGGGCTGACCAGCCGGGTGGCGGATGCAGAAACGGCAATCACGGACGAGGCCACCGCCAGAGCGACCGCTGATACTGCGCTCACCCAGCGTATCAGCTCGGCGGAGTCGTCCATCGGTGACGCCAACGCCGCGATCACTACCGAGGCGAACACCAGGGCCCAGGCCGACACAGCGTTGTCTACCAGCGTTACGCAGCTCAACAGCCGGGTGGGTAGCGCTGAATCGACGATCCAGACGGTGGCGCAGACCCAGGCCACTACGGACGGCAAGCTCAACGCGATGTACAGCATCAAGCTGGGCGTCGACTCGCAGGGGCGCTACTACAGCGCCGGCATGGGGATCGGCATCGAAAACACCCCGTCGGGAATGCAGTCGCAGGTGTACTTCCTGGCCGATCGGTTCGCGGTACTGAACCAGATCAACGGGGTGGCCAAGTCGGTGTTCGCCTTGGAGAACGGCCAGGCCTTCCTGAACAGCGCGGTGATCAAACAGGCCGACATCCTGAACCTGGTCATAACCGGTGAGCTGAAAAGCTCGAACTACATCGCCGGGCAACGAGGTATCCGCATCAACTTCGTAACCAATGAGTTCGAGATCAATGGCTCTGTAGCGGGTCAGGGGCGAATGAACATCACGAACCAGTTGATGCGGATCTGGGACAGCAACAACGTCATGCGCGTGCGCCTCGGCATTTGGAGTTGATATGCCTCAAGGTCTTCAAACATGGAACGCTGATGGCAAGTTAATGCTCGATGCTACCTACCGTATCGGGCGCATTCTGGATACGTTCGTCAGCGGTACTTCAAATTCGTCTCGGGTTGTACCTGGGCTTTCCGGTGCAGGGGCGCCGTTTCATTTTATTACGGTAGATATCGATTATTTTACCGAAATCTATTGCTTTCCCACTGTGACGTTTTCAGGTGGAACCGTTAGCTGGGTGTTCAATGATTTTCGTAATCCTCTTGGATCTGGAAACGCTCCTAGGAAAAGTACGACAATTTCAGTGGGGGTGTTTTGATGCCAGCTGGACTCAATGTGTACATGGATGAAGGCGTGCTGCAGTTGGATTCAGCAATGAAAACATCTGTGCTAGTCTTCAAGACTACCTATGCAGGCCCATACTACAATGACGGAAATACAGTCTATATCGGAGTGTGGTATAACTTTGAGGTCATTATTCCAGGCGCTGCGAAATACATTTTCTTTTCGTCTACTGTGAAGAGGGTAATTGCTCTTTTCAAAAAGCAAGGCACAAAATATACGTTTCGCACAAATGTCCAAGGGTCGTTTGAGATTTTTGGATTCGCGGATGGTGTTGCGGCATCCGCAGGTAAATCAGGCCTTCAATTGTTTGATGAGAATGGTGTTCTTACGTTTGATTCAGACAGCCAATTCATGCGCATATCCGATGCATTTCTTTGTGGGCAAGACGACAACTCATTGAATGGCGGGGTGACCAGACCTTGGCCTAAGAGTGGCAGGAAATACGCCGCAGGGATCGGTTTCTATGGAAAGCGGTGGAGAGGAGCGCGTAATGCCGGTATGGCCTGGGCGGTTCTGATTTCCTATGGGATAGCCGTGGGGCCCTCAGACGTCTGGGGAGGAGAGCCATGGATTGCCTCTCGACCTTGGCCTGGCGATGCACCACCGAACGATACCCCTCGCCACGCAGCGCCAACAGTGTTGGTTGTTGATGTCACTGATTATTAACTAGGAGGCCGAATGGCCAGGCAAAACATCAACCTCGGTACCGCACCGGGCGGTCTTGACGGCGACGACGCCCGCACAGCCTTCACCAAGACCAATGCCAACTTTACCGAGCTGTACGGCGGTACGGTGCTGCAGCCACTGAATGCCAAGCTGACGGCGATTTCGGCGTCGGTGTGGGCTGCCAACCAGCTTATGTATACGACTGGCACCGGTACCGTGGCCATGACCGCGCTCACCGCGTTTGCTCGCACTCTGCTCGATGATGCGGACGCGGACGCGGCGCGGACGACCCTGAAGGCAGTGGGGATCGGGCAGTTCGGGGTTGGTTCCTCTGCCGCGCCTCTATTGGACGATTTTGCGGCATCCAACGCTGGTGGGTTGTATCACGCGTTCACGTCGGGACACCCGAGTGCTACGCCTGGTGGTCCTTCTGGCGTACCTGCTGGCGCTTTCTCTGTCATGCACATGGGGGGTTTGAACACCTCCTATCAGGCAGTCTTGGCAGCTCAGAACGGCAGCACGGCACCTGGCACTCGGATATTCGTAGGATCACGGGCATCTGCAACTGCGCTGTATTGGAACGAGTTGGTGCGTCGTGGCGACTTCGGAATTGGTAGTTATTGCGAAAGGAAAACGCCTGCTGAAATAAATGCAGCCTTGCTTGATTCCGGTATGTATGAAGTGCAACCACAAACTCCAGCCGCATGGCCTGATTCGCCTTTCCCAAATGGGTGGACTCGCATGCTCCACCTGCGCCATAACAACCCTACGGGATACTGGTCTCAGATCGCGCTTGATTTCAATTTCAGACCACGGATGAAGTTGCGCGGGATGAGCGCCGGAACTATCGGGGAATGGGTTGAGGTTTACAGCCAAATCAGCGCAGTCGGTACGGTTGGGCAGGCCGGAGGAGTCCCTACTGGGGCGATCATCGAGCATGGCGCGAATTCAAATGGCCGCTACACGAAATTGGCTGATGGCACTTTGGTTCAATGGGGTCAAATAATCCTAGCGGAAAATGTAGCAGTCGGTACGGCCAATAGCGGCGGTGGCTATCGATCAGCTGAGCTGCAAATTACCTTCCCTGTAGGTTTTGCACCAAGGAATGCGGCGCAGGATCAGCCTATTTGCACAGATGTTTATATCCAAAACAACTCGGCTGGCGTGAGGGCTCACCCAGCTCAAGACTCAGGCATCTTCGGTGGATCTTTTGTACTTGAAACAAAAGGATCGAGCACAACTGTAACTGCCGGCCTCTATATCCGTTGGAAAGCCATAGGCAGGTGGTACTAAATGAAAATAATTTTATCCCCCGTCCGGATGGACGAACAATTGATCTTGGACCGCGAGGGCGACGTGTTGTGGCTCAACGGCGAGCAGTGCGACCTTGGACCGCTTCTGGAGGGGGAAGCTCTGCCAGCCGAAGCCATCTCTTCCAAGTGGTTCACAGGCCAGGTTGACCGCGTCAACGGTGAACTGGAGCTGACGATAATCCTGCCGCACGGCCCAAATGCTCCGGAAAGCACTCGCTTCCCGCTACCAGTGACCGTGACCGAGAACGGCCCGGTGAACCTGCCGGTCTACGACATTGCCCCCGAAGCGCCTGAAGTTCTGCCCGTCGAAGGCAGTGAGGTCGTCGAGGTTGGTCGTGACGCTCCAATTTCTGTCCTCGAGGAGGCTGGCCAATGATCGCTATCGACTGGTCGCAGACAATCACCACCGAAATGAAAGCTGCAGCCGAAGCAGCAGAGCGCTTGTCGCGCGCCCAGCAGCAACAAGCGGCCTACCGCCAGGTAGCTGACAGCGCCATCGAGCCGCTGCAAGACGCCGTGGACCTCGGCATGGCCACGCCAGAAGAGTCGGCAATGCTGCTCGCCTGGAAGCGCTACCGCGTTGAGCTGAGCCGGGTCCCGACCCAGGCAGGCTACCCCGACGAGATCACCTGGCCCGCGCCGCCGGCCTGATCAACTGAACGACAGCCAGCCAACGAACACAACCGCCTGATGGCGGTATTTTTTTGCCCGGAGAAAACCCATGACCGCACGCGGCGTACGCAACAACAACCCTGGCAACATCGATTTCAACCCCCGGAACGACTGGGTGGGCCAGCTGGGCCTGGAGGTGCGCGCCGCTAAGCCGCGCTTCGCCCGCTTCGATACCCCAGAGAACGGCATCCGCGCCCTGGGCAAGCTGCTCATCAACTACCGGGGCAAAGACGGCATGCCCGGTGTGGGCGGGAAGGGCATCGACACGGTGTTGGAGACCATCAACCGCTGGGCGCCGGCGAACGAGAACGACACCCAGGCCTACGCCTCGGCCGTGGCCAAGCGCCTGGGTGTGCGCACCACCGACCCGATCAACATCAAGGACCCGGCCACGCTGCGGGTGTTCGTCGAGAGCATCATCATCCATGAGAACGGCGGCAACCCGTACAAGCCCGAGGTGATCGACGATGGCGTGCGGAGGGCGCTGGCGTGAGTGGGTGGGGACTGCGAGCGCTCGCGCTCTTGCTGTTGGTGGCGTCCTACTGGGGCGCCTATCAGCACGGCCGATCCGTTGAGCGCGCAGAGGCCGCCATTGCATCGGCCCAGCGCGACAGCGGCGACCGGCTAGCCGAGGTGCTGGGCGAGCGCAGCGCGAGACAGGAAGAACAGCGACGCGCCCAGGCGCAGGAGGAGGCGAGAGCCCATGCAAGAGAAGAACACAAGGTGGCTGATGCTGGCGCTGCTGGCGCCGATGATGCTGGCCAGCGGCTGCAGCACGACGCAGCCAATTTCGCCGCCGCCGTCCGTTGCCCCGCCACGAATACCGCCGCTATCGCCCGAGGCCAGGCAGCCACCCGCGCCGCCATGGTGCTCTCCGACCTGCTCACACGGGCTGATGCTCGAGCGGGAGAGCTGGCGAAAGCATATGACCGAGCGCGAATAGCTGGTCAGCAGTGCGAGGCGGAGTATGATGTCTTAAGAAAGTCATCGAGGTAGGGCCGTGAAGCGCATGACGCTAGGTCTGGATGAAGGTAGGTATCAACTGATTGCGCAGGCAAGCGATGCAATCAGGAGGTACTACCAAGCCAAAGAGCTTGGAGTTCCGTCTGCCGAGATCGAAAAACTAAAGCAGCTTGTGGACACGCTTTGCCAATCAATTGCTGACTGGAGTCCCATAATCTCGAATGTTGACGGACCTCTATTAGATAGCCAGCAGTACATGGCGGAGTATGATGCCCCGATCAAGAAATCGGAGTAGGACGGTGAAAAAGACCATCCAGGGTTTGGCTGAGGCTGGCGATCAGCTGATTCAGCAGGCCATCGATGCAACCAGGAAGTACCACGAAGCCAAGGACACGGGCGCGCCGGCTGCTAAGGTGGAGCGCTTGAAGCTGCTGGCAGATTCGCTGTACCAAGCTGTCACCGAATTTCAGCTGAAGTCCCGGGGCGAGACTGGTGACACGCATCACTAAATCGGCTTGATCAGATCCGGGCCTTGGTTCCGGACTTTGCCCACGGCCATGCCCACTCGGAACCACTCGAATTCTTCAGCCGGCTCCCCAAGGTTAAGCGCCATTTGCTCGGCCTGCTCCTTCTGCATGCCTGGGGCCATCCATTCCCTGGCCAACTCTGGCGACAGCACGACCGGCCGGCGGTCGTGCACATCGACCAGCCCGCCCAGGGCGTCAGCGGTGATGATGACGAACCCGTCATGCTCGCCGCTGGTGAACTGCCCAATCGAGGCGCATAGGGCAGGGCGCCCGTCTCGGCGCCTGATGTAGTACGGCTGCTTCTTCGGCCCGCCTTCGTCGACCCACTCGTACCAGCCGTCCACGGGCGTAACTGCTCGGCTCGGCCAGATGGCGCGGAAGAATGGACCGTGCGCCACTTTCTCGACCCGCGCATTGATTGGCGGCGCTCGATCGGTCGCCCAGTGCGGCCTCCATCCCCATTTCGCCATGTCCGCGCGCGGGCCTGCGTCATCTACCCGAAGCACGGCGACCTGCGTTGTCGGCGCGACGTTGTAGCGCTCCAGGGCTTGGTCGCCCACGTTGTTTCTCCAGGCCTCCGGCAGGCTCAGGGTTTCAACGAAGTCGTGTATGCCTCGGTACTGGCTGAGCCTTCCGCACATCACTTCCCCTCCCGATGAAATGACAAGCATAGCTCCACCCGTCGGCACGGCTTTTCTCGGCCCGTTCTCTGGTGAAATACTGTTTGCATGTACAGTATTTTGGTGGCCCTATGTATTTCCTCCTGATACGCCGCCGGGAGCGCGGCGTTGCAATCCCGAGCGACCAACTGAAGAAGGTCAAGCCGATAAAGGCCGACATCCACATTGAGTACGGTCACAGCAAGGTGCTTGGCCGGCATTCTGTCGAGGCCTGGGTGTTCAATCCAACCCCAAGCGGTGATGTTATCCCGCGTCTCCACGACGCATGCGTCAACGGCATGGCCCAGCTCGGGATGAACATCACCGGCATCGAGGAAGTTGATGGAGTGCTCTATGCGCAATCCTGGTGGTGCCGTGCAGTGGGAAATTACGATGACTGACTTGCCGCGCGCCTGGCTCGACGAGCTGCACGATCAGTTCGCCCTGGTCTCAGACCCGGACGGGCGCGCCGCAGTCTTATCGGAAATGGCCAAGGCCGCACATCGGCGGCGGGAAGTAGGCGAGGGCGAGCTGGTCGACATGCTGGAGCTCGCCGAAGCGGCCCGGTTGTGGGCGCTGGTCGAGCATGAAAACGAAGGGGAAGAGTGACGCCTTTCAGGGCTGGAGGCGGGTCGGCAGAACGCCGAAAGGAGGGGATTGCCCTGTCTAATACTGCCTGATTGCTTCCCGCCTTTACTGGCCGAAAGTCGCGGAAACCCGGCGAAAAGTATTAGACGCGTCAAGCGCGAAGGCCGCTTGCTGCGCGGCCTGTGGGCTTATCTAAACGCTACTGCTGCATTACCGGAATCTTCGATCTTAGCCGATTCAGTTTCGGCCCATGTCGTCACTTGTTTCGAATTCCTTTACAGCGCGGATAGGTTGAGCAGCCCATGAAACTGCGTCCCGCATACCGTCCGGTTTTTGCAGTTCGCGATCGCATTGAGCTTCCGCAGCGGGGGCAAAGTCCTAATTCGTCCCATTTCTCACGGGGAGGTCTAATAGGAACACTTGGCGGTACCGCGCGAGGTGCAGTTCCTGAGAACCCAGTAGCATTCGGGATAGTTGACTTGCGATCGGCGGTGTCAGCCTTACGGCCAAATAGCTTGCCAAATGCCCACACTCCGCCCCAAACAATACCTATGAGCAGCAAGACGGCGAACCCGCCTGCGCCACCTCCTCGCCCACCTCGCCCTCCGCCTCTACCACCCCCTCTGCCACCACCTCTGGCGACCGCTCGGTCGCTAATTAGACCAACCGCCAAGAGCAAGAGCGCGCGCCGCGGCAACTCATTTCGATCCATCGTAAGGTACCAAACTGATATTGGCTAAGCGCCATCATCTTCGATCCGTGCCGATCCCGCAATCTTCAAAGTAGTGAGGTGTCGCTGCAGGGCGACGGTTGGCTAGCGCATCAAATCACCAGGAAAATCGGTTCCAAAACTAAAACGGCGACCCTTGTACAATGCGGGTTATAGACAAGCGAATCCCGTTTCGTTTTGGAACTGATTTTCTAGTTCGGGCCGCATGAGGCGGCGATTCTTGTATAGGATTGCAAATCCGTCTACGCCGGTTCGATTCCGACCTCGGCCTCCACTATTCAAAACCCCGTAGATCTAGGTCTACGGGGTTTTTATTTGCATCGAAGAAAGCCTCTAATAGCTGTTGTTCGACAAGCCCCAGGGGGCTCAGTCTCGTTCACTTGTATTTATCGAGCTTGGTCTCCGGCCCATTCTTGGCAATCTCCTGCGCCTTGCCATAGCTTTCGATCAAGCACTTGTACTCAGGGCACACATGCTCCGCCAGGATTTCTGCGAAGCGCGACCCTTCGGCTCTGTTCCATGTGCGCATCAATTCCGCGACGATCGCAAAGGTATCGGTAGGAATCGCTCCCGCTTGGGTGACGCGGGCAATGGTCGTATCGGTCGCGAGCTTGCTCCAGTTGCCGGAGGCATCGACCACGCAATACGCCTTGTAGCCAGCCTGCACTGCGCTGATGGCGGGAAACGCCATGCACACGCTGGTGAGCGTGCCGGCGATGATGAGGGTCTTGCGCCCCGTCTTCTCGATTGCTTCTACGAAAGGTGGGTTGTCCCAGGCGTTGATCTGGCCGGTGCGCGGTACATAGACCGCATGCGGCGCGTATTGGTGGACTTCCGGAATTAATGGCCCGTTGGGCCCATCCGGCACGGAAGCCGTGGTGATGACCGGAATGTTCAGCAAGGTGGCCGTCTTGGCAATGGCGATCACGTAGTTGCGCAGGTCGGGAATGGGGACATCGCGAACCGTGTTGAACAGCCCGCTCTGATGGTCGATAAGCAGGATGACAGAGTCATCCGGGTCTAGCATTCCGTTGGTGGAAGCCATGCTGACACCTCGCAAGCCTAGGGTTGTGTTTCACCGCTCTCGGGAGGTGAGAGCACCAGAAAAAGTAGACGCGCCCTACTTGTTGCGCAAGCAAGGGCAGCCGGATCGACAGTGTGCGAGGGCGCTTGAAAAAAGGCCGCTCGGCAGGGCTGAAAGTGGAAAGGCTATGCTGAGAAGAGGCCCCACCTCAGGAGATCTCCCATGGCCAAGTGCAAGAAATGCAACGAGGACCTGCAGTTCGAGCCAGACGACCGCAAGGACGGCCAGCAGGTGCAATGCCCTCACTGCAAGTCGCGTTACACGACGCGTTGGGTCGCGTCTTTTCCTGGCGCGCCGTTGAGCTATGAGCTGGTCCCATCGCAAGACTGACCAGGCTGTCGCAACCTGCCAGGGTCAAGCCGGTCATACCGCAGGCCGGCTCTGGCGCAGCGGCAATTGCACGCGAAACGTCGTGCCGGCGCCCACGGTGCTGTTCACCGAAATATCCCCGCCGTGCTTCTTCACGATGCCGTAGGACAGCGACAAACCGAGCCCTGTCCCCTGGCCGACCGGCTTGGTGGTGAAAAACGGGTCGAAGATCTTCGGCAGCACTTGCGGCTCGATGCCCGCCCCGGTATCGGCCACTTCGATCCATACCGAATCGCCCTGGTGGCCCGTGCGCAAAGTGATGGTGCCGCGTTCCGGGCCCATGGCCTGGGCGGCGTTGACCACCAGGTTCATGACTACCTGGTTGATCTGTGACGGCAGGCATTCGATGTCGGGAAGGGGCTGGTATTCTTTGACCAGGTCCGCCTTGTACTTGATTTCGCTGGCCACGATGTTCAGCGTTGACTCGATGCCTTGTTGCAGGTTGGCCCACTGCCATTGTTGCTGACTATCGACCCGGGAGAAGTCCTTGAGGTCCTTGACGATCTGGCTGACGCGGTCGATGCCTTCCTTCGATTCCCTGATCAGCAGCGGAACGTCTTCAAGCAGGAAATGCAGTTCGATCTGTTCGCGCAGCTGGCGCAAGTGCTGTGCGGTGTCGCTGTTACCCAGGGCCGTCTCCGCCGCGCGGTACGCGTCGAGCATGCTCGATAGCTGCTGGAAATAGCTGTCCAGCGTGCCGAGGTTCGATGAAATGAAGCCGATCGGGTTGTTGATTTCGTGGGCCACGCCTGCTGCAAGCTGGCCGAGGGAGGCGAGTTTCTCCGATTGCACCAGTTGGCTTTCCAGCTGCTTGCGTTCGTCGATCTCGCTTTGCAGGGCTTCGCTGGCTTGCCTGAACTGAATAGTGCGCTGTTCGACCAATTGCTCCAGGCGGTGCATCTGCAGGCTGGCACGTTCGGTCATTTCCCATTTGGTCAGCAGCGTATTGGCCATCTGCTGTACTTCGATGTTATCGAACGGCTTCTTGAGGATCAGCAGGCGGTCGTGTGCTTGCAGCCGGTCGAGCAGATCATCCCAGGAATAATCGGAATAGGCGGTGCAGACCACCACCTGCAGCTTGGGGTCGGCCTGCCATAGGTGTTCGATGGTCTTGGCGCCGTCCCAGCCATCGGGCATGCGCATGTCGACGAACGCCAGGGCATAGGGGCGCTGTTGCTGGGCGGCGAGCGTGAGTTTGCCTAGGCCCTCTTCGCCGCCATAGGCCGAGTCCAGTTCGAAGGAAGGCTGCTCGGATTTCGCCTGCACGCCGAACAACGTCGCCTCCATGGCATCCAGCTCGGTGGACCGGGTGTTGGCTGGGCAGAGGATTTTGCGAAAGTCGTCGTGGATCGACGGCATGTCGTCGATCAGCAGGATGCGCCGGTTCGAGAGTTCACTCATGCGTTCTCCGGGACGGTGATCAAGGGTAGTTGCAGGGTAAACAACGCGCCTTGGCCGGGGCCGTCGCTGTGGGCCGTCAGGTGGCCGTTCATTTCGATCGCCGCCAGGGCGCAGCTGTGCAGGCCGAAGCCGTGGCCTTCCTTGCGGGTGGTGAAGCCGTGGGCAAAAATCCGCGCCATGTTTTCCGGGGCGATGCCTTCCCCCTCGTCCTTGACGCTGATTTCCAGGAAGGCGTCGTCGACGATTCTGACGCCCAGGGTCATGGTTCGCGTGGCGTTGCCCATGCCTGACATGGCGTACTTGGCATTGCTGATCAGGTTGATCAGGATCAGCAGCAGGCGGTGCTTGTCACCCATGATCTGGGGTACATCGCTGTAGGTCTTGATCACCGTGACCTGGTGGCGGGTGAGGGCGCCGGCGTTCATGCGCAGGGCGTCGTCGATCAGCTCCTGGATGTACAGTGGTTCGGCCATGCTCTTGGTCCCGGCATAGGATTGCTGGGTGGCGACCACTTCCTTGATATGGTCGATGCTCTTGGTCATCCGTCCCAACTCCTCCATCATCTCCTGGTGCTCCTGGGCGATGGCATCGACCAACTGGTTGAGGTAGCCCGGCAACAACTTGCCTTTTTCGTCCTCGGTCAGGAAGCGGCCGAGATCGTCCGGGTGCGCATTGACCAGCTGCATGGCCTTGCCCAGGCCCTGGCTCTTGCTGTTGCGCAGCCAGCGGGTGATCAGGTCGCAGGAAGTATTCACGCTGTTGAGCACGTTGCCGACGTTGTGCAGAACATTGGTGGCGATCTCGGCCATGCCGGACTGGCGGGCTGAAGCCAGCAACTCGCTCTGGGCGTTCTTCAGTTCGCGGGTACGTTCATCGACCCGTTGCTCGAGCACATCGTTGGCGGTCTGCAGCGCGGTATTGGCCTGGTTGATCTCGCTGAAACTGCGGATCAGGCGAATGGCCAGGACCACCAGGGAGCACATCAGCAGCACGGAAAACAACAGCATGTAGAAGTGGTATTGCTTGTTGGTTTTCTCACGCAGTTGCTGGTCCTGTTCGAGCATCGTGGTGATGGCGTCCAGGCGCTCGGCCACCGGAACGGCCTCGATCGCTTCGAGCAATTGGTTGACGACTGGTTGCTCACGCCAGATCAAGGCGACGTGGTTGCTCAGAATGTCGACCGGCGTTCGAAAGTCATCCGGCATGTCCTGCACGTTCACCGCAAGCTTGTTCAGGCCTACTTCGATTTCAGCGGCTTTTTCGGGGGAGGTGACTTGGGCGAACTCCAGGGCACTCAGTAGCAGGTCATAGGTATCGGTGGCGAAATTGTGGACTTCCTGCCGATCAGGGTCGGGCACGTTGCTGAGCTGGGCCTGGATGTGATCCTCGGCTGCCGGCAGGAAGGCCAGTGAGTTGCGTAGCAATGCGTTATGGGACTTGAAGCGCTCCACCAGGCGGGTCTTTTCTTGCAAGGCCTTGAGAAAACCCTCGTGGGCATCGCTCCATTGCTGGGCATCGTTGCGCCCATGGTCGGATTCCAGCGCATCGAAGCGGGCCCACAGGCGCGTTATCTCGTGGATAGGAGACACCAATGGGTCATAGTTGTGGGAAATCGCTACCCGCGCCTTAAGGATTTCGTTTTCCCATTGCGAGTCCTGCTGCTTGATCTGGCGTATCAAGTCACGAGAGCTGGTGTAGGTGAACGTCTGCTCGGAACTGGACTTCAGGTAGAGAAACATCAGTGTCGAGGCCAGCAGCAGCACGACGATGCTCAGCACCAACAGGCTGAACCGAGGGGAATACTTCATGGCTGGCCATTCCATTGCCCGGTGAGCGTCTTCAGGAACAGGACGATCAGGGTGCGGTCCTCTTCGCTGGGTATACGCCCCAGCTGGTACTGGAACATCACGTCCACGGCGCGCTCCAGGGTGGGCGCCGAACCGTCGTGGAAGTAGGGCGCGGTCAAGGCGACATTACGCAGGCTGGGAACCTTGAACACGGCACGATCGGCGTCATCGCCGGTGACATTGAAGCGCCCCAGGTCAGCCTGCGTCGGGTTGCCTCGGTCGGCGATATAGTCACCGAACACACCGAATTTCTGGAACATGTTACCGCCGATATTCACGCCCTGATGGCACGCGATGCAGCCGTAGTCCTTGAAACGTTGGTAGCCGTACTTTTCTTCCAGCGTGAGTATGGCGGTGTCGCCCTGCAGGTAGCGGTCGAAGCGTGAACCGGGGGTGAGCAGCGTGCGCTGGAAGTCGGCCAGGGCGCCCAGGATGTTGGCCTTGGTCACTGCGTCGGGGTAGGCGGCGCTGAAACGCTCCCGGTAACCCGGGTCGTCGGCGATACGCTGCAGCACGCTTTGCCAGTCGCTGCCCATTTCGTGAGGGCTGGTGATCACGGCGCTGCCCTGATCCTCGAGGGTGTCGGCCCGGCCGTCCCAGAATTGGCGAAAATTCAAGGCAGCATTGAAGACCGTCGGCGTGTTGACCAGCAGGGGGCGACCATCGAAGCCGCTGGACCGAGGGCGATCATCCGCGCCGCCATGGTCGAGACGATGGCAGCTGGCGCAGGACAAGGTGTTGTTGATCGACAGCCTGGCGTCATGGAACAGCTGGTGCCCGAGCTCGACGCGCCTGGGGTCGGCTGGCGGTGGGTCGGGCAAGGGCTTGAGGGGTTGATCCAGCGGGGCGGCGATGCTCCCCGCGGCCACGGCGCAGAGCAACAGCATGACAGTGCAAAGAGCAGGTGGGCGTGAATGGATCATCGGGAGCATCCGTTATCCCTGGTGATGTGCGCGTGCGCCGGGCTTTGGTTCGAAGCTTAGTCGCCTGGCAGGCACTTTGCCTGCTACGTATAAGCGGCTGATACTTCACGGTGTGTGAAAAAGTCATCTAGCCTGTCAGTCAACCGCGAGCCCCTTGGCTGGGGTCGAGTCGTCACCGTTCAGTTTGCTTGAGGCCATGCCATGGAAGAGCAACCCGCCGCGCAGGCGATCCATCGACCCAAGGTGCTGCTGGTCGACGATGAGGCGCCGATCCTCAACAGTTTGCGCCGGCTGTTGCGCGGTCAGTTCTATGATGTGCTGCTGGCCGAAAGTGGTGCCCAGGCGCTGGAGATCATGGCCGAGCAGCCGGTGGACCTGGTGGTGAGCGATGCCCGCATGCCCAAAATGGATGGCGCCACGCTGTTGGCTCACGTGCGCCATCAGTACCCCACGGCCATGCGGATCATGCTCACCGGCTATGCCGACCCGACGGCGATCATCAAGGCCATCAACGAAGGGCAGATCCATCGTTACATCAGCAAGCCGTGGAACGACGATGAGCTGCTACTGGTCTTGCGCCAGGCGCTGGAGCATCAGCACTCCGAGCGCGAACGCCAGCGCCTGGAGCGCTTGATCCGCAAGCAGAACACCCAGCTCAAGGTGCTCAATACGAGCCTTGAAAAGCGGGTTGCGGCGCGCACCGCCGAATTGCAGCAGACCGCCGACATGCTCGACCTCGCCTATGAAGCGCTCAAGCACAGCTATGTCACCAGCACCGAAGTGTTTTCATTGCTCGCCAACCTGCGCCTGCCGCCGGCCAAGCAGACCAATCGACAGATCATCGAGCTCGTGCGCAGTTATTGCGCGGCTCACGGCGTCAACGATACCGACTGCCGCGACCTGGCCATGGCCGCCGCCCTGTACAACATCGGCAAGCTGAGCTGGCCGGACAGCATGATGGTCACGCCGTCGGAGCTGGTGCGCCATACCGAGCGCGACCGTTATCGTGACTATCCGAAGCAGAGCGAGTCGTTGTTGATGGCCCTGGAGCCGATGAGGGATGCGGCCCATTTGATCTTGCATCACCAGGAGCACTGGGACGGCAGCGGGTTCCCCGGCCGGCTCAAAGGCGATGCCATCCCGTTCGGCGCACGGCTGCTCAAGCTGGCGGTCGATTTCGTCGAGTTGCAGCGCGGCCTGGTGCTCGAACGGCAACTGAACAGTGACGAAGCCCTGCTGCACCTGCGCAAGTATGCCGGGCGTGTGTATGACCCGGGTCTGGTAGAGGATTTCATCGCGGTATGCGCGGCGATGCTGAGCGATGTGACGCTCGCCGATCCGCAGGTCAAGATGCTGCCCACGGGGGAGCTGGAAGCAGGGATGGTGCTGGCGCGCAACCTCAATGCAGAGAACGGCATGCTGCTGCTCAATGCCGGGAAGGTGCTGAGCGGGCCGCTGATCGACAAGCTGATCGCATTCGAGGAGATGGAGGGTGGAAAGTACAGTGTTTTCGTGAGGCTCCCGCCGCAGGAGGGCGAGAGCACGCCAGCGAGCGATAGCCCATGACCTGGGGCGCAGTGCGCCCCGTCGCGGTCATGTCAAGGAGGCAGGGTCAGTAGCCTGAGCCTCTCATCCAGCTCACGTAAACGGCTCGTTCATCGCTGGCAGTTGAATGCCAATGCCTTGATCTCGCCCTCTTCATCGACCGATTTCACGCCCATGCTGTCGGCGCCAAGTTCGCCCGCCCTGTTGAATGCCAGGTTGATGGCATCGTCGGCGGAGTTGCCCTGCAGGGTGAAGGTGTCGACCAGGTCGCAGGCGTTGACCGACGAGGCGGTCACCAGGTTTACCTGTTGGCCCTTTTCGGTCAGTTGGGTGGTGCAGCCGGGTAGCAGCGCGATCGCCAGCAGGGCTGCGGCAAGATGTATCGAAGGGGCCTGGTGAAGGGGCATCGTCGGGCATCCGTGGCGTGTGGAACAGGAGCCTCATCATCACCGATTCGGGAGCGAGTGTCTCGTATTGCTGCATGGGCCCTATCGCCGGCAAGCCCGCTCCCAGCAGTGGTTCCTGTTCGGCTCAGAGCTTGGATACGTCCGGCTGTACAGCTTCGACGGGCGTCTCTTCGGTGGTGGCCATCTGCGTGGGCAGGTTGGACACGGTCACCGCGTACTTGCCTAGGTCCTGCTCCTGGCGCTGGAAGTTGATCGCCACCTTTTCGCCTTTCCAGGACATGACTTCGGTCAGGTAGGACGCGCCAGAGCTCATCTTGATCCAACGGCTGTTTTGCTCGGCCGGTTCGCCGAACTGCTCGGTGAGCATGTCGGTGACCAGGTAGAGGCTGTTGGCATTGCCGCTGAAGACCAGCTCGCTCACCTGTCCGCCCGCCAGGGTCGCCACCAGGCTGTAGCCAGGGGAAATGGGCAGGTAGGGCAGGCCGCGGATTTCGAAACGATCCGGGTCGGAGGTGGCGACGCGGCAGGGTTCGGTTGGCCTGGTCTCATCGGTAGGGCATTCGGCAACCTGCTTGAGGAAGTCGCCTTGCAGGTCGATGCCCAGGAACGAACTCGGTTCCTGGCTCCAGACGCGGTTGGCCTGGCCTGGGCCTGCCCAGGCAGGGAGGGCGACGAGCAGGCTCGCCGAAACAGCCAAAAGGGAGAGAGGCCTCATGGAGTCCGTCCTTGGAAGGAAAAGTGGATATAGGGCTGCAGAATACTCACCCGCGCAGCGCATTCAATGCTGTCAATAGGCTATGCCAGACGTAATAGCATTCTGCCGGTTGAGTAAGACGTTTCGGATAAGTTCAATTTTAAGCGGAAAATTGTGACAGATTTCACACTTTTTTGGCGGAGGGCGGCTCGCCAAGTGGCAGAAAAGAAAAACCCGCCGATGGGGGAGGCGGGTTAAAGAACGTACGAAGCAGTTTCAGTGTGCCTATACGTTTGTCAGAAAAACGTGAAGAGCATGTTCACAACCTGTTGGGGGCCTATAGGTGGATCAGGTCCAACTGGCTGATCACGCAAACCGAGCCATCCTCGGGCGAGGTGGTGTCGCTGTAGTCCACCTGGTTGTAGACCCCGCCATGGAAATTGAAAATGCGCGCTCGCCATGACTCGGCCAGTTGCAAGGCAATACGCCCCGTGCGGCCATTGCAGCTCGCGCCCAGAACCACGGCGCCGGAGGCAGCTACCTCGATGCTGATCTCGAACGTTGCATTGAGCGGGACCTCCGCCAGCAGGGTGCTGGTGGGGGCCGTAGCTTGGTTGAACTCCGCACGAAAGCCGTAGGTGAGCTTGCCTTTGTTCCAGAATACCTTGATGGGGGGGCTGTCATCGTCCTTTACGTGCAGTTGGGAGATCACCACCTTTTGTATCGAGTTGACCTTCTCCAGTTTGAACAACTGGTAGTTGCGATGGTTGGCGGCGCTGTCCAGGGCCCAGTAGACGGCTTCTTTCCATTCGCAGCGGGTGCGATGGGTGCTTTTGCTGGAAGCCCCCTTGGTCGGTGCGCTCATGCGTACTGAACCGTCGGGCAGGCGTGCAACGTAGTCGGGCAGGGTGGCCAGGGCTACGGCGCCGGTGACTTCCAGTGCGGTGGGGTCGGTGGCGGATTTGGCAACGGGGGTGGTGATGATCAGGTTATCGATGTTCACGGCCATGCGGGTTCTCCTTGCAAAAAGATAGGTCCACACTTGTGCGAATCGGGGCCACGGCCATGGTTCCGAAGAATGCGCCAGGGTCGGATGAAAAGGCGCCTATAAAAAAGCCCGCCAGGGCGGCGGGCAAGGACGTTTTTGAAGGGAGAGCTTCGACACTAACAAGGCGGCAGTTAAGCGAACGTTAAGTGGCGCGGGATTGACCGACGCCTGCGTTCAGCCTATACAGGCGTGCCTTCATTTCGCGAGCCCTGCCATGCACGACGAAGACGACCTGCACGAGCCCGAGCACGATCATCTGCTCGACCATGAGTTTTTCGATGACGACTCAGACCCGGAGGCCGATGCCCATGGGGCGCTGGACGAGGCCGAGGAAGACGAAGAGCTGCTGGATGATTTCGATGACGACGAACACCCGGCCTGGCACGACGACGTGGACGATTGAGCCCATCGTCGCCGTGCCGGCGCGCGCATCAGCGGCGGTCGAGGGAGAACCGCCCGGCACCGCTCACGGCCAGCAACAACAGGCCGCCGGTAATGCTCATGTTCTTGAGGAACTGGGTCATGTTGGCGCTACGTTCAGGGTCGACCATGCTCCAGAACGGGTGGCCGATCAAGGCGGTGCCCACCACGAACAGCGCGAGCAGGAATGCCAGTGGGCGGGTGTAGAAGCCGAGCAGCAGCAGGATACCCACCGCGAATTCCATGATCACCGCGACGGCGGCTGCCAGCATCGGGGCAGGGGCGCCGAGTGAGGTCATGTAGCCCACCGTGCCTTCGAAGCCGGTGAGTTTGCTCCAGCCGGAGAGGATGAAGAGGATCACCAGCAGGATACGGGCAAGCAGGATGATGATGTCGCGTTGGCCTTCGAACAGGGAGTAGCGCATGGTGGCGTTCCAGTGGAAAGGGACAATTTCACTGTAGCAGCCGCTTCGCTGTTCGCTGTGAGATGGCCCTGCAAGATTTTGCACGCCTGCATGCAGCCGCGTTCCGGCCGATACAGCGGCGATAAAAAAGGCGCCACCAGGGCGCCTTTTCAGAATGAGATGGTGCGAGTGGCGGGACTCGAACCCGCAAGGCTCACGCCGACAGATTTTAAGTCTGCTGTGTATACCAATTCCACCACACTCGCACGCTTGAAAGGGTCTCGCGACCGGCGCGCTTCCAAGGTGGAAGGGCCTGGCAATCAAGCGCGCTTTATAACCCATCGTTATAGACGAGTCAACCATACCCCTTATTTCAGGGGGTAATCGATTTGGCGATCTCGCGTAGGTTCCAGGCCGAGGTGAGTAGGCCTCGGGTATGGCCGTCCATCACCTTGGCATCGTTGCCATGCATCGTGTGGTGCAGATAGCGGACATGGCCGGCAAGCCCGCGACAAACCTCTTCGAGCTGCGTAGCCGTACGCTGCAGGTCCTCCTGCAAGCATTGCATTCGATGGTTGGCGGGCATGGTCTTCCTTGGCTGGCCGGCGGCGGGTGGACTATAGGGCAATTGACACACTGCTGTCATTACGCCACTGTTCCAGTCATAGGATCCAATGAGCCTTCGACATGACCTCCGTGACGCCCTCTCCCGCGAACACCCGCGTCGTGCGGCCAAAACTGTTCTGGCGATTAGTGTTCGCCCAGGTCTACTTGCTGGCCATTTTTCTCTACCTGAGCCTGGCGGCGCTGGGTGGGTACCTGCTGATGCTGGGCTTCGATGGTCTGCACCCACAGCCACAGCGCACCTTGGCGTTGGCGGGCGGCGCAGGGATCGTGCTGGTCTGCCTGTGGTTGCTCAAGGTTGCGATGCCGCGGCGTCTTGGCCCCAAGGTGACCGAGCGGGAAATCTGACGAATCTGCAGCGGGTGCTATGAGAGACCGGGACTTTTGGCTACGCTCAGTGGGTGGCCCTGGTAGTGCCCGTGGAGCTTGCATGGTTTTACCCGACAGTCCCTCCCGCCCGGAAATGCCACCTAACCGCTACGAGCAGCTGGTTCAGTCGGTCGTGGACTATGCCATCTACATGCTCGACCCGTCGGGCGTGGTGGTGTCCTGGAACACAGGTGCCGAGCGGATCAAGGGCTACCGTGCCGACGAGGTCATCGGCCAGCATTTCTCGATGTTCTTCACACCCCAGGACCGTGCCGATGGCCGCCCGCAGCAACTGCTGCGCCAGGCCCTGGAGCAAGGCGTGGCCCAAGACGAAGGCTGGCGGGTACGCAAGGACGGCAGTCAGTTCTGGGCGCTGGCGGCCCTGGATGTGATTCGCGACGAGAATGGGCAGATCGTCGGCCTGGCCAAGGTAACCCGCGATATCACCGACCGCCGCGAGTCGTCCCTGCAGCTCGATGCCATCCGCGCCCAGCTGTTCCAGGCCCAGAAACTCGAAGCCCTCGGCCAGCTCACCGGTGGCCTGGCCCACGACTTCAACAACCTGCTCACCATCATCCTTGGTGCTGCCCGGTTGGCCCAGGGCAGCCAGGATCTGCAACGGGTCCGGCGGCTGCTCGAGCATATCGTCAGCGCCGGTGAGCGGGGCACCCAGCTCACCCGGCAACTGCTGACCTTCGCCCGCCACCGGCAATTGAGTGCCACACGCGTCGCCCCGGCTGAACTGATCGCCTCCACCCGAGGTCTTCTGCAGCATGGGCTGCCGCCGGGCATCGAATTGCAAGAGTGCCTGCAGCCCGACCTGCCGCTGATCGAGGTGGATGTCGCGCAGTTGCAGATGGTGTTGCTCAACCTGCTGTTCAATGCCCGGGATGCGACCGGCAACGAAGGGCGCATCGTGCTGGAGGTGAGCTGCGTCGAACTGGCCGGCGAGGTGGAAGGCCTGCACGGTCGTTTCGTTCGCTTCGACGTGCGAGACACCGGCGAAGGCATCGACCCGAAGGTATTGCCACGGATCTTCGAGCCGTTTTTCACCACCAAGCCCTTTGGCAAGGGCACCGGCCTTGGCTTGAGCCAGGCCTATGGATTCGCCAGGCAGAGCAACGGCGCCATCTGCGTGGCCAGCCAAGTGGGCGAGGGGACCTGCATGACCCTCTACCTGCCCGCCTGCCCAGGCGCCATCGACCTCGACCACAACGGGTAACGACCCATGGCAGAACCACTCAAGCGCCTGGCGACGGGCATCGAAGGGCTGGACATACTGCTCAAGGGCGGCCTGTTGGCGGGAGCGTCCTATATCGTCCAGGGGCCGCCAGGGGCAGGCAAGACCATCCTGGCCAACCAGCTGGCGTGTAGCCATGTGCGAAGCGGTGGCCGAGTGCTGGTGGCGACGTTGCTCAGCGAATCCCACGAGCGCTTGTTCCAATACCTGTCTACCCTGGCGTTCTTCGACCCGGCCCTGGTCGGTGACCAGATCCAGTTCGTCAGCGCATTCGATACCCTCGAGCAAGAGGGTCTGGATGCGGTGGTGCGGCTGTTGCGCCAGGAAATCGCCCGCCAGCAAGCCAGCCTGTTGATCGTCGATGGTCTGCTTAATGCCCGCGTGCGCGCGGAAACCAGCCTCGATACCAAGAAGTTCGTCTCGGAACTGCAAGGGCACGCGGCATTCGCCGGGTGCACCGTGCTACTGCTGACCAGTGCTCGCCTCCAGGAGGGCAGCCCCGAGCACACCATGGTCGATGGCGTGCTCGAATTGAGCGAGCAGTTGGTGGGCAGCCGTGCGGTGCGCCAGATCCAGCTGCGCAAGACGCGGGGAAGCGGCGCGTTGTCGGGCTTGCATGAATGCCTGATCGACCAGGGTGGGTTGCAGGTCTTCCCACGTCTGGAGGCGCTGTACAGCCATCCCAGCCATCCGGGCTCGGCCACCTTCACCCGGGTGTCCACCGGCAGCACCACGCTCGACGAAATGCTCGGCGGCGGCGTAGGCCAGGGTTCGGTAAGCCTGGTGATGGGGCCATCGGGTATCGGCAAGACCTCCCTGGGCCTGGCGTTTTTGTCTGCCTCGACCGCGCAAGCGCCGGGCCTGCATTTCGGTTTCTACGAAACACCTGCCCGGCTGGGCTTGAAAGCCACGGCGCTGGGGTACGATTTCGCGCGGCTCGAGCGCGAGAAAGCCCTGGAGCTTTGTTGGCAGACCACCACCGAGGGGTTGCTCGATCAACTCGGGGCGCACTTGCTTCGGCGTGTCGAGCTGCTGGGGGCGCAGCGGGTGGTGATCGACAGCCTGGGTGCCTTCAGCCGCTTGGCTATCGATCCGGCGCGGCTCAATGCCTTCTTCCGTGCCTTGATGGGCGAGTTGCGAGCGCGGGACGTGAGTGTCCTGGCGACTTGGGAAATGCGCGATATCTTCGGTTCCGAGATCACCGCGCCCGCCCCGGACCTTTCGAGCATTGTCGACAATCTGTTGCTGATGCGTTTCGTCGAGCTGGACTCCCGGCTGCGGCGCATGGTTTCGGTCCTCAAGGTGCGCGACAGCCATCACGACCCGGCGTTGCATGAGCTGCGCATGGGCCCGCAGGGCATTTTCCTGCACAAGGCCTTCGAAGGTGCCAGCGGGGTGCTGTCGGGCACGCCCGTACCCTCGGGGAGTGACTGATGGTATAGCGCGATGAACACGATCCTGATCGTCGATGACGAATACCTGATAGCCGACATCCTCGGGTTTGCCTTGGAGGACGAGGGCTTTCTGGTGGAAAAGGCGAGCAATGGCTGCAAGGCCCTGGATGCGCTGAAGGAAAAACGCGTGGAGTTGGTGATCACCGACTACATGATGCCCTTGCTCAATGGCGAGGAGCTGGTCAGGGCGATTCGCGATGAACTGCAACTGGCAGACCTGCCGGTGATTCTCATGAGCGGCGCGCAGGCCAACCAGGGGCGTATTTGCCCCGAGTTGTTCGACGCGGTATTCGACAAGCCGTTCGACATGGACAGGATGATCGCCAAGGTGCGCGAACTACTGGGCACCTGAGGCGCTACCCCGCGTGGGCGGGCCGATTGGTCAAGCGCATCCGTGCGGCTCGAGGCAAGGGCGGTCAGTGCTGGTCGTCGTTTTTCTCCGGGGCCGGGTTGCCTGCCTGGATGCGTTTGAAGATCTCTTCGCGATGGACCTGGACATCCTTTGGTGCATCGATACCGATCCTCACTTGCATCCCTTTGACTCCCAGAATGGTGACTTTGATGTCATCGTCAATGACGATGCTTTCGCCAACCTTGCGGGTGAGTATCAGCATGTAGTTCTCCTTGGTGATGATGTAGTCCGCGCGGCCTTTTACCGCAGCGGTGGGAGCTGGTCCCTCTTCCTTCTCATTAAAGACGCTTTCGGCGAAGAGTAATTCCCCCGCAGATAAATTCTGTTACTTGTCTTCAGTCGCAGGTGCCGAAACCAACCGTAAGGTGATGCGGCGAAGGCGCTCGATGGCAAGGATAGGGGGCTGGCGGCCAGATGGGAAATTTCTCTGCTAGATAGAGTAAATAGAGCAATACAATAAGCGTTTATTTCGTTAACGCCTGTAGGAAAAGTAGCAATGACGCCTCCTCAGGCTCCAGCCCCCGGCGAGGCTTGACCCGTGGCAAGGCGGCCAGCCGCCCCTGCTGGTAATGGTCGAGCACGGCGGGGTGAATGTAGCAGCGCCGACAGACCGCGGGTGTATTGCCCAGGCGTGCAGCTACCTGTCGGACAATCGCCGCGACCTGGCGCCGGGCTTCGCTTTCCGACTCCCAGGCCAGGGGGCGCAACAGGTCCAGGGCCAGGACGCTGCCTGCCCAGGTGCGGTAATCCTTGGCGGTGAAGTCGGCACCGGTCAGCTGCTGCAGGAACTGGTTGACCTCGCTCGACCCCACCGCATGGCGCTGGCCGTTTTCGTCCAGGTATTGGAAGAGCGTTTGCCCAGGCAGATCCAGGCAGCGCTTGATCAGCCGCGCCAGGCGCCGGTCACGCAGGCTGACATTGTGCTCGACGCCCCGTTTGCCTCGGAACTGAAAGCGTATGGTACTGCCCTCGACACTGACGTGGCGGTTGCGCAGGGTGGTCAACCCATACGACTTGTTCTCTTTCAGGTATTGCCGGTTGCCGATACGAATCAAGGTACTGTCGAGCAGGCTGACCACCAGGGCCATGACCCTCTCCCGATCCAGGCCAGGCCGCGCCAGATGCTGTTCCAGCTGCCGACGCAGGTCGGGCAGTACCTGGGCGAAGGCCAGCATGCGGTCATATTTGTGCTGGTCGCGCAGTGCCCGCCATTGCGGGTGGTAGCGATACTGCTTGCGCCCGCGGGCATCGCGGCCGGTGGCTTGCAGATGGCCCTGAGGGTCGGGGCAGATCCATACCTGGGTGTAGGCCGGTGGTATCGCCAGGGCGGCGATGCGGGCGAGGGTCTGGGCGTCACGTATGCGCTGGCCTTCGGTGTCGAAATAATGGAAGCGGTCGCGCCAGCGGCGCCGGCTCAGGCCAGGTTGGCTGTCGTCTACGTAATGAAGCGCTGCAGGCAGCGGGCAATCGAGCATGGGCGGTTGTCCATCGAACGGTCACAGATCAATGGACAACGGCCCCCAGGCCATTGCTCAGCCCAGCAGCGCCACCGACTTGATCTGCGCCCACAGCATCTGGCCTGGGTGCAGGTCGAGGTGGTCGGCCGAATAGCGGGTGATACGTGCCAACAACGGGCTGCCAGAGGCATCGAGGCTCACCAGGACGTGCGCCGGATTGTCCGCCGGGCGGCATTCGCGGATACGCACCGGCAGGCGGTTGAGGATGCTGGATGCATGGTCGGCACCCAGCGCCAGGCTCACGTCGCGGGCCTGCACTTTCAGGCGCAGCGGCTTGCCAAGGGTGAGCGCAGGGTGTGCGATGCGTAGCAGCGGCCCGTCGCTGCCGTGCAGACGCACATCGAACAATTGGTAATGCGCATCATGGCCGACCACGACGCCTTCGAGCACCACGCCGGCGTCTTCGCCCTGGGCGAGGGGCAGGTCCAGGCGCGCCAGGGTTTCGCCGACCGGGCCGCAGGCCAGGGCGCGGCCCTGCTCCAGCAACACCAAGTGGTCGGCCAGGCGCGCCACTTCATCCTGGGCATGGCTGACATAGACCAGCGGGATCTCCAGTTCGTCGTGCAAGCGTTCCAGATAGGGCAGGATCTCGCGTTTGCGCGGCGCATCCAGTGCCGCGAGCGGCTCATCCATCAGCAGCAGGCGGGGGCTGGCGAGCAAGGCGCGGGCAATGCCGACCCGTTGCGCCTCCCCCCCCGACAGCGTCGCCGGCCGGCGCTCGAGCAGCTCGCCGATACCCAGCAGGTCGCAGGCATGTGCCAGGCTGACCTTGCGTCCGTCTCGGTCGATACGTCGCCAGCCGAATTCCAGGTTGCCACGCACCGACAGGTGGGGGAACAGGCTGGCTTCCTGGAATACATAGCCCAGCGGCCGTTTGTGCGGTGCCAGGAAAAAGCCGCTGGCGCTGTCCTGCCAGACGTCGCCATTGACCTCGATATAGCCGTCGGCTCGCTCCAGCCCGGCCAGGCAGCGCAGGCAGGAGGTCTTGCCCGAGCCGGAGTGGCCGAACAGCGCGCTGACGCCGCGCCCGGGCAGGTGCAGGTCGACATCCAGGGTGAAGTCGCCGCGCGCCAGCTTCAGGCGCGCCAGGATCGATGGGGGCATGTCAGCTCCAGCCTGCCTTGCCATGGCGCCCGGCATAGAGCGTCAGCAGCACCAGGAACGAGAACACCAGCATGACACCGGCCAGCCAGTGGGCCTGCGGGTAGGCCATGGCCTCGACGTGATCGAAGATCTGTACCGAGACCACGCGTGTCTTGTCGGGGATGTTGCCGCCGATCATCAGCACCACACCGAACTCGCCTACGGTATGGGCGAAGCCCAGGACACTGGCGGTGACGAAGCCGGGCCTGGCCAGCGGCAGTACCACATGGATGAAGGTGTCCCAGGGGCTGGCGCGCAGGGTCGCGGCCACCTCCAGCGGCCGCTGGCCGATGGCGCTGAAGGCGTTTTGCAAAGGCTGCACCACGAACGGCATGGAATACACCACCGAGCCGATCACCAGCCCTGCAAAGCTGAACACCACGCTGCCCAGGCCCAGGGCCTCGGTCGCCTGGCCGATCCAGCCGTGGGGGCCGAGGGCGATCAGCAGGTAGAAGCCGATCACGGTCGGTGGCAGTACCAGGGGCAGAGCCACCACGGCCCCGACCGGCCCGCGCAGCCACGAACGGGTACGAGCCAGCCACCAGGCGATCGGCGTACCCAGCACCAGCAGGATCACGGTGGTCAGGCTGGCCAGCTTGAGCGTCAGCCAGATCGCGCCCAGGTCAGCGGCGTCCAATGGCATCAGATGCCATACCCATAGGATTTGATCACCGCGACTGCCTTCGGGCTCTTGAGGTAGTCGACCAAGGCCTTGGCGGCCGGGTTGTTCTTGCCTTTATCGAGGATCACCGCGTCCTGGCGGATCGGGTCGTGCATCTGCGCCGGGACGATCCACGCCGAGCCGCTCTGCACCTTGCCATCTTTGTAGACCTGCGACAGGGCCACGAAGCCCAGTTCGGCATTGCTGGTTGAGACGAACTGGAACGCCTGGGTGATGTTCTGGCCCTCGACCAGCTTGGGCCGGGTGGCTTCGGCGAGGCCGAGCTTGTCGAGCACCTGGGTGGCGGCCAGGCCGTAGGGCGCGGTCTTGGGGTTGGCGATGGACAGGTGCCGGTAGTCGCCGGTCTTCAGGACTGCGCCTTGCGCGTCCACATAGCCGGGCTTGGCCGACCACAGCGCCAGGGTGCCGATGGCATAGGTGAAGCGGGAGCCGGGAACGATGCGCTTTTCCTGCTCGAGCTTGGCCGGGGTGCTGTCATCGGCGGCGAGGAACACGTCGAACGGAGCACCGTTGCGGATCTGCGCATAGAACTGACCCGTGGCGCCATAGGCAGCCACCAGCTTGTGGCCGGTGTCCTGCTCGAAGGCCTTGGCGATGGCCTGGATGGGCGCTGTAAAGTTGGCCGCTACAGCCACCTGGACGTCGTCGGCCCAGGCGCTATTGCAGGTGATCAGGCTGGCCAAGGCACTGGTAGCCAGGAACGGTAGGCGGATGCGCATGGGGTGGTCCTTGCTGGGCGGGTATCGTTATGGCGTCAACTATATAGCGATCGAGTGCCGGCCGGGAAGGGGCTGGCGCGTCAGGGGCGGCCCGGCCGGAAAGGGCATTGGCGGGCACCGGGGCAGGGCGCTACCATCGGCGGCGATGTCCTTCCCACTTCAACAAGCACAGGAAGCGTATGAACGAACAAGCTCTCTCTTTGCAGGAGCTGGCGGCCCCGGAAGGCACGTGCTTCGGCTGCGGTTGCTCCCACCCCAGCGGCCTGCACCTGAAAAGCCATTGGGACGCCGACGGTATCCACCTGCTGTGCCGGCATTCCCCCGACAGCGGTTTCATCGGTTGGCCGGGCCTGGTCTATGGTGGCCTGCTGGCCATGCTGGTGGACTGCCATTCCAACTGGACCGCCATGGCCTACCACTACCGTGCCGAAGGGCGCGAGCCAGGCAGCCTGCCGCGTATCGACTGCGTCACCGGCACGCTCAACCTGACCTACCTCAAACCCACCCCGATGGGCGTCGAACTGCTGCTCAAGGCCCGGGTGGAAGGTGAGGTAGGGCGCAAGAGCCGGGTTGTCTGCGAGGTTTGGGCAGGTGACGTGCTGACCGTCACCGCCGACTCGCTGTTCGTCCGGGTGGATACCGAGAAACTCAAGCTCAAGGCCCACGGCCAGGCGTGACTGTACGGGGAAGTAGCCGGCGCGGCGGGTTGGTTCTAGAGTGATAGGTCCATTTCTCCCAAGGGTTGACCCATGACCGATCTCGGCGCATTCCCCATTACCCGCAAATGGCCGGCGCAGCATCCCGAGCGCCTGCAGCTGTACTCACTGCCCACACCCAACGGTGTCAAGGTATCGATCATGCTGGAGGAGATCGGCCTGGCCTACGAGGCGCACAAGGTCAGTTTCGACAACGACGAGCAGATGAGCCCCGAGTTCATCTCCTTGAGCGCGAACAACAAGATCCCTGCCATCCTCGATCCTAACGGGCCGGGTGGCCAACCTTTGCCGTTGTTCGAGTCTGGGGCGATCCTGCAGTACCTGGCCGAGAAGACCGGCCAACTGCTCAGCCAGGACCCGGCGACCCGCTACCAGACGATTCAGTGGCTGATGTTCCAGATGGGCGGCATCGGGCCGATGTTCGGCCAGGTGGGCTTCTTCCATTTCTTCGCTGGCAAGGCGTACGAAGACAAGCGCCCTCGGGACCGCTACGTCAACGAGTCGAGGCGCCTGCTGGGCGTGCTCGACCGGCATCTGAACGGCCGAGAATGGATGGTGGACGAATACAGCATCGCCGATATCGCGATCTTCCCGTGGGTGCGCAACCTGGTTGAGCGCTACAACGCCCGGGAACTGGTGCATTTCGACGAGTTCAAGGACGTCCAGCGCGTGCTGGCCAACTTCCTCGCGCGCCCCGCTGTGCAGCGAGGCCTGACCATCCCAGGCTGAGCCCAGCCCCTGGGTATACAGCCCCGCGGGAGTGGACTTGTCCCGCGATCAGGCCAGGCCGGCTAATCACCGTCGCCTGGCAAGGGCTTCGCCCTTGATCGCGGCGCAAGGCCGCTCTCGCACAGATGCTGCACAATTTCCCTCGCAGCCCATGCCTGCGCGTGACCTCGGTCAATGTTCGCCCTAGGCTTGTCAGGAAAGAATGGCCCAGGAGAACACGATGATTCGCTGCAAGCGTGTCTATGACCCGATCGAGGATGGCGACGGCCAGCGGGTGCTGGTCGATCGCCTGTGGCCGCGCAACAAGCGCAAGGAGGACCTGCACGGTCAATGGGCCAAAGAGGTGGCGCCCTCCGATGCCTTGCGCAAGGCGTTCCATCATGGCGAGGTCGATTTTGCCGGCTTCACCGAACGCTACCAGCAGGAACTGGCCGCCCACCCCGAGCATTGGTACCCGCTGCTGGACCTTGCTGCAAAAGGGCCTCTGACCCTGCTGTATGCGGGCAAGGACACCGAGCACAACAATGCCCAGGTGCTGGCCGCCTGGCTGGAGGATGAGCTGGAGCGTCGTGGGCCGGGTAGCTCGCCGGTGTGCTACGCCCACTAGCCGTCATGGGAGAAGGCTGCCGATGCCCTTTGAACTGACCCCGGCCAGCGATGCCCATTGCACCTTCGCCCGGGACCTGACCCGTCGGGCCATGCTGCCTTACTACCGCGAGTTCGACTTGCTGTGGATCGAGGAAGCCTTCGACGAAGCCTGGCACTGGCGCGAGCAATGGCTGGTGGTGGAGGGGAAGCGCCTGCTGGGCTACTGCAGCCTCAGCCAGGATCGCCAGGCCTTGTTCATCCGCGAGCTGCACTTGCTGCCTGAATACCGTGGCCAAGGCGTAGGTGGCTGGGTGCTGGAGACCTTGGCCGGCTGGACGGCCCAGCGGCACCTGCCATTGCTGCGGCTGATGGTGTTCCGCAGCAACCCGGCCCGTAGGTTGTACAGCCGGCACGGCTTCGTCGAAATGGGCGAGGACGAATGCTTCGTCCGGATGCAGCGCACGATTGGTGGCTGACTGGTCGGGCAATTTCTGACTGATAGCCCAACGATGGCTTGCACAGATTGGATCCTAAAAGGCATAGTGCCATCTGGGTTGTCGACCATTCACTCGAAGGTCGCGCTGCATCGTAGTCGAAGGACAAGAGGAAGGGAGTCGCATGAATGGATTTGGCCCGCGCCTGCGGGAGGAGCGTGAGCGTCTGGGGCTGACCCAACGGGTGTTCGGCGAGATCGGCGGCGTCGAGCCCAATGCCCAAGGCAAGTATGAAAGCGGCGAGCGTACGCCTCGGGTCGACTATCTGGCTGCCTTGGCGAACCGAGGCGTGGATGCCCTCTACGTGCTCAGCGGTGTGCATACGCCTGCTCCCCTGGCCAGCCTCACCCTCGAGGAAGACCGCCTGCTGGGGATCTTCCGGCGCCTGCCCGAGGCAGACCAGGCCGCGGTACGACATCTGTTGAGCCGCCTGTCCGTCGAGGTGGGTGAGCGAGAAGCGCCGAGAATGCGCAAGATGGACCGGCAGGCACTTTTCGAACTAGGTTAGCGGCGGGAAAGTTTGTTAAGGTGGCGGGATCCAATCGCCCCATTGACGAGGTGTCTGCTTGATTAGGGTCTTGGTGGTCGATGATCACGATCTGGTGCGTACTGGCATCACCCGCATGTTGGCCGATATCGACGGCTTGCAGGTAGTCGGTGAAGCGGATTCCGGCGAGTCGGCGCTCAAGCTGGCTCGCGAGCTGAAGCCGGACGTAGTCCTCATGGACGTGAAAATGCCAGGGATCGGCGGCCTGGAGGCGACCCGCAAGCTGTTGCGCAGCCATCCGGACATCAAGGTAGTCGCGGTGACCGTGTGCGAGGACGACCCGTTCCCCACGCGCCTGATGCAGGCCGGCGCTGCCGGCTACCTGACCAAGGGCGCGGGCCTGGATGAAATGGTCCAGGCCATCCGCCTGACTTTTGCCGGGCAGCGCTATATCAGCCCGCAGATCGCCCAGCAATTGGCGCTCAAGTCGTTCCAGCCCCAGGGCTCGCCGTTCGATGCGCTGTCGGAGCGGGAGATCCAGATCGCCTTGATGATCGTCGGCTGCCAGAAGGTGCAGATCATCTCGGACAAGTTGTGCCTGTCGCCCAAGACCGTCAATACTTACCGTTATCGGATCTTCGAAAAACTCTCGGTCACCAGCGACGTCGAACTGACCTTGCTGGCCGTTCGCCACGGTATGGTTGACGCGAACCTGTAAATCTTCATGTCACAACTTTTCGATGCCAGCGCCTTCCTGGCGACCTGCAGCGGTCGCCCCGGTGTCTACCGGATGTTCGACGCCGAGGCGCGGCTGCTCTACGTGGGCAAGGCCAAGAACCTCAAGAAGCGCCTGGCCAGCTACTTCCGCAAGACCGGCCTGGCGCCCAAGACCGCTGCACTGGTGGGGCGCATCGCCCAGGTCGAGACCACCATCACCGCCAACGAGACCGAGGCGTTGCTGCTGGAGCAGACACTGATCAAGGAGTGGCGGCCGCCCTACAACATTCTGCTGCGCGACGATAAATCCTACCCCTACGTGTTCTTGTCTGACGGCCAATTCCCACGCCTGGGCATTCACCGTGGCGCCAAGAAAACCAAGGGGCGCTACTTCGGCCCATACCCCAGCGCCGGCGCTATCCGCGAAAGCCTGAGCCTGCTGCAAAAGGCCTTCTCGGTGCGCCAATGCGAGGACAGCTACTACGCCAACCGCACCCGGCCGTGCTTGCAGTACCAGATCAAGCGGTGCAAGGGCCCATGCGTGGGGCTGGTGGCGCCAGAGGAGTACGCCGAGGACGTGCGCCATTCGGTGATGTTCCTCGAAGGCCGCAGCCAGCAGCTGGGCAACGAGCTCAATGCGGAAATGGAAAAGGCCGCCATGGCCCTGAACTTCGAGCGGGCGGCCGAACTGCGCGACCAGATCGCCTTGCTGCGCCGTGTCCAGGATCAGCAGTACATGGAAGGTGGCTCGGGCGACGTTGACGTGGTGGCCGCCTTCGTCAACCCGGGCGGTGCCTGCGTGCACCTGATCAGCGTGCGGGGCGGGCGGGTACTGGGCAGCAAGAACTTCTTCCCCCAAGTGGGTATCGAGGAAGACGTGGCCGAGGTGATGGCCGCCTTCCTGTCGCAGTACTACCTGGGTAATGCCGAACGTGAACTGCCAGGCGAGCTGATCGTCAACGTGACCCACGAGGACTTTAACGCCCTCGCCGAGGCCGTGCAGACCCTGCGGGGCCGTGAGCTGGCCATCAGCCATCGGGTACGTGGCACGCGGGCTCGCTGGCAGCAATTGGCGGTCACCAATGCCGAGCAAGCCCTCAACGCTCGCCTGGCCAACCGCCAGCATATGGCTGCCCGCTTCGAGGCCCTGGCCCAGGTGCTGGGCCTGGACGAAGTGCCCCAACGCCTGGAGTGCTATGACATCAGCCATTCCAGCGGCGAGGCCACCGTGGCCAGCTGCGTGGTGTTCGGCCCCGAGGGCCCGCTCAAGTCCGACTACCGCCGTTTCAACATCGAGGGCGTGACTGCCGGCGACGACTACGCTGCCATGCACCAGGCGCTGACCCGGCGCTTCGGACGCATCAAGGACGGCGAGGGCAAGTTGCCGGATGTGCTCCTGGTGGACGGCGGCAAGGGGCAGCTGAACATGGCGCGCGAGGTCATGCAGGAACTGGCCCTGACCGACCTGACCTTGCTTGGCGTGGCCAAGGGCGTGACCCGCAAGGCTGGTTTCGAAACCCTGTACCTCAACGACGTGGCTCATGAGTTCACCCTCAAGGGTGATTCCCCAGCGCTGCACCTGATCCAGCAGATCCGTGATGAAGCCCACCGCTTCGCCATCACCGGCCACCGTGCCCGCCGCGGCAAGGCCCGTCGCACCTCGAGCCTGGAGGATGTAGCCGGGGTAGGGCCCAAGCGCCGCCGCGACCTGCTGAAACATTTCGGCGGCCTGCAGGAACTCAACCGCGCCAGCATCGACGAAATTGCCAAGGCGCCAGGCATCAGTAAAAAGCTTGCCGAGTCGATTTATGCCAGCCTGCATAGCGAGTAGAATGCCACCCTCAACCTGCAGCCAGTCGTGCCGATGAATATTCCAAACCTGCTCACCGTTCTTCGCGTCCTGCTCATCCCGATCTTCATCCTGTTGTTCTATATGCCCTATCACTGGAGCTATATCGCCGCCAGCACGGTGTTCGCCATCGCTGCCGCCACCGACTGGCTCGACGGCTACCTGGCCCGTCGCCTGCAGCAGAGCACGCCCTTCGGCGCCTTCCTCGACCCGGTGGCAGACAAACTCATGGTTGCGGTGGCCCTGGTGTTGCTGGTGCAGGTGCATGCCAACTTCTGGCTGACCCTGCCGGCTGCGGTGATCATCGGCCGCGAGATTGTCGTCTCGGCGCTGCGCGAGTGGATGGCCGAGCTCGGGGCGAGGGCGCATGTGGCGGTGTCCAACCTCGGCAAATGGAAAACCGCCGCGCAGATGCTGGCGCTGGTGATCCTGCTCGCCAACCCGCCGGTGCTCAACGCCTGGGTGGTGCTCGGCTATGGGCTGCTGCTGGTCGCGGCGGGCCTGACCCTGTGGTCGATGGTCCACTACCTGGTCGCTGCCTGGCCGCACCTGCGCGAAGGCACCGAGCAGAAGTAAAAGTTTTTTTGAATCAAGGGGTTGACGTCGTTTGGCAGATCGCTAAAATGGCAGCCATCACGACGCGGGAATAGCTCAGTTGGTAGAGCACGACCTTGCCAAGGTCGGGGTCGCGAGTTCGAGTCTCGTTTCCCGCTCCAAATTCGATCCTTCAAGTTCTTGTAGGGTCACCGGAAAAGAGGCCTGATGGCCTCTTTTTTTATGCCTGCGATTTTGCAGCAGGGCTTGCCGTCAGGCTCCATTGCACAGCCGCACAAGGCGCTGTCGCGATGCCGGACGTCCTCATGGGCTTGGCCTGGTTCTCTTCTGTTCCGTTACGCAATAAAGTCCGACTCGGCCGGCGGCTCTGCCTGCGCGTCCTGCTGAATGGTGTTGTAGACAGCCAGGCCACACACGCCGCACAGCCCTACAGTGGCAAGCACGATATCGCCCAGGATCATGCCGACGATCAGCAGCATCAGGCTCAGGCGGAAAAAAGTGGTCATGGCTGCCTCCCTGGCAGTTGAGGTGAGGCCTCAACGATAACGCTCGGGCTCCAATTACGCAGCCGAATTTGGGGAGGATGGCAGTCCATCCATCTGAAATGGCCGATTGGTCCCGCAGGATGCGGCCGCTTGGCCTCAAGGTAGAAGTGTGTGGCACTGCATCCGTCCTTGATGCAGTGCCCGAAGGCGCGTGCCTGTGGGCACGTCAGGCCCGCTGACGCTCCTCGCCCATACAGGCCGCGGCAGTGAACAGCACGTCGGTGGACGAGTTGAGCGCAGTCTCTGCCGAATCCTGCAGCACGCCGATGATGAAGCCGACCGCCACCACCTGCATGGCGACTTCGCTGGGAATGCCGAACAGGCTGCACGCCAGTGGGATCAGCAGCAGCGAGCCGCCGGCCACGCCCGAGGCGCCGCAGGCGCATACGGCCGCCACTACGCTGAGCAGCACAGCGGTGGGAAGGTCCACCGGAATGCCCAGGGTGTGCACCGCAGCCAGGGTGAGGACGGTGATGGTGGTCGCCGCGCCGGCCATGTTGATGGTCGCGCCCAGGGGGATCGATACCGAGTAGGTGTCCTCATGCAGGCCGAGCTTTTCCGACAGGGCCAGGTTGACCGGGATGTTGGCCGCCGAGCTGCGGGTGAAGAAGGCGGTGATGCCGCTTTCGCGCAGGCACATCAGCACCAATGGGTAGGGGTTGCGGCGGATCTTCCAGAAGACGATGAGCGGGTTGACCACCAGGGCCACGAACAGCATGCAACCGATCAGCACGGCCAACAGGTGCGCGTAGCCGAGCAGGGCGTCCAGGCCCGATTCGGCCAAGGTCGCGGCCACCAGGCCGAAGATCCCCAGTGGCGCGAAGCGGATGACCATGCGTACGATCAGGGTGACGCCGTTGGACAGGTCTTCCACTACGGTGCGGGTGGTCTGGCCGGCGTGGCGCAGCGCTACGCCCAGGCCGACGGCCCAGGTCAGGATGCCGATGAAGTTGCCGTTCAACAGGGCATTGACCGGGTTGTCCACGGCGCTGAGCACCAGGTTCTGCAGAACCTCGCTGATGCCGCCCGGTGCCGTGAGCGCGGCTTCGCTGGCGCGCAGGGCCAACTGGGACGGGAAGGCCATGCTGGCGACCACGGCCACCACAGCGGCAGCGAAGGTGCCGAGCAGGTACAGCACCAGGATAGGGCGGATGTGGGTTTCCTGGCCGTGCTTGTGGTTGGCGATCGAGGCCATTACCAGAATGAACACCAGGATCGGCGCCACGGCCTTGAGCGCTGAAACGAAGAGTTTGCCCAGGAAGCCCAGCGTGATCGCCGTGGCGGGTGACAGCAAAGCGATTGCGATACCGGCCACCAGGCCGATGCAAATCTGCGTCACCAGGCTGGTGCGGTTGATGAAGCGAAGGACGGGGGTCATGCAGCAGAATCTCGTTCTTGTAAAACCGGCCACTTTAGCACAGACCGGTGTAGGCCTGTTCCGAACCCATCGCCGGCTTGCCGGCGAGTGGGGGTATCACGGATCACCAATGGAACAGCTCCCGCCGTGCCCCCTCGGTGATGGCCACGATCCCGGGGTGGGTCACCTTGCGTTCCACCGAAATGGCATAGAACGACTCGTTCACCGCTTCGGTCTGGCCGATCAGGCGCACCCCATATTGCCGGCAGACTTCCTCGGCAATCACACTGGGCGCGACGAATATACCGCTACCGGACTGCCCGAAGGCCTGCATCAATGCGCTGTCGTCGAACTCGCCGATGATGCGTGGTTGTACGTGCTGTTCCGCCAGCCAGCGCAGCAGGCGGCTGCGCAGCACGGTTTCCTGGCCGGGAATCAGCAAGGGCGCATCATCCAGACAGGCGGGGAAGGGCTGGTCGTGCTGGTCGGCCAGTGCCGGGGTGGCGAAGAAGCTCAGGCCGCATTCGCCGAGCTTCTGGCTATAGCCTTTGATATCCAGATGGCTGGGCATAGGGCTGTCGGAGATCACCAGGTCCAGGCGCTGGATCGCAAGGTCGGCGAGCAGACGCTCGAGCTTGTCTTCACGGCAGTTGATGCGCAGCACGTTGTCCAGCTCCATGGTCGGGGCCAGCAAGCGGTAGACGATGGACTTGGGTACCACGTCGGCCACGCCTACGCGAAACAGGATCTGCTCCTGGGGGCCGGCCCGCAGCAGGGCTTCGAGTTCGCTGCCGATCTGGAACATCTGCTCGGCGTAGCCCAGGGCCTGGCGGCCGGTCTCGGTCAACTCCAATTGCCGGCCGACCCGCTGAAACAGCTCCAGGCTGTAGGTCTGCTCGAACAGGCTGATCTGCCCGCTGATGGTCTGTGGCGTGAGGTTCAGTTGCTCGCTGGCGCGGGCGATGCTGCCGGTCTTGGCCACCACCCAGAAGTAGTGGAGTTGGCGGTAGTTGAGCATCCGCTGGGGTCTCTGTTCGTAAAAACCGAAGTATAACCGCTGAAAATACGAATTTTCCTGATGTATCGCGGTCTTTAGAATGCGACCCCATCAGGCGTTTCGTGCGCCGCCGGGATATCGACAAGCGAGGACCCCATGTTGCAATTCAAATCCATTGGCACGCCGCTGGTGCTGGCCTTGGCCCTGTTCAGCCTGGCAGGCTGCGACCAGGCCGAGAAATCCGCCCAGCAGATGCTCAACCAGGCTGCCGAGTCGGCCAAACAGGCCATCGACAAGACCAACGAGGCTGCCCAGCAAGCCCTGAGCGATACCCTTCACCCTGAGGGTACCCAGCCCAAGGCCGACGCCAACCAAGACGAGACCCAGGGCATCTGAGCCCGGCCCGCTGAAAGGATTTGATAATGGAATATTTGCTGGAACTGGCTGCAAGCCCCGCCGCCTGGGTTGCTCTGGCCACCCTGGTGGCCATGGAGATCGTGCTGGGCATCGACAACCTGATCTTCATTTCCATCCTGACCAACAAGCTGCCGCAGGCCTACCGCTCCAAGGCGAGACGCATCGGTATCAGCATGGCGCTGGTCATGCGCCTGGCGCTGCTTTCGACCGTGGCCTGGATCGTCCAGCTGACGGAGCCGGTGATCGACGTGTTCGGCCACAGCTTCTCGTGGAAGGACATGATCCTCATTGCCGGTGGCCTGTTCCTGCTGTGGAAGGCGACCAAAGAGATCCATGAAAACGTCGACCCTCACGGCGCCAAGGAAGAAGCCAAGGCCGGCTCGACCGTGACCTTGGGCTTCGCCGCCGCGATCGGCCAGATCCTGATGCTCGACATCGTCTTCTCGATCGACAGCATCATCACCGCCGTGGGCATGACCGAACACCTGCCAATCATGATCATCGCCGTGATCAGTGCCGTGGTGGTGATGCTGGTGGCGGCCGACCCGCTGGCCAAGTTCATCAACGACAACCCGACCGTGGTGATGCTGGCCCTGGGCTTCCTGATCATGATCGGCATGACCCTGATCGCCGAAGGTTTCGGTGCCCATGTGCCGAAGGGGTATGTGTACGCGGCGATGGCATTCTCGACGGCGATCGAAGTGCTCAACATCATGGCGCGTCGGGCGCGGCTCAAGCGTGAGGCTGCCGAAGGCTGATGCAAGAAGGGGCGCACGGCGCCCCTTTTCGCGACACAAAGCCGCTGCCACAGGTACAGCACGATGGGGTGTGTTGTACCTGTGGCAGCGGCTTTGTGTCGTGATAGGGCTGCATGGGAGCCCGAGATCATCCGGTCAGTGCGCCCCTGCATGGCGCCGCGCATGGCGCGCAGGTTGTGGCTTGGGCGGGGTCTGTGGCGGCAGGTGGTGATGGGCGTGGCGGCGCACGATGCGCAATACACCCCACAGCATGGCGGCGGCGACGCTCAACCACATTCCCACCAGCATCAGGATTGCCATGGTCAGGCTCATATGTGCCTCCTTCGCTCGGGCGGGCGCGGGGCTCGCCTTCCAGACACTGCTTTAGTCTAGCTCGCAGCCCGTGACGTTCCATTGACCGAAGGTCTATTCCCTTGGGCCGTTTCGTTCCAAGCAGGCCCCGGGCTATACCCAGGCACGCGCCAGGCCTATGATCGGAGCCCGGGGCCGGGCGCTGCCTGCCTGGCGAGGAACAAGCGAGTGTCCATGTTGCAACGAACCTTCACTTCCACACGCCGCCTGCTGGCCGCTTGCCTGGTCGCCACCAGCCTGGCCGGTTGCGCCGGCGGCCCGTCGCCGATCGCCAAGGGCCTGCCGCAGCGGGTCGAGATCAGCAGCATGCCGTTCTACCGTGGCAAGGCCAACCACAGCGGCGCCATGGCCTTGGCGGCATTGCTGTCGCAACAGGGCGTAGTGGTGACCCCCGGTCTGCTGGACAAGCCCTTGAACCTGCCGCAGGGCGCCGATGCGTTGGGGCAGCGCATTCCCAAGGTGGCCCGTGAATACGGCATGGTGGTCTATCCCCTGGACAAACGCCTGGATGCCTTGCTGACCCAGGTGGCAGCGGGCAATCCGGTGCTGCTGCGCTACGAGGAGGGGTCGGCCTGGTGGAGCGAACCGCGCTATGCGGTGCTGATCGGCTATGACAGCTACAAGCAGCGCGTGCTGTTGCGCTCGGGGATGCAGCGTCGCCAGTTGATGGCCTTCGATGACTTCGAAGCTGCGTGGGCGAAGGAGGGGAATTGGGCGGTGCTGGTACAACCACCGCGGCAACTGCCGGCCCAGGTGGACCGGCAGCGTTGGCTGCAGGCGGCCGATGAGCTGGCCAGGGCGGGCCAGGAGATCGCGGCGAAGCAGGCCGTTCGCAGCATAGGGCAGTAATCGCGCTGGCCTCATCGCGGGCAAGCCCGCCCCCACAGGATCTTGGATCGGCCTGTAGGGGCGGGCTTGTCCGGGGCGCCGAAGCGCCGAGGTCGGGCCTAGGCAGGCGACAAATCAGATACCCAGGCGGTCCCGCAGGCTGTAGTACCAGGCACCCAGCGCGCTGAACGGCACGCGCAACAGCTGGCCACCCGGGAACGGGTAGTGCGGCAGGCCGGCGAAGGCATCGAAGCGCTCGGCCTGGCCGCGCAGGGCCTCGGCCAGCACCTTGCCCGCCAGATGGGTATAGGTCACGCCATGGCCGGAGCAGCCCTGGGAGTAGTAGATGTTGTCGCCGATACGGCCGACCTGCGGCAGGCGCGACAGGGTCAGCAGGAAGTTACCGGTCCAGGCGTAGTCGATCTTCACGTTCTTGAGCTGCGGGAAGGCCTTGAGCATCTTCGGGCGGATGATCGCCTCGATGTTCGCCGGATCACGGGCACCGTACACCACGCCACCGCCGAAGATCAGTCGCTTGTCGCTGGTCAGGCGGTAGTAGTCGAGCAGGTAGTTGCAGTCCTCGACACAGTAGTCCTGGGGCAGCAGGGTGCGAGCCAGTTCTTCGCCCAGCGGCTCGGTGGTGATCACCTGGGTGCCGCATGGCATGGACTTGGCGGCCAGTTCCGGCACCAGATTGCCCAGGTAGGCGTTGCCAGCGACGATGATGAACTTGGCGCGCACCTTGCCTTGCGGGGTGTGCACGACCGGGTTGGCGCCACGCTCGATGCGCACGGCCGGGGTCTGTTCATAGATGATGCCGCCCAGCGACTCGACTGCGGCGGCTTCGCCCAGGGCCAGATTCAATGGGTGGATGTGGCCACCGCTCATGTCCAGCATGCCGCCGACATAGTTGTCGCAGGCCACCACTTCACGGATGCGCTTCTGGTCCATCAGCTCCAGCTGGGTGTGACCGAAACGCTCCCACAGGCGCTTTTGCGACTCCAGGTGGCCCATCTGCTTGGCGGTGAGGGCGGCGAAGACACCGCCGTCCTTCAGGTCGCACTGGATGTTGTACTTGGCCACGCGCTCACGGATGATGCGGCCGCCTTCGAAGGCCATCTGGCCCAGCAGTTGTGCCTGCTTGGGACCGACGGTGCGTTCGATGACATCGATGTCGCGGCTGTAGCTGTTGACGATCTGGCCGCCGTTGCGGCCCGACGCACCGAAGCCGACCTTGGCCGCTTCGACGATGCTCACCTTGAAGCCGTTCTCCAGCAAGAACAAGGCGCTGGACAGGCCGGTGTAGCCGGCGCCGATGATGCAGATATCGGTTTCCACCTCACCCTGCAGCGCCGGACGTGGCGGCACCGGGTTGGCCGAGGCGGCGTAGTAGGACTGGGGGTAGGGGGTGTTGGCCATGCTAAGGAAACCTCGTGTTTTATATTTTTAACGAATGTACCGATGCTATCAATAATAATAAACACCCGCTAGTCGTCCGTTGAAAATCCTTTACTCGGCCCCTGGGCAGGCTCCTTTCGCTAAATAGTTTTAGGATTCAGTAGGTTAGCGTGAAAAAAACAGTTGACAGCCGTTTGGGAACGCGTAGAATGCGCCCACATCGACAGGCACATAGCTCAGTTGGTTAGAGCACCACCTTGACATGGTGGGGGTCGTTGGTTCGAGTCCAATTGTGCCTACCAAACAAAAGCCCCGGTTTTCCGGGCGTGAGAAGGGCGACCCGAAAGGGTCGCCCTTTTTTGCTTTTTCAGCTGTCGTTATTACGCCGGTACACCCATCTCACGAGAGGCCGACGTGGGGGCGGGAGACGGTGAACCGCTACCCAGCTTCTCCACCAACCGGTCCACATTCGCCTGCGCCTGCCTGATCGATTCCGCCAGGCGCTCGTCACCGAACTCGTCGTATTCGATGTACGCACCATGGGTATCGGTCACGCCAATGTAGGCGAACGCCGTGCGGATCGAGGCCTCAACATGGTTGCGCTCGCTCAGGCGCCCACCCGCTTGGTAGCCGTAGTCTCCCCGTGACGACAGGATCACCAGGCGCTTGCCGGCCTCGGCCAGCAGGGGCCAGTAGGGCTCGCCATGGCGGCTGCGGTCGAAGCCGAAGGTGCGCCCCACCCGCACGATGTTATCGATATAGGCCTTGAACTGTGCCGGCGGACCGAAGTTGTACATAGGTACACCGACCACGATCAGGTCGGCCTGGAGCAGTTCGTCGATCAGCATGTCGCTGGTGCGCAATACCTCGTGCATCCAGTCCTGGCGTGCGGCTTCGGGGGTGAACGCCGCATGTATCCAGCGACCGGAGACAGGGGGAGGGGGCTGCTGGCCCACGTCACGGTAGATCACGTTCGTATCTGGGTGGCGCGTAATCCACTGCTCGACGAAGCGTGCGCTCAGTCGCCGGGTATGCGAGCCGTGGGGCGTCGTGTCGGATGCGCCCGGACGGGCACTGGCATCGATGTGTAGAAGCGTGGTCATGGGCAAGACTCCTTATGGATGACGTTTGTTCATTGATGAGGAGTCTGTGTTGAAAGCTCTCGGGCTACAAACGATGATTGTTCAGTCAACAGATGATCTGGAGTCATCCATAATGGCCATTCGCCTTCCGTCCCTGAGTGCATTGCGAGCCTTTGAAGCGGCAGCGCGGCTGCGCAGTTTCAAGAAGGCTGCCGATGAACTGGCCGTGACCGCGACGGCGATCAGCCACCGCATCAGAGTGCTGGAAGATGACCTCGAGCGCCCGCTGTTCGTGCGCAAGGTGCGTGCGGTCGAGCTGACAGCAGACGGGCTGGTATTGGCCGCGGCGGTGAGCAGCGGGTTCCAGGCAATGGCCGGTGCAGTGGAGCAGATACGCAGGCCTCGCCGGGCGTCGGTCACCTTGTCGGCGACGCCCGCGTTCGCCACCAAGTGGCTGGTGCCCAAGCTGGCGGCGTTCCAGCACGCGCATCCGCAGATCGACCTGCATGTGCTGGCGTCCAACGCGCCGGTCGATCTGGATAGTGGAACCGTCGACCTGGCGATCCGCTATGGGCACGGCCGCTACCCGGGTGTCACGGCCAGGTTGCTGCTCGAAGACCGCTTTGCGCCGGTCGCCAACCCGGCCCTGCTCGCTCGGGTTGGCAAGGATGTGGCGCAATGGCCTTTGATTCATTTCGATTGGCATCGACCGCAAGCGCTGGACCTCACGTGGCGCGCCTGGGCACGGGCGAAGGGGCGCGCGGCCGGAGACATGTCGACGGGCATACGCTATTCCGAGGAAAGCCATGCCATCCAGGCTGCCGTGGCCGGGCAGGGTGTGGCGCTGTTGAGCGTGCTGCTGGTCGAGGAAGAACTGCGCATGGGCGTGTTGCAGGTGGCAGACGAGCCGGTGCTGGAGGGTATGTCCTATCACCTGCTGAATACCGACCGCCGCCCCCTGTCGGAAGCGGCGGCGCTGGTGCATGCCTGGTTGATGGACGTGGCGGGCTCCGTCAGCGCTTAGTCGCGCCGCGTGCAAGTTCCTGGGCCAGGTAAGGTGCCGTGCGGCTGCCCTGAGCCTGGGCCACCTCATGTGCGGGGCCGGCTGCCACGATGCGCCCGCCGGCGTGGCCGGCGCCTGGCCCGATGTCGATGACCCAGTCGGCCTGCGCCACCATGCGCATGTCGTGTTCGATCATCACCACGCTGTTGCCGGCCTCGACCAGGCGTTGCAATTGCGCCATCAAGCGGTCGGCATCGGCCACGTGCAGGCCGGTGGTGGGTTCGTCGAGTACATACAGGGTGCGGCCGCGCTGGCTGCGTTGCAGCTCGGTGGCCAGCTTGATGCGCTGCGCCTCGCCGCCGGACAGCTCGGTGGCCGGCTGGCCCAGGCGCAGGTAGCCCAGGCCGATTTCGCGCAGCACCTGCAGCGAGCGCAGCACGGCGTCTTCACCGGCAAAGAAGTCGCAGGCCTGCTCGACGGTCATGCGCAGCACGTCGGCGATGCTGCGGTCGTGCCAGCGTATCGCGAGGGTGTCTTCGTTGTAGCGGTCGCCATGGCAGGTGGGGCAGGGGGCGTAGACGCTGGGCATGAACAACAGCTCGACGCTGACGAAGCCTTCACCTTCGCAGGTATCGCAACGGCCCTTGGCCACATTGAACGAGAAGCGGCCCGCGTCGTAACCGCGGCGACGGGCTTCGGCGGTGGCGGCGAACAGCTTGCGGACCGGATCGAACAGGCCGGTGTAGGTGGCCAGGTTCGAGCGTGGGGTGCGGCCGATCGGCTTCTGGTCCACCTGTACGACGCGCTGTACGGCATCCACGTCGCCGCCCAGGTGGCCGTGGGTGCGCTCGATCACCGTGGGCCCTTCGGGCGCAGCATCGCTATTGTCGGTTTCCGGCTCGTGCCCAAGATGCAGCAGCATCAGCTCTGGCAACGCCTGGGCTGCGAGGCTCGACTTGCCGGAGCCGGAGATACCGGTGACCGCGGTGAGCACGCCCAGCGGTATACGGGTATCTACCCCCGCCAGGTTGTGGCGATGAATAGTGTTCAGGGCCAACCAACCCGTGGGCACACGGGCTCGGCTGGCAGGTGCGGGCGATTGGTCGAACAGGTAGCGGGCGGTGTGTGAGCCGGCCACTTCGCGCAGGCCTGCCGGGGCGCCGCTGTAGAGCACCCGTCCGCCGCGTTCACCGGCATCCGGGCCCACGTCCACCAGCCATTGGGCCCGACGCATCAGTTCCAGGTCGTGCTCCACCACGAACACCGAGTTGCCGGCGTCGCGCAGGCGGTCGAGGGCGTCGTAGAGCGCCTGGCTGTCGGACGGGTGCAGGCCTGCCGAGGGTTCGTCGAGCACATAGACCACACCGAACAGCAGCGCACTCAACTGGGTGGCCAGGCGCAGCCGCTGCAGCTCGCCTGTCGACAGGGTCGGCGTGGCACGGTCCAGGGTAAGGTAGCCCAGCCCCAGGTGTTGCAGGGTGCGCAGACGACCCAGTACGCCTTCGGCCAGACGCCGGGCGGCCAGCTGTTTTTCTGCCGACAGCGCGTCGTGGCTGTCGGCCTCGCCGCGACTGGTCGGTTCGAGCAGGCCTGCCACCTGGTCCAGCGGCATGTGCGCCAGGGTACCGATATCCACCCCGGCGAAAGTCACCGACAGCGCCTCGGGCTTCAGGCGCTTGCCGCCACAGGTGGCACAGGGTTGGCCCTCCATGAAGCGTGACACGCGCTTACGCATCAGGGCGCTCTGGGTATTGGCGAAGGTATGCAGCACATAGCGCCGGGCTCCGGTGAAGGTGCCCATGTAGCTGGGTTCGAGCTTGCGTTTGAGCGCTTCGCGGGTTTCGGCGGGGGACAGCCCGGCATACACCGGCACCGTGGGTGTTTCTTCGGTGAACAGGATCCACTCGCGGTCTTTCTTCGGCAGGTCCTTCCAGGGGCGGTCCACGTCGTAGCCGAGAGTGACCAGGATGTCACGCAGGTTCTGCCCGTGCCAGGCCGGTGGCCAGGCGGCGATGGCCCGGTCGCGGATGCTCAGGGTCGGGTCAGGTACCATGGTCGCTTCGGTGACTTCATACACGTGGCCCAGGCCATGGCAGGCCGGGCAGGCTCCCTGTGGGGTGTTCGGCGAGAAATCCTCGGCATACAGCATGGGCTGCTCGGGCGGGTAGCTGCCAGCGCGTGAGTACATCATCCGCACCAGGCTGGACAGGCCTGTCACGCTGCCGACCGAAGAGCGCGCGTTGCTCGCCCCACGCTGTTGCTGCAACGCGACCGCCGGCGGCAGGCCCTCGATGGCATCGACGTCCGGAATACCCACCTGGTCGATCAGGCGCCTGGCGTAGGGCGCCACCGACTCGAAATAGCGGCGCTGGGCCTCGGCGTACAGCGTGCCGAAGGCCAGCGAAGACTTGCCTGAGCCGGACACGCCGGAAAACACCACCAGCGCATTGCGCGGGATGGCCACATCCACGTCCTTCAGGTTGTGTTCACGGGCGCCCCGCACCACGACGTAGCCGTCTTCGGTCGGGACGCAGGGGGCACCGGTGGCTGAAGACAGCTTCTGGGTCATGGAGGCGCTCGGTATGCGGCAAAAAGGTCTACGTTAGCCAATAACCCTCTGGTGCGCCTACCCCAGGCCGTCAATGGTGAGACGAGGAGCGCCCTTTATGTGGGCGTGGGTGTTCACCAAATGGAACGCAGAGGGGTGGTGTATCGATCTACCGTGGGGCCCGTTGGGCATCTACTGTACAGGGTCGGGGCCGTTGCAAGGCGAATGGCCACACCTTCGCAGGAACATGCGACTTGCACGCCACAGGAGCAGTACATGAGCACCCACGAAACCCACAGTGAGTTGTCGCCCTCGCGCGATTGTCCGATCAGCGATGGGGGCCGGGCGATCCAGCGGATCACCTCGCGCAGTGCCGAAGTCGGCGGCGGCATTCCCGTCAGCCGCCTGTTGCCTTCTCGGCACCGGCGAATGATTCCCTGGCAAGCATGAGGCGCTCGGCGATGGCGGCTCTTGCGCTCGGCAGGTACTGGCTGTTCAGCCCGTTGAGCCTGGGCCTGGTGCTGGCGTCACCGGCCCAGGCCGATAACGCCCTGGGCCAGAAGGACACCATCTTCACCGGCATCAACGAACGGCAGGCGGTGGAGCTCGGCATCGCGCCAGGGTTGGTCGAAGGCGCACGCCTGGATGCGCTGGTCAGGAACTACTATTTCCAGCGCGACAACCACTCCGACCTGGTCAGCCGCGACCCGACGGAGTGGGCCCAGGGTTTTCTGTTTTCGTTCAGATCCGGCTTCACCGATACGCCGGTCGGGGTGGGCGTGGACGCCCATGCCTTCCTCGGGGTCAAGCTCGATGGCGGCGGCGGCAGTGGCGGCGCCGGCCTGCTCCCGCTGGACGCCTCGCTCAGGCCTGGGGGTGAGTTTTCCAGTGCCGGTGCGGCGCTCAAGCTCAGGTACCACGACACCTTGGTTAAGGCGGGCGACCAGTTGGTCGAGACGCCGATCGTGGCGAGTGGGACGAGCCGGCTGTTTCCCCAGTCGTATCGTGGCGTCACGCTGAAGAACCATAGCGTCCAGGGCCTGTGGTTGGATGCGGGGTTCGTCGAGTCCACACGCTTGCGCAACCAGAGCGGCCATTCCCACCTGGTCACGGCCTATGGCGCACGCAACCGTGCAGGCGTGGCTGCGGACCGCGAAAGCCCGCATATCGGCTGGGTTGGGGGTGTCTACGACCATCCTGGAGGGCTGCAGCTGACGGCCTATGGTGGCCAGCTCGAGGACATGTGGAACCAGTACTACCTGGGGATATCGCACGTGTTTCGGGTCAATGATGCGCTCGTGCTCAAGCCCTACCTGCATTACTACAAGACCCGGGACGAAGGGCGTAGCCAATTGGGCGCCATCGACAACGATACCTACAGCGGTGGTATCAGTGCGACGGCCTATGGCCAGACTTTGACCTTGGGCCTGCAGAAGGTCGATGGCCGTACGCCGTTCGACTACATCACCCAGAACGACCGGATCTTCCTGTACCTGAGCAATTCCCAGCAATTCGCCGACTTCAATGGCCCGGGCGAAAAGTCCTGGCGGCTGCAGTACGAAACGAACCTGGCGGTGCTCGGGGCGCCGTCGCTGCAGTTCATCGCGACCTACACACGGGGTGAGGCGGACCTGACCCGAGTGGACCCGGACAGCATCGGCTATGGCTATATCTACAACCCCGATGGCAAGCACGCCAAACACTGGGAGCGTGACCTTGCCCTCAAATACCAGGTGCCATCGGGGCCGGCCAAGGACCTGTCGTTGACCCTGCGCTGGGCGGCCCATCGCGAAGGGGGTGGCTATACCGCACCGGGCAATACCCGGGGCAACTCCAGCGCCGATGAGTACCGGTTGATCGTCGACTATCCGATCAGCCTGTTCTGACGGCTATTGGGCTCGCACGCTCCTGTAGAGTGGACTGCCCCAGGAAGTTGGACACCCAATCCAACCCTTGGGGCAGACCAGAGGGGGCATCGGGCTAGAAGTGCCACTCCATATGCAGCGTCGGTGCCCGGGTGTTGACGCCAGGTTTGTTCACCGCACCGTACTTGTGGTGCCACCACTCGTATCCGGGCCCGACCCAGAAGGTGTTCCTGACGCCGGCGGCCAGCTTGCCGACGTCGACCATCAACGCACCGCGCACCAGGCTCTCTTCACCGGTATCGTCGTGGAAGTAGTCTTTGCCTTTCTCGGTCTTGTAGCTGGCGAAACCGTGGAACTTGAATGGCACCTCGCCCACCTGGAACGGGTAGCCCCATGCCAAGTGCACCACATAGTACGGGTCGAACTCGATGTTCTCTGTCTTGCAGGCCGACAGCCCGCAATGGTTCCACTCCATGGAGTAGAACAGGCTCAGGTCCAGGTAGCCGGGCACGTCGAACTTGAGCGTGGGCCCTACCAGCAGCTGGCGCTTGCGGGTGGAGAAGTCGGTGTTCTTGTAGTTCAGCTCGACGCCGCCGCTCAGGGCGATGTCCTTGATCGGGCCGTAGCGCAGCGAACGGTCGAAGACCTTGCTCAGGTACAGCTGGTGACGGTAGGCCAGGTAGGCTTCCACGGCGCCGGAGTCGCTGTCTTTCTTCGGGTCGTTGGCGTCGGACTTGAGCACATCGAGGTTGAAGAAATCCATGCCCCAGTCGTTGCCGCGGGTATGGCCGAGCTGGTAGATCTCCTTCTGAATCTTCTTGCCCACGGGCGGTTCGCTGAAGTGCTGGCCGTAGCGAAAGCCGATGAATGTGTCGCTCCATTCGGCGGCTTGGCAGGTGGTGGCGAGCGTGCCCAGGGAGAGTGCGGTCAGTACCTTGCAAATGCGTTCTTGTAATTGTTCTGCGTTCATCTAGGTGCGTTTCCGGGTTGGTTGCCGCCTGCATGTGAGGTGGCGGGGGAAGGGCAGTCCAGGACTGCCCAGGGGTCACTTCATGGTCGGCATGACGAAGTCGGCACCGGTGCGGATGCCGCTCATCCAGCGCGAGGTGATGGTCTTGAGGCGGGTGTAGAAGCGCACGCCTTCAGGGCCATGCATGTGGTGGTCGCCGAACAGCGAGTTCTTCCAGCCACCGAAGCTGTGGAAGGCCATGGGCACCGGGATCGGCACGTTGATACCGACCATGCCGACCTGGATCTCATGGCCGAACATGCGCGCCGAGTCGCCGTCGCGGGTGAAGATGGCGGTGCCGTTGGCGTATTGGTGCGCGTTGATCAGCGCCACCGCCTCCTGGTAGCTCTGCACCCGCACCACGCCAAGGACCGGGCCGAAGATCTCTTCCTGATAGATGCGCATGTGCGAGGTGACGTCGTCGAACAGGCTGCCACCGAGGTAGAAACCACCCTCGAAGCCAGGTTGCTGCATGCGGAACTGGCGGCCATCGACCACCAGCGTGGCGCCTTCGGCGACGCCGATATCGACGTAGCCGCGTACGCGTTCGAGGTGTTCGCGGGTGATCAGCGGGCCCATTTCTGCGCTTGGGTCGGTACCGGGGCCGACCTTCAGCGCGCGGACCCGTGGCGCCAGGCGCTCGATCAGCGCGTCGGCGGTGGCATCGCCCACTGCCACCGCAATCGAGATCGCCATGCAGCGCTCGCCGGCGGCGCCATAGGCGGCGCCCATCAGCGCATCGGCGGCTTTGTCCAGGTCGGCGTCGGGCATCACCACCATGTGGTTCTTCGCGCCGCCCAGTGCCTGCACGCGCTTGCCGTTGGCCGCGCCGGTGGCATAGATGTGCCGTGCGATGGGCGTGGAACCGACGAAGCTCACGGCCTGCACGTCGGGGTGGGCAAGGATCGCATCGACCGCCGCCTTGTCGCCGTTGACCACGTTGAACACGCCAGCCGGCAAGCCCGCCTCGGCCAGCAGCTGTGCCAGCAGCAGGGCCGCCGAGGGGTCGCGCTCGGAGGGCTTGAGCACGAAGGTATTGCCGCAGGCCAGGGCCACCGGGAACATCCACAAGGCGACCATGGCAGGGAAGTTGAACGGCGTGATGCCCGCGACCACGCCCAGCGCCTGGCGCATGGCGTGTGAGTCGATGTGGCTGCCGATGTTTTCGCTGACTTCGCCCTTGAGCAGGTGCGGTGCGCCGCAGGCGAACTCGACCACTTCGATACCGCGCACGACCTCGCCCATGGCATCGGAGTGCACCTTGCCGTGCTCGGCGGTGATCAACGCGGCGAGCCGTTCGGCATTGTGTTCCAGCAGTTCCTTGAAGCGGCTGAGAATGCGTGCGCGGCGCAGGGGCGTGGTGGCCGACCAGGCCGGGAAGGCGGCCTTGGCTGCGGCAACCGCCTGGTCCAGTTCCTCGGCGCTGGCCAATGGAACCCGGGCGCTGCGCTGGCCGGTGGCGGGGTTGCAGATGTCGGCGAAGCGGCCGCTGCGGCCTTCGCTGAGGTGTCCATCGATGAAGTGCTGCAAGGTGATCATGGGGTTTTCTCCAGGCGAGCAGCTCCTTCCTGGCACGTCACAGGTGCCGGGCTTGCGGGCTGCGATTACGAGTGGTGATCAGGATGAAGCGGTGTCGGCCGGTTTCAGCGGGGTTGCCCGGCTGCCGAGCGGTACATCGGCTTGGGGCATGAAGCACATGATCAGCATGCCCATGGCGAAGAAGCCTGCGCATACCAGCAGCCCCAGCCCCAGGCTGTGCTGGGTGGCGATACCGCTGAGCAACAGGGGCGCGAAGGCGGCGAGGCCGCGACCGAAGTTGAAGCAGAAGCCGGCACCGATGGTGCGCACACGCACGGGATACAAGGCGCTGAAGTACGAGGCGAACAGGCTGGCGAAGGCATAGAAGAAGGCGTACACCGGGCCCAGCCAGAACAGGACTTGGTTGTCGGTGGTCAGTGCATAGAGTGCCAGCATCACCGCGCTGCCCAGCAGCGACAGCAAGGTGGCGTTGCGCTTGCCGATACGGTCGGCGATCAGGCCAAAGGCATTGATCCCGATGAAGGCGCCGATGTTCAGGATGGTCATGAAATGCGCCATCATGCCGATCGCAAGCCCTCGTTCGTGCACCAGGTAGGTCGGCAACCAGGTGCTGGCACCCCAGAAACCGATCACCGAGCAGCTGGCTGCGGCAGTGCCCAGCAAGGTTATGCGCAGCAGGCCTGGGCCGAAGATCTCACGCACCGAAGCATTCACCGGCGCATCCGCGCGGGCCGCGTCCTTCTGCGCTTTCCATTCGGGAGACTCGGGCACGAACAGCCACAGGTACAGCACCGGAATCAGGGTCGAAACCCCCGCCGCCAGGAACAGCATCTGCCAGTTCGGCAGGAACGCCTTGCCCGCCATTGCCGCGATGGCAGCGCCCACCGGGAACGAGCTGAGCACGAAACCGGTGGCGCGGGCCCGCTGGTGTACAGGCCAGGTTTCGGCGATGTAGGCCGAGACAATGCCCCAGACGCCACCCAGGCCAAGGCCCGAGAGGAAGCGCAATGCCAGCAGCAGGTACCAGTTGCGGGTGCAGGCCACCGCCATGGTCAGTGCGCCGAAGCTCACCAGCGACAGCAGCAAGGCCTTGCGCCGGCCGTGGTTGTCCGAATACCACCCGGTCGTGATGCTGCTCATGCCGATGCCCAACAGCGTGGCCGAGGCGAGCATGCCGGCCTGGCCGATGGTCAGCCCTAGGTCCTGCTGGATCACCGGCAGTGCGATGGTCAGCAGGATGATTTCCATTGCGTCGAACAGGTAGGCGAGGAAACCGCCCACCAGCACATGCCATTTCGAGATGCTGCGCATGGTCGGGCTCCTTCAGCGGTTCGGCCGGTGGTGGGAGGAAAGGGTCGGGTCGGTGTGCCGCATGGTGTTCTCCTTGTTCTTGTTGTGTACGGCATCGGGCGCACATGGCGCCGGCCAGGAGGTGTCTACAGCAGGGTGCAGCTTTCCTCGAAGCTCAGGCGCGGGCTTCGCGGGAACAGTTTGGCGGGGTCGCCGTACCCGAGGTTGCAGAGGAAATTGACCCGGACGCGTTGTCCGGGAAAGCTGCCGCCATCGCCGAAGAATTCGGCCTCGACCTGGGCATGGTCGAAGCCCGACATCGGCCCGCAGTCCAAGCCCAGGGCACGGGCGGCGAGAATGAAGTAGCCGCCTTGCAGCGAGCCGTTGCGCAGCGCCGCAGCCTCGATCATGTGTGGCTGCGCGGCGTACCAGTCGCGCATGCCCGGGTTGTGCGGGAACAGCTTCGGCAGTTGCTCGTGAAAGTCCGCGTCATAGCCAATGATGGCGGTGACCGGCGCGTTCAGGGTCTTGTCCACGTTGCCCGCGGCGAGCGCCGGCAGCAGCCGGGCCTTGGCCTGGGCGCTGCGCAGGAAGACGATGCGCGCCGGGCAGCCATTGGTGCTGGTTGGGCCCCAGCGCACCAGGTCGTAGATGGCGCGCAGGGTGTGGTCCTCGACGGGCTTGTCGAGCCAGCCGTTCTGGCTGCGGGCTTCGCGAAACAGCAGGTCCAGGCCCTGTTCCGACAGTGTCTGTCTCATGGTGCCGAACTCCTTGGTGGTCAGCGGGTATGGCGCTGGCGCTCGGCCAGCGAACGGGGGGTGACGGTTTCGCCTTCGTTGCTACCGCCCAGGAAGAACTCCACCGACATCGGCGGGCCCCACTGGTAGAGGCTGGAGTCGCAGGCCTGGGTGCAGTTCATGGGCGAGGCATGGTTGAACAGGTCGCCGTCGGTGAAATGCTCGATGAGGTTGCCCGAGGGGTCGCGCCAGTAATCGAAGATCTGGCTGCCGAGCACATGGCGCCCGACGCCCCAGAATGGTGTCCAGCCTTGCTCGTTCATCCAGGCGTGCCCCAGGCACTGGGCATCGAAGTCCTGCACCTCGAACGAGGCGTGATGGACCACGTCCCGCCCGGCCTGGAACAGTGCGATGGTGTGATGGTCGGTCCAGTTCTCGCCACGGTCCAGGCGCAGGAAGGCAGCGGATGGGCACTGTTGGTCGCCTTCGACGATCAGGTCCGAGGGCAGCATGCCGAGCACATCGCGGTACCAGGCCATCATCCGGGGCATGTCGACTACGCCGATGGCGACATGGCCCAGGCGCATGACCTGCGCCGGCCCCTTGCCGGGGCGCTGGACTTCGCCGAAGCGGCGTTTCTCCACCGCCGAGTTGAGCACCAGCGCGCTGCGTTGGGGGAGGGCCTCCACGGGCTGGATGCCATGCACCAGCTCGATGCGACGACCGGAGGGGTCGTGCAGTACCACGCACTGGCCACCGCCCGGGTGCGCCAGCGCCTGGATCGACGACGCCCCGGGCAGGCGTTCGGCAGCCTGCAGGTCGGCGAAGGACTCGACCGCGAAGGCGATGGCGCCCATCGCGGGGGTATCGGCGCGTTCGGCGATATAGACGTAGGGCAGGGGGCCGGTGCCCCGCAGGTACAGGCGCTGTTCGGTTCGGTGGCTGACGACCAGGCCGAAGTCGCCCAAAAATCGTTCGAGGCGGTCAAGATCGGTGTGCTGGTAGACCACATGGTTGATGTCTTTGATGTGCAACATGGCTGCGCTCCTTGGCAGAGGGCCGTCGACAGGTTCGGGCATTCGCGGGCAGGGCCTTTTTCCAGGCGGCCGCAGGCGCGGACCGCGAATCGGTCCGGGCGCAGGCAGCCGGGATCACCGACACGGCACTGGGCCGGTCGGGGAAGTCCCTGCGGGAAGCGAACGGGGTTGGGCGAACGACTGTGGCGCGGCCTCAGGCCGGCGGCGTCTCGGCGACGATCGGGTTGCTCAGGGTGCCTAGGCCTTCGATCTCGACGGTGCAGACATCGCCAGGCTGCATGAACAGCATCGGCCGGCGGGCCCAACCGATGCCCGCCGGGGTGCCGGTGACGATCACATCGCCAGGCTCCAGGGTCACCGCCTCGCTGAGCACGCTGATCAGCTGCGGCACATCGAAGACCATGTCGGCGGTGTTGGCCTGTTGTTCGATCTTGCCGTTCAGGCGTGTGGTCAGGGTCAGGCCGCGGGCGCCGGGCGGCAGTTCATCGGCACTGACGAAGGTCGGGCCGAAGGCACCGGTGGCATCGAAGTTCTTGCCGATGGTCCATTGCGGGGACTTGAACTGGTAGTCGCGCACCGACGCTTCGTTGAAGATCGCATAGCCTGCGACATGCTCCAGCGCCTGGTCCTGCGGAATATGGCGGCCGTGGCGGCCAATGATCACGGCCAGCTCGCCTTCGTAGTCGAGCTGTTCGGAAACGTGCGGGCGGACGATGGCCTCGCCATGGCCAACCAAGGAAGTGGCAAAGCGCGGGAAGAAGGTGGGGTAGCTGGGCTGCTCGTAGGGGCTTTCCTTGGTGTGGTCGGCATAGTTCAGGCCGACGCAGACGATCTTGCCAGGCCGCTCGATGGGGGGCAGGTAACGGATGCGTGAGGTATCGAGCTGGGGCGCCTGGCTCAGTTGCTGATGGGCCTCACGCAGCGCCTCCTGGCCACGGCCGAGCAGCGTCAGGAGCGAGCCGGGGTAACCTGGCAGGTTCTCGGTAAGGCCACGCAAGCCACTGTCGGTTTCCACAGCCAGGCCCTTGGTGGTGCCTTGGACAAAATGTACGAAACGCATGATCTGTACCTCGCTGTTATTGTTGTTCAAGGTTTCCAGTAAAAGGGTACGGTACCGTACCGTTTCGTCGAGATTCCCATTAGTCGTGGCGGGTGTCAATCAATGCGCTAAGACGTTTTTCGAATAGAGCGGGTGGTGGACGCTTCGATTTCATTACATGCCTGGAGCTCCAGTCGTGGTGCAGGTAGGCTATGAAGCGAGCCCGCGCGCGCAGTACAGGCCGCTAGCGCTGATGCCTGTGGGAAGGGGCGCAAAATCAAATAGTGATGTGTTATTCGATGAAGAGGTGTTGCTTGAGCGAGCGCGTGGAGAGTCAGCGGCAGGTCGAAAAGCGTGAAGGCATTCTCGCCGCGGCGACGGAGATGTTCCTGGAAGAGGGCTACGCGGGCGTCAGCGTCGATGGGATCATTGCCCGCATCGGCGGCTCCAAGCGCACGCTGTATGCCTATTTCGGTGACAAGGATGGCCTGTTCGCCGCGATTATCGCCCGCTTGTGTGACGAGATCGTCAATCCGCTCAAACACATGAACCTGGCCCGCAAGCCCTTGGCCGAAGCTTTGCGCATCATTGCCGAAACCTTCCTCGGGGTGGTGCTCGCCCCGCGCACGATCGCCATCCACCGCTTGATCGTGGCCGAGGCGCTGCGGGCTCCGGAGGCGGCCAAGGCATTCTTCGAGGCTGCGCCGGGTGCGGCCTACGGTTGCTTGCAGGATTATTTCGAATGGGCAGCCCAAGAAGGCCTCGTGTGCCCAGGGGATGCACAGACCCGCGCCGTGCTCTTTCTCGACGCGCTGACGGGGGACTTCCAGCTGCGTTGCCTGCTGGGCTTCATGGAAACGCCCACCCAGGTCGAACGACAGCGCCGCATCGACGATGCCATCGTGGTGTTCCTGGATGGGCTGAAACCCGCGACCGGCCTGCCGTCGAGCTAAGGTCCGGAGCTTCGTTGGCAGCGCGTTCTGCAGGCGGAACGCTGTGGCCCATCCAGGGGCTCTAGCGGCCGTTGTGAGAGATCACTAACGTTTTCTGTTTGGCACCGTTACATGAACGCCTTCAGGAGACCTGGATGAGGCCTTGCAGAAAATCCGCCGCGCTGTTGTCACTGGCCACGGCCCTGGGCAGTGCCGAGGTCGTCGCCGATGCCATCAGCCTTCCACCCTTGCCGCTGGGCAATACCAGTTTCATGGACGGGATCGTGCGACCCGGGATGCTGTTCGAGTTGCCGATCCAGCATTACCGTGCGCAAGACGCCACCGACGCCCATGGCAGCGCGGTGCCGGGGCGGCAGAAAGTGCACAGCACCACGGTCCTGCCACACCTGGCCTATATCACCGAGCACAAGATCCTGGGCGCCAACTACGGGATGGAAGTGCTGTTGCCGCTGGTGCACCTGGACGTCGATATCGACGACGGCCCGGACGCGTCACGCACGCGCCAGGGTGACCTGATCTTCAGCCCCCTGTTGCTGCAGTGGGACCCCGTGCAACTGTTCGGGCGACCCTACTGGCAGCGCCTGAACCTGGTGATCACTGCACCGACCGGTGATTATGACCGGGACGCCAGCCTCAACACCGGCAGCAACCTGTGGGTGGTCAGCCCGCACTACGCCTTTACCTGGGAGCTGACCGACCGCCTCGAAGTCAGCGGGCGCCTTCACTATGCCTGGTCCAGCCGCAACGACGATCCGGCCAGCCGGCTGCAGGCCGACAACGTCCAGCCGGGAGAAGCGATCCACAGCAATTTCTCGGTCTCCTACGCGGTGTCCGACGCCTGGCGCGTAGGCCTTGCCGGCTATCAGCTGGAACAGATATCGGCCGACCGGGTCGATGGCCACCGGCAGAGCGACTCCCGCGAGCGCGTGCTGGCCTTTGGTCCGGGGGTGATGTACCACCATGCGCGGCATATGTTCTACGCCAATTACTATGTCGAGCAGGGCGCGAGGAACCGTTCCGAAGGCAACCAGCTCACCTTGCGTTACCTCTTGCCGTTCTAGCGCGAACGGGCGTTCGGGTTTTTCGTTCAGGAAATGGAACGCTGTGTGCCATTCACCCCCCTGGCGAAGCGGGAATGGGTCCACTAATTTCCCAACGACGCCAGCGCGTCTTTATCCAAGCAGAGGAGATCGAGAGATGTGGAGCAAACCCAGCTATACCGACTTGCGCATTGGCTTCGAAGTGACGATGTACTTCGCCAGTCGCTGACAGGCCGAGCCCCGGCTTGCCGGGGCATAGGTGTCGTGGTGCTTGCCTAAAGCCCTGAGGAAATCGCATGAAGCTCAACCATTGCACGTCTGAAAACCGCCTCGGCGAAGCCCGTACCTTCGCGAGGCTGGGGTCATTGTTGTTGGTTGCCAACCTGGCGGGCATGTCGCTGACGGCCATGGCCGATACCCCGCCGGCGCCGGGAACGCCGATTCCGGCTACCGAAGGCTTCGAGAAGCGCGTTGTCGCCACGGGCTTGGCGAACCCACACAATATGGTCCTGGGCCCCGACGGCTACCTGTGGCTGACCGAGCAGGTCAGCCGGAAGATCACCCGCGTGAACCCCAAGACCGGTGAGGTGAAAGTCGCCCTTGCCGTTGCCGATGCCGTGCACTCCCAGGCGGCCAACGGGCACCATGAACAGGACGGCCTGCTCGGGATCGCCCTGCACCCGCAGTTGCTCAAGGGCACGGGGCAGGACTATGTCTACGTATCCCTGACCTACGCCGGCGGCGACTCCGAGGCCTTCCCCAACCGCACGCTGATCCGCCGCTACACCTACGACGCCAAGACCAACACCTTGGGCGAAGCTACGGACCTGCTCAAAGGCCTGCCCTCGGCCCGCGACCACCAGAGCGCACGCCTGCTCTTCGGCCCGGACGACAAGCTGTACTACTCCATCGGCGACCAGGGCGCGAACCAGCTTTCCTACCTCTGCGAACAGAACAAGGCGCAGATGACGCCGACCGCTGCAGACGTCAGCAAAAGCGACTGGGTTCACTACGCAGGCAAGATCTTGCGCCTGAACCTGGACGGGTCGGTGCCTGACGACAACCCGGTGATCAACGGTGTGAAGAGCCACGTCTATGCCTATGGGATCCGCAACGTCCAGGGGATGGTGTTCGTCGGTGACAAACTATTCGCCACCGAGCAGGGCCCCAACAGCGATGACGAGCTCAACCTCATCGTCAAGGGCGGCAACTACGGCTGGCCCTACGTGGCCGGTTTCAAGGATGGCCAGGGTTACGCCTACGCCAATTACAGCGCTGCCAAAGGTGGCTGCAAGGGCAACGAAGACCAGTACCAGAACGGCCTGAAAGTCCCGGAAGGCATTCCGGTGCAGCAGGAAACCCAATGGTCTTCCACGGCGTTCGTCGAGCCGCTCAAGACCCTGTTCAGCGTCGGCAATGACTACGTCTACAACCAGCCAGCCTGCAAGGAGAACAACCTGTTCTACATCTGCTGGCCCACCATCGCGCCGTCCTCGGTCACCTATTACCCCGCGTCCGGTAATGCAGCCAAAGGCTGGGGCAACTCGTTGCTGATCACCAGCCTCAAGCGTGGCGTGGTGTACCGGGTCCAGCTCGATGGCTCCAAGACCGTGCCGATGGGCGATGCAACGCCGGTGTTCCGCTCGTTGAACCGCTACCGGGATATCGCCGTCGACCCCAGCGGTGAGGTGATCTACGTGGCCACGGATATCGAAAGCAGCCTGGCCACCAATGACAAGGGCAGCGCGGCAGCGAAGTTCGAGAACCCTGGTGCCATCCTGGCGTTTCGCAGTACGGGCAAGTCGCGGTAGGGCCTGATTGCATGCTCCCGCCATGGCGTGTAGCGTCTAACGCCTGACGATCACTCAAGGCGGTGGGCATGCAATGAACGTTTCCGAGATCGAACCCCAAGCGGTCGACACCGCGATCACCCGCAGTGCGATCTTCCTCGTGGCGACCTTGATGCCGGGCAACGAACACCGTGACACCGTGCGCGCCTTGTGTGGCGACCTGGCCGGGCTGGTCCGTTCGGTCGGCAAGCGCGTACCGTCGGGCAACCTTTCCTGTGTACTGGGTTTTGGCGCCACGGCCTGGGGTGTGCTGTTCGGTGCGCCATACCCGGCATCGCTGCACCCGTTTCGCGAAATCGGTACCGGGGAGCGCGTGGCAGTCGCCACACCCGGGGATATCCTCTTGCATATCCGTGCCGAACAGATGGACTTGTGCTTCGAGTTGGCGGCGCAGGTCATGAAGCGCCTGGGGGCGGCTGTGACGGTCGTCGATGAAGTCCAGGGTTTTCGCTACTTCGACATGCGCAGCATCATCGGCTTCGTCGACGGCACGGAGAACCCCAGCGGCCGCGAAGTCGCCAAGTTCACCCTGGTTGGCAACGAAGACCCGTCGTTCGTGGGGGGCAGCTATGTGCTCGTGCAGAAGTACCTGCATGACATGACGGGGTGGAACGCACTGTCCACCGCCGATCAGGAAAATATCATTGGCCGCACCAAGCTGTCGGATATCGAGCTGGATGCCTCGGTCAAGCCCAGTTGCTCCCACAGCGCCCTGACCACCCTGGACAAGGACGGCCAGGAAGTGAAGATCCTTCGCGACAACATGCCGTTCGGGCGTCCGGGGGCAGGGGAGTTCGGCACCTATTTCATCGGTTACGCCCGCTCGCCCGCGCCTATCGAGGAGATGCTCGAGAACATGTTCATCGGCAAGCCGCCCGGGAACTATGACCGCTTGCTCGATTACAGCCGCGCGGTCACGGGTGGATTGTTCTTCGTGCCTTCCGCCACGTTCCTGGATGGCCTGGCGTAATAAACGAGCCAAAACACGGCGAAGGGGGCTGGCGCAAAGTTTTTGATTTTTTTGAAAAAAACGCTTTACAGGCTTTCGCAACCCCCTTAATATGCGCGCCACACGACAGGCACATAGCTCAGTTGGTTAGAGCACCACCTTGACATGGTGGGGGTCGTTGGTTCGAGTCCAATTGTGCCTACCAAATACAAGTCCCGGTGTTCCGGGCACGAAAAGGGCGATCCGAAGGGGTCGCCCTTTTTGCTTTCGCTCCAGGCCGCTTGCAGAAGCGACCTTGTGCCGCGAAAGGACCGCAACGCGGCCCTGTCCTCTTTGCAAGGCGTGCACGAACGCCTCTGCTTCAATCCAGCGCTTTCACAGCTCCATCACCATTTCATGCCACGCCATGCCGCCATGGTCAGAGGCCGAAGGCTTCACATAGCGGTAGCCCATGCGCGTGTACAGCGGCACATGGCGCTCCTTGCACATGAGGTGAATGGTGCGTTTGCCCACGGCCCGCATGCGCTCGATGAAAGTGTCCATCATCGTCGTGGCATAGCCCTTGCCCTGGTGCGCGGGGTCGACCACCACCGACATGATGACGGCATTGGGCGCCTGGCTATCGTGGCCCACCAGCTCCTTGAATGCCTCGTCGGACATGACCACGTCGTGGGCGCAGCCGCAGTTGATGAAGCCGATGGTCTGGCCATCGAGTTCCATGATCAGGAAGCCTTGCGGGTATTGGGCGATGCGCGTCGCGATCTTTTCGCGGGTGGCCGCCTCGTCGCCTTCGTAGGCCTCGGTCTCGATCTGGAAGCAACGGTCGACATCCGACGGGCTGGCGGTGCGGAAGGAAGGTGTACTCATGGCGGTCTCGTTCAGGTGATCTGACGGTCTTGGCAAGTGCCGTCGAAGACCGCCGATTGTCCGTTTGCCAGCCTCAAGATCAAGCGTGGCGAAAGAAAAAACATCGTTGCATGGTGTTATAACATAACATATTGTTGTGGGCGGCCATGCCGACATGGCTATTCCGTGTCTCCACCTTGGGAATTTGCCCGTGATCCTGTGCCAAGACCTGCAATGGGGCGCCGTCAATCGCCCACTGACGCCATGCCTCAACCTCAGGCTGCCTGTCGGCAGCCTCACTGCGGTGGTGGGCGCCAACGGGAGTGGCAAGAGCAGCCTGTTGAAGGTGATCGCGGGGTTGCAGATGCCCTTGTCGGGCCGCGTGCGCGTGGCGCTTCCAGATGCTGGGGGAATCGGCTATCTAGTTCAGCAATCGGCCATCGACCGCCAGTTTCCCATCGACCTGGCCGGGCTGGTCAGCGGCGGCTTCTGGGGGCAGCGCCTCACGCGCTCGCAGCGCAATTGCCAACTCGAACAGGTGCTGGAGGCGTGGGAACTCGGCCAGCTCCAGTCCCAGCCTTTGCAGGCGCTTTCCGGTGGCGAGCTGCAACGTGCCCTGCTGGCCAGGCTGAGCCTGACCAAGCCTTCCCTGATGCTGCTCGACGAGCCCGATGCGGCGCTCGACGACAATGGCCAGGCCCTGCTCTGGCGGCACATCGAGGCTTGGCACAAGGCCGGTTGTACACTTGTCGTCGTCAGCCACGACCTGGCCCGAGTGCAAGCATCGATAGAGCAGTGCCTGGTGATCGACCGGCAAGGCTGCCGGCATGGGCCGAGCCGCGCGTTGATCGCCCAGCCCGGCCTGGCCCAGGTGGGTTGAATGGTCGATCTACTGTGGCAGCCCTTCGCCGAATTCGCCTTCATGCGCCGCGCATTGCTCGGCGGCCTGACATTGGCGCTGAGCGTCGCGCCGCTCGGGGTGTTCCTGGTGGTGCGGCGCATGAGCCTGATCGGTGATGCGATTTCCCATGGCATCCTGCCGGGGGCGGCACTGGGCTTCTGGCTGGCCGGTTTGTCGGTGATGACGATGACCCTCGGCGGGCTCATGGCCGGCTTGGTGGTGGCGGGCTTTTCGGCCCTGGTCAGTCGGCACACGGGCTTGCGCGAGGACGCCAGCCTGGCTGCGGTCTACCCGATCTCCTTGGCTTCTGGCGTGCTGCTGCTGGGCCTGGCCGGCAAGCGCCTGGACTTGCTGGGGTTGCTGTTCGGCTCGGCACTGGCCGTCAACGAAGCGACCTTGCACGTCATGTACAGCGTGGCGGCTGGCAGCCTCGTACTGTTCGCCGTGATCTACCGCCCCTTGCTGCTCGACAGCCTCGACCCGGTGTTCCTGCGCACCGTCAGCCGTCATGGTGCCCTGGCCCATGGGCTGTTCCTCGGCTTGGTGGTGCTCAACCTGGTGGTCGGCTTCCAGGCCATCGGGGCGTTGATGGTGGTGGGCCTGATGATGCTGCCGGCCATCGCCGCGCGCTTCTGGAGCCAGAGCCTGCCTCGGTTGATTGCCATCGCGGCGGTGATCGGCATGGCCTCGGTGTGGCTGGGGTTGCTGCTTTCCTTCTACGTTTCGTTGCCCAGTGGCCCGGCAATCGTCGTCATGGCGGGGGCCGCGTACCTGTTGTCGGTGATGGGCGGGCCGGTGCATGGCCTGTTGCGTCGCCATTATTCGCCGGTCGTTCATTGAGGAACCTGTATGCGCCTATCGCTCTTTCTGATCATCCTGCTGCTGTCGCCGGTGCTGTCTGCCGGCGAGCGGGTCAAGGTCGTCACCAGTTTCAGCATCCTTGCCGACATCACACAGCAGGTGGGAGGCAGGCATGTCGAGATCATCAATCTCGTGGGCCCCGACAGCGATGCGCATGTGTATGAAACGACCCCCGACGATGCCAGGCATGTCGCAGCTGCCGACCTGATCGTCGAGAACGGCCTGCATTTCGAGCCATGGCTGGAGCGGCTGGTGCGTAGCAGCGACACCCAGGCCAAGGTGATCCGCGCCAGCCAGGGGATCATCCCACGTACCCTGGAGGAAGACGGCCACGCGGTGGCCGACCCCCATGCCTGGAGCAGCCTGGCCAATGCCAAGCTCTACGCCAGCAACATCGCCAAGGCGCTGGAACAAGTGGACCCTGGCCATGCGCAGGCCTACCGCGCGAACCTGGCGGCCTACACGCAGCAGATCGATGCGCTGCTGCTCGAGGTGCGCAAGCGCTTCGCGGCACTGCCGCCCGGCAATCGCAAGATCGTCACGTCCCACGATGCGTTCGGCTACCTCGGGCAAGCCTACGGCATCACCTTCGTCGCGCCCCAGGGGCTGTCCACTGAACGAGAGGCTTCGGCACGGGAGGTGGCGGACTTGATCACGCTGATCCGCAAAGAGGGTATCAAGGCGGTGTTCATCGAGAACATCAAGGACCCGCGGCTGCTGCAGCAGATCGCCGATGAGACGGGGGCGGGTATCGGCGGCACGCTGCACTCCGATGCGCTCGCAGCCCAAGGGCCGGCTAGCAGTTACTTGGGGATGTATCGGCTGAACGTGCAGACCATTACCCAGGCCTTGGGAGGCCAGTGATTGCCAAGTGACCTGCGGTGCATCTACCTCGGCTGCAACGACACCCCAAGCACCCGCGCACTTTGCAAGGCGAACCAGAACGTGGCGACGTCGGCGGTGCTGTCCAGCGAACGGCCGCTGATCGCTTCGATGCGGCGCGCCCGGTACACCAGCGTCTGCTTGTGCACATGCAGGCGCTGGGCAGCATTGACCCAGGAGCGGTTCTCTTCGAGAAACACCTGCAGGGTGTGCAACAGGTAGGTGCCGTTGGCCTGGTCGTAATCATGCAGCGCGCCGAGCACGGCGCGGAATGCGCGGTCTGCCTCGTCGGGCGTGCGCGGCAGCCAGGGGGTGTCGGTTTCCAGCTGTGCGTAGCGGCACACCCGGCGCTGGCCATGGGTATGCGCCAGGGCCAGGCGGGCTTCGCGCAGGGCGTCCGGGCCACGCTGGGCTTGGCCGAGCGCGGTGCTGGAGCCCAGTTGCAGGTCGAGCTGGGCGCTGTAGCCCTCCTGCAGGCCATCGCGGTGCAGCAGGATCAGCTCCTGCCCCTGGGCGCGGACCAACGCGCACTCGTCCAGAGGGCGCAGCTGATCTTCCCAGGTGTTGCCATTGGCTGGCAGGCGCGCTGCCGAGATCACCGTGTCGGCCAGCGTCACGCCTGGCAGATGGGCACCCAGACGCTCGAGCAATGCATCCGTTTGCAGGCGCTGCTGCAAAAGGTCATCGAGCAGCTCCGAGCCCAGGCGCAGGCGCCGCTCCCGCTCAGCCTGCAGGCGTTGCACTTCCAGGCCCAGCACCGCTGTCAGGTGGTGGAGCATGCCGTAGTCGGGCAGCCGTGTGCCGCTGACCACCAGCAGGCAGCCCGGCTCGCTGGGCAGCTCGATGCTCAGGGCTTCGCCGGTTGGCAGGGCATGACGACGTACCATCGGTTGATGGCCGCCTTGGCGTTGGCGTGCCGCGCCGAGGCTGGCCACCAATGCCGACGGTAGTTCAGGCAGACCGGGAGCCCAGGGGGTGAACTTCCCCATCGATACCAGGTACAGATGGCATTGGATATCCGCCTGCAGGCGCGTGAGCAGGGCCGGCAGGCCCAGGCCCTGGATGCTCAGGCGGGCGCTTTCGTAGACCTTGGCCAGGGCCCCGCGTCGGGCGAATTCATCCTGCTGGTTGGCATCGATGATGGCTCGGGTCACCGCGGCGAAGGGCACCCCGTATTCGGTGAGGATCACCGGGAGGCCCAGCGCCTCGGCCTGTTCGGCCAGGGCGCTGATGTCCGCAGGGGCCTGCATGTGTTCGCCGATCATCATGCCGGCGATGCCTGCCTGGGCCAGCCGCGCGACATAGGCCTGCTGCTCGGCCGGCGCCTTGGGGATGCCCAGCCCGGTGGTCATCAGCACGTCGCCTTCACCCAGCCATTCGGTGGGGTCAGGCAATTCGCAGACATGGGCCCAGCGCACGTTGTGGTCCAGTCCCTTGGCACCACTGAGCAGCCGCGAACGGAGTTCCGGTATCGCAATCAGGTCACGAACGCGTTGCAACATGCGCAGGCCGCTCCAGGCGGTGGTCAAGGGTAGGCCTCCCATACTGCCTCAAGCGTGCGGTGTCACCAACTGGCGGGCAACATGCCCAGGGCCGACAGCACCGCGTACACGCCGCTGGAAACGAAGATCAGCACGATCAGCCCCTGCATCACCGGGTGCGCATACCAGCCACAGGTGAATGCCGGCTGCTGATCGCCTGCCTTGCGCGCGGCATTGAGCAACAGGATCGGAATGATGCCCATCAGCACGCCGCCAAAGGTGCCGGCGAAGTACAGCGCATTGACGAAGCCGCTGAAGCCCGAGTACGCCACCACGATCGGCGGCAGGGTCACCATGGCCAGCACCATCAGGCGCTTGCGCTTGTTACCCTCATCGCCCAGGCGCATCTGGTCGAAGATATTGGTGAACAGGCAGCCGCCCAGGCCCCAGTAGGAGGTCAGCATGGCCAGCAAGGCGAAGGCGTTGGCCACATAGTAGGCCCACTGCCCGAGCGACTTGCCCCAGCTCAGGGTGGCCACTTCGCTCAAGTGCTCGGTGCCCACCAGTGCGATCACCGACGCCGGGATGGCCGCCACCAGTACCAGGGTCAACAGCATGCCGCCGATGATCAGCCCCGGGATGCGCCTGGGCGTCTCCAGGTTGCCGCGCACGATCTCCGGCACCAGGAACTGCGCACCGAACACGAACACGGCCAGGTTGAAGATCGGTACCACGTACTGCCACTGGCTCTGCCACAGGTGCACGAGGGATGAGTCTTCATGCAGCACGGTGGCACCGATCAGCAGGCAGACGATCAGTACCATGCCCGAGCTGATCAGCTTCTCCGCCACGCCCAGGGCCTTGAGGCCTAGGTACAGCACCAGCGCTGCGGGAATGAAGAACAGCAGGCTGCCTTGTTGCCGGGTCAGGCCGTACTGGCCGAAGAAATCGGCGAGGATATTGCCGCTGCCGCTGATGTAGGCGATGAGCGCGCCATAGCTGTTGGCGGCGACCGCGAAGAAGATCAACCAGCCGCCGAACGTGCCCAGGTATTTGCGCGACAAGCCACTCAACTGCAGGTTCTGGCGCGTGCGCAGGCAACTTTCGGCCACATAGAGCATGGTCACTACGCAGAACAGGCAGGTGACCAGCAGGCACACCAGCAACGGGATGTAGCCGACCTTGCGGGCGGCGAAGGCCATGCTGAGCACGCCCGCGCCGATGTTGGTGCCGATGATGATGCCGAGCGTTTCGAAGCGCCCCAGCGCGTGGGCCTTGAGGCCGGACTCCTGGAGCGTCTGTTGTTGTACACCCACTTCTTGTACCTCGTATTTGTCTGTGGGAAAGCGGCTGGTGTGTGGTCAGTCGAGAATCAGGTAGGTCTTGCGCACGGTGGTGCGGATGTCCCAGGTGCCCTGGGTATCGGCCTCGAAGTACAGTGCATCGCCCGCCCTGAACGCGATGGGCTGGCCATGCTCGGGGGTGAAGCTGCCTTCGCCGGCCACGATATAGCTGTATTCGGCCTGGGCCACCTGGCGGCGGAAGGTGCCGGGGGTGCATTCCCATACGCCGGTGGTGCCCTTGCCGTCTGGCAAGGTGCGGTGCGCGGCAGTGCGCGCCTGGGCGCCATCGTCGCCCAGGACGGTGGGTTGGCTGAAACCTGGCTGGTCGTCCAGGCGGATACGGATCAGGGACATGAAAGGTTCCTCAGGCTTTGTCTTCGAGGCCGGCCGGGGCGAACCGGGCCAGGTAGCGGTCCATGGCGGCCGGGCGTTGCCCGGCCAGTTCCGAGCGCTCCTTGCGCAAGACGGCGTTGCGTACCAGCGAGCCGCCCAGGTAGCGGACCGGCTCCGGTGGGAAGGTGCGGCAGCTGCGCTCTACCAGCGGGCACTGGCTCCAAGGGTCGTTGCGGCCCAGCGCCAGGCTGGCGAGGATGCGCCCGCCCAGGCGGCTGGGCCCCACACCGTTGCCGCTCCAGCCGATGCCATAGTGGATGTTGTGGTGGCCGTCGAGGCGGCCGAACACCGGCAGGCTGTCGTAGGTACGGTCGATCGGCCCGGACCAGCGCGCCTCCACCGGTACGCCCCGGAGCATCGGGTAGGTCCGGTGCAGGTCGGCTTCGGTCAGTGCCAGGCTGGCCTCGTCCTCGCTGAACACCTGGCTGATACGTGAGCCGTAGCTGATGGCGCCGGTGCCTTTGCCGAAGGCGATGCGCCCGTCATGGGTGGTGCGGTAATAGTCGACCATCAGTTGCGAGTCAGTGATCGATTCGCCGCCCGTCCAGCCGATATCCCGCAGGCGGCCAGGTATGGCCTGGGTCGCCACGATCGAACTGTTGACCGGTACGATCAGCTTGGACAGCGAGGGCAGGGCGGCGGCCCAGGCGTTGACGGCCAGTACCACGGAACCTGCGCGTACGCAGCCTAGGGCCGTCTTCACGCTGGCGGGCTGGCCGGGCTCGATGTGGTGCACGGCGGTGCCCTCGTGGATCTCGACGCCGCTGGCCAGCGCCACGCGGCGCATGCCTTCGACCAGCAGGGCCGGTTGCACGGTGGCATTGCTGCGCTCGAACACGCCCGCCAGGTGCACCGATGAGCCCGTGCGCCGGGCTACCTCACGTGCGTCGAGGCGTTCGAACGGCTGCACGCCCAGGCGCTCGCAGGCGGCCAGGGTGGCGTTCCAGGTGTCGACATGCTGGGGCGTGGTGGCGGTCCACAACCAGCCGCTCTGGCGAAAATGCGCCTCGATGCCGTGGCGCTCGCAGAACGTGCCCAGCTCGGTGATGGCGTGTTCAGCGGCTTCGCCCAGCAGGCGCGCTTGGTCGGGGTCGCAGAAGCTGCGCAGGGTGCCGATCTTCGGCCACCAGGACATCACGAAGCCGCCGTTGCGACCGGAGGCGCCGCCGCCACAGACGTGCTGCTCGATCACCATCACCCGCGCGCCAGGCTCCTGCTCCTTGAGGGTCAGGGCCGTCCACAGGCCGACGAAGCCGCCGCCGATGATCACCACATCGGCGTCATGGTTGCCTTGCAGCGGCTGCGTGGCCTGTTGCAGCAAGGAGGTCGCCGTCATCCAGTGGCTGGGTTTCAAAGGCGGGGTGGGTGTCAGTTTCATTGTTGGCCCCTGGTGGTGGTTGGAAGGCTCTAGTGTTTCCACTACCCACCGGGGCGACAATTAGACGCACATAAGAATTCGTATTAGCACTTCATACGCTCGTACAAAGCATCGCGCTCGCAGCCCAGCAGCTTCCACAGGCTCGCGGCGCACGCCAGCACCGCGAACCCCACGCCGACCCACAGCGCCAGGGAAGCGCCGCGTGCCGAATACACCTGGAAGAACCCTGCCACCAGTGCCGCGCCCAATACCTGCCCGAGCATGCGCAGCGTGCTCGACAGGCCGCCGGCGCCGCCGCTGCGCTCGGCCGGGATCGAGGCGATCATGTCGCGCATGTTGGGTGACTGGAAAAAGCCGAAGCCGGCGCCGCACACCGCCATGCGCAGGGCGATCTCCCACGGCCCGGGTGAGGGTGGCAAGGTGCAAAGCAGCACCAGGCCCAGGCCGAGGATGGCCATGCCCAGCGCCGTAAGGGTGCCGGTGGCATAGCGGTCGGACAGCCGCCCGGCAATGGGCGCCATGATCGCGGCCATCGCCGGCCACGGGGTGATCAGATAGCCGGTCTGCACCTGGGAGAAACCCAACTGGTATTGCAACATGAAGGGCAGGGCGACGAACGCCAGGCTCTGGGCCGTGAGGGAGGCCCCGGCACTGGTCGCCGACAGCGCGTAGCGTGGCTCGCGCAGCAGGTCCAGCGCCAGTAGGGGCGCGGGGGTGCCGGCCTGGCGTCTGAGCAGCAGGTACAGCCCCAACCCGGCCAGCCCCATGCTGCCCAGTGTCAGACGCCACGGTGCGTCCTGGGCCAGGCCATTGATGGCATAGACCAGAGCTGCAAGAAACACCCCGCACAGCCCGGCGGCCAGCCAGTCGAACGGCCGCCCACTGGTGGGCGTGGGTGGTAGCGAGCGCAGGCCGAGGGCCACCCCGACCAACCCCAGGGGCACATTGATCAGGAACAGCCAGTGCCAGCTGCCCAGGCTCAGGATCAGGGACGCCACGCTCGGCCCGGCCGCCAGCGACGCCCCCACCACCAGGGCGTTGACGCCCATGCCACGGCCGAGCATGTGGTTGGGGAAGACGAAGCGCGTCATCGCCACGCCGACGCCGAGGATCCCGGCGGCGCTCAGGCCTTGCACCAGGCGGCCGACCAGCAGCCATTCGAACGAAGGCGCCAGCCCACAGAGCAGCGAAGCCAGGATGAACAGCACTAGCCCGGCCATGGAGATGCGCCGGTAACCGATGATGTCGCCCAGCGATGCCAGCGGCAGCAGGGCCGCGATCATGGCCAGGTGATAGATGCTCACCACCCAGATCGCCTGGGCGTCGGTGGTGCCCAGGTCGGCTGCGATGGTCGGCAGGGCGGTATTGGCGATCGCCGTTTCCAGGTTGGCCATGGCGATGTTGAGCATGATCGCGATCACGGCGATCAGCCGTTGCGGTCGGGGTACCCCTTCACCAGGGGGCGACAGGGCGGTCTGCTTGAAGGCGAACAAGGCGAAACTCATGGGCAGGTCAGGGCAATGAAGCGCGGGCCCATGGTAGGAAAAGATCGCCGAGGGCAGAAATTAAATATCGGCATCGCCTGCAGTGGGAATTCGAATCTCGCCCGCGCCTGCGACACCGACACCCTGATCGGGGCAGCGGTCATGCTAGAATCCGCCCCTTCGAATCAGGAGGTAGACGCGTGCGCAAACTGGCGGTGGTAATGGCAGTGCTGGCCCTGGCCGGCTGTGAGAACGAGGTCGAGGGTGTACACAAGCAGGTTGCCGAATACCTGCACAACCCCAAGACGGCCAAGTTCGCCAACGTGCGGATCGACACCCAGGGCTCCATCTGCGGCCAGGTCCGCGGCAAGGACGACGCCGGGCAGTACGAGGCATACCGCAGCTACGTGGCGATCAAGCACGACGGCCAATACGAGATCATCGTCGATGAAACCGGCAACAACCTGCGCATCCGCGAAGTGTGCGGCGGTGCCGACCTGCAGCGTCGTGCCGACGCCCTGGCCGACCAGCCGGCTCCGGAAGGCTGGGATGTGGAGGTGATCCAGGGGGCCAACATGGGCGCACTGAGCGACATGACCGCACGCCTGATCGAGAAGGGCATCCCGTCGTCGGTCGAGTACCGTGACGGCAAGCCGGTGGTGCTGATGGGGCCGTTCCCCACCAAGGCCGAGGCCGAGGCGCGTAAGGCCGACGTCATGGCACGCCTGGGTACTGACTCGATCGTCATCCAGCACGGGGCCAAGCGCTGAAAGAGCCCTAGGCAGGGGCAGGACAAGCCCGCTCCCATAAGTGGATGCAAGTAGCTACAAGGGGGCGCACAGGGATAGGCAGGATTGTGCAGCTATGCTTGTGGTCAAGCAGGCTGCTGAGGGGAAGGGGCTCATGTCTACGCTGGAACGGGCCATTGCCATGGCGACCAAGGCCCACGAAGGGCAGTTCGACAAGGGTGGTGCGGCCTATATCCTCCACCCGTTGCGGGTGATGGCGCGGGTCACCACGCCGGAGCAGCGGATCGTCGCGGTGCTCCACGACGTACTCGAAGACACCCCTCTGACTCTCTCGGACCTCGCCCGTGAAGGGTTCCCCCTGAAGATCCTCGCCGCCGTGCTGGCCCTGAGCCGGCGCGATGGGGAAAGCTACGAGGCCTTCGTCATGCGTCTGGGCGTCGACCCGCTGGCGCGGCAGGTCAAGTTGGCCGACCTTGCCGACAACAGCGACCTGTCCCGCATCCCGTGCCCAGGCCCGGCCGACCTGGCCCGGCTCAGCCGCTACCAGCAGGCCAGCGCCTACTTGCAGACGCTGGCCTGAGGCTCAACCGCAGGCGTTGAGGTTCACCGGCCCGACGAAGTCATTGCCGTGCCCCATCACGCAGGCCACCCGCTGGTTACGCTGCAGTTCCCACGGCTGTGGCGGGTAGGTCTTGTTCCAGGCGTTGAACAGCTGGCGGTCCTGCTTGGACAGGCGCAGGTTGTACGTCTTGCTCATGTAGAAGTAGGTGCGCGCGATCATCCCGCGGATCGATGGGCGCGGCATCACCTTCCTGGCCTTGAAATCCACCTGGGTCAGGCAGCTGCCGTACTGGCCTTGCTGCTGGGGCAGCCAGCCGAAGCTGTAGTTGCTGCGGTCGCCATTGACCTCGCCGATGCTTGGCACCAGGTTGTGCAGGTCGGCCTCGGCACGCTTGTACACCTCGTCATGGCGCGAGCAGTTCTTGCGCCCGCCGTTTTGCCAGCACTGGCGCTGGTGGCCGATGTGCCAGGCCGGCACGATGTGTTCCCACTCGATGCGCGAGGCGCGTTGGGCATTCTTGCGTGGGGTATAGCCGCAGGAGGCCAGGTCGACCTTGTTGCCCTTGTACTTGCAGCCGCAATAGAACTCTGTGGACTGCGGCGCGTACAGCCGCCACGCGACCTTCTTGGCTTCCTGGAAGGTGCGTGGGGCGTCGGCGTGGGCGGTGGTGGCGGTGAACAGCAGGCAAGCGACAGCGAAAAGCGAAACTCTCATGCGGGGTCAGTCTTCCTTGGGCACGGTCCAGAAGATCTGCACACCGCCGTCGTCGCGATGGGCGAGGGTGACGTTGTCGTTCTCGGCGATCTCCTCGAGCAGGGTTTCCCAATCGTCGGGGGACTCGTGCTCCAGGCGGAAGATCAAGGCGGCGCGGCTGCGCTGGGCGATAGGGCTGTTGATGATCTTCTGGATACGGATACCCAGTTGTTCATAGCTGCTGGGGGTTGCTGCGGAGGTACTGGCCACGGGGCTTTTCCTTGTTTTGCTGTATGCGCATACAGTATTTCACTGTAGGTATTTTCGCAACAGCGTGTAAGGTGAAAAGCCTATATGACCGTGGTAGAGCGGTTGGTTCCGTAGTTGCGGGTACGCAAACCCGCTCCCACAGAAACCCGCGATTGGCCGGCATGCCGTGCACACCGGCCAGACCTTGCGAGTATCAGTATTCCCAGAAGATCCGCTGCAGCTCCTTGCTGTCCTGGGTCTTGGTCATCGCCACCATGGCCAGGATGCGCGCTTTCTGCGGGTTCAGGTCATGGGCCACGACCCAGTCGTTCTTGTCGTCGGGCTGCTCGGCATTGCGCAGCACGAAACCGCCCTGGTTGACGTGGGAGGAACGGATGATTTGCACGCCGTTCTTGCGCAGCTCCTGCAAGGCCGGCACCACGCGCGAGGACACCGAGCCATTGCCGGTACCGGCATGGACCAACGCCTTGGCACCGTTCTGGGCCAGCGCCTTGTACGCCGTGTCGGTCACGTTGCCGTAGCCGTAGGCGATGTCCACCTGCGGCAGGCTGTTGATCTGCTTGATGTCGAACTCGGAGTTGACGGTGTGGCGCTTGGCCGGCAGGCGGAACCAGTACGACTTGCCTTCCACCACCATGCCCATCGGGCCCCAGGCGCTCTTGAAGGCTTCGGTCTTGATGTTGACCGACTTGCTCACGTCACGGCCGGACTGGATCTCGTCATTCATGGTCACCAGCACGCCCTTGCCGCGGGACTGCGTGTCGCTGGCCACGGCCACGGCGTTGTACAGGTTGAGCATGCCGTCGGCGGACATAGCGGTACCCGGGCGCATGGAGCCGACCACCACGATCGGCTTGTCGGTCTTCTCCACCAGGTTGAGGAAATAGGCGGTCTCTTCCAGTGTATCGGTACCGTGGGTGATGACGATGCCATCGACGTCCTTGCTGTCGGCCAGTTCCGCGACGCGCTTGCCCAGTTTGAGCAGGTCGTCGTTGGAGATGCTCTCGGAGGCAATCTGCATCACCTGCTCACCGCGTACGTTGGCCAGGTCGGCCAACTCCGGCACGCCGGCGATCAGCTTGTCGACGCCCAGCTTGGCGGCCTGGTAGGTGGCGCTGTTGGCAGCGCTGGCGCCAGCACCAGCAATGGTGCCGCCGGTGGCGAGGATGACCACGTTGGCCAGCTTCTGCTGGGTTTCGGCTTCCTTGGCAGACGCGGTAGAGGGCAGGACCAGCAGCAAGGCCAGTGCGCTGGGGGCGAAGGTTTTGAGTGCAGCATTCATCGTTATTGTTCTCTCTCTTCCTGTTGAGGTTGTTGCTGTAACGCATAGGCTGTCAGGCAGGTTTCATACCAGCTTGGCCCTGCAGGAACGGCCTTGTGCCCCACCACGAACTGCCGGGGCTGCTAGGCACCCCATTGCGGCACAAGGCCGTTCCTGCAGGGTGTATTCCATTCGGAGCACCGAACAAGCGTAGGAAAAGGTGTTCGGTTTTTCGGAAATATTCCCGATAATCCCGACGTACGTGACCCGAGCCAAACCGCGTGCGGAATTTGACAAAAGCAGGTCTTGTTTCCATAGTTAGGCAACGCAAACGTTTGCGATCCGATAAAAACCACAAGATTCGGAGTCAATTCCATGAAACTGCCATTCCCTGGCCGCGTTTTGGCCCTGGCTGTGTTCTCCACGCTTTCCCTCGCACTGCCCTTGTCCGGTGCCCATGCCGAAGAGAAACCCAAGGTCGCCTTGGTGATGAAGTCCCTGGCCAATGAGTTCTTCCGGACCATGGAAGACGGCGCCAAGGCCTATCAGCAGCAACACCCCGACGACTTCGACCTGGTGGCCAACGGCATCAAGGACGAGTCCGACACCGGTAACCAGATCCGCATCGTCGAGCAGATGATCGTCTCCGGCGTCAACGCCCTGGTCATCGCCCCGGCCGACTCCAAGGCCCTGGTGCCGGTGGTGAAGAAAGCCATGGATGCCGGCATCACCGTGGTCAACATCGACAACCGCCTGGGCCCGGCCGTGCTAGAGAGCAAGGGCATCAGCGTGCCCTTCGTCGGCCCCGACAACCGCAAGGGCGCACGCCTGGTCGGTGACTACCTGGCCCAGCAAAAGCTCAAGGCGGGCGACCAGGTCGGCATCATCGAAGGCGTGCCCACCACCACCAACGCCCAACAGCGCACCGCAGGCTTCAAGGACGCCATGGACGCCGCACAGATGAAGGTGGTCTCGGTGCAGTCGGGCAACTGGGAGATCGACAAAGGCAATGCGGTGGCCGCGGCCATGCTCAATGAATACCCTGACCTCAAGGCACTGCTGGCCGGCAACGACAGCATGGCCCTGGGGGCCGTCTCGGCCGTTCGCGCTGCCGGCAAGACCGGCCAGGTGCAGGTGGTGGGCTACGACAACATCCGCGCCATCAAGCCCATGCTCAAGGATGGCCGCGTACTCGCCACCCTCGAACAGCATGGCGCCGACCAGGCGGTGTTCGGCATCCAGGCGGCGTTGCAGATGCTCAAGGGCGAGAAGCCAGCGGTGGATGCCGACAACGTCATCCAGACGCCGGTCGAGCTGGTTACCCACCTCTGAGCCAGGCAGGAGTCGGCCATGTCAGCCACGGGCAACCACGCCACCCTCGCCGTCAGCGGCCTGGGCAAGACCTACACCCAACCGGTGCTCGGCGATGTGACGCTTGAACTGCGTGCCGGCGAAGTACTGGCGCTCACCGGCGAGAACGGCGCAGGCAAGAGCACACTGTCCAAGCTCATCAGTGGCCTGGAAACGCCCACCACAGGGCAGATGCGCTATCGCGGCGATCCTTATGCGCCTGGCAGTCGCAGCGAGGCCGAGCGCCTGGGTGTGCGCATGGTCATGCAAGAGCTCAACCTGCTGCCGACCCTGACCGTGGCCGAGAACCTGTTCCTCGACAACCTGCCCAGCCGCTTCGGTTGGATCAGCCGCACGCGCCTGCGCCAGCTGGCCCGTGCAGCGATGGCTCAGGTTGGCCTGGACGCCATCGACCCGGACACCCCGGTCGGCGAACTCGGCATCGGCCACCAGCAGATGGTCGAGATCGCCCGCAACCTGATCGGCGACTGCCATGTGCTGATTTTCGACGAACCCACGGCGATGCTCACCGCCCGCGAGGTGGAACTGCTGTTCACCCAGATCGAGCGCCTGCGCCAGCGCGGCGTAGCCATCGTGTACATCTCCCATCGCCTGGAAGAGCTGCAGCGCGTGGCCCAGCGCATCGCCGTGCTGCGCGACGGCACGCTGGTATGCGTCGAGCCGATCCAGCGCTACAGCAGCGCCGAGTTGGTCAACCTGATGGTCGGGCGCGAGCTGGGCGAGCACATCGACCTGGGGCGCCGCGAAATCGGCCAGACGCTGCTCAAGGTCCAAGGCCTGAGCCGGGGCGACAAGGTGCGCGACGTGTCGTTCGAGGTCAGGTCAGGGGAGATCTTCGGCATCTCCGGGCTGATCGGCGCCGGGCGCACCGAGCTGCTGCGCCTGATCTACGGCGCCGACCGTGCCGACAGCGGTCATGTCGAGCTTGGCCAGCCGTTGCAGAACGTGAACCTGGACTCTCCCAAGGCGGCCGTGCGCGCCGGCATCGCCCTGATCACCGAGGACCGCAAGGGCGAAGGCCTGCTGCTGAGCCAGTCGATCAGCGCCAACATCGCCCTGGGCAACCTGGGCGCCGTGTCCCGTGCCGGCATCCTCGACGCTGATGCCGAACGGGCCCTGGCCGAGCGGCAGATCAATGCCATGCGCATCCGCAGTGCCAGCCCCGCGCAGGCAGTGGGTGAGCTCTCCGGCGGCAACCAGCAGAAGGTAGTGATCGGCCGCTGGCTGGAGCGCGACTGCCAGGTGCTGCTGTTCGATGAACCTACCCGCGGCATCGACGTGGGTGCCAAGTTCGACATCTACGGTCTGCTGGCAGAGCTGGCCCGCCAGGGCAAGGCCTTGGTGGTGGTGTCCAGTGACCTGCGCGAGCTGATGTTGATCTGCGACCGCATCGCGGTGTTGTCCGCCGGCCGACTGGTCGACACCTTCGACCGCGACCGCTGGAGCCAGGACCAACTGCTCGCCGCAGCCTTCGCCGGCTACCAGAAACGTGACGCGCTGCTGCATGAGGCAGCGCCCAGGATGGCCCCATGAAAATCACACCCCTCGACACCCCGGGCAACGCGCCCGTGCGCCGCAGCGCCAGCTACTTCGGCCTGGGCACCTACCTGGGCCTGGCCGGCGCCTTGCTGGCGATGATCGTGCTGTTCTCGTTCCTGAGCAGCCACTTCCTGTCCTACGCCACCTTCAGCACCCTGGCCAACCAGATCCCCGACCTGATGGTGCTGGCCGTGGGCATGACCTTCGTGCTGATCATCGGCGGCATCGACCTGTCGGTCGGCTCGGTGTTGGCGCTGGCGGCCTCGGCGGTCAGCGTGGCGATCCTCGGTTGGGGCTGGAGCCCGCTGCCCGCCGCGCTGCTGGGCATGGCCGTGGCGGCGCTGGCCGGCAGCATTACCGGTGGCATCACCGTGGCCTGGCGCATTCCTTCATTCATCGTCTCCCTGGGCGTGCTGGAAATGGCCAGGGGCCTGGCCTACCAATTCACCGACTCGCGCACCGCTTACATCGGCGATGCCTTCGCCTGGTTCTCCAACCCCATCGCCTTCGGCATCTCGCCAGCCTTCATCATCGCCTTGCTGGTGATCGTCCTCGCCCAGCTGGTGCTGACGCGCACCGTGTTCGGCCGCTACCTGATCGGCATCGGCACCAACGAGGAGGCCGTGCGCCTGGCCGGCATCGACCCGCGCCCGTACAAGGTGCTGGTGTTCGCCCTGATGGGCCTGCTCGCGGGCCTGGCCGCGCTGTTCCAGGTCTCCCGCCTGGAGGCCGCCGACCCCAATGCCGGCGCGGGCCTCGAGCTGCAGGTGATCGCCGCCGTGGTGATCGGTGGCACCAGCCTGATGGGCGGGCGCGGCTCGGTCATCAGCACCTTCTTCGGCGTGCTGATCATCTCCGTGCTGGCCGCGGGGCTCGCGCAGATCGGCGCGTCGGAGCCGACCAAACGCATCATCACCGGGGCGGTCATCGTCATCGCCGTGGTGCTCGACACTTACCGTAGCCGGCGTGCAGGCCGGCGGAACTGAACCCATGGCAACCATCAAAGACGTCGCGGCACTGGCAGGTATCTCCTATACCACCGTGTCCCATGTACTGAACAAGACCCGCCCGGTCAGCGAGCAGGTGCGCCTGAAGGTCGAGGCGGCCATCGCCGAGCTCGACTACGTGCCCAGCGCCGTAGCCCGTTCGCTCAAAGCGCGCAGCACGGCCACCATCGGCCTGCTGGTACCCAACAGCGTCAACCCGTACTTCGCCGAACTGGCCCGGGGCATCGAGGACGGCTGCGAACGCAACGGCTACTGCGTGATCCTCTGCAACTCCGACGACAACCCGCAGAAGCAGCGTAGCTACCTGCGCGTGCTGCTGGAAAAACGCATCGACGGCCTGATCGTCGCCTCGGTGGGCGAGGACCGCGACCTGCTGGAGAGCCTGGCGGGCGTACGCACGCCCATGGTCATCGTCGACCGCGCCCTGGAAGGTGTGGATGCCGACCTCGTGCGCATCGACCACGAGCAGGGCGGCTACCTCGCTACCCGCCATCTGCTGGACCTGGGCCATCGCGACATCGCCTGCATCGGCGGGCCGGCGGACACCGGTGCCAGTCAGCTGCGCCTGGCGGGCTTTCGTCGGGCCATGGCCGAGCAGGGAGTGGAGGTGCCGCAAGACCGCGTGCTGCATTGCGACTTCAGCAGCCCCGGTGGCCATGTCGCCGCCGGGCGCCTGCTCGACGGCGCGCGCCCGACGGCGATCTTCGCCGGCAACGACATGATCGGCTTCGGCGTATTGCGCGCCGCCGCCGAGCGCAACATCAGCGTGCCTGGCGAACTATCGGTGATCGGCTTCGACGACATCGAACTCAGCCGCTACGTCTACCCGCCGTTGACCACGGTCGGGCAGTCGATTCGCGAGCTGGGCGAGAGCGCTGCGCAGTTGCTGCTGTCGCGCATCGCCACGCCTCGCAGTGGTGACGCCGAGCAACGCATCGTCGCCCCACGCATCGTGCTGCGCGAGTCCACCGGGCCGCGCCCGGACCTGTTCAATGATTACCGCTAAGGAGGTGCCATGAGCGCGAAGGTGGTGGTGGTCGGCAGCCTCAACATGGACCTGGTGGCCCGCGCCCAGCGCCTGCCCCGGGCCGGCGAGACCCTGGCCGGCGACAGCTTCTTCACCGTGCCTGGCGGCAAAGGTGCCAACCAGGCGGTGGCCGTGGCACGCCTGGGGGCGAGCGTGGCGATGGTCGGCAACGTCGGCGACGACGCCTACGGCCAGCAATTGCGCCAGGCCTTGGCGCACGAAGGCATCGACTGCCGGGCGGTCGGCGTGTGCGAGGGCGTTTCCAGTGGCGTGGCGCTGATCACCGTGGATGCCGCGAGCCAGAACGCCATCGTCATCATTGCCGGCGGCAACGGGCTGCTGACGCCGGAGGCCGTGCAGCGTTTCGATGCGTTGCTGCAGGCGGCCGAGGTGATCATCTGCCAGCTGGAAGTGCCCATGGCCACGGTGGCCTGGACCCTGGCCCGCGGGCGCGAACTGGGCAAGACAGTGATCCTCAACCCGGCACCAGCCACCGGCCCGTTGCCGGCGGACTGGTTCACGCATATCGACTACCTGACCCCCAACGAAAGCGAAGCCCATGCCCTGACCGGGCTAGCCGTCACCGATCTCGACAGCGCCCGTAGCGCCGGCGAACGGTTGCTGGCCCTCGGCGCGGGCAAGGTGATCGTCACCCTGGGCGCGCAGGGGGCTTTGTTCGTCACGCCGGCGGGTAGCCGCCACTTCCCCGCGCCGGTGGTGCAGCCGCTGGACACCACGGCGGCAGGCGATACCTTCATCGGCGGCTTTGCCGCGGCCCTGGTGCGCGGTCTGGAGGAGGGCGACGCCATTGTTTTTGGCCAGCGTGCCGCGGCCTTGTCGGTGACCCGTGCCGGTGCCCAGCCCTCGATTCCCTACTTGGCGGAGCTGGTGCCATGAAAAAGGCCGGGGTGCTGAACATCGCGCTTTCGCGGGTGATCGCCGGGCTCGGTCATGGCGATATGCTGGTAATCGGTGATGCCGGGTTGCCAGTACCGCCTGGGATCGAGTTGATCGACCTGGCAGTGGTGCCGGGTGTGCCGGATTTCGCCAGTGTGCTGCGGGCGGTGTTGGCCGAGATGCAGGTGGAGCGGCATGTGCTGGCCGAAGAGATGCTCGACATCGCACCGCCAGCGCTGGTGGTGGTGCAGCAATGCTCGGGGCAGCTCGGCTCGCAGGCACTGTTGTCGCACCAGGCGTTCAAAGAGCTCTGCCGACAGGCCAAGGCCGTGGTGCGTACCGGCGAGTGCAAGCCCTACAGCAATATTGCCCTGATAGCTGGCGTTACCTTCTAGGGCGCAGCGCAGGGCAAGCCTGCTCCCACAGGTAGGGCGGTGTCTTTGAAGCAGCGCAGGACAGGTGGGAGCCGGCTTGCCGGCGATTGGGCCGCAGCGCGGCCCCAAAAACATCTCAAAGGCAACAAGGAGTGCCTCATGCTAAAGCACCTGCTACAAGGAGCCATCCTCATGTCCATCCTCGCCACTGCTCCCCTGCAGGCCGCCCCGCGCGACCTGATCATCGACACCGACCCCGGCGCTGACGACGTGGTGGCCCTGTTCCTGGCCATGGCCTCCCCGGACGAGCTCAACATCCGCGCCATCACCACCGTCGCCGGCAACGTGCGCCTGGCCAAGACCTCGCGCAACGCCCGCCTGGCCCGTGAATGGGCGGGTCGCGAGGATATCCCAGTCTACGCCGGGGCAGGGCGCCCGCTGGTGCGCAAGCCGATCTACGCTGCCGATGTGCACGGCGAAGAAGGCCTGGAAGGCGTCACGGTCCATGAGCCCCGGCAAGGCCTGGCCCAGGGCAACGCCGTGCAGTACCTGGTCGACACCCTGTCCAGCGCCGAGCCCCACAGCATCACCCTCGCCATGCTCGGCCCACAGACCAACCTGGCCCTGGCCTTGATCCAGAAGCCCGAGATCGCCAAGGGCATCAAGGAAGTGGTGGTGATGGGCGGTGCGCACTTCAACGGCGGCAACATCACCCCGGTGGCCGAGTTCAATCTCTATGCCGACCCCCATGCCGCCGAAGTGGTGCTGGCCAGCGGCGTGAAGCTCACGTATGTACCCCTGGACCTCACTCACAAGGTGATCACCAGCGAGGCCCGCTTCAAGCAGCTGGCCGCCGTCAACAACCAGGCCAGCCGGCGCGTGGTGGATATCCTCAATGTCTACGTCAAGCACGACATGGACCTGTACGGCATGCCCGGCGGCCCGGTGCACGACGCCAGCGTCATCGCCTACCTGCTCGAGCCCGAGCTGTTCAGCGGCCGCCGCGCGCACATGGTGATCGACAGCCGCGAAGGGCCGACCTTCGGCCAGACCGTGGTGGACTGGTACGCCGTGCTCAAGCAACCTGCCAACGTTTTGTGGTTGAACGAAGGCGACGCCCAGGGTTTCTTCGACCTGCTCAGCGCGCGCCTGGCTCGATTGCGATAGCCGCGTGCGGTGCGTAGCGCTCGAACACCTGCTCGATGAAGCTGCGCGCCGCCTCGCTGCCGCGGTCGCGCACCAGCAGGTCGATGGCGATCAGTAGCAATTCCTCGGGGGTACCGGGGCTGTAGGCGCTCTGGCCCTCGGCCCATTTGACCTTGATGTCGGCATCGATGCTGTGGCTGCTCATGGAAGGCTCTCGTGGCGGGCCCGGGCTGTGGGTCGAACACCTGACCTTGGCATTCGAAGGGAGGCGTGGTGCGCTCCGCTTGCAGCAGTAAATCATGCCTTGGCCTTGGGCGCACAGTGGCATGCCGGGCATCCGTCGCAAAATCCGGTCACGATTGGCTTTTGGCCTGGGGGCCTCGCTTCAGGCAGACTTGTCCGGTTTTGCAACAAATGTGGAATGGAACTGTCGCATTAGGCAGTTCCCGTGATCGATTAGGAGGATTCATGTTCCGTACCCGTGCTTACCTGGCGACCTTGCTGGCGGCTGCAGTCCTGGCAGGTTGCAGCACAGGCGGTTCCTCGGGCGGTGGCGACAAGGCCCCGACCACCCCGGCCGACAATGGCGGGCGCTGCGAAGCCAGCGCGGCCGACTTCACCCTCGGTAAGCAGGCCACCCCCGAATTGCTCGAGCAGGCCCGCAAGGCCAGCGGCTCGCAGCTGGCGCGCATCCTCAAGCCCCACGACGTCATCACCCTGGAGTACCGCTCCGAGCGGCTGAACCTGAACGTCGATGACAAAGGCGTCGTCACCCGCGTCAACTGCGGCTAGCGAGCCCGTGAAGCCTGCTTCTCAGGTGCAGCGCCACCTGGGGGAGCCGGCTTGCCGGCGATAGGGCAGTTTCGCCGCCACAGCAATACCAGCATGACACCCACAAAAAACCCGCCACGAAGGCGGGTTTTTTGCGTTTCTATCCGAATTACTCCGGACGAACCTGCGCAGCCTGCATGCCCTTCTGACCGCGCTCGGCAACGAAGGAAACGGACTGGCCCTCTTTCAGGCTCTTGAAGCCGTCGGATTCGATGGCCTTGAAGTGTACGAACAGGTCGTCGCCGCCGCCTTGTGGGGTGATGAAGCCGTAGCCTTTTTCATCATTGAACCATTTGACGGTGCCGTTTTGGCGATTGGACATGGGGTGAATCTCCAGAAACATGATTTTTATCGAGGGTGCAATGTCGCCGAGGCTACGCAGCACCGGCCACATCATAGTCTAATTCTGCGCATCTAGCGCCTGTTACCTTCGCAGGATACTGATCTGCGACAAACAATGTATAAATCGCCCGCCAAAAGGCCTCAGCCTTTTGGCGCGCAGGCCTGTTTCACGGCGCTCTGGGCCCGCTGCATCAGCTTGGCGTCCACGCCGTCCTTGCTGTCGAGGTCTTCGATTTCCGCCTTGGTGAAGTTTTTCTCGATGGCGTCGGCGCCACACTCGCAATGCTGGTCGGCCGTCTTGGCATCGACGCCTTGCGCGGTGGCCACCCGGACACATTGGTCCATGTAGGCGCCTTTCTTGCCAGCAGGCCATTCTGCCTGGGCCGCCAGCGGCAGCAGTAGGGCGCTGGCAGCCGTCAGCGCCAGAAGAGACTGAAGTCGCATAACCACACACTCCTTGGGTTGAGTCTCATCAAGAGTAGGATGCTTCAGAGACTCTGAGGTGGAATTTTCCGAACAAGTTCACCGAAGCGGTGTAATTTCCAAATATTTCTGCCTGGCGCCCAAGCCGCGTGCTAGGATGCTCGGCTTGCAGCGCATCCATACGCGGCCTGCATTCCATTTATCATTTTCCAGTCACTCTGGTTCGTCCCTGGCAGGCCGAAAGGTCTCTGCCACTGTGAGGCAGGCTTTCCCGCGGGAAAGGCAGGGCGGATCTTGTACTGGCTCATCCCAACCCATGTGACCTTTGGTAGGGGTCACCACTAGGAGAGGAGGCGCCATGCCCGTAATTACTCTTCCCGATGGCAGTCAACGTTCGTTCGACAAGGCCGTCACCGTTGCCGAAGTCGCCGCCTCCATTGGCGCGGGCCTGGCCAAGGCCACCCTGGCCGGCAAGGTCGACGGCAAGCTGGTCGACGCCTGCGACCTGATCGAGAACGACGCCACCCTGCAGATCATCACCCCTAAAGATGAAGAGGGACTGGAGATCATCCGCCACTCGTGCGCCCACCTGGTCGGCCACGCGGTGAAGCAGTTGTACCCGACCGCCAAGATGGTGATCGGCCCGGTGATCGACGAAGGCTTCTACTACGACATCGCCTACGAGCGCCCCTTCACCCCTGAAGACATGGCCGCCATCGAACAGCGCATGCAGCAGCTGATCGACAAGGACTACGACGTCGTCAAGAAGATGACCCCGCGCGCCGAAGTCATCGACGTGTTCAAGCGTCGTGGCGAAGACTACAAGCTGCGCCTGGTCGAGGATATGCCCGACGAGCAGGCCATGGGCCTGTACTACCACGAAGAATACGTCGACATGTGCCGTGGCCCGCACGTGCCGAACACCCGCTTCCTCAAAGCCTTCAAGCTGACCAAGCTGTCCGGCGCCTACTGGCGCGGCGATGCCAAGAACGAGCAGCTGCAGCGTGTGTACGGCACCGCCTGGGCCGACAAGAAGCAGCTGGCCGCCTACATCCAGCGCATCGAGGAAGCCGAGAAGCGCGACCACCGCAAGATCGGCAAGCAGCTCGACCTCTTCCATCTGCAGGAAGAAGCTCCGGGTATGGTGTTCTGGCATGCCAACGGCTGGACCGTGTACCAGGTGCTCGAGCAGTACATGCGTAAGGTCCAGCGTGAGAACGGCTACCAGGAAATCAAGACCCCGCAGGTCGTCGACCGCATCCTCTGGGAGCGCTCCGGCCACTGGTCCAACTACGCCGAGAACATGTTCACCACCTCGTCGGAAAGCCGCGACTTCGCGGTCAAGCCGATGAACTGCCCGTGCCACGTGCAAGTGTTCAACCAGGGCCTCAAATCGTACCGCGACCTGCCGCTGCGCCTGGCCGAGTTCGGTGCCTGCCACCGCAACGAGCCGTCCGGCGCCCTGCACGGCATCATGCGCGTTCGTGGCTTCGTGCAAGACGACGCGCACATCTTCTGCACCGAAGACCAGGTGAAGAAGGAGGCTGCCGACTTCATCAAGCTGACCCTGGACGTCTACAAGGACTTCGGCTTCACCGACATCGCCATGAAGCTCTCCACCCGTCCCGCCAAGCGCGTGGGCTCCGAAGAGCTGTGGGATCGCGCCGAAGGCGCCCTGGCCGATGCGCTGAACGAGTCGGGCCTGGAGTGGGAATACCAGCCGGGCGAGGGCGCCTTCTACGGCCCGAAGATCGAGTTCACCCTGCGCGACTGCCTTGGCCGTAACTGGCAGTGCGGTACCCTGCAGTACGACCCGAACCTGCCTGAGCGTCTGGACGCCAGCTACATTGCCGAAGACAACAACCGCAAGCGCCCGGTCATGCTGCACCGTGCTATCCTCGGCTCCTTCGAGCGCTTCATCGGTATGCTGATCGAGCACTACGCGGGCGTGTTCCCGGCGTGGCTGGCGCCAACCCAGGCGGTGATCATGAATATCACCGACAAGCAGGCCGATTTCGCGCTCGAGGTGGAAAAAACGCTGAACGGAAGCGGTTTCCGTGCCAAGTCCGACTTGAGAAATGAGAAGATCGGCTTTAAAATCCGCGAGCATACTTTGCTCAAGGTCCCATACCTTCTGGTTATAGGGGACCGCGAAGTCGAAACGCAGACCGTTGCAGTGCGTACCCGTGATGGCAAAGACCTGGGCTCCATGCCCGTCTCCCAATTCACCCAACTGCTCGCTGAAGCCGTGGCTCAGCGCGGTCGCCTAGAATCGGAGTAATGACTATTAAGCGTGAAATGAGAAACGATAAACGAACTGCACCGAAAGCCCCGATCAACGAGAATATCTCGGCACGCGAGGTTCGGTTAATTGGCGCTGACGGCGAGCAGATTGGCATCGTCTCGATTGATGAAGCGCTGCGTATCGCTGATGAAGCGAAGCTGGATCTGGTGGAGATCTCTGCAGACGCGCAACCGCCTGTCTGCAAGGTGATGGACTACGGCAAGCACCTCTTCGAGAAGAAGAAGCAGGCTTCCGAGGCCAAGAAGAACCAGAAGCAGATCCAGATCAAAGAAATCAAGTTTCGTCCAGGGACGGAAGAAGGGGATTACCAGGTAAAACTACGCAACCTGGTACGTTTCCTTAGCGATGGGGACAAGGCCAAGATCTCTCTGAGATTCCGCGGCCGTGAGATGGCCCACCAGGAGCTGGGCATGGAGCTGTTGAAGCGGGTCGAAGCTGACCTCGCTGAATACGGCACCGTTGAGCAGCATCCGAAGATGGAAGGACGCCAGCTTATGATGGTCATCGCCCCCAAAAAGAAGAAGTAATCTCCCGGGCACGGCAGGCCTGATGATTATGTGTAATTTTATCGAATGCGGAGTTCCAACATGCCAAAGATGAAAACCAAGAGCGGTGCTGCGAAGCGTTTCCTGAAAACCGCTTCCGGCTTCAAGCACAAGCACGCTTTCAAAAGCCACATCCTGACCAAAATGTCGACCAAGCGTAAGCGTCAACTGCGCGGTGCCAGCCTGCTGCACCCGTCTGACGTGGCAAAAGTCGAGCGCATGCTGCGCGTACGTTAATTCTGGTCAACGATAGAGGAAGTTACTCATGGCTCGTGTAAAGCGTGGCGTCATCGCTCGTAAGCGTCACAAGAAAATTCTGAAACTGGCTAAAGGCTACTACGGTGCGCGTTCGCGCGTATTCCGCGTTGCCAAGCAAGCGGTCATCAAGGCTGGCCAATACGCCTACCGTGACCGTCGCCAGAAGAAGCGTCAGTTCCGCGCTCTGTGGATCGCTCGTATCAACGCCGGTGCCCGCACCAACGGTCTGTCCTACAGCCGTCTGATTGCTGGCCTGAAAAAGGCGTCGATCGAAATCGACCGCAAGGTTCTGGCCGACCTGGCAGTGAACGAAAAAGCGGCGTTTGCTGCGATTGTCGAGAAAGCTAAAGCCGTCCTGGCTTAAGTACCCACGACAATCATCCGGCGGCGCTGTGCGCCGTCGGGTGTAAAACGTCATCGATAGGGGAAGAGCCTTCAAAAGCTCTTCCCCTATTTTCGTATCTGGAGTCTGTACATGGAAAACCTGGACGCGCTGGTTGCCCAAGCCCTCGAGGCCGTGGAACGCGCTGAAGACATCACTGCCCTGGAACAGATCCGGGTCCAATTCCTCGGCAAGAAGGGCGAGCTGACCCAGGTGATGAAGACCCTGGGCAACCTGCCAGCCGACGAGCGCCCCAAGGTCGGCGCGCTGATCAACGACGCCAAGGAACGCGTCACCGACGTGCTCAACGCACGCAAGGCCGCCTTCGAAGAAGCCGAGCTCAACGCTCGCCTGGCCGCCGAATGCATCGACGTGACCCTGCCAGGCCGTGGCCAGACCACCGGTGGGCTGCACCCGATCACCCGTACTCTCGAGCGCATCGAGCAGTTCTTCACCCACATCGGCTACGGCATCGCCGAAGGCCCTGAGGTCGAAGACGACTACCACAACTTCGAAGCGCTCAACATCCCCGGCCACCACCCGGCCCGGGCGATGCACGACACCTTCTACTTCAATGCCAATATGCTGCTGCGTACCCACACTTCGCCGGTGCAGGTGCGGACCATGGAGGCCAGCCAGCCGCCGATCCGCATTGTCTGCCCGGGCCGCGTGTACCGCTGCGACTCGGATATCACCCATTCGCCGATGTTCCACCAGGTCGAGGGCCTGCTGGTCGACCGCGGCATCAACTTCGCCGACCTCAAGGGCACCATCGAGGAATTCCTGCGGGTGTTCTTCGAAAAAGAGCTGGCGGTACGCTTCCGTCCGTCGTTCTTCCCCTTCACCGAGCCGTCTGCCGAAGTCGACATGGAGTGCGTGATGTGCTCCGGCAAAGGCTGCCGCGTGTGCAAGCAGACCGGCTGGCTCGAGGTCATGGGCTGCGGCATGGTGCACCCGAACGTGCTGCGCATGTCTGGCATCGACCCTGAAGAATTCCAGGGCTTCGCCTTCGGCATGGGCGCCGAGCGCCTGGCCATGCTGCGCTATGGCGTCAACGATTTGCGTCTGTTCTTCGACAACGACCTGCGGTTCCTCGCCCAATTCCGCTAGGCCCGATCGACGCACTTTCTAGGAGAACAGCATGAAATTCAGTGAACAGTGGCTGCGCGGTTGGGTCAACCCGCAAGTCTCCCGTGACGAACTGGTCGCCCGCCTGTCCATGGCCGGCCTCGAAGTCGACAGCGTAACCCCTGCTGCCGGCCAGTTCAGCGGCATCGTGGTGGGCGAGATCCTCACCACCGAACAACACCCGGACGCCGACAAGCTGCGCGTGTGCCAGGTGAGCAACGGCCAGGAAACCTTCCAGGTCGTCTGCGGCGCCCCGAACGCACGCCCTGGCATCAAGATCCCATTCGCCATGATCGGTGCCGAACTGCCAGGCGACTTCAAGATCAAGAAGGCCAAGCTGCGTGGCGTCGAATCCTTCGGCATGCTGTGCTCGGCTGCAGAGCTGCAAATCAGCGAAGAGAACGACGGCCTGCTGGAGCTGGCAGCTGACGCCCCCGTCGGCGAAGACATTCGCGCCTACCTGAACCTGGACGACGCCAGCATCGAGATCGGCCTGACCCCGAACCGCGGCGACTGCCTGTCCATCGCGGGCCTGGCCCGTGACGTTAGCGCCCTGTACGACACCCCGGTCACCCGCCCGGTGGTGCCGGCCGTACCGGCCGCCCACGACGAAGTGCGCCCGGTCGAAGTTTCGGCCCCGGCTGCTTGCCCGCGCTATCTGGGCCGCGTGATCCGCAACGTCGACCTGAGCAAGCCGACCCCGCTGTGGATGGTCGAGCGCTTGCGCCGCAGCGATGTGCGCAGCATCGACGCCGCCGTCGACATCACCAACTACGTGATGCTCGAGCTCGGCCAGCCGATGCACGCCTTCGACCTCGCCGAAATCAATGGCGGCATCCGCGTGCGTATGGCCGAGGAGGGCGAGAAGCTCGTTCTGCTGGACGGCCAGGAAGTCGCCCTGCGTGCCGACACCTTGGTCATCGCCGACCACACCCGCGCCCTGGCCATCGCCGGCGTCATGGGGGGTGAGCACAGCGGTGTGAACACCGAGAAGACCCGCGACCTGTTCCTGGAAAGCGCCTTCTTCGAGCCGATTTCCGTGGCTGGCAAGGCCCGTTCCTACGGCCTGCACACCGATGCCTCGCACCGCTACGAGCGTGGCGTCGACTCGCAGCTGGCCCGTGAAGCCATGGAGCGCGCCACCGCACTGGTACTGGAAATCGTCGGCGGCGAAGCCGGCCCCATCGTCGAGGCCGTGAGCGAGCAGCACCTGCCCAAGGTCGCGCCGGTCTCCCTGCGCGCCGAACGCATCAACCAGATGCTCGGCATGGACATGGACGCTGCCCAGGTCGAGCAGCTGCTCAATGCCCTGGAGCTGAAAACCCGCGCCAGCGGAGCAGGGCAGTGGACCGTCGAAGTCCCCAGCCACCGCTTCGACATCAGCCTGGAAGTCGACCTGATCGAAGAACTGGCCCGCCTGTACGGCTACAACAACCTGCCGGTACGCTACCCGCAGGCCCGCCTGGCTCCCCAGGCCCGTCCGGAGGCCCGTGGCGAGCTGCCGACCCTGCGCCGCCTGCTGGTTGCCCGTGGCTACCAAGAAGCCATCACCTACAGCTTCATCGACCCGAAACTGTTCGAGCTGTTCACCCCAGGCGTCGAGCCGCTGCTGCTGGCCAACCCCATCTCCAGCGACATGGCAGCCATGCGCGCGTCCCTGTGGCCGGGCCTGGTCAAGGCGCTGCAACACAACCTCAACCGCCAGCAGGACCGCGTACGCCTGTTCGAAAGCGGCCTGCGCTTCGTCGGCCAGCTGGGCGACCTCAAGCAGCAGCCGATGATCGCCGGCGTCGCCACCGGCAGCCGCCTGCCGGAAGGCTGGGCCAACGGCCGTGACAGCATCGACTTCTTCGATGTGAAGGCCGATGTCGAAGCCCTGCTGGGCTACTCGGGCGCCCTGGGCGACTTCACCTTCGTCGCTGGCAACCACCCAGCTCTGCATCCTGGCCAGACCGCCCGCATCGAGCGCGACGGCAAGGAAGTCGGCTACCTCGGCGCCATCCATCCCGAGCTGGCCAAGACCCTGGGCCTGGAGCGCCCGGTGTTCGTCTTCGAGCTGGTACTGGGCGACGTGGTCGAAGGCCGCCTGCCGAAGTTCAGCGAACTGTCCAAGTTCCCGGAAGTGAGGCGTGACCTGGCGTTGATCGCAGGACGTGATGTAGCTTCTAGCTCGGTGCTTGAAGTAATTCGTGACAATGCGGGCGAATGGCTCACAGACCTCAGGCTGTTTGACGTCTACCAAGGTAAAGGTATTGATCCTGATAGAAAAAGCCTGGCCGTCGGCTTGACCTGGCAGCATCCATCGCGCACTCTTAACGACGATGAGGTGAACACTACCCTGCAAAACATCCTCACCTCGCTTGAACAAAGGTTGAACACCACGTTAAGGAAATAGCGTATGGGTGCTCTGACGAAAGCTGAGATGGCCGAAAGGCTGTACGAGGAGCTGGGGCTCAACAAGAGAGAGGCCAAGGAGCTGGTCGAGCTGTTTTTCGAAGAAATTCGGCACGCACTTGAAGAGAACGAGCAGGTCAAGCTGTCCGGTTTCGGCAACTTCGACCTTCGCGACAAACGCCAGCGGCCGGGCCGCAACCCCAAAACGGGGGAAGAGATCCCGATCACCGCTCGCCGTGTCGTCACCTTTCGTCCAGGGCAGAAATTGAAAGCCCGGGTTGAGGCCTATGCTGGAACCAAGCCATAACGACGAGCTGCCCCCCATTCCGGGCAAGCGCTACTTCACCATCGGTGAGGTCAGTGAGCTCTGTGCGGTAAAACCGCACGTGCTGCGTTATTGGGAACAGGAGTTCCCGCAGCTCAACCCGGTCAAGCGCCGCGGCAACCGGCGGTATTACCAGCGCCAAGACGTGCTGATGATCCGCCAGATCCGCGCGCTGCTGTATGACCAGGGCTTCACCATAGGCGGGGCGCGATTGCGCCTCTCCAGTGATGAAGCCAAGGATGACACTACCCAGTACAAGCAACTGATTCGGCAGATGATTGCGGAGTTGGAGGATGTGCTGGTGGTGTTGAAGAAGTGACCTGATTTTTTTGAAAAAAAGCTTCCATTATTCAAAAGGTTAGGGTAAATTCTTCACCGTTCTCAGCAACATCGAGAATGATGTCGGGGCGTAGCGCAGCCCGGTAGCGCACTTGCATGGGGTGCAAGGGGTCGAGTGTTCGAATCACTCCGTCCCGACCAAATACCTCAATGACTTAGCCACCTTCGGGTGGCTTTGTTATTTCTAGGCATAGTGACTTTTCGAGTGACTTCGCCTTTTTCCTCATCCAATTCTCCTCTTCAATATGGTCAGAACCGGTCTGCGTGAATCGGTGGCCGATACCTTGTTTACCGCTTCGATCTCGTATACAGGCACAGCACTGAGCACCTGTAGTCCGTTTCCGAAATTGCGCTAGTTCCCTCATAGAGCCTATTCAGATGATCTAGTCTCGCAATGTTCGTCGTTCTTCACTGACGAGGGCTGGCCAGGCTACGGGCAGAGACCTGCGTAGGGTTGCGTAGGTCGGTTTGGTTGCCCTGGTTAGTGTTGAGCGGCGAACACCTGGGTTTTCAAGCGCCTCCGGCTGATGCTGGGGGCGTTTGTTTTTGTGGTAGGTGAAGGTGTTTAGGCGGGGACAGGCTGGAAAGCGGTGATCGGATTGCATCGCGGGGCCGCTTTGCGGCCCTTTCACGGCACAAGGCTACTTTTACACGAGGGGTGGTGTGCTTGAGGAAGACGTTAGGGCGTTGAAGCGGAAGGCCAGTGTCGGGCGGCTTGGGTGGTGCGCTTCGTTTTTTGGCAGGCGTAAGGGTTGGCCTTCTAGGGAAACGTACTCGCTGTGTCTCAACGCTTCGGCGATACCGATCCGCAAATCGGCTGGGTTGACCCACAATAAACCCAAGTCGAACAGGGTATGCACGTCGGCCCTCAGCAATAGGCCATTGGAAACTACGTTCGTTTTCTCGCCTAGGTAGGGGTGGATATGGGCAGCTTCCAATACCTGCAGCAATGAACAGCCAGTCATGGCGCAACGGCCTTGGTAGGCTTTGAGTAACGCCTTCCTGAATTGCGGTTGGCCGCGGCGGCGGACGATCGATGCCAGGGTGCGTTTGCGGGCATCGCTGAGGTCGTCGGGCTTGAAGGTGCCCTGGTTGTTAAGCTCTTGCTCGACTACGGCTGGGAGCCCTTCATCGGGCTGTTCGCGCTTCAATACGAACGATGTGGGACCGCTGCCGGAATGGCTTTCGTATGTGAAGACGCCTTCGTAACGAAAGCCCGCACCGGGATGTTCATATTTGGCTTTCCGGTAGAAAACCAATAGTTCCAGGCCACGCTGGCGGTGGTCAAGAATGAGCGCATCGGTTCGCCCTTTGAGTTGTCCTTCCATGTGAAGGGTGTCGCCTGCCAGGGTGTCTACATACTGGGTTCTGTCAGACGTCTTCTGCTCGGTTATGAATAGCCACACGGAGTCATAGCCCTTGGGGCGGAAAATCCCTGTATTGAGCGTGGCGTCGTGGATACCAAAAAGTGCGCGCAGATCTGCCCGTGTATAAACGGTGCCCGGTTCCAATTGCTTCGATGCGACTATCCCGGATGACACTTCGGTGGGTAATGAGCGATGCTCGTTGCCTTGTTTTCCGTCGATAGGGCTGGGCGGATGCATGGTTGGGGCGGTCATGGAGGCGTCCTTGCGTGCGATGCAGGCGAAGGGCAGGAACCGCTGTGTTCGCCTATGTTGCAGATGCTCGACACCTTACTTTCTTCAGACAAAATGCGGAAGCGCGTAGGAGGATTCCTTTGCACCTGTAGGATGCGGAGTAGTCACCTGCAAAAATGTTCACAAGGACGGAGCAAAAACATTAGGTTTGATTGGATCCAAGCTGCTGCTTGGATATAACCACTAGTCCCGGCTCATCATGGTGAGAGGCGGTGTTCATTAGGTGGGTAAGGATGACGTTGAACGAGGCGATTTTTAGATACCGGGCGTTCTACGTCACTGGGTGTGCATTGAAAATAGGCACGCTGCTTCTTTATGTGGTTTCAGCGTTGTCGTTTGTCTACTGGCAGGCGCGAGAATTCAGTGACGCTCTGATAGGAGGGCACTTTTTCTGGATGCTCAGCGAAGCAGTCTTGAAGCTGTATCAGGTCACCGCTCCGTACATTGGTTTTGTCTGGAAATGCGCTTTGCCTATCAGCCAGACAGACCCGTTTAGCTACGGCAATTTGGGCATGCTGGGCCTTCTGGCCGTTGCCATGTTGGGCAGTTATCTGACCAAAGCTGGCAGAGCCTTGAAGACGAGGGTCAAGCGAGAGCTTGAGAAGCTGGAGGAGGCGGGGTGGAGAGCGTCCTCTCAGTCGAGTACGTGTACTACGACCAATGCCATACACATTGCCCAATTGAATATCTTGAACCTACAGCTTCCTGAAGCCCCGCCAGACTCACGGATGAAACGCATCTTGAAATGGGCACTGGGTATTTTTTCTGCTTACTTGGTTGCCGTGTTGGCCAAGCTTACGGGGATGGTGTAAACGCATCGACGCCAATGTCGGAGCAGCCTGTCGTGGCTCTTTTGCGGCACAAGACCGCTCCATTTTAGGGCAGTCATTTTGGGGTCGAGTGCAATGAACGCTCTGCTCGAGCAAAAGGGTGTAGGCCCCAGGCGATCTACACACAGCGGATAGCGACAGCCATTTCTTCGCAAAACATGTGATTTCTCCCCAACAGTCTGCGTCAAGAATGCCACCCCTTGCTGTCGTCTGGGGGACTGATACATAAGGCCTTCCATGCAAACGCTGTTGAACGAAATTCTCGACGAAGTGCGTCCCTTGATCGGCAAGGGCAAAGTGGCTGACTACATCCCCGCGCTGGCCGATGTCCCGGCGAACCAGCTCGGCATCGCCGTCTATGGCAACGATGGCAGCTATTACTGCGCAGGCGACGCGCGGGTGCCGTTTTCGGTGCAGAGTATTTCCAAGGTGTTCAGCCTGGTTCAGGCGATTGGCCACTCGGGGGAGGCGATCTGGGAGCGGTTGGGTCATGAGCCCTCGGGCCAGCCGTTCAACTCACTGGTGCAGCTGGAGTTCGAGCGCGGGCGGCCGCGTAATCCTTTCATCAACGCGGGGGCACTGGTGATCTGTGATATCAACCAGTCGCGCTTCGCGGCGCCTACATTGTCGATGCGCGATTTCGTCCGGCGGTTGTCGGGCAACCCGCACATTTCGATCGATACCCGTGTGGCTGAATCGGAGTATCAGTTCCGCGCACGCAACGCGGCCATGGCTTACCTGATGCAGTCGTTCGGTAACTTCCATAACGAAGTCGAGGCGGTGTTGCGCAGTTATTTCAGCTATTGCGCGCTGCAGATGAATTGCCTGGATCTGGCCCGGGCATTCTGTTTCCTGGCCAACGATGGGTACTGCAAGCACAGCGGTAACCAGATCCTGACCCAACGCCAAACCCAGCAGGTGAATTCGATCATGGCCACCAGCGGGCTCTATGACGAAGCCGGCAACTTCGCTTATCGGGTAGGGTTGCCTGGCAAGAGTGGTGTAGGTGGAGGGATCGTGGCGATCGTACCGGGCCAGTTTACCGTTTGTGTGTGGTCGCCGGAGTTGAATGCTGCTGGCAACTCCCTTGCCGGGATGGCCGCGCTCGAGTTGCTCAGCTCACGGATTGGGTGGTCGGTGTTCTGATCATCTACGTGAGCGCAATGCCGCCGCCAGGCCTACGGTCAGCACCACCGCCAACACAACCGCGAGGGCAAACGTCGCCGCGATCCCCAGCGTTTCAAGCAAACCCGCCACCGCCAGGTAGAACGCAATAACCCCCACCGCCCCGATGGCGTTCCCGCGGACCATCGCTGCCATCCCTGCGCGCCCGCTCTGCACATGGGCGAACACCACCAATGGCCAGGCAATCACCGGAATCGGCGCCAGCATGCCGCTGGCCGCTGGCCCCAGCCAGCTGGCGAAGCCGGTGGTGACCATCAGCAGGGTAGTGGCGGCCACCATGCGCAGGGGGATTTCCCAGTAGCGGTGGCGAGGTTTGGCGAGGATGTCGGGTTTGGGCTCGTGGGCGGTGGCGCGGATCAACCAGGCGATCAGTGCCAGGGAGGCGGCAATCGACAGGTACAGGCTGCCCCAATGGGTGAAGGCGTAGGCGGCCAGGGCGTAGAACACCAGTGCCAGCAGTACGGCCAGGCCGATTTCGGCGCGTCGGGTGGCGTACAGGTAGCAGGTGTAGGTGGCCTGTACCGCGGCCAGGCCGCCCAGGGCGCCGGGGACTGCGTTCAGGGTGAATGCGGTGCCTTGTTCCAGGCACAGGAAGGTCATCACCAGCGCCGAGGTGATCGGCAGGCCTGAAAGCAGGCCGCCCAGCAGCCCGCCCCAGCGCCGGGAGGCGAGCGAGACGGCCCACATCAGCAGCGGTGTGACGATGAGCTTGAGGTAGAGGAGAGTCATTGCATGTAACCGCTGAAGAGGTGGGGAGGTGTGTGAAATCGCCTCGTCATCGCATGCGATGCGTTTTATGGGGCAATATCGCGCTCTGAAGGACGCTTCTCAAATGAATCTTGTGTCGGGTAATTATCGTAGGCCTTCTTGGCTGGCGATGTTTGCCTTTTATAGAATACCGTTGCGGTTCGGACGGGTTTATTAAATGGAATGGGTCGATGGACAAGCAAGTCAAGAAAAGTAATACAGGTTTGGCTACCTTTCGGGAGGACCTGAATCAGATACTGAGCTTGGTGATTAAGCACTGGGCCGCGATCGGGACCATAGGCGCTGTCGCCAGCGGCTTGCTGAGCTTTGGAATATTAATGACCTATTCGAAAGCCATTGGACGTATCGACTTGCTACCGGTGGTGTTCGATAAGAAATTTTCTGCGCTTTTGCCTTGGATGGGATTCGTGGGCTTTGTGTTTTCGCTCTACATGGCGCTTTTCCTGACCACAACGACTATTTATGCGTTGGCTGTTTCGCTCTTCAACCAAACGCCTACGTTGCGCCCTCATATCGCAAGATTGCTGCTCATCCCTGCCACGTTAGGTTCGGTGCTTTTCGTAGGCAGCGTTTTTCAACTACCCGAGTTGGGACATGGTATCGTTGCCGCGACGATCATGGCATGCATGTTGGGCATCATGTTTTTACTGCTATTGTCCAAGCGATTCAGGATGGCCCTGGAAATCGTGACATTGATCAGTGGCCCAGGTGACGTGAAGAAATGGCGTCAGGCTGGGATTTTCGGGATTACCTACTTACTGTTGTGTTTCGCTGCTTTTGCAGCGGTTTACCCAATGGTCATCCTGCTGCATTCTTACACCGGCCAAGACACGCCCGAGGCAGTAAATACTCTAACGATCATCTCGATGGTCACGGTTTTCTTGTTGTTCATTCCAGCACTTATTTTTTTCGTGAGTAAAAAACGTGTGGCCATACGGGTCATCCAGGCCGTTGCCGTCGCCTTGATTGCTACGCTGGCTGTGATCGTGATGTACCCGGGCGCGACCTCGACCATTGTCTACAAGTCGGCAAGCATGATGGGCGTACGAGATACGACTGTTCAACAGTACCGGCTACTGAAGAATTATGATGTGGCCGACTTTGCCACGGCCTCCTGGACCGTCACCGAGGCAACAAATGGGTTGCCGATTGTGTCGGCGTTCCCATTGTTCTCACTCGGTGATGTCCTATTGTTATGCCCTGGTCGGTTGGCAGACACCCGGTTGGGTGATTGGCCGGAGCGTTCACGGGCATGCATCCTCACCCAGAGCAGCGATGTAGTAAAACTGCCGGAGGCTGTTGTAATAAAAGGCGGAACCAAAGGGCAGTCAGCCGATGATGCTTAAGTGGTGAATGATTGGGGCATTGCCAATTATCTAATGGCACACTGAATGTCTCAACCCAGCGAGGCCACGCTGTTGAGCAATGTCTTCACCAGCTGCGCCTGCCGCGTGGCGCCGGTCTTGGCGAACACCCCGCGCAAGTGCGCCCGTACGGTATTGCGCGACACGTTCAGCGCTTCGGCCGTCTCGTCCAGGGTCTGCCCATCCATCACCAACATCGCCACCTCCGTCTCGGTGGGCGTCAGCTGGAACAGGCTGCGCAGCAGGTGGCGCGAGGCCTGGGGCGAGTCTGCGGGGTCGCGGATGAACAGCGCCACCGCTGGCCGTCGTGCGCCTTTGCGGGCCTGGTAGTTCAGGGGGATGGGGCGTAGCAGCAGGTTCAGCGGCATTTCCCCGCTCGGGCGGGACAAGGTGAGCACTTCCAGCTCGTCCAGCCCGCGCTGACGGTGCCTCAGGACGGTCTGGATGGATTGCTGCAACGCGCGGTTCTCATGGTTGACGAAGGCGCACAGCTTCTCCTGCTTGCACACCAGCCCATCGCCACTGACGAACAGGCGCTGTGCCGCGCTGTTGCAGCGCAGGGTTCGGCCGTTCTCGTCGAGGATCACCGTACCGACCATCAGCCGGTCGATGGTCGCGGCGTACAGCTGGCGTTCGGAGTCGAGCTGGTCGACCGCCGAATGCAGGTCCACGGCCTGTTGCAGGTGCGGCAGCAGCAGGCGGACCAGGGCAATCTCGTCGGTCTCGAAGTCGTGGCTGGTATGGCCGCGGCTGGCGAACAGGGCGCAGTGCATGCCGGCGGTGGTGACCATGTTGGCCACCAGCACATGGCGCAGGTCCAGCGGTTGCAGGTAGTTGCGGTAGAAGTCGTGGGCCAGCCAGGGCTCGGTGCCGAGCATCTGGTCGGCGGTGGCCACCTTGTCGGCGGGCCATTCGAGGAACGGGCAGATCGAATAGTAGTACTCGCTGTAGGACGGCTCGCCGGGCAGCAGCGCGCCGTGTACCGAGGCGTTGACGATCAGGCCGGGGCGTTCGTGTTCTGGGTTGCGCAGCACCAGGGTGATGAAGCTCGCGTCCAGGCGTTGGCGCAGCTGCTCCAGGAAGCTGGCCCAGGGTGTGGCTTCCAACGGGCCCTGGTAGGCCAGGGTGAGCAGGGCGCTGAGGGCTTCGGTGGCGATGGGGGCTGGGTGGTGGGCGGTCATGCTGCGCCTCGTGGGTGAGGGGTGGGGGCAGTATTGATGCGAGAAGGGCTGGGTAAATCGTCTGTTCGGACTAGCAAGAGCCAAGCTGCGGGCTTTGTCATGCAGCATGAAACTTGCGTTGGTCCAATCGCCGGCAAGCCGGCTCCCACCCCGTTCGTGCATGCAGCACCTTGTGGGAGCCGGCTTGCCGGCGATAGGGCCTGTTCTGGCTTTGCTCAAAGGCGCAGCAACGCCTCGACGATCCGCTCGGCCGCCGCCTCCGCCGTCTCCCTCTGGGTATCGATATGCAGCTCTGGATTCACCGGCGGCTCGTACGGCGAGTCGATCCCGGTGAAGTTCTTCAGCTCACCCCGGCGGGCCTTCTGGTACAACCCCTTGGGGTCGCGCTGCTCGGCCAGGGCCAACGGCGCGTCGATGAAAATCTCCAGGAAGTTGCCTTCCCCGGCCAAGCTCCGGGCCATGTCGCGTTCGGCGCGGAACGGCGAGATGAACGAGACCAGGGTGATCAAACCGGCATCGAGCATCAGCCTGGCCACTTCGGCCACGCGGCGGATGTTCTCCACCCGGTCGGCCTCGGTGAAGCCCAGGTCGCGGTTCAGGCCGTGGCGCACGTTGTCGCCATCGAGCAGGTAGGTGTGCTTGCCCAGCGCATGCAGCTTGCGCTCCACCAGGTTGGCGATGGTCGACTTGCCGGCGCCCGAGAGGCCGGTGAACCACAGCACCCGCGGAGCCTGGCCCTTGAGCGCGGCGTGGGCCTCGCGGTTGACGTCGATGGCCTGCCAATGCACGTTCTGCGCCCGGCGCAGGGCGAAGTGCAGCATGCCGGCGCCGACGGTGCGGTTGCTCAGGCGGTCGATGACGATGAAACCGCCGGTGTCGCGGTTGTCGGCATAGGCATCGAAGGCGATCGGGCGGTCCAGGTTCAGGTTGCATACGCCGATGTCGTTGAGCTCGAGGGTCTTGGCGGCGAGCTGGTCGAGGCTGTTCACGTCCACGCGGTGCTTGAGGTTGGCGCAGCTCATGCCCACGGTGCGGCAGCCGATCTTCATCAGGTACGGGCGTCCGGGCAGCAACGGCTCTTCGTCCATCCACACCAAAGTGGCTTCGAACTGGTCGGCCACTGCGGGCGGGGCGTCGGCCAGGGCGATCAGGTCGCCGCGGCTGATGTCGATCTCGTCCTTGAGCACCAAGGTCACGGCCTGGCCGCACTCGGCGCGCTGCTGCGGGCCGCTGGCGCCGAGAATGTCGGTGACTTCGCTCTGCTGGCCCGAGGGCAGCACACGGATGCGTTCGCCGACGCTGATGCTGCCGGCGGCGATGTTGCCCGAGTAGCCACGAAAGTCCAGATTGGGGCGGTTGACCCACTGCACCGGCAGGCGGAACGCCGCCTGGCTGGCGTGGGCCTGCTCCAGCGGCACGTCTTCCAGGTAGGCGAGCAGGCTCGGGCCTGTGTACCAAGGGGTGTTGGGGCTGGCGCTGAGCATGTTGTCGCCGCGTAGCGCAGAGAGTGGAATGCACTGGATGTCGTCCAGGCCGATCTGCGCGGCGAAGGCACGGTAGTCGGCCTCGATGCGCTGGAACACCTCCTGCGAGTAACCCATCAGGTCGAGCTTGTTGACCGCCAGCACCACCTTGCGGATCCCCAGCAGCGACACCAGGTAACTGTGCCGGCGGGTCTGGGTCAGCAGGCCTTGGCGGGCGTCTACCAGGATCACCGCCAAGTCGGCGGTGGAGGCGCCGGTGACCATGTTGCGGGTGTACTGTTCGTGGCCGGGCGTATCGGCAACGATGAACTTGCGTTTCTCCGTGGCGAAGAAACGGTACGCCACGTCGATGGTAATGCCTTGCTCGCGCTCGGCGGCCAGGCCGTCCACCAACAGGGCGAAGTCCAGGTCCTCGCCTTGGGTGCCGAGTTTTTTCGAGTCGGCTTCGAGCTGGCCGAGCTGGTCTTCGAACAGCACCTTGGACTCGTACAGCAGGCGCCCGATCAAGGTGCTCTTGCCGTCGTCGACGCTGCCGCAGGTGATGAAGCGCAGCAGTTGTTTGTGCTGTTGTGCCTGCAGGTACGCGGTCAGGTCGTCGTGCCGGGCGTGGGTGATCGCGTTCATCAGAAGTACCCCTCTTGTTTCTTCTTCTCCATGGAGCCGGCCGAGTCGCTGTCGATCAGCCGGCCCTGGCGTTCCGAGGTGCGGCTGACCAGCATCTCGCCGATGATCGCCGGCAGGTCGTCGGCGTCGCTGTCGATGGCGCCGGTGAGCGGGTAGCAGCCCAGGGTGCGGAAGCGCACCTTGCGCATCTCGGGGGTTTCGCCGTCACGCAGCGGCAGGCGCTGGTCGTCGACCATGATCAGGGTGCCGTCGCGCTCCACCACCGGGCGCTCCTTGGCGAAGTACAGGGGCACGATAGGGATCTGCTCCAGGTAGATGTATTGCCAGATGTCCAGCTCGGTCCAGTTCGACAGCGGAAACACCCGCAGGCTCTCGCCCTTGCGCTTGCGCGTGTTGTACAGGCGCCACAGCTCCGGGCGCTGTTGCTTGGGGTCCCAGCGGTGCTGTTCGGAGCGCAGGGAGAACACGCGCTCCTTGGCACGGGATTTTTCCTCGTCGCGGCGGGCACCGCCGAAGGCGGCATCGAAGCCGTATTTGTCCAGCGCCTGCTTCAGGCCCTGGGTCTTCCACACGTCGGTGTGCAGGGCCGAACCGTGGGTGAAGGGGTCGATGGCTTTTTCCACACCTTCGGGGTTGATGTGCACCAGCAGCTCCAGGCCCAGGCGCTCGGCGGTCTGGTCGCGGAAGGCGATCATCTCGCGGAATTTCCAGGTGGTGTCCACGTGCAGCAGGGGGAAGGGCGGCTTGCCCGGGGCGAAGGCCTTCATCGCCAGGTGCAGCATCACCGCGCTGTCCTTGCCGATGGAATAGAGCATCACCGGGTGCTCACACTCGGCTACCACTTCGCGGATGATCTGGATGCTCTCGGCCTCCAGCCATTGCAGATGAGTCAACATCGGATACCTCCTCGTGATCTTCCGGGTACGGGCCCGGTTGACGCCAAGGTAGGCAATGCACCACCGGCGCCTCTTCGTCTGCTCGGACGAAGTGCGGCGGTGGTGCCAACATCAGGCCGCGGTGGCGTGCAGCGACTCGGCACGGGCCTTCACGGCCAGGGCCACGGCATCGAAGCCCTGCTTGACCCACGCCCCATGGTTGGCCATGACCGCGTCGGCGGTGGGGCCGAGGAACTGGTCGGTGGTGTGGTAGCGGCAGCTGTTCGGGCCGGTGCGTTCGATCAGTTGTTCGCGGCGGGCCGCGTCCGGGTCGCTGGCGCTCGAGCGCATTTCCCAGGCGAGCAGGCGGTGTGGCTCGAAGTCCACCAGGTACTCGACCACATGCAGCAGCTCACCGGGCGCGGCCGGGTTGGGCAGGAACAGGTTGACCGGCTCGCCCAGGCGCAGGGTGGATTCGACCTTGACCGTGTAGGGGTTCCACTGCGGGTAGTTAGGCAGGTCGACCAGGATCGACCAGACCAGCTCGGCGGGGGCGGCGATGTCCACGGTGACGGAGCGAACCAGGTTCTTGTCGGTTGTCATCGATGATTCCTCGTAGGGTGGCCCCACGCCGAGGCGTGGCGCAGGGGAGCCGTGTGGCCCAACGAGGCATCGTGGTCGGTTGGCGCTTTGGGTTCTTCGTCCGTTTGGATAAGGGGAGTATTGGGTTGGTCGTCTGGGTGTTAGTACTTTTTACTTCCTGCTTGTAAGTAAGTGGCAGAACTTTTTACTTGGGGTGTGAGAAGTTTTTTGGGACGGTAATTATCGCTGTTTGATTTATATGCTTCCTACGCGGCTCGCTGTTTTTGGCGTGCTGCGCCGGCTTTGTTGTTTGTGAATTACTAGCGGCGCAGGAAATAGTCATTAACAGGAGTTGCTTTCCATGTTGTCTTTTCGTAATACCCCGTCCGTCACGGTTGTCGATAATCGTGGCTTGGTTGTACGCACTATCGATTATTACCGTCAGCCAGATAAACCTGAGGTGACGGACGAACGTATCACCCATCACCAACACGACGCCCGAGGCGTCCTGGCACGCAGTGCCGATTCTCGGCTGGCGATGGCTGGCCGGGCAAACTTCACCTATCTGTCGGACCTCGCCGGGACGGCCTTGCGCACCCGCAGTGTCGATGCGGGCACTTCGATAACCCTCAGGGATGCCGCCGGGCGCCCTTTCATGGAGGTGGCTCAGATTGCTACCGACGAAGGGGGTAACGACGACCTGAGCCAGGCGGTTACCCGTACCTGGCAGTACGAGGCCCCGTCCCAGGCCGGCCGACCGCTGGGCGTGACGGAGCAGGTGGCCGACAGCGAGGCGCGGATTGCCGAGCGGTTCGTCTGGGCACCGGTTACGCAACAGGCACGGGACCATAATCTGCTCGGGCAGGTGACCCGCCATTACGACCCGGCGGGGCTGGTGCAGGCGAACAGCGTTGCCCTGACGGGTGTGCCGATCTCAACGACCCGGCAGCTGCTCAAGGATGCCGACCATCCTGATATCGCCGCCGACTGGCGGGGCGAAGAGGCGGCGGAATGGGACACTCGACTGGCCTCCGAGGCCTATACGACCCAGACCACGGCAGACGCCACGGGCGCGATGCTGACGACCCTGGATGCCGCAGGCAACCTGCAACGGGTGGCCTACGACGTGGCCGGCCAGCTCAGTGGCAGCTGGTTGACGATCGCGGGCAAGGCCGAGCAGGCCATCGTCCGGTCCGTAAGTTATGCCGCCGCCGGACAGAAGCTGCGCGAGGTGCATGGCAACGGTGTGGTGACCACCTACACCTACGAGCCCGACACCCAGCGCCTGTCGTCGATCAAGACCGAGCGCCAGGGCACTGGCGCGAAGGTGCTGCAGGAACTGCGCTATGCCTACGACCCGGTGGGCAATGTGCTGAAGATCCGCAACGACGCCGAGGCCACCCGCTTTTGGCGCAACCAGAAAGTGGTGCCGGAAAACACCTACAGCTACGACAGCCTCTACCAACTGGCCAGTGCCACGGGCCGCGAAATGGCCAACGCCGGCCAACCAGGTCGCCACCTCCCGCACGTCACCCCCTTCGACAGCACCACCTACACTCCATACACCCGCACGTACCGCTACGACACCGCAGGCAACCTGCTGCAGATCCGCCACAGCGCCCCTGCCACGAACCACAACTACACCACCGACATCATCGTCAGCGACCGCAGCAACCGGGCCGTGCTGAGTACGCTGGCCCAGGACCCGTCGGCTGTCGAGGCACTGTTCACTCCGGGCGGGCAGCAGGCCGTGCTGTTGCCGGGGCAACCCCTGGCCTGGACCATGCGTGCCGAGCTCGAGCAGGTCGTGTCGGTGAAGCGCGAAGGTGCTACGGACGACCGCGAAAGCTACCGTTATGACAGCCGTAGCCAGCGCGTGCTGAAAGCCAGCACCCAGCGAACAGCCCGCAGCACCCAGGCCCAGCGGGTGACTTACCTGCCAGGGCTGGAGCTGCGTACCCACACCAACGGCAACACACTCACCCAGGACCTGCAGGTGATGACGGTCGGGCAGGCCGGTCGTGCGCAAGTGCGGGTACTGCACTGGGCGGCAGGAAAACCCGACGACCTACCGAACGACCAACTGCGCTACAGCTACGACAACCTGCTGGGCAGCAGCGCACTGGAAGTCGATGGCGCCGGCAACCTGATCAGCCAGGAAGAGTACTACCCCTTTGGCGGCACGGCGGTATGGGTTGCGCGTAATGAAATCGAGGCGAGTTACAAGACCGTGCGCTATTCAGGCAAGGAGCGAGATGCCACAGGCCTGTACTACTACGGCTATCGCTATTACCAGCCTTGGGCGGGGCGCTGGTTGAGCGCGGATCCGGCCGGTACGGTGGACGGGTTGAATCTGTTCAAGATGGTGGGCAATAACCCATCGACTCTTATAGATGAGCGCGGCTTGACGAAGAAGAACACGAACCAGCGGCCCGATCATGGTCAACAAAGCGCGACGCCGCAGCCGCCTGTGCAACAGCCCGCCACTACGAATTTCAGACCCTGGCGCTACGCCTTGGATTACCAGAAGTCTCTGCCAACACCTCACACTGCCAAAACGTTGGATAACACAGAGCAAAGAACGGACGCGGTACGCCCCACCTCGCTTGAGCCAGGCCAGTCGCGCTTCAGAAACGTAACAAGTAGCGCTGGCAAGCAACCCGATCTTCAGGCCCCCCCTGTCGTTGTCATGCGTAATGGTACCGACGTGTCGATACCCAGCGACCCCGTCACTGCGGGCGGACTACTGTCCAGGTTCGCCAAAACCGCAATGAACTCGCTGATACCTGGATCTCGGCCGATGCGACCCGAGGAAGTGCCGAACCGTCATGAGCTCGCGTTGCAGATTGACTCCAATAGCGCACTTGAAACGTTCACGTCCGCCGTAGCCATGGTCAATAATAATTTGGCGAGTAACGATGCCCGCGATATTTCCCCGACCAAGCGCGATCAATACGTTCAACTTACGCGAGCAGTTCAGAAGGGTGAAATCAGTAATGCAACAGCGTTCCTCTCGTCGAGTTTTGGTTGGCTATTCGATGAATCTCCCCTCGAGGATCGTGTGATAGGGGCGCTTTTCAATTTCGGCGGGGCAATGGTCGCCGCTGGCCAGCAAGCGGCTGACATGAGGAACGGCAAGGCATTGCGCTCCACGTGATAACAGGCGCTGACCTATAGGCCCGCGTTCAGGCCAACGCATATCTATATGGTCATGCGGGCCCCTTGTAATGATTTTTCCGGGCCGCACATTTTAGTCCGCTCGGACGTAGTACTCGATGGTCGCGATTTCTATGGTCTCCCCACCGGCGGCATCCCGCCCCCACGGAGACCATCATGGCCATCGACCCCACCGAGCAGGTATGCAGCGGCGCAACCTGGAACCATTTCTGCGAGCAGTTAAGGCGCAGCGGCGAGCAGATCCTGCGCGCCGAGGCGCCTGCCGATGCGCAGACCCGTGCCGAGGGCTTTCGCTACCTCACGCGCCTGCTGCGTATCGCCCTGGAAATGCACCTGGAGTTCGCCGACCCGGACTTCCCAGGCTTCATCACCCCCTCCCACGAAACCGCCAAGATCGGCGCCGACAACCCGGATAACCTGTACCGCTATGCTCGCCTGAACGGTGCCCAGCGCTATCGGGTCAGCGGACAGCGCGGCAGCGTCGCCTATTTGAGCTTCGGGACCCAGAAGGGCGGCTACGAGACCAACGGCAAAATGATCCAGACCGGCTTCATCGATGCCAGCCAGTTGCAGCTGGACGCCGATGGCACCTTCGAGATCATCCTCAGCCAGCACCCGCAGGGCACAGGCAATTGGTTGCGCCTGGAGCCGGAAAGCAACGCCCTGATCGTGCGCCAGACCTTCCTCGATCGCACCACCGAGCAACCGGCACAGATGCGTATCGAACGCCTGGATGCCGACCAGGCTCCACCGCCCCTGGACCCGGCCTTGTTGCAGCAAGGCCTGCAACGCGCCGCCTCGTTCGTCGAGAACACCGCGCGCCTGTTCGCTGACTGGGCCCAGGGCTACCAGGCCCATGCCAACCAACTGCCGCCGGCTGATCAGCCACTGTGCCAATCGGTGGGCGGCGACCCGAACATCTTCTACTACCACTCCTACTGGGCCCTGGCCGACGACGAAGCTTTGCTGATCGAGGTGGAGCAGGTACCCGATTGCGATTTCTGGAACCTGCAGATCAACAACTACTGGATGGAGTCGTTGGACTACCGCTACCACCGCATCTGTCTGAACAAACATTCAGCGCAACTGGACGCCGACGGCGGTTTGCGCATGGTGCTCAGCGCCCGCGACCCAGGCCTTGCGAACTGGCTGGAAACCGCCGGCCACCCCCACGGCACCCTGTGCCTGCGCTGGGTCGGCGCGAAAACCCCAGTACATCCCAGCACCCGTGTCGTGAAGCTACATGAACTCGAGGAGCTTGCCTGATGATCAGTGAATTCGCCCCAGAACGCCTGATGGCCGAGGCCAGTGCCCGTGCCGGTGGCCTGCAGGACTTTGGCCCGGGCAACTTCCGTGAAGGCCTGGCGGTGTTGGCCGAGGCGCTGGAGCACGAGGCCCGGTTGTCCGTGGCCGGGCGGGGGATGCTGCGTGAAAAGTTGCTGGCGCAACTGGTCAACCGCCTGGTCGTGGAAGACCATTGCACGCGTTACCCGCAGATCCTCGAGCAGCCCATCGACGACCCCTTGGTGATCGTCGGCCTGCCGCGCACCGGCACCACCTTGTTGCAACGTACCCTGGCGGTCGACCCGCAGTTCAACAAGGCCCTGTGGTGGGAGACCCGCTACCCGGCGCCACTGCCCGGCGAAGACCCCGCCCGCCCCGAGGCGCGCATTCTGAAGGCGCGCGCCGAAGTGGCGTCGATGGTCGAGTTCCTGCCGCAGTTGCTGGCCATCCACCCGCTGGACGCCGAGCAGGCCGACGAAGAGTTCATGTTGATGGAGCACAGCTTCCTGTGCGCCATGGACTCCTACGTCAACGTGCCCAGCTACACCGCCTGGCTCGACCGTCAGGACCAGACCCAGGTCTACCACTACCTCAAACGCTGCCTGCAGTTCCTGCAATGGCAGCAGCGGCTGCGGGGCGTCGCCCCAGGCCGGCGCTGGTTGCTCAAGAGCCCGCAGCACCTGCATGCCCTGGAGCTTTTGTTCAAGGTGTTCCCCGGCGCCCAGGTGATCCTCACCCACCGCGAGCCGGCCAGCACCATCCCGTCGTTGGCCAGCTTCATCCATACCCTGTGGCAGCTGTACAGCGACCATGCCGACGCCGAGGCTGTGGGCGAGCAGTGGAACCGCCGCATGGCGCGTGCCATGCGCCATGCCATGGCCGTGCGCGAAACCCTGCCCGAAGCACGGGTGCTGGATATCCATTTCGAGGACACCGTGGGCCAGCCGTTGGCGGTGGTCGAACGCATCTACCGGTTCGCCGGCCTGCAGCTGAGCGCCACGGTACGTGACGCGATCGTTCGTTGGCTGGCCGACAATGGCCGCGAAAAGCGCGCCAGCCACCAGTACAGCCCTGAGCGCTTTGGCCTGAGCGAGGCCATCCTGCAGCGCGACTACGCCGAATACCGTTCCCGTCACCTGCGGGCCAATGCCTGACACAACAACAAGAAGGAACCCACCATGCTATTGCAAGACAAGGTCGTGATGATCTCCGGGATAGGCCCGGGCCTGGGTATCAAGCTGGCCCTGGAGGCGGCGCGCCAAGGCGCTCGCGCCCTGGCCATCGGCGCCCGCAGCGCCGAGCGGCTGGAGCAGGCCCGCGCCCGTATTCTCGCCTTGGGCCATGAGTGCCAGGTGTTGTGTGTGCCGACCGACATCACCGACAGCGAGGCCTGTGCGCAGTTCGCCAAGGCTGCCGTGGAGGCGTTCGGGCGCATCGATGCACTGGTCAACAGCGCCTTTTCCCATGGCGGCTTCCAGGCTGTGGACGAGGCCGACAATGGGCCGCTGCGCGAGGCCCTGGAGGTCAACCTGCTGGGTTCGCTGAACATGTCGCGGGCGGTGTTGCCGGCCATGCGCGAACAGGGCGAGGGCGCCATCGTGATGATCAACACCCTGGGCGTGCGCAAGCCCTACCAGGGTGGCGCCGCCTATTCGGCATCCAAGGCTGCGCTGGCTGCCAGCGTGCGCTACCTGGCCAGCGAACAGGCGGTACACGGCATCCGCGTCAACGCCCTGGCCTGTGGCTGGATGTGGGGCGAGCCGGTACAGGCCGTGGTGCGCCAGAGCGCCGAAGCCCGGGGCATCAGCGAGGCGCAGGCCAAGGCCGAGTTCAGCGCGGGCATCCCCGGTGGGCGCATGCGTACCGACGATGAATGCGCCCGTGCGGCGCTGTTCCTGGCATCGGATTACGCCAGCGCGATCAACGGTGCGCAGCTCGATGCCAATGGCGGCGAACTGATGAACTGAGGGCAACGCCATGATCGATCATTGTGCTTTCAATGGCGACGCCGACGGCCTGTGCGCCCTGCAGCAACTGCGCCTGGCCGGTGAGCTCGACCCGGCGGTACGTCTGGTCAGCGGGGTCAAGCGCGACATCGCACTGCTGCGACGGGTCCAGGCCGGGCCTGGCGACCGAGTGACCGTACTGGACATTGCCCACGAACAGAACCGCGAAGATGTCCAGCGCCTGCTCGCCGATGGTGCCCAGGTGCGCTACTTCGACCACCACTATCCGGGTGAACTGCCCCAGCATCCAGCCTTCGAGGCGCACATCGACACTGCCGCGCACGTGTGCACCAGCCTGCTGGTCGATGCCTGGTTGCAGGGCAGGGCGCACCGTTGGGCGGTGGTCGCGGCGTTTGGCGATGGCATGCCGGGGCCGGCCAGGGCCCTGGCCGAGCGCCATGGCTTGGTCGAGGCGGATGTCGCGGCCCTGGCGGAGCTGGGCCGGTTACTCAATTACAACGCCTATGGCGACAGCCTTGCCGATTTGCATGTCGAACCGCTGCTCCTGGCCGAGCAATTGCGTCCCTATGCCGACCCGTTGGACTTCGTGCGCAGCAGCGAGTGTTTCGCGGTGTTGCGCGCAGGCTATGCGGCCGACATGGCCGCCGCCCAGGGGTTGTCGCCTTGGCGCGAGGGAGCCGGCATGCGCCTGTACCGCCTGCCGGCACAGGCGTGGGCCCGTCGGGTCAGCGGCGTGCTGGCCAACGACCTTGCCGCTGCCGCGCCTGGGCGTGCACTGGGGATGTTGAGTGCCAAGCCCGATGGCGATTGGATGTTCAGCCTGCGGGTGCCGGAAGGTGCGGTGTGGTCGGCCGATGCATTCTGCCGGCAGTTCCCTGGCGGTGGTGGGCGGGTTCGTGCCGCTGGCATCAATCGGCTGGGCGTGGAGCAACTGCCTGAGCTGGCGGATCGGTTGGTGGCGTGTTACCCCGGTTGAGCCAGGCTTTGGGCGTAAAGCCCTTGAAACAAGAACGCCCCGGGCCGGCAAGCCTGGGGCGTTTTTATTCGGTTGGGCGATCGCTTGGAAATTGCCGGAGGGCTGCAACGCAGCCCGAGGCGCTCAAGATAAAAGAAAGCCCCCGGCTTTTTGGGCCGGGGGCTTGGCGTGGGAGGTTTAGCGCGTACCCAGCTTACGCAGGTTGCCCGGGGTGAACTCGTCGGGCCCGAAGTTGCTGGCGTTGAGCTTGGCCGGCTTCTGGTCGTCGAGCAGGCGGTCAACCATATAGGAGCCTGCGATCAAGTCGTGGTACAGCCCCAGGCGTGCATGGAAGCGCTGGATGTCATAGGCATACACCGACGTCTGCATGTTGGTGCGCCACAGCTGGCCACGGGAGTCGTAGTTGTCCGCCAGGGTCGCAGCCCAGCTGTCCTCGTCGATGTAGAACATGCGCTTGGCATAGATATGTCGGGCGCTCGGCTTGAGGGTTGCCTGCAGCACCCAGACACGGTGCTTCTCGTAGCGCATCAGGTCCGGGTTGATGTGGCCGGCGGCATTGATGATTTCGGCCTGGGTCACGTTCGGGCTGTCGATCTTGTAGTTGTTGTAGGGGATGTAGACCTCTTTCTTGCCGACGATCTTCCAGTCGTAACGGTCGGTCGCACCGTTGAACAGGCGGTCTTCGTCATAGACGCGGAAACCACCGGCGCCGGTCGGGGAGTCATAGCCCACCGTCGGCGCACGGCGCACACGGCGCTGGCCAGGGGTGTACTGCCAGGCTTGGCGCGGCTGGGCAGCTGCGTTGATGAACTCATGGCCGACCACGATCTCGCCTTTCTTGCGCACCGGCTCCAGCGTGGTGAGCAGGAAGTCGGTGAACACGCCGTTGGTGCTCTGCGCGTTTTGCTTGGGGTCCGACCACAGTGAGTAGATCTTGTAGTTGACCTTCTCCAACACACGGTTGTTGTCGGCGTACACCACCACCTGGTTGTAGTTGGCCTCCTCGGTGATCGCGCGTGCCTGCATGGTGTGGTTGAGGATCAACTCGTTGCCGTTCTTGGGCACCGGGAACGGCGAAGCGCCGAAGGCATCCAGGGCATCGTTGCCATCGCTGCTGAGCTTGGCGGTCTGGGCGTTGCGGGCGATGGCCGCCTCGGTCTGTGGGTCGACGCGGAAATCCCGGTGGCTGGGGTAGACCGGCATCTTGAACGAGTTCGGGTAGCGCTTGAACAGCGCCTTCTGGCCATCGGTGAGGTTGGCGGCGTACTGCTCCATGTTCTGGGCGGTGATGACGAACAGCGGCTTTTCGTCGGCATACGGGTCCGGGTAGGGCGTGCCGGGGCCGGCGAACTTCACCTGGGGCGGGGTGCCGCGCCATTTGCCGGTCCAGGCCGGGATGCTGCCGTCGGCGTTGCCGGCACGCTCGGCGCCCATCGGGGTCAGGTCCGGACCCAGGGTCGTGGCGTCAGTGCCACTGACATTGGCCTGCAGGGCCAGGCTGCTGCCGAGCAGGGCGATCGCGAGCGTGGTACGCAACCAGGGATGCTTGAGATCAGACATTTCGGTGATCCTCCGTCAGGGCTTTAGAAGCGGTACTTGAAGTTGAGCGCGATGTTGTCGCGGTCGGCCCAGGGCGAGTTGTTGGCATTGCCCAGGTACGCGCTGTACAGCGCCTCGACCGTGAAGTTGCCGAGGTAGCGCCAGGTGGTGCCGATGCTGGCGCGGTCGTCGCCCTGGCCGTAATTGATCGAGCCGGTCAGGGCGCTGTCGTGCTGGGCGGCGGTGCTGAAGTTGATCGGCACCGACATGTCCCAGCCACTGAACACGTCGTTGTAGTCAAGGTTGACCTGCACCGTGTAGCCCCAGGCATCACGGTCGCCCACCAGCGAGTCGGTGCCGGGCAGGGAGAAGCCGGGCGCCAGGGTCAGCGGGTCGGAGGTGTCGTTGGTGAGCACGGTGTTGTAGATCAGCTCGCCGGTCAGGGTGGTGTTGTCGGCGAAGGCGCTGGGGCCGAACACATGGATCGCCGACACCTGTGCCTGCAAGGTCTCGGCCCTGACGGCGCTGGAGAAGCCGTTGTCGACCATCACCGGCTGGCCATCGCGGTAGCTCACTTCCCCGGCCAGGCTGGTGTCGCCCAGCACGGTGGCGAAGCTCACGCCGTACAGGTCGATGTTGTCGAAATAGCGGGCGCGGTAGAAGCCCAGGTCGCTCTGGAAGTCCAGGGTCGGGGTCTTGTCGTGGTAGCGCACGTAGTACAGGCCGAACTCGGTGTTGTTCAGCGAGGCCGCGCTGTAGCGCAGCGCCAGGCCGTACTGGCCGCTGTCGCTGGGCTCGTCGTCCTTCAGGCGCTTGACGAAGCCGCTGGCGTCGCTGTAGCCGCCGCGGTCTATGAAGTCGGTGGTGGAGAAGTAGCTACCCACGCCGAACAGGTCGGTCTTCTCCCACTTGTACTGGTAGTAGGCCTCCACATCCAGCTCGTCGGTGAGGCTCAGCTGGCCGAAGACCTGGCCCACCGGCAGCAGCACTTCCTTGACCTCCACACCCGGGGTGGTCGCCTTGGTCGCATCCACCGGGCTCTGCGCGCCGGAGACGCCGGGGTAGAACAGGCTTTCACCCCAGCTCACCACCTGGTCGCCCACGCGCAGGTTCAGGTTGTGCCCGGCCATGTCCCAGGTGCCGTAGGCATAGGCATCGAGCAGGCGCAGGTCGTCGCGGTGCTGGTCGATGGTGTCCTTGGAGAAGCGGTCGGGGCGGCTGCACACGCCGCTGGCGAAGCAGTTGGAGGTACCGGTGTCGTTGTCGTTGCCACGGTCATAGACGCGGTCATAGAAGCCCGAGGCGCGCATGAACAGGCCATAGTTCTCGCGCCAGTGCAGGTTGGCCTCGGTAAGGAAGCCCACCCGGTCGGTGATCAGGCTGCCCCGGTCGAATGCGTTGTCACCGTCGTTGCCATCGGCGTTGGCCACCAGCTTGTGGTCGCGCTTCTCGGTACGCCAGGCAAGGCTGTAGGTCAGGGTGGTATCCCAGTCCACGCTCAGGTCGTCGCTGGGCTGGAAGGACAAGGCACTGGCCTGCTGGCTGAGGCCGCCGGCCAACAGCAACAGGGAAAGGCGCACGTACGTGTTAAGGGGTTGGGGGGCGATTGTTGTTTTTATCATTGTCGTCCTCATGCGCGGGCATTACCTGCCCGACCGACGTTCCGGTTTTGGGAGGTGGAGCAGGGCCGACTATGGGACGCCGCCCAGGCAGCAACATCGTCCAAGTGGACTACGCGTAGCAGCCCCTGACCCGGTAGTCCCATTGGACGATGCCGGGTCACAGGGGGCGCCGGACAATCCCCAGGCCCATGCCCCGGCCGCCTTTTCGGCGTGGGCCGTGGTTGTCTGCCCCGAGGGAGGTCCGCATGATCAGGTGGGACGAATGTTGCGATGTGCTGGTGATCGGGTCGGGGGCCGGCGGCATGACCGCCGCCCTACGTGCCCATGACCTGGGCCTCGATACGCTGTTGATCGAGAAGAGCGAGCAGTATGGCGGTACGTCGGCCGTCTCCGGCGGCGGTATCTGGATTCCCGACAACCACCGCATCCGCGCCCTGGGCGGTGAAGACTGCCCGGCCGAGGCGGTGGCCTACCTCAAGGCGGCCACTCACGGCGAGATCGACGATGGGCGGATCGAGGCCTATGTCGAGCATGCCAGGCACATGGTCGAGTACCTCGAACGCGACACCCGCGTGCGCTTCGAAGCCCAGGCCCAGTACACCGACTACTACCCCGACCTGCCGGGCGGCAAGCCCGGCTACCGCTCCATGGACCCGCTGCCGTTCGACGCCGCCGCCCTGGGCGAGGAGTTCCTGCGCATGCGCGCGCCATCGCCCGGCACCCTGATGATGGGCCGCATGGCCATGACCATGAAGGAAGCTCGAGTGCTGCTATGCCGCGGCAAGGGCTGGCTGGGCCTGACTGCCAAGGTGCTGTGGCGCTACTGGCGTGACCGGGAAGGGCGCAAGCTGTCGCGGCGTGACCGCTTCCTGACCCTGGGCAACGCCCTGGTCGGTGCCCTGCGCTGCTCCCTGCTCGACCGTGGTGTGCCGCTGTGGCTGAACTGCCCGCTCGAGCAATTGCTGATCGTCGGTGAACGTATCGGCGGTGCCCGCGTGCTGCGTGACGGGCAATGGCTGAACATCAAGGCCCGCCAAGGTGTGATCATCGCCGCCGGCGGGTTCGAGCGTAACCAGGCGATGCGCTCGCAGTACCACCCGCAACCCTCCCAGGCCCAGTGGAGCGCAACGCCACCGTGCAACACCGGCGATGGCATCCGCGCCGCCCAGGCCGTAGGGGCGGGTACGGCACTGATGGGGCACAGCTGGTGGGCGCCTACGGTGCAGGTGCCGGGCGAGGAAAAACAGCGCGCGCTGTTCATCGAGCGCAACCTGCCTGGCTGCATTCTGGTCGATTCGGCCGGCGAGCGTTTCGTCAACGAAGGGGCGCCCTACAGCGACATCGTCTACGCCATGTACCGGCACAATCGCGAAGGCGCCACCAGCGTGCCGTGCTGGCTGGTGTTCGATGCCGACTACCGGCGCAAGTACCCCTGCGGCCCGTTGCTGCCAGGTTATGCCCAACCCGACTGGCGCCTGCCCGAGCACCTGCGCAAGGTGTTGTACAAGGCCGACGACCTCGGTGCCCTGGCGGCGCTGATCGGGGTCGACGGTGCGGGCCTTGGCCGCACCGTGGCGCGCTTCAACGCCATGGCTGCCTGTGGCCGCGACGATGACTTCGGCAAGGGCGAGTCGCTGTTCGACCGCTACTACGGCGACCCCAGCGTGCAACCCAACCCGTGCCTGGCGCCGCTGCACAAGGCGCCGTTCTACGCGGTGCGGGTGGATGCCGGTGACATCGGCACCAAGGGCGGCCTGCTCACCAACGCCCATGCCCAGGTGTTGCACGAGGATGGCAAGCCGATCCTGGGCCTGTATGCCATCGGCAACAGCGCCGCGTCGATGATGGGTCGTACCTACCCTGGGGCCGGTGCCACCTTGGGCCCTGCCATGACCTTTGGTTACCTGGCGGCCGAGCATATCCGTGCCGACAGCCAACAACGCCAGGGGCCATCGACCCTGGCCCTCACCGGGAGGTAAGCATGCAGACAGATACGCCACAGATTGCCCTGGTAACCGGCGCCAGCCGAGGGGTCGGGCGCGGTATCGCCCTGGCCCTGGGCGAGGCCGGCATGACCGTGTATGTCACCGGAAGGCTGCAAGGGCAGGGCGGTTCAACCCTCTATGGCCAGGCGTTGGAAGGCGACCTGCAGGGCACCGCCGCCGCTATCGACGCAGCCGGCGGGCGTGGTATCGCCGTGGCCTGCGATCACGGTGACGATGAGCAGGTCCGCGCGCTGTTCGCGCGCATCGACCGCGAATACGGGAAGCTGGACCTGCTGGTGAACAACGTCGCCCATATCCACGACCAGTTGATCGAGCCGGGCCCGTTCTGGGAAAAGCCCCTGTCGCTGGTGCGCATCCTCGATGTCGGCCTGCGCTCGGCCTATGTCGCCAGCTACCACGCGGCGCCCCTGCTGCTGCGCAGCGGGCGCGCGCTGGTGTGCTTCACTTCGTCGTTCGGTGCCGGCTGCTACATGCATGGCCCGGCCTATGGTGCGCAGAAGGCCGGCAGCGACAAGCTGGCGGCGGACATGGCCATCGACTTCGAAGGGCGAGGGGTCGCCGCGGTGTCGCTGTGGCTGGGCCCGCAACTGACCGAACGCACGCGCATCGCCGGCGAGCAGCATGGCGAGCAGTACCGGGCGTTCCTGGAAAATGCCGAGACGCCGCAGTTCAACGGGCGCGTGATTCATGCCTTGCTCAACGATCCGCAATTGGCCGACTACAGCGGGCAGACGCTGATCACCGCCGAGATCGCCCCGCGCTATGGCATCACCGAGGCGGGCGGGCGTCAGCCGCCATCGCACCGGGCCATGCTGGGTGAGCCACGCCAGCAGCATCCGGCACGGGTTATCTAGCCGGGGCTGCCTTGCAGCCCTTTCGCGGCACAAGGCCGCTCCTACAAGGTATCGCGCTGTCCCTGTAGGAGCGGCCTTGTGCCGCGAAGCGCCCCCAGCCATTCACGCCAGTTCGCGCAACACCTGCTTGGCCACCTTCCCGGTGGCATTGAGCGGCATGCGGTCGAGCACTCGAACCCGCCGCGGTACCTTGTAGTTGGCCATCTGCTCACGGCACCAGGCCAGGAATACCGCCTCGTCGATACGCTGCCCCGGCACCGGCAACAGAAACGCCATGGCCACTTCGCCCAGGCGCTCGTCGGCAATCCCGATCACCGCCGCCTGGGCCACGCCCGGGTAGCGCACCAGCGTCTGCTCGATCTCCGCGGGGTACACGTTGAACCCACCGGTGATGAACATGTCCTTCAGGCGATCGGTGATGCGCAGGTAGCCGCCTTCATCGAGCACGCCCACGTCCCCGGTATGCAACCACCCCTGGGCGTCGATCGCCTCGGCGGTGGCCTTCGGGTCGTCCAGGTAGCCGCGCATCAGGTTGTAGCCGCGTACCAGCACTTCGCCCGGCTGGTTGGCCGGCACTGGCTGCCCCTGCGAGTCGACGCAGCGCACTTCCACGTCCGGCATGGCTCGCCCGCAGGTGGTGGCCACCCGCTCGGCGCTGTCGCCGGCACGGCAGATGGTGACGAAGCCACAGGCCTCGGTCAGGCCATAGGCGGTGACGATGGTGGCGAAGCCCAGCTCGCTGCCCATGCGCCGGATCATCTCCACCGGGATCGATGCCGCGCCGGTCACGGCGATACGCAGGGAGCCCAGGTCATAGTCGCCGCGCCGGGGGTGGGCCAGCAGCGACTGGTACAAGGTAGGCGGGCCGGGCAGCACGTTGATGCGTTCGCGCTGGATGCAGTCGAGCAGGGCCTGGGTGTCGAACACCTGCTGCGGCAGGAGGGTGCACCCGCGCATCAGCGCTGCCACCCAGCCGGCCTTGTAGCCAAAGGAATGGAAGAACGGGTTGACGATCAGGTAGCGGTCCCCGGCCTGCAGCCCGACGATCGCGCTCCAGTCGCGCACCACCTGCAGGTTCTGGCCATGGCTGCTCATCACGCCCTTGGGCTTGCCCGAGGTGCCGGAGGTGAACAGCAGGTCCGACAGGGTATCGCCGTTCACCTGCTGTTCACGCTCGGCCAGCTGGGCCTCGCTCACCAGCTCCGCGAGGGCGAGGAAGTCGTCCCAGGCCAGGCCGTCGGCCACCTCGCCCTGGGGGCGCAGGTGGATCACCTGACGCAGCGCTGGCAGCGCCTGGTCGGCGAGCGAGGCCGGGTAGTCGGTGTCGAGGAAGCGGCTGATGCAGAACAGTACGCACGTGCCGCTGTCACGCAGCACCTGGGCCGCCTCGGCGCCTTTCATGCGGGTATTGAGCGGCACCAGGGTAGCGCCGACACTGTGTAGGGCACCGGTGGCGACGATCCATTCCCAAAGGTTGGGCGCCCACACCGCCACCCGCGCCGCCACCGGCACGTCCAGGGCCAGCAGGGCGCGCGCCGCCTGGCGGCGCAGCTGGTCCAGGCGCTGGTAGCTGATGGGCGGGCCGGCGTCTTCGATGGCCGGGCGCTCGCCATAGGCCTGGGCGGCCAGGGCGAACAGTTGCGGGAAGGTCTGGGCGTTTTCCACGGACGGCATGTGGCCTCCTCAGGCAGAGGATCGATGAACGAAGGGGAGAGCCGGGCACCGGCCCGGCCGAGTGGATCAGGCGCTGGGCGGGGCGAAGCGGCGGCCGGCGGAGAAGCCGCCATCCACGGCGATCATCTGCCCACTGACGAACGAGGCTTCGTCCGAGGCCAGGAACAGTGCGACATTGGCCACTTCCTCAGGCTGGCCGGAGCGGCTGAGCATGTGCTGCGAGGCGAAGAAGTCATGGAATGCCTGCTGTTCACGCACCATGCTGGTCATCGGCGTTTCGATCAGGCCGGGGCACAGGCCGTTGACGCGGATGTTGGCGTGGCCATAGTCGATGGCCATGCTGCGGGTCAGCTGGTTGATGCCGCCCTTGGAGACGTTGTAGGCGACGTTGCCGTCGCAGCCCTGCAGGCCGAAGATCGAGCCGATATTGATGATCGAGCCGCTGCGCTGTGCCTGCATCTGCCCCAGCACATGCTTGCTGGTGAGCATGCTGCCGGTCAGGTTGATGTCCAGCACCCGCTGCCAGTCGGCGGTGCTGGCGCTGGTGACGCTGCCCTGGCTGGCGACGCCGGCGGCATTGACCAACACGTCGAGGCGGCCGAAGCGCTGGATGACTTCGCTCATCACCTGCTGTACCTGCTCTTCGTTACGGACATCCAGGGTCATGAACAGGCCGGGGAAGTCCGCTGGCGGCTGGCCGACATCCAGCCCGACCACCTGGGCGCCTTCGGCGCTGAAACGACGCACGCAGGCCAGGCCGATGCCCGACGCACCGCCGGTGACCACTGCGACCTTGTTTTGCAAACGAGCCATATTCGAGCCTCTGTCTTTTATTGTTGTGGAGCTGTTGCTGTGGCGAGTCTACCTGTAATGCAGGACAGGCAGGATCGTCTGTAGGGACTAGGCCCGGCCGCACTGGTCCAATCGTGGGACAAGCCCCACAGTTTCAACGCGCCCTCTGTAGGAGCGGGCTTGCCCCGCGATTGGGCTGCAAAGCAGCCCCGCTCGACCTCAAGCCGGAAACTTCAACCGCACCCGCGCCCCTTGCGGATGCCCCTGGCACGCCAAGGTCCACCCGGCCTCCAACTCCGCCTTGCTGAGCACATCGTTACGCGAAAGCTGCGTCTGGCCTTCCTCCACGGTGCACATGCAGGCGCCGCAGAACCCTTCCTCGCACGAGAATGGCACATCCAGCCCGGCCGCCTTGCAGCTTTGCAGCAGGGTATCCCCTGGGCGTGGCACGATCTCGTGGGTCACGCCATCGAGCTCCACCACCAGCAGCTCGCACCCTGCACCCTCGACCTGTACCGGCACGGCTTCCTGGCTGTCCGGGTCGGGCGGTGAGACGAAGCGCTCCACATGGATGGCGTCACGCGCTTCGCCCAAGGCCAGCAGGGTACCTTCCACGGTATCCATGAATGGCCCCGGCCCGCAGATGAAGTAGTCCGCGCCGCGCCAGTGGCGTACCAGCTGGCGCACCTGGGCGGCATCGACGAAGCCCTGCACCGAGTCCAGCACATGCACCACCTGCAACTGTTCCGGGTGCGCCTTGGCAAGCGCGCGCAGCTCGTCGCGGAAGATCACCGAGGCTTCGTCGCGGTTGGCATACACCAGCAGCACCGGGCGCTGCCCGCTGTGCAGCACGGCCTTGAGCAAGGAGAACACCGGCGTGATGCCGGAGCCCCCGCCGAACAGCACCAGAGGCCGGCTGGCGTCGGCGGCCTGGCGCGGGTCGATGCAGAAGTGCCCGGCCGGCGGCAGCACTTCGAGCCAGTCGCCGACTTGCACGTGCTGGTTCATCCAGTTGGACACCCGGCCACCCTCGACCCGCTTGATGGTCACCTTGGGCCGGGTGTCGGTCCAGGGCGAGCTGGACATCGAGTAGCAGCGGGTCAAGCGCTTGCCGTCCACCGTCACCCGAAAGCTCAGGAACTGCCCCGGTTTGTAGGCGAAGCGCCCACGCAGCGCCTCAGGTACGTCGAACACCAGCGAGCGTGCGTCGGCGGTCTCGTCGATCACCGCGCACACCTGCAGGCGCAAGTCGCTGGCAGGGGATGCGCTGGCCTGGGCCTGGTCTGCAGCAGCCTGGATGTTCATGTCAGATGCCACTGATCAGTTGCGCGTTGTCCACCCGCAGCTCCGCGCCGTTGACGAAACGGGACTCGTCGCTGGCCAGGAAAAGCACCACATTGGCGATGTCGCGCGGGGCGCACATACGGTTCATCGGGTCTTGGTCGAGCAACGCCTGGGGAATCGGCTGGCCGCCGGCCAGGGCCTGGGTCATCGGCGTGTTGACGCCATCGGGGTGCACGCTGTTGCAGCGGATGCGGTAGCCCTGCTGCTTGCAGTGCAAGGCGATGGAGCGGGTCATGGCCGCTACCGCGCCCTTGGAGGCAGAGTAGGCGCAGAACATCGGCATGGCGCCCAGGGCAGCGACCGACGACATGTTGATGATCGAGCCGCCACCGGTCTTCTTCATGGCCTCGATGGCGTACTTGCACCCCAGGAAATAGCCCTCGCCGTTGACCTTCTGCACCTTCTGCCACAGCTCCAGGCTGGTGTCCTCGATGGTGCCGGTGGCCAGGATGGCGGCGTTGTTGACCAACACATCGAGGCGGCCGAAATGCGCCAGGGTGGTGGCGATCACCTGCTGCCAATCGCTTTCGCTGGCGATGTCGTGGCGAATGAACAGCGCGTTCTCGCCGATCTCGGCAGCGGCCTGGCGACCGGCGTGCTCGTTCAGGTCGGTGAGCACCACCCGGGCGCCCTCGCTGGCCAGCAGCAGGGCATCTTCGCGACCGATGCCGCTGGCGGCGCCGGTGACCAGGCAGACTTTGCCTTCTACACGTTGCATGGTTGTTCTCCTTGTGAGGCTCGGTGGCCGGCGGCCAGGCCGGCCACGTGGGCCGCGGCGCGCCGGCCGGAAAAGACGCAATCGGCCAGGGACAGGCCGGAAACGTAGAGGTTGGAAGCCACGCCCACGGCGCAGCGGCCGGCCGCGTACAGGCCCTCGATGGCTTGGTCTTGCGGGTCGAGTACCTGGCCGCTCTGCTCGCACACCCGCAACCCGCCCAGGGTCAGGGTCGGGCAGGGGTACAGGCGGCTGTCGTAGGACAGGTCCAGGCAGTACCAGGGGCCTTGGCCCAGATCATGGAGCATGGCCGGTGACTTGCCGTGCGGGTCGGCGATTTCGCCGCGCGCGGCGCGGTTGTAGACATCGACGCTGCGGCGCAGGGCCTCGACCGGCAGCCGGCAGCGCTGGGCCAGCTGCTCGAGGGTGTTGCCACGGCGGCAGTTGAACAGCAGGTTGAGCAGTACTGGCAGGCGCTGGAACGACCACACTTTGCCTGGCCCGACCTGCTGCAGCGCCTGGTTGCGCAAGCTGCGGTCGAGGATCAGCAAGGCGCGGCCGTCCTGCTCCTCGACCATGGCGTGGCCCAGGGTGGCGCCGTACAGCTCTTCGTTGCAGTAGCGCTCGCCCCGGGCATTGACGATCAGCCCGCGAGCCCAGGCCAGCGGCGGGTTGATGAAGCGCCAGGCGCTGACCTTGTCCATGCGTCCCAGGCTGCCGCCGGCGCTGCGGCCCAGCTCGATGCCGCTGCCGTCGCAGCCACTGCTGCCCAGGGGCAGGCCGTCGAGGTAGCGCGGCGCATGCTCGCCGAGCAGTTGGCGGTTGAACACGAAGCCGCCGCTGGCCAGCAGCACGCCGTGATCAGCACGCACCAGCAGGGGCAGGGCGTGTCGCTGTTCGATGCGGTGCATGCGTGCCCGCAACCGTGCGGACACCGCCGGGGCGTACATATGTACCGCCGCGGCCCAGCGCGTCAGGCGGGCATGCTGACGTGCGGCGCGGCTGCCCGCTGGCAGTTGCCAGGCTTCGACGCCTAGCACCTGGCCGTCCCGGTCGACCACCAGGCGCCGCACTTGGCACTGGGTACGCACACGTACGCCGCGGCGCCGCGCGCTGTCGGCCAAGGCACGGAACAGGGCCGAGCCGGACATGCCGGTGCCCTTGGTCCGATGGCCGCGGGGAGCCGGGGCGGCCTCTACGGCGTAGGCCGGTACTGCCTCGTTGCCTGAGTAATACAAGTAGTAGCTGTCGCTGGGGTAGGAAGTCTTGTGCGGCGCCATGCTGCCTTCGAACACCGCGCCCTGGCGCTCCAGCCAGGCCAGCTGCTCCAGGCTGCCATCGCAGAACGTACGCAGGGTCTGTTCGCTCACCGCATCGCCGACTTCCCTGAGCAGGTAGTCGAACATCGCCTCGCTGCTGTCCGGGTAGCCCGCCTGCAGCTGTTGCGGTGTGCCACCGCCGGCATACACCACGCCGCCGCTCAGGGCGGTGGCGCCACCGCCGGCGAAGCGCTCCAGGGCCAGCACCGAAAGGCCACGGCTGGCGGCCTCGATGGCGGCGCTGGCCCCGGCCCCGCCGAAGCCCACCACCACCAGGTCGGCGCGTTGCTGCCATTGCAACTGCTCGGCGTTGTCGACGCGAAGCGGTGCCTGCACCGCCTGCTCGCTCATGCTTGCGCCTCAGCTGGCACTGGCCGCGAGGGGCACAGGCTTGGCGGTGGTGGTGTAGTGCCCGTCCAGGTACACCAGCGGGGTGATGGTCGGCGTGGTGTGGATGCGCAGGATGCGGCCGATGAAGACGGTGTGGGTGCCGTAGGCGAACTGGCCGTCCTGGCGGCAGAGAATCGACGATTGAGCGTCGGCCAGGTAAGGGATGCCTTCGTCGCTGGTCAGCCATTGGCCTTGGCCGAAGCGGGCTTCACCCTTGATGCTGCCGCTGCACAGGTGCGCCAGGTGCTGCTGCTCCAGGCCCAGGATGTTCACGCAGAAACTCGCGCCGGCGGCCAGCGCCGCGTGGGGTGATGCGCTCTGGTTGACGCAGATCAGCAGTGACGGCGGCTCGGTGCTCAGCGAGTCCACCGCGGTGGCGGCCATGGCGTAACGCTGGCTGCCATCGCTGGTGCTGATGATGGTCACCGACTTGGCCAGGCGGCGCATGGCCTGGAGCATGTCGGCTTTCAAATTATTGTTGTCGTTCATCGCACGCCCTCGGTTTGGCTGTTTCAGTGCGATGGATTCTTGCAAGGGGGGCAAGCCCCAACATCGTCCAACGGGACTAGTCGATGCAGGCCGCGCATGGTCCGTTTGAGGGATGCCGCGCCCGATTCACCTTGTTGCAATGCCCACGGTGGAGGCACAGCGCCTCTCTCGCACGCCCCGGGGAACGGGGCGACCAGAGGAGAACAAGAAGATGAATCAAGACCTCATGCGTCAACAGTTGCGCCAGCGCGCCCGTGAGCTGGTGCCCGTGCTGCGCGAGCGCGCCGAACAGGCCGCGCAGATGGGCCGCTTGCCGGAGGAGACCATCGCCGACTTCCACGAGGCGGGCTTCTTCCGCATCCTCCAGCCGGCCCGTTGGCAGGGGTTGGAGCTCGAACCGAAGGACTTCTTCGAGGTGCAGATGATCCTCGCCGAAGGCTGCATGTCGTCGGCCTGGGTACTGGGCGTGGTGGCCATCCACAACTGGCAGCTGGCGCTGTTCGACGACCGCGCCGCGCAGGATGTCTGGGGGCAGGACACCAGCGTGTTGATCTCCTCTTCCTATATGCCGGTGGGCAAGGTCGAGCGGGTGGAGGGCGGTTTCCGCCTGAGTGGGCGCTGGGGGTTCTCCTCGGGCAGCAAGCATTGCCAATGGGCCTTCCTCGGCGCCATGGTGCCGCCGGCTGAGCCGGGCGGTGCGCCAGACTACCGCACCTTCCTGGTGCCGCGTGCCGACTACCAGATCATCGACAACTGGAACGTGATGGGCCTGGAGGCCACCGGCTCCCATGACGTGCTGGTCGAAGACGCCTTCGTGCCTGAGTACCGCACCCACCGCGCCGTCGATGGCTTCATGCAGGACAGCCCGGGCAATGCGGTCAACACCTCGCCGCTGTATCGCCTGCCGTTCGGGCAGATCTTCGTGCGCGCGGTGTCTTCGTCGGCCATCGGCGCCCTGCAGGGGGCGGTGGACCACTTCATCGCCCACAACAAGGCGCGGGTGGCGGTCAATGATGGCCGCAAGGTGCTCCAGGACCCGGCCGCGCAAAGCGCCCTGGCCAACGCCATGGTCTGTGTCGACGAATGCCGCACCGTGCTGCTGCGCAATTTCGAGCTGATGCTCGACAACGCCCGCAGCGGCACGCCGCTGGACATGCAACTGCGGGTGAAGATGCGCTACGACTCGGCGCTGGTGGCCGACCGCTGCGCCAAGGCAGTGGCTGAGCTGATGTTCAACAGTGGCGCCTCGACCATCTTCCGTAGCCACCCGATCAACCGGGCGTTCCGCGACATCCATACCGGTCGTGCCCACGTGGCCAACAGCCCGGCCAAGTACGCCTGGAACCTCGGTGGCGTGAGCATGGGCCAGGACACCACGGACTTCTTCCTCTAGGCCGCAGCCTGCTCACCGAAACCGGCTAGTCCGTTTTAGGGATTCGAGCCCACCTGCGATGCCTGAGGATGTGACCAAGGCCGGCGCGTGCCGGCCAACGTCCACAGAACAACAAGGAACGCACATGAAATTCTCGCTGATTTACGAAGCCCAGACGATCGATGCCAGCCGCGAGGGTGACCGCAAGATTTTCGATGACACCGTCGAGCAGGCGGTGCTGGCCGACAAGCTGGGCTTCGACACCTTCTGGTGCGTGGAGCACACCGCGTTGACCAATTACTCGCACATGTCTGCCCCGGAAACCATGCTGGCCTTCGTCGCCGGCAAGACCGAGCGCATCGGCATCGGCCATGGTGTGGTGTGCCTGCCACCGGCGATGAACCACCCGGTCAAGGTGGCCGAGCGCATCGCCACTCTCGACCTGCTGTCCAAGGGCCGCGTGCATTTCGGCGTGGGCAAGGGCGGCACCCAGCAGGAGGCCGGCACATTCGGCTACGACCTGGCGACCCTGCAGCCGCAGATCGACGAAGCCATGTACCTGATTCCGAAGATGTTCGTGCAGGACGAGATCGAGCACCACGGCGACTTCGTCAAGATCCCCAAGCGACCGATCCACCCCAAGCCGTACCAGGACCCGCACCCGCCGATGTACCTGGCCTGCACCAACACCGATTCGTTGAAGAACGCTGGCGGGCGTGGCATGGGCGCGCTGGTGTTGGGCTTCGGTGGCCCTGAAGAGATTGCCAAGAAGGTCGAGGTGTATCACCAGGCCTTCGACAACCGTGATGCCCGCAACCAGGTGGGCTTCCGCCCCAACCGCCACATCGCCGCGCTGTGCCCGGCCATCGTGCTGGACGACAACGAAACCGCGCGCCGCATCGGCATCCGTGGCCAGCGCTATTTCATGGAGTCGCTGGGCTACTGGTACGGCGGTGGTGAGCGCCCTGACCCGGAGAAGTGGAAGGACGACACCTACGTCGACGGCAACGGGCAGGCGGTGATCAAGTCGCGCTTCGCCTCCGAGGAAGTGCGCGTCGATTTCTCCGACCCGACCATGGCGATGATGAACCCCAACCACGCCTACGGCACCGTCGAGGATTGCATCGGTTACGTGCAGCGCCTGATCGATGCCGGCGCCGACGAGATCCTGTTCATCTGCCAGATGGGCACCGTGCCGCAGTGGGCCCAGCTGGAGACCCTGCGCAACATCGGCGAGAAGGTCATTCCGCATTTCCGCAACAAGCAATAACTCCAGGGGCGCTTTGCGCCCCAATCGCGGGACAAGCCCGCTCCTACAGGGACCTGCGTCACCCCTGTGGGAGCGGGCTTGTCCCGCGATTGGGCTGCATGGCAACCCCTTGGCCGGTAGTCCTATTGGACGATGACGCTCCACCGCCAACTGGCTTGAATACGACCATCCAAGAGCCCCAGCGGCTCGTGACAAGAACAACATGAGGAGATCGTGCATGGATATCCGTGGCCTGGGTTACGTCACCGTACGTTCCACCGACCTCGCGCAGTGGCGCCACTACGCCAGCCAGGTGCTGGGCATGATGGTGGTCGAGGACGAAAGCGGCGAACGCCTGTTCCTGAAGATGGACGAGCGCCCGTACCGCATCCTGGTGCAGCACAGCGCCCAGGACGGTTTCGGCGCCTGCGGCTGGGAAGTGGCCGGTCAGGCCGCTTTCGACCAGGCCGTGGCCGAACTGCACGCTGCTGGTGTGGCCGTGGAGCAGGGCAGCGCCGAGCAGGCCGCGTTGCGCCAGGTGCAGGCGCTGGCCCTGTTCGCCGACCCCGATGGCAATCGCCACGAGCTGTACTGGGGCCCGCGCCAGGACTTCGCCCGCTTCGTGTCCCCGGTGGGCGTGCGCGGCTTCGTCAGCGATGCCCTGGGCATGGGCCATGTGGTGCTGCCGGCACCGACCTTCGACCGTTGCCGCGACTTCTACGAACAGGTGATGGGCTTCGGCCTGTCGGACCTGATGAAAGTGCGTTTCACCCCGGATCCTGCCGAGCCGGAAAAGCGCATCCACTTCATGCACTGCAATAACGGCCGCCACCATTCGCTGGCGATCTTCGAATGCCCGGTGCCCAGTGGCTGCGTGCACATGATGGTCGAGGTCGATGGCCTGGAGGACGTGGGTCGCGCTCTGGACCGCATGCACGCCAATGGCGTGAAGCTCTCGGCCACCCTGGGCCAGCACACCAATGACCAGATGATTTCCTTCTACATGAAGACCCCCTCCGGGTTCGACCTGGAGTACGGCTGCGACGGCCTGGTGGTGGACTGGAGCCGCCATACACCGTTCGAGAGCACGGTGGTCAGCCAATGGGGCCACGACTTCAGTGTCGGCCGCCAGTGAGGACAGTACCCATGGATAAACAGATGACCACGGCCCAGATGGTCGCCCAGCTGCGCGACGGCATGACCATCGGTATCGGCGGCTGGGGCCCGCGCCGCAAGCCCATGGCGCTGGTGCGCGAGATCCTGCGCTCGGACCTCAAGGACCTCACCGTCGTCGCCTACGGTGGTGCCGATGTCGGCCTGCTGTGCGCTGCCGGCAAGGTGAAGAAACTGATCTTCGCCTTCGTCTCCCTCGACTTCATCCCCCTCGAGCCGTACTTCCGCAAGGCACGCCAGGACGGGGCCATCGAGGTCATGGAAATCGATGAAGGCATGCTGCTGCTGGGCCTGCGCGCCGCCGCCATGAACGTGCCGTTCATCCCCACCGCAGTGGGCCTGGGCACCGACGTGCTGCGCCATAACCCGGAGATCAAGCTGATCGCCTCGCCCTACGCCGATGGTCGCGACTGGGTCGCGATGCCTGCGCTCAAGCTCGACGCTGCCCTGGTGCACGTCGACCGCGCCGATGCACGTGGCATCTGCCAGATCGCCGGCCCTGACCACTACATGGACGACCTGTTCGTGCGGGCCGCGGCACACACCTTCGTCACCTGCGACGAGCTGGTCGACAGCGCGTGGTTCCACGCCGACCCGGCCCGTGCCCACCAGGTGTTCTGGGAGCGCAACCTGACCACCGCCGTGGCCAATGTGCCCGGCGGCGCGCACCCCTCTTCCTGCGCGCCGCTGTATGGCTTCGATGTGCCGCACTTCAAGGCCTACGTGGCCTCGGCGCAGAGCGAAGAGGGCTGGCAGGCCTATGTCGAGCAGTACGTGGCCTGTTCCCACACCCAGTACCTGGAGCGTTGCGGGGGCCTCGAGGCCATCCGTCGACTGCCCCTGCCGGTTTTCTAAGCGAGGAACGCCATGACCCCTGCAACCTCCTACAGCCTCGCCGAATTGATGATCTGCGCCGCCGCCCAGGCCTGGCGCGACGACGGCGAAGTCCTGGCCACCGGTATCGGCGTGATCCCACGCCTGGCCGCCTCCCTGAGCATGCTCGACAACAACCCGCAGCTGATGATGACCGACTCGGAAGCCTACATGGTCGCCGAGCCGGTGCCGGTCGGCCCGCGCAACGGCTATGAGCCCAAGCGCGACAGTTGGATGGGCTTCTCGCGCATCTTCGACAACGTCTGGAGCGGCAAGCGCCACGCCATGATCGGCCCGATCCAGGTCGACCGCTTCGGCCAGGCCAACATTTCCTGCATCGGCGGCGACTACCACAAGCCCAAGGCGCAGATGCTCGGCGTGCGTGGCCTGCCGGGCAACTCCATCAGCCATGCCAACTCGTTCTACGTACCCAGCCACAACCGCCGGGTATTCGTCGAGGGCGAGTGCGACGTGGTCGCCTCGGTGGGCTACAACCCCGCGCGCCTGGCCCGTGGCTGGTCGCTGGACGACATCGACATCCGCCTGATCGTCACCGACCTGTGCGTGCTCGACTTCCTCGGGCCGCAACACCAGGTGCGGGTGCGCTCCTTGCACCTGGGCGTGAGCCTGGACGAGGTGCGCGACAACACAGGCTTTGCCCTGCACGTGCCCGAGCATTGCCCGGTGACCCCGGCGCCCACCGAGGCGCAGCTGCAGCTGATCCAGCAGCTGGACCCGCACAACCTGCGCGCCAGCCAGCTCAAGGACAACCCACCGGGCCAGCGCCAGGCGCGCTGACAGCCCGTACCCGCCAACCGCCTTGCCGGAGTGCAGTAATGAGCGAGCAAAACAACAAAGAGGCCGATGAGGTGGTGCTGTACGAAGTGCGTGGCGCGGTGGCCCTGGTCACCATGAACCGCCCCGAGTACCACAACGCCCAGAACTCGCGGATGACCTACGCCCTGGACGCCGCCTTCGCCCGCGCCTGCGCCGATGACCAGGTCAAGGTCATCGTCCTGTGCGGCGCTGGCAAGCACTTTTCCGCCGGCCATGACATCGGTACGCCCGGGCGCGACGTGGACCAGAGCTTCGAGCGCGTGAGCCTGTGGTACGACCATGTCGGCAAGCCGGGCGGCGAGTTCCTCTACGCCCGCGAGCAGGAGGTGTACCTGGGCATGTGTCGGCGCTGGCGGGACATCCCCAAGCCGACCATCGCCATGGTCCAGGGCGCCTGCATCGCCGGGGGCCTGATGCTGGCGTGGGTGTGCGACCTGATCGTGGCCAGCGACGATGCCTACTTCCGCGACCCGGTGGTGCGCATGGGGATTCCGGGCGTGGAATATTTCGCCCACGTGCATGAGCTCAACCCACGTATCGCCAAGGAATTCCTGTTCCTCGGCGCGCCGATGCCGGCGGCGCGTGCCTACCAGATGGGCATGCTCAACCGCGTGGTGCCGCGCGAGCAGTTGGAGGTGCAAACCCTGGAGCTGGCCGCGCAGATCGCCCAGATGCCGCGCCTGGGCCTGCAGTTGAGCAAGCAGGCGGTCAACAACGCCGAGGACCTGATGGGCAAGCGCGCCACCATGGACATGGTGTTCGGCCTGCACCACTTCGCCCATGCTCACAATGAACTGGTGTCGGGCGACCGCCTGGGCGGTTACGACGCCAAGGCCATGGCCAGCTCCCAGCGCGACCAGGGGAGGGCATGAGCATGGCCGTGTCGCTCGATACCCGCCTGACCGCCTTGCTCGGGTGCCGCTACCCGATCGTCCAGACCGCCATGGGCTGGGTCGCCGACCCGCGCCTGGTGGCGGCCACCTGCAATGCCGGCGGCTTTGGCTTCCTCGCCGGGGCGACCATCGAACCGCAGCAGATGGAGGCCGCGATCCTCGAAACCAGGCGCCTGACCGACCGCCCGTTCGGGGTCAACTTCCACATGTACCAGGCCAACGCCGAACAGATCGTCGAGCTGGTGGTGCGCCACCAGGTGCGCGCGGTCAGCTACAGCCGCTCGCCGGGCAAGCAGATGATCGCTCGGCTCAAGGACGCCGGCGTGGTCTGCATGCCCACCGTGGGCGCCCTCAAGCACGCGCAGAAGGCCGTGGAGATGGGCGCCGACGTGGTGACCGTACAGGGCGGCGAGGGCGGCGGCCATACTGGCGCCGTGCCCACCGCCATGCTGCTGGGCCAGGTGCTCGATGCCGTCGAGGTGCCGGTGGTGGCCGCCGGTGGTTTCAAGGATGGCCGCGGGCTGGTATCGGCCCTGGCCCAGGGTGCCGACGGCATCGCCATGGGCACGCGCTTTCTGATGACCGCCGACAGTCCGGTGCCCCAGGCCACCCTGGCACGCTACCTGGCGGTCAAGGACCCGGCGGCGGTGATCGTCAGCCGGGCCATCGATGGCCTGCCGCAACGCATGATCCGCAACGAGCTGCTCGATGAGCTCGAGTCCGGCAGCGGCCTGCGCCGCTGGCTGCTGGCCGTGCGCAGCGGCCTGGCCTACCGCCGCCACACCGGCCTTGGCCTGGGCCAGTTGCTCGGCAGCGCCCTGAAGATGCGCCGCGACGGTGGGCTCAGCGCCGCCCAGAGCCTGATGGCCGCCAACGCGCCGATGGTCATCCAGAAGGCCATGGTCGAAGGCCGCCCGGCCGAGGGCGTGCTGCCGGCCGGCCAAGTGGCCGCGGGCATCGACAGCCTGCCGGGGTGCGCCGAACTGATCGCGCAGATCGTCCAGGACGCCGAGCAGCGCCTGGGCGCGCTGTGCTGCCGAATTTCGTAAGGGGGAAACCGAATGCAACCATTCAGTGTCAGCATTGACAACGGCATCGCCGAGATGGTCTTCGACCATCCCCCGGTCAATGCCTTCAACAGCCGGGGCTGGGCCGACATCGCCAGCACCCTCCAGGCGCTGGGCGAAGACGAGCAGGTGCGGGTCATCGTCATTCGCGCCGAAGGCCGTGGCTTCTGCGCTGGGGTCGACATCAAGGAACTGGCTGCCGACGGTAATCTGATCGTCGCGGTCAACAAGGGCAACTACGACACCTTCAAGGCCGTGCACCGCAACAAGGTGCCGGTGATCGTCGCCGTGCATGGCTTTGTCCTGGGGGGCGGCATCGGTATCTGCGGCGCCGCCGACATCGTCGTCGCCGCCGACTGTGCCCGTTTCGGCGTGCCCGAGGTGGACCGCGGCGCCATGGGCGGCGGTGCCCACCTGCAGCGCCTGTTCCCGGTGCAGAAGGTGCGCCATATGTACTTCACCGGCGAGATGATCGATGCCGCCGAGGCCTACCGCCTGGGCGCAGTCGAACGCGTGGTGCCGCGCGAGCAATTGCGCGAGACCGCGCTGGGCATCGCTGCATCCATCGCCGCTAAGAGCCCGGCGATGATCCGCCTGGCCAAGGAAGCGCTCAACGGCATCGAGGACGGCAACCTGGAAGACAAGTACCGCTGGGAGCAAGGCTTCACCCTCGAAGCCTACCGCACCCAGGACTCCCAGGAAGCCCGCGACTCGTTCGTCGAGAAGCGCAACGCCAACTTCAATGGTTGAGGGAGCGAACATGGACCTTACCTACACACCGGCCCAGCAGGCCTTGCGCGCCGAGGTGCGGGCCTGGCTGCAGGCCAATGTCCCGGCCCAGCCATTGCCCTCGTTCGACACCGAGGAGGGGTTCGCCGCCCACCGCGCCTGGGAAGCACGCCTGAACGAAGGGCGCTGGGGCATGGTCACCTGGCCGACCCGCCTGGGCGGGCGCGGTTGCGACCTGATCGAATGGCTGATCTTCGAAGAAGAGTACTACCGCGCCAACGCCCCGGCGCGGGTCAACCAGAATGGCATCTTCCTGCTCGGGCCCACCCTGATGGAATACGGTACCGAGGAGCAGAAAGCGCGCTTCCTGCCCCGCATGGCCACCGGCCAGGATATCTGGGCCCAGGGCTGGTCCGAGCCCGGCGCCGGCTCCGACATGGCGGCGATCCGTTCGCGGGCCGAGCGTGACGGTGACCATTACGTGATCAATGGCCAGAAGACCTGGTCCACTCGCGCGGTCTGGGCCGACTGGGTGTTCGGCATCTTCCGCACCGACCCTGGCTCCCAGCGTCACCACGGCCTGACCTTCATCCTGGTGCCGCTGGACAGCCCTGGCATCACCGTGCGGCCGATCCCCCAGCTCAATGGCTTGCCGGGCTTCGCCGAAATCTTCTTCGACGATGTACGTGTGCCGGTGGAGAACGTGCTGGGCGGCGAGGGCATGGGCTGGCACGTGGCGATGTCCACGGCCGGCTTCGAACGTGGCCTGATGCTGCGCTCGCCGGCGCGCTTCCAGGAAACTGCCCGGCGCCTGGTGCAGCTGTACCAGGCCAACCGCGAGAGCGCCGACCGCGACCCGGCCATCGGCGAAGCGGTGATGCGTGCCTGGCTGGATGCCGAAGCCTACACCCAGCAGACCTACATGACCGCCTCGCAGCTGGTCAAGGGTGGGCGTATCGGGCCTGAGTCCTCGACCAACAAGATCTTCTGGTCCGAGCTTGACCTGCGCATGCACGAAACCGCCATGAGCATTCTTGGCCTACGCGGCGAGCTATTGCCCGAGGCCCCGGCCGCAGGCGATGTCGGCCATTGGCTGGACGGCTTCCTGTTCGCCCAGGCCGGGCCGATCTATGCCGGCACCAACGAGATCCAGCGCAACATCATCGCCGAACGCATGCTCGGCATGCCGCGAGCCTGAGGGAGAGACCATGGACTTCAGTTTCAACAGCGACCAGTTGCTCTTCCAGGACAATGTGCGCAGTTTCTTGATCAACGAAGTGACCCCTGAACGTATCCGCGAGCTGTGGCTGACCGACAGCGGCCGCTGCGACCAGCTCTGGGCGCAGTTGGTGGAGCTGGGCCTGACCGGCCTGACCGTACCGGAACAGTATGGCGGCATGGGCCTGGGGGCCCTGGACTTCGTCTTGCTGGCCCAGGAATGCGGCTACGCTGGGCTGCCCGAGCCGCTGGTGGAGACCATGCTGGTGGCGGTGCCGCTGCTGGCCGAGCTGGGCGAGGCCCACGAAGGGCTCAAGCACGACTGGCTGGGGCGTGTGGCCGAAGGGCAGGCACGCCTGGCGGTGTGCGAGCCGGGCAACCCGCTGGTCAGCGACGCCCACGTCGCCGACCTGCTGCTGCTCAGCCACGGCGATGAACTGCATGCAGTACCCCGCGAGGACGTCGACCTGGTACGCAACCCGTCGGTCGACCCCAGCCGCCAGCTGTTCCAGGTGGTCTGGACGCCGGGTGCGGCCACCTGCGTGGCCCGTGGCGAGGCGGCGGCGCGGCTGCTGGCGCGGGCTTTCGAGCGCGGTGCGCTGGGCTGTGCGGCGCAGCTGCTGGGCCTGGCCAAGCGCATGGTGGACCTGGCGGTGGACTACAGCTTCGAGCGCAAGCAGTTCGGCAAGCCGATCGGTTCGTTCCAGGCGGTCAAGCACTTGATGGCCAATGTCGCGGTGCGCATCGAGTTCGCCAAGGGCCCGCTTTACCGCGCAGCCCACGCCGTGGCCAACGACGAGCCGGGGCAGGCGCTGGCCGTTTCCCATGCACGCCTGGCGACGTCCGAGGCTGCGCTGCTCGCTGCGCGCAACGCCATCCAGACCCACGGTGCGATGGGCTACACCTGGGAGGTCGACCTGCAGCTGTTCATGAAGCGCGCCTGGGCGCTGGACAAGACCTGGGGCGACCACGCCCTGCACAAGGCGCGGATCCGCGAGGCGCTGTTCGATCGCGAACTGGCCATCGGTGCCGGCACCACCTTCTGACGCATGGCCTGTGTGGGAGCGGGCTTGTCCCGCGATCGAGGGCGAAGCCCTCGCGCAGGGCAGGCTTGGCCCTGTCGCGGGACAAGCCGCTCCCACAGGGTCTGCGTCGATTCAACACGATGTGTTTTGTGAGGTAGAAGATGCCTGAAGCTTATATCGTCGATGCCCTGCGCACGCCTACCGGGCGGCGCAAGGGCGGCCTGGCGCACGTTCATGCAGCGGACCTGGGCGGCCATGTGCTGCGCGCCCTGGTCGAGCGCAACTCGATTCCTGACCACGACTACGATGACGTGATCTTCGGCTGCGTCGACACCATCGGCCCGTTGGCCGGGGACATCGCCCGCACCGCCTGGCTGGCGGCCGGGCTCAGCCAGGCGGTGCCGGGCACCACCATCGACCGCCAGTGCGGTTCCTCCCAGCAAGCGGTGCATTTCGCCGCCCAGGCGGTGATGAGCGGCACTCAGGATGTGGTGGTCGCCGGTGGCGTGCAGACCATGACCCAGATTCCCATCTCGTCGGCCATGACCGCCGCCGAACCGCTGGGCTTCAGTGACCCGTTCACCGGCTCCGAGGGCTGGGTGCGTCGCTACGGCGCGACCCCGCCGACCCAGTTTCGCGCCGCGCAGATGATTGCCGAGCATTGGCAGCTCAGCCGCCAGGCGCTGGAGGCCTACTCGCTGGAGTCCCATCGCCGGGCCCTGCGTGCCATCGAACAAGGGTATTTCAAACGCGAGATCGTGCCTCTGGCCGGCGTCGAGCATGACGAAACCCCACGCCACACCAGCCTGGAGAAAATGGCCGAACTGGAAAGCCTGTTCGGCTGCGACCGGGTCACTGCCGGCGTATCGAGCCAGACCTGCGACGCCGCCAGTGCCGTGCTGATCGTCTCCGAGGCCGCGCTCAAGCGCTACAACCTCACGCCCCGCGCACGCATCCACCACATGAGCGTGCGTGCCGACGACCCGGTCTGGATGCTCACTGCGCCCATCCCGGCTACCGCCTACGCCCTCAAGCGTGCCGGCATGCGCCTGGACGACATCGACCGGGTGGAGATCAACGAGGCCTTCGCCTCGGTGGCCATGGCCTGGCTCCGCGAGACCGGCTACCCCCATGCCCAGACCAACGTCAACGGCGGCGCCATCGCCCTGGGCCACCCGTTGGGAGCCACCGGTACCCGGCTGATGTGCAGCTTGCTCCATGAGCTGGAGCGCAGTGGCGGCCGCTATGGCCTGCAGACCATGTGCGAAGGCGGCGGCCAGGCCAACGTGACCATCATCGAGCGCCTGTAAGCACAGGAGAAATACCCATGAGCAGTTGCAACAACCGAGTCGTGGTCATCACTGGCGCCGGTGGCGGCCTGGGCCGTGCCTACGCCCTGGCTTTCGCCGCCGAGGGCGCCAAGGTGGTGGTCAACGACATCAACCGTGACGCCGCAGCAGCGGTGGTCGCGCAGATCCGCGAGCAGGGTGGCCAGGCCATCGCCAACAGCAACGACATCACCCACTACGAGGACGCCGGGCGCATCGTCGCGGCGGCGCTGGAGGCGTTCGGCGGCCTCGACGTGGTGGTGAACAACGCCGGGATCTGCCGTGACCGCATGTTCGCCAGCCTCACCGAAGCGGACTGGGACGCGGTGGTGGCGGTGCACCTCAAAGGTCACTTCTGCCTCTCCAGCCACGCCGTGCGCCATTGGCGCGAGCAGGCCAAGAACGGCGTGCAAGTCGATGCGCGGATCATCAACACCAGCTCCGGCGCAGGCCTGCAGGGCTCGATCGGGCAGTCCAACTATGCCGCGGCCAAGGGCGGCATCGCGTCGCTGACCTTGGTCCAGGCCGCCGAGCTCGCCCGCTATGGCATCACCGTCAATGCGCTGGCCCCGGCCGCGCGCACCGGCATGACCGAGGGCGTGTTCGGCGAGGTGATGAAGAAGCCGGAGGAGGGCTTCGACTACTTTGCCCCGGAGAACGTCGCGCCGGTGGTGGTATGGCTGGGTTCCAGCGACTCGGCAGGCGTCACCGGGCAGATGTTCGAAGTCGAAGGGGGCAAGCTGTCCATCGCCGACGGTTGGCGCCGTGGGCCACAGGTCGACAACCAAGGCCGCTGGGCCGTCACCGAGGTGGGCGCGGCCGTCGGCGAGCTGTTGGAGCGCGCCGTGCCGGCGCAGAAAGTCTACGGCACCTGATTCGACGTTTTCTCGCCAGTAGGGCGAACCGCACCACATGCCAGGGTGGTGCGGTTTTTTTCGTCTGTTGAAAGACCCCGGGCGGTCCTTTCGCTGTCACCGCTGTACGTAGGAGCGGGCTTGCCCCGCGATCACCGGCAGAGCCGGTGCCAGGCCACGCGTCGCGCCCTTCGCGGGTAAACCCGCTCCCACAGGTTCTGCAGTGCACTGGCTATCCGCGAAGCAGACCCCAAAGGTCTAGTCCAATTGGCCGATTCCCGCCGCCGCGCATCTGGCCACACTCGCAGGTACCCCCGCCAGACGAGTAGAAGACGCCGCGATGGACTTTGCATTCAGCGACGAGCAGGAAATGATCCGCGCATCGGCCGAGGGCTTTCTCGCCGATGTTTCCGACTGTGCCGCCGTGCGCGCGGCGATGGTCAGCGAACGCGGTTACGACACCGACCTCTGGCAGCGCCTGTGCAGCGAGATGTACTGGCCTGCCATCCATATTCCCGAAGCCTATGGCGGCTTGGGCCTGGGATTCGTCGAGCTGGCCATCCTGCTCGAGCAGATGGGCCGGCGCTTGCTGTGCTCACCCTTCTTCGCCACCGCCTGCCTGGCCACGCCGGCGCTGCTGCTGGCCGGCAGCGAAGCGCAGAAACAGCGCTGGCTGCCCGCCATTGCCGAGGGCCGGGTGCGTGGCACCCTGGGCTTTGGTGACGGCGGTGCCTGGACCGTCCACGGCATCAGCGTCACGGCCACGCCCGAAGGTGACGGCTATGTCCTGGATGGCGAATATGCGCAAGTGATCGATGGCTACAGCGCTGACCTGCTGGTGGTCGCGGCGCGCCTGGCCGGCAGCTCGGGTGAGCAGGGCATCGGCCTGTTCCTGGTCGAAGCCGGGCAGGCGGGCCTGGCACGCCAGTGGCAGCCGACCATGGATCAGACCCGCCGCCTGGGCCGTATACGCTTCACGCGCCTGTACGTGGCTCCGGACGCGGTGCTAGGCGAGGCCGGCAACGCCTGGCCGCGGTTGCAGGACGTGTTGCGCCTGGCCTGCGTGGGCCTGGCCGCCGAGCAGGTGGGTGGGGCCCAGCAGGCGCTGGACCTGAGCGTGGCCTACCTGCAGGAGCGCCAGCAGTTCGGCCGCCCCCTGGCCAGTTTCCAGGCCCTCAAGCACCGCGCCGCCGACATGATGCTGCAGGTCGAGTGCGCGCGCTCGGCCTGCTACTACGCCGCCTGCGTCGCCCAGGAAGCGCTGGACCCTGCCGGTGATGCACATGTGGCGGCCGAGCTGCCACTGGCCGCGGCCCTGGCCAAGTCGCAGTGCTCCCAGGCGTACTTCCACTGCGCGGCGGAGTCGATCCAGCTGCACGGCGGCGTGGGCTTCACCTGGGAGTACGACCCGCATCTGTACTTCAAGCGTGCCCGGGCCAGCGAGAGCTACCTCGGTGCACCGGCCTGGCATCTGCAGCAGATCGCCAATGTGATTATCGGGGAGCAGCCATGAAGATCCGTTTCAGTGAGCAGGACGAGCGTTTCCGCCAGGAGATCGCCAACTGGATGGCCGCCAACCTGCAGGGCGAGTTCGAGGCCCTGCGTTTTCGTGGCGGCCCGGGCGACGAACACATGTTCCCCGAAGAGCGCAAGGCCTGGGAGCGCAAGCTCGCCGAAGGTGGCTGGACGTGCGTGGGCTGGGCGCCGGAGCATGGTGGGCGTGGCCTGTCGATCAGCCAGCAGGTGATCTTCCACGAAGAGTACGCCCGCGCAGGCGGCCCGGGGCGCATGGGCCATATCGGCGAAGGCCTGGCCGGCCCGACCATCGCCGCCTTCGGCAGCCAGGAGCAGAAACGCCGCTTCCTGCCTGGCATCGTCCAGGGCACCACGTTCTGGTGCCAGGGCTATTCCGAGCCCGGCGCAGGCTCCGACCTGGCCGCGGTGAAGACTCGTGCGGCCCAGGACGTCAACGGCGACTGGCGGATCAACGGGCAGAAGGTCTGGACCTCCCTGGCCCATGAGTCGGACTGGTGCTTCGTGCTGGCCCGTACCGAGCCGGGCAGTGTCGGCCACCATGGCCTGTCGTTCCTGCTGGTGCCGATGGACCAGCCGGGTATCAGCGTGCGGCCGATCGAACAGATGACCGGTACCTCGGAGTTCAACGAAGTGTTCTTCGACGACGCGCGCACCGAGGCTGCCAACATCGTCGGCCAGCCAGGCGAGGGCTGGAAGATCGCCATGGCCCTGCTGGGCTTCGAGCGCGGGGTGTCCACCCTCGGCCAGCAGATGCAGTTCCAGAACGAACTCGACGAGATCATCGCCATCGCCCGGCGCAACGGTGCCGACCGCGACCCGCACCTGCGCCAGCGCCTGGCCGAGGCGTGGTGCGGCTTGCGCATCCTGCGCTACAACTCGCTGCGCATGCTCTCCGGGCCCCAGGACGGCTCGCTGCGCCGCGAGGCGACCATCTACAAGCTGGGCTGGTCGAGCTGGCACGCCAACCTCGGCAAGCTGGCCATGGACGTGCTCGGCCCCCAGGCCGAGCTGCTCGAGGCCGCCCCCTACCAGCTGAGCCGCCTGCAGTCGCTGTACCTGTTCAGCCGCGCCGACACCCTGTACGGCGGCAGCAACGAGATCCAGCGCAACATCATTGCCGAGCGCGCCCTGGGTATGCCCCGGGAACCGCGGCCACGTCCCTGATCGAGGAGTTCTTGCATGTCCGTTCCACACTATGTTCCCGGCCACGGCCTGCTGCGTGGCAAATCGGTGCTGATCACCGCCGCCGCTGGCTCCGGTATCGGCTTCTCCGCGGCGCTGCGTGCGGCCGAGGAGGGCTGCCGGGCCCTGATGATCAGCGACATCCATGAAGGCCGGCTGGGCGAGGCGGTGGCACGCATCCGCGAAGCCACCGGGCTGCTGGCCGTGTACGGACAGTTGTGCAACGTCACCGACGAAACCCAGGTGCGTGAGCTGGTCGACGCCGCTGAGCGCGAGTTGGGCGGCGTCGACGTGCTGATCAACAATGCCGGCCTGGGCGGCTCGCGCGCCCTGGTGGACATGCCCGATGAAGAATGGCAGCGGGTCATCGACGTGACCCTCACCGGCACCATGCGCATGACCCGCGCCATGCTCCCACACATGATCGAGCGCCATGCCGGGATCATCGTCAACAACGCCTCGGTGCTCGGCTGGCGCGCGCAGAAGCAGCAGGCCCACTACGCTGCGGCCAAGGCCGGGGTCATGGCCCTGACCCGCTGCGCCGCGGTGGAGGCGGCCGAGCATGGCATCCGCATCAATGCGGTGAGCCCGAGCATCGCCATGCACGATTTCCTGGCCCGCTCCGCGCCCCAGGCGGTGCTCGATCAGCTGGCGGCCAACGAGGCCTTCGGCCGTGCAGCCGAAGTCTGGGAGGTAGCCAATGTGATGATGTTCCTGGCCAGTGACTACAGCTCGTACATGACCGGCGAAGTGCTGTCGGTTTCCAGCCAGAGGGCCTGAGCATGACCCGAGTATTCGAGGCGCCCCAGGCGCTGCACGAGGCGGTGGGGCAGGCGCTGGGCGAGAGTGACTGGCTGTTGGTGGACCAGGCGCGCATCGACCTGTTCGCCGAAGCCAGTGGTGATCACCAGTGGATCCACGTCGACCCGCAGCGCGCTGCCCAGGGGCCGTTCGGCGCCTGTATCGCCCACGGTTACCTGAGCCTGGCCCTGGTCAACCTGTTCCTGCCGCAGATCATCGAGGTGCGAGGCATCGCCATGGGAGTCAATTATGGCTGCGAGCGCGTGCGCTTCCCCTCGGTGGTGCGGGTGGGCTCGCGGGTACGTGGCAGCGCCGTGCTGCTGTCGACCGAGGCGGTCGGCGACGGCGTGCAGGCAGTGATTCGCGTCAGCGTCGAGATCGAAGGCCAGGAGCGTCCTGGCTGCGTGGTCGACACCATCAGCCGTTACTACCCGGCCTAGGCCGTCCAAGGAGTTGAGCATGAACGAAGCAGTGATCGTGTCCACGGCGCGTACGCCGATCGGCAAAGCCTTCCGTGGCGCCTTCAACGACACCGAGGCACCGACCCTTGGTGGCCATGTGGTAGCCGAGGCGGTGCGCCGCGCCGGCATCGCGCCGGAGGAAGTGGACGATGTGATCATCGGCGCCGCCGCCCAGCAGGGCACCCAGGCCTACAACCTCGGGCGCCTGTGCGCTACGGCGGCCGGCCTGCCGGCACAGGTGTCCGGCATGGCCGTGGAGCGCCAGTGCGCCTCGGGCCTGATGAGTATCGCCATCGCCGCCAAAGGCATCGTCTGCAACGAGCTCGACATCGCCGTGGCCGGCGGCCTGGAGTCGATCTCGCTGGTGCAGAACAAGCACAAGAACACCTACCGCAACCAGTCCGCCCTAGTGCTCGAGCGTGACCCGACGGCCTACATCCCGATGATCGAGACCGCCGAGATCGTCGCCCAGCGCTACGGCATCAGCCGTCAGGAGCAGGACGCCTACAGCCTGCAGAGCCAGCTGCGCACGGCGCGCGCTCAGCAGGCCGGGCTGTTCGACCTGGAGCTGGCGCCACTGGCCACCCAGAAGCTGCTGGTGGACAAGGCCACCGGCGAAAGCCGCCATGAAGCCGTGACCCTGCGCCAGGACGAATGCAACCGCGCCGATACCAGCGCCGCCAGCCTGGCGGCCCTGGAGCCGGTGTGGGCGGGAGGACAGTGGACCGGGCCAGGGCGGTTCATCACCGCCGGCAACGCCTCGCAACTGTCCGATGGCGCCTCGGCCTCGGTGCTCATGAGCGCCCGCCTGGCCGAACAACGCGGCCTGCAACCGCTGGGTATCTATCGCGGCCTGGCGGTGGCGGGCTGCAACGCCGACGAAATGGGCATCGGGCCGGTGTATGCGATTCCCAAGCTGCTCAAGCGCCATGGGCTGAAGGTCGATGACATTGGTCTGTGGGAGCTCAACGAAGCGTTCGCCTGCCAGGTGCTGTACTGCCGTGACACCCTGGGCATCGACAACGACCGCCTCAACGTCAACGGTGGCGCGATCGCCATCGGTCACCCGTTCGGCATGTCCGGGGCGCGGATGGTCGGCCATGCGCTGATCGAGGGCAGGCGCCGGGCCGTGCGTTATGTGGTGGTGAGCATGTGCATCGGCGGTGGCATGGGCGCCGCTGCATTGTTCGAGGTGGCCTGAGATGGGCTTGCCGACAGCACAGCAGGTCCAGGCCATCATGCAGCGTTATGTCGAGCGGGTGGATGCCGGTGATATCGATGGCATCGTCCAGCTCTATGCCGAAAATGCCACCGTCGAGGACCCGGTGGGCCAGGCGCCGTTGCAGGGCATCGACCAGATCGCCGAGTTCTACCGCCAAGGGTTGGGTCAGATGAAGGTCAGCGCGACCCTCACCGGGCCGGTACGTGCCAGCCATAGCGGCTGTGGCGCCATGCCGTTTCGGGTCGACATGCAGTGGCAAGGGCAAGACTGCTCGTTGCATGTGATCGACGTGATGACGTTCGACGAACAAGGGCTTATCAGCAGCATGCAGGCCTATTGGAGCGAGGTGAACGTGGTGCCCCGCTGAGTCTTCGATCCCGGCCAGCCGTGTGATATGCGGCGGCCGGGCGCAGACGAAGACATGCCCGGGGTTCTTTCGTCGGTTATTGCTCTTTTGCCGCATCGAGGAACGCTGGGCGCTCCCCGCCACCATGCACCGCCACATCCGCGCCACTGACATAGCGGGCCAGGGGCGAGGCCAGGTACAGGCAGGTGTCGCCGATGTCGTCCGGCTCGGCCAGGCGCCCCAGGGGCACCGTGGCGGCTACCTGGGCCTGCTGCTGGGCATCACCATAATGCAGTTCGGCCTGCTCGGTAAGGATCAAGCCGGCAGTGATGGCATTGACCCGCACCTTGGGCGCCCACTCCACCGCCAGCGAGCGGGTCAGGTTGAGCAGGCCTGCCTTGGCTGCGCCATAGGCGGCGGTGCCAGGTGAGGGGCGGGTGGCGCTGACGCTGCAGATGTTGATGATGCTGCCGCCCTCGGCCTGTTCCTGCATCACCCGGTTGGCCAGCTGGCTCAGGTTCAGCGGCGCCAGCAGGTTAAGCCGCACGATCGACTCGCTGAAGCGCGGCGAGGCGCTGGCGGCTTCGGCGAATGGTGCGCCACCGGCGTTGTTGACCAACACATCGAGACGGCCGAAGTACTTCAGGATGCCACCTACCAGGTGCTCCAGCTGCTCCAGGTCACGCACGTCGCATTGCATGAACACGGCATGGCGGCCTCCACCGCTGGGCAGACGCTCCGGTGCCTGGCGGCCACAGATGACCACCTGCGCGCCGCATTCGAGAAAGCGTCGGGTAATCCCACGGCCCACGCCCTTGGCACCGCCGGTGACCAGGACGACCTTGCCGCGAAAATCCAATGGGTCTTGCATGGGGATGCCTTTCGTTTGTCAGAAGAGTCCCTCGATGCTAGGCGGCAGCTGCCCTCGGGCCTACGTCCAAAGGGACTAGTGTCCTGTAGTCCTGTCGGACGATGCCGCCAGGCGCGGCGGCTCTGAATAATCCCGGTACAACAACAAGCCGGGAGGTTCCCCATGGGCGCAGCAGCGCAAGGGCAGAAGGTCAGGTTGCCGGGTGGCCTGCAATTGCACTATCAGGATGTCGGCTCGGGCGAGGCGGTGGTGTTCATCCATGGCAGCGGCCCGGGTGCCAGCGGGCATAGCAACTTCAAGCACAACTACCCAGTATTCGCCGAGGCCGGCTACCGCGCCATCGTGCCTGACCTGCCAGGCTACGGTGCCTCGGACAAACCGGAAACCGCCTATACCCTGGATTTCTTCGTCGAGGCTTTGCTGGGCCTGCTCGATGCCCTGGATATCCAGCGCTGCGCGCTGGTCGGCAACTCCCTGGGCGGGGCCATCGCCATTGCCATCGCCCTGCGTCAGCCGCAGCGGGTGGCCCGCCTGGTGCTGATGGCCCCGGGTGGCCTGATGGACAAGGCCCAGTACTACCTGCAGATGGAAGGCATCCAGCGCATGGCCACGGCCTTCGCCAGCGGCGAGCTGCGCGATGCCGCCGGCATGAAGCGCCTGCTGGGCCTGCAATTGTTCGACCCGTCGTTGATCGACGACGAGACGGTGGCCGAGCGGGTCGCAGTGGTGGCGCAGCAGCCCCCTTGCGTGCTTTCCACCATGGAGGTGCCGAACATGGCCGAGCGTCTGTCGGAGCTGGCCTGCCCGATCCTGGGGTTCTGGGGCATGAACGACAAGTTCTGCCCCGTCTCCGGTGCCAACACCTTGATGCAGGCCTGCCGGCACATCCGCTTCGTGCTGCTCAGCGAATGCGGCCACTGGGTGATGGTCGAGCACCGTGACCTGTTCAACCGTGACTGCCTGGCATTTCTCGAGGAGGGCCGCCCATGAGCCTGCAACTGCGCCGCCAGCACGGCGACGAACTGTACCAGGCCCTGTGCGAAGGGCAGACGCTGGCACCGCTGACCGAGCGCTGGCCACAGATCACCATCGAGGATGCCTACCACATCTCGTTGCATTGCATCGAGCGACGAGTCGCCGCCGGTGACCGTATCGTCGGCAAGAAGATCGGCGTCACCTCGGCAGCCGTGCAGCGCATGCTTGACGTGCACCAGCCGGACTTCGGCTTCATCACCCGTGCCATGGCCTTCGATAACGGTGCCGAGATCTCGTTGGCCGAGAACCGCCTGATCCAGCCGCGCGCCGAGGGCGAGATCGCCTTCGTGCTCAAGCATGACCTGGTCGGCCCGGGCGTCACCGAGGCCGACGTGCTGGCGGCCACCGACTTCATCACGCCGTGCTTCGAGATCGTCGATTCGCGCATCGATGACTGGCGCATCCGTATCCAGGACACCGTCGCCGACAACGCCTCCTGTGGCGTGTTCGTGCTTGGCCAGGAACGGGTCGACCCACGCCAGCTGGACCTGCCGGCGCTGCACATGCGTGTGTTCAAGAACGATGAACCGCTGAGCGAAGGGTTGGGCGCGGCGGTGCAGGGCAACCCGTTGACCGCGGTCGCCTGGCTGGCCAACACCCTCGGCGCCTTCGGCATCCCCTTCAAGGCCGGCGAGGTGATCCTCTCCGGTTCGCTGGTGCCGCTGGAGCCAGTGCGGGCAGGCGACCGCTTTTCCCTGACCATCGACGGCCTGGGCAGTGCCCAGGTGTCCTTCCGAGCCTGATCGAGGAGCAAGGCCCATGAGCCAGAAACTGAAAGCGGCCATTATCGGCCCGGGGAACATCGGCACCGACTTGCTGATGAAAATGTGCCGTTCGGCGTGGATCGAGCCGGTCTGGATGGTAGGCGTGGACCCGGAGTCCGAGGGCCTGAAGCGGGCCCGGGCGATGGGCGTGAAGACCACTGCCGAAGGCCTCGACGGCCTGTTGCCCCATGTGCTGGACGACGATATCCGCATCGCCTTCGATGCCACCTCCGCCTATGTGCATGCGCATAACAGCCGTAAGCTCAACGAGCTTGGGGTGATCATGGTCGACCTGACGCCGGCGGCCATCGGCCCGTTCTGCGTGCCGCCGGTCAACCTCAAGGAGCATGCCGCCAAGCTTGCGATGAACGTCAACATGGTCACCTGCGGCGGGCAGGCCACCATCCCCATGGTCGCGGCGGTGTCGCGTGTGCAGCCTGTGGCCTATGGCGAGATCGTCGCCACCGTGTCGTCGAGCTCCGTGGGCCCCGGTACCCGGCAGAACATCGACGAGTTCACCCGCACCACCGCAGGTGCCGTGGAAAGCATCGGTGGTGCCCGCCGCGGCAAGGCGATCATCGTCATCAACCCGGCCGAGCCGCCGTTGATGATGCGCGACACCATCCACTGCCTGACCGACGACACCCCCGACCAGGACGCCATCCGCGCCTCGGTGCTGGCCATGGTCGAGGAAGTGCAGCGCTACGTGCCCGGCTACACGCTGGTCAACGGCCCGGTGTTCGATGGCAACAAGGTGTCGATCTTCGTCGAGGTGCAAGGCCTGGGCGACTTCCTGCCCAAGTCGGCCGGCAACCTGGACATCATGACCGCCGCCGGCCTGCGCACCGCCGAGATGTTCGCCGAAGAAGCCCACAAGGGCACCCTGCAATTGCCGGCCCGCTGAGGAGAGTGCGATGAACCTTCAAGGTAAGAATGTGCTGTTGCACGACATGAGCCTGCGCGACGGCATGCACGCCAAGCGTCACCAGATCAGCCTGCAGCAGATGGTGGACGTGGCCACCGGGCTGGATGCCGCGGGCGTGCCGCTGATCGAGATCACCCATGGCGACGGCTTGGGTGGCGCCTCGTTGAACTACGGCTTCCCTGCCCACAGCGACGAACAGTACTTCAGTGTCGTGATTCCCAAGCTCAAGCACGCCAAGGTTTCGGCGCTACTGCTGCCGGGCATCGGCACCCTCGACCATCTGAAGATGGCCCATGAGCACGGTGTCTCGACGATTCGCGTCGCGACCCACTGCACCGAGGCTGACGTCTCCGGCCAGCATATCGGCATGGCTGCCAAGATGGGCTTGGATACCGTGGGCTTCCTGATGATGGCGCACATGGTCAGCGCCGAGAAGCTGCTGGAGCAGGCGCGCCTGATGCAGAGTTATGGCGCCAACTGCATCTACTGCACCGACTCGGCCGGCTACATGCTGCCCGACGAGGTGAGCGAGAAGATCGCCGTGCTGCGCGATGGCCTGGAGGCGGCTACCGAGGTTGGCTTCCACGGTCATCACAACCTGGGCATGGCGATTGCCAACTCCCTGGCCGCCATCGAAGCCGGTGCGGTGCGTATCGACGGCTCGGTGGCCGGGCTCGGTGCCGGTGCCGGTAATACGCCGTTGGAGGTGTTCGTCGCCGTGCTCAAGCGCATGGGCGTTGAGAGCGGGGTAGACCTGTATCGCATCATGGACGTGGCCGAGGACCTGGTGGTGCCGATGATGGACCAGCCGATCCGCCTGGACCGTGATGCCCTGACCCTGGGCTACGCCGGGGTGTACAGCTCGTTCCTGCTGTTCGCCAAGCGTGCCGAGGCCAAGTACGGAATCCCGGCCCGCGACCTGCTGGTGGAGTTGGGCCGTCGCGGCACGGTCGGCGGGCAGGAGGACATGATCGAAGACCTGGCCCTGACCTTGTCCCGCGGTATCAAGGGTACTGCCGGGTAGTTGGGGGAGCTGGCGTAGTTGTGGGAGCGGGCTTGTCCCGCGATTGGGCAGGGCCTGCCATCACAGTGGGATGACAAGGCCTTCGCCCTCGATCGCGGGGCAAGCCCGCGCCCACAGTGGCTGCTCCAATCACGCAAGCAGGATATGTGCCGTGCCATGCTGTAGAGCAACAAAGTGTTACGAGATCAACCCCTGCGACAACAAGACGCAGCCCGGAATTCAATGGCTTGCGCGGGGTTGGACCTCTGTCGGCTGGATGCCCAGGGGGTGTCATGCCAGAATGCCCCGGTTTTCGGCTGGTCCATCCCAGGGGCCGGCACCTTCCCTGTAAAGGATGGTTCCATGACTGATTTACTGACCCGGCGTGCTGTCGTCGCCGGGATGGGCGTGCTGGGGCTTGGCCTGCTGGCCGGTTGCAACCCGGCCCGGGGGCTCGAATTCAAGTACGGCAAGAACATGAGCAACGAAATCCTCGGCCGTAAGTTCCGGCTCAAGGATACCCAAGGCAACGAACGTACCCTGTCGAGTTTCTATGGCTCGATGCCAATGATCTTCTTCGGGTTCACCCAGTGCCCGGCCGTTTGCCCGACCACCCTGGCACGTGCGGTGCAGATCAAGAAGCTGATGGGCCGTGACGCCGGTTTCCTGCAAGTGGTGTTCATCACCCTCGACCCCGAGCGCGACACCCCCGAGGTGCTCGACGCCTACGTCAAGGCCTTCGACCCTTCGTTCACGGCGCTCACCGGCACCCCTGAGGAGATCGCCGAGGTGGCCAGGGAGTTCAAGGTGTTCTATGAAAAGGTCCCGGCCGGCGATACCTACACCATCTCCCATTCGTCCACCAGCTATGTCTACGATTCGCGCGGCACCCTGCGCCTGAGCCTGGGCCATTCCCTCAATGCCAAGGAATGCGCCGAAGACCTGCTCACCCTGATGGAGATCTGCTAATGGCAATTTCGATGCAACTCAAGCACGGCCTGGCCGCCCTGGCGCTGATGGGCCTGGCCCTGCCGGCCTTGGCCCAGACCACCGTGAGCGACGCCTGGGTACGCGCCAGCGTGCCGCACCAGCAATCGACCGGGGCCTTCATGACCCTGACCGCCGATAGCGACAGCAAACTGGTGAGCGTGGCCTCGCCCGTGGCCAAGACCGTGCAGGTGCACGAAATGACCATGAACGGCGACGTGATGGGCATGCGTGAAGTGAAGGCCGTCGAGCTGCCGGCCGGCAAAGCCGTAAGCCTGGACCCGAACGGCTATCACGTGATGCTCATGGGCCTGGCCAAGCAGGTCAAGGAAGGCGAACAGGTACCGCTGACCCTGGTCGTCGAAGATGCCAAGGGCGCCAGGCAGACCCTCGAGGTGCAGGCCCCTGTACGCCCGCTGGCCGCCGAAGCGGGGCATGACCACGGGCACATGCAACACTGATCGTTCAAATACCGCGGGGTTTCCCGGCATGACGCAAAGCCGCCTCTACAAGCACCCGATGGATGCTGCATGGGCGGCCTTGTATCGTTACTGGGGCGCGTAATGGCCCCACGTCACCTCGACTGGCGCTCAGCTACGAAACCTGGGTAACGGCCGCTCGATGGTCAACGACGTCAAGGTCTTGCGCACCTGGGCATCTTCGGCTTCCAGGGCCTTGAGGCTTGCGCGGATCTTGCCAGCAGCGGGCACATCGCCCTGCCGGTCGATCCAGTCGGCAATCTCCTTGCAAGCACTGCTCAAACAGGCTTGGCGCTGGTTCATCAGCGTCAGGAGGGTGGTGAGCTCTCTATCGGACATGGCAGGATCCTCCGTTCAGCCCACTCAGTTTAGCAGGGGTAGGGGGGAATGCCTGTCAGTTGAGGCCCATCGCCGGCCAGCCGGCTCCCACCTGTCCTGCGCTGCTGTTGTAGACACTGCGGAACCTTTGGGAGCCGGCTTGCCGGCGATGGGCTGCGAAGCAGCCCCAAATGCAGCCGATAAGGCTTAACTTGACTGGCGTCAGGGTAGGGGGTTCTGCCTGCGAGCTGCGCCAGGGGAAATGCCATGGTGAGCATGTTATTCCCGCCTACACAAAGCGACACGCCTGCCGATAAGCCCCCGGCGTCACGCCATAGGCCTGCTTGAACTGACGGCTCAGGTGGCTCTGGTCGGCAAAGCCCAAGGCAAAGGCCACTTCTGAGGCGGGCAGGCCGCTCTTGAGGCATTCGCGGGCGCGGGCCAGGCGACGTTGCTTGAGCCAGGCGTGGGGAGGCAGGCCGGTGGCCTGGCGGAATACCCGGGCGAAGTGGAAGGGCGAAAGGTTCACGGCTGCTGCCAGGGCCTCCAGCGAGGGTGGGTCGGCCAGCTGGCTTTCCAGCAGCTCACGGGCCCGTGCCACCGCCAGGGGTTCGTTGCCCGGCGTGGGAGGCTGGGCGCAGTGGCCGTGGCGCTGCACCAGGGCCAGTACGGCCTGGCGCCAGGCGGTCTGTTGCTCCAAGGCGCTGGCACCGTTTTCGGAGCGTTGGTGCAACTGGCTGAACAGGGTGGCCAGCGTTGGGTCCTGGATGACGCTGGCCTTGAAGTGCGGCATACCATGCCGACCCAGCTCCAGTTCCTCCAGCACACCGGTGATCCGTTCATGCTCGGGGTAGAAGCCGCGGTAGCGCCAGCCCGCCTCGTGGGCGGTGGCTCCGGTGTGCAGCTCGTCCGGGTTGATCAGCACCATGCTGCCCACCGGCGCCAGGTGCTCGCTGCCGCGATGCCAGAAGCGCTGGGCGCCGGACTCGATCACGGTGAACACGTAGCCTTCGTGTACATGCGGGGCGAAACGTTGCTGGAAATACCGCGCGTGCAGCATTTCCACATCGCCCAGCGCCGGGGCCTGCCAGAGGTGGGTCTGTTCGCGCAGGGGCGTGTTCATGCCAGCCAACTGCGCAGGAGGAAGAAGATCGCCATGCTGGCCAGCATGCTCAGCAATACGCTGCGGGTCAACAACACCAGAGCGATCGCCACCAGCGACCCCAGCAGGTACGGGTTGGCCAGGCTCAGGTCGAGCTGGTGGCCGGGCAGGAAGATGATCGGCCCACAGATGGCCGTCAGCATGCCTGGCACGGCGAAGCCCAGGAACTGCCGGGCATTGGAGCTCAGGCGCAAGGGCAGGCGCGGTTCGAGGAAGGCGTAGCGGTTGAGAAATACCACCAGGCCCATGGCGAAGATCAGCAACCAGGTCATGGGCGGCCTGCTCCGAGCTTCTGGCAGGCGAAGCCAGCGCTCATGCCCAGCAGGCCCGCGACCACCAGGGCAGTTTCCCAGTGCCAGTAGCTGAACAGCACCGAACAGAACAGTGACACGGCCACGCACACCACGGTGGGCAGGTTGCGTACCAGGGGCGCGATCAGTGCGACGAAGGTGGCGACGATGGAAAAATCCAGGCCCAGCTGATCCAGATGCGGGATGTTCTGGCCAAGCAGGATGCCGGCGAGCGTGAACAGGTTCCAGGCCACATAGAACGTCAGCCCGACCCCCAAGGCATACCAACGGTTGAACTGTTGTTGGTCATAGCGGCTGGTCAGGGCGAAGAACTCATCGGTCAACAAAAAGCCCAGCCCCAGGCGCCAGCGCAGCGGCTGGTTGGAAAGCACCGGGCGCATGGACAGGCCATAGAGCAGGTGTTGGGAGGTCAGCAGCAAGGTGGTGAGCAGGATCGAGAACAGGTTCGCACCGCCCTTGAGCATGCCGATCGCCACCAATTGCGCGGCGCCGGCGAAGACGATGGCAGACAGCCCTTGGCCCTCCCAGGCGCTGAGGTTGGCTTCGATGGCCATGGAGCCGGCCAGCAGGCCCCAGGGGGCGACGGCCAGGGACAGCGGTAGGATGGCAAGGGCGCCGTGGAGAAAGGCTTGACGGGCTACGGGTGGGTTGCAGGGCATGATGGTGACTATGAATCGACAGGGATAACCAGCATGCCAGAGGACGAGAGGGGAGGCTTGAACGTTCTTGCTACCCCTGGGCCATTCGATCAGCGATGGCTGGTCAGGCGCTGTTGGGCAGCCGCACAACCGTTGATCTCGACGGCCTTTTGCAACAACAGCTGCCGACGCTGCGGGTCAAGCTCGCCGAGCAGGCGGTACACCTCGGCCTGGTAGTCACGCTGACGCCCCCATTGCATCTCCAGGCCTTGCGGCTGGCTGCGGTTGCAAGCCAGGCGAACGGCAGGCTGCGGGTAGTAGGGCGCATACAGGGTGGCCATACCGGGGATCGCCTCCAGTGCCTGGCGGTACGCAGGGCTGGCATTGTACGGCGGGCACCAGGTGGCGATTGCCGGGGCTGGCGGGGCGAAGCCCTGTTGCAGGCTGGCCTCCAGCAGAGGACAGGCGGCGTCCGGGATCTGCGTGGCGGGCAGGTAGGTCATGTAGTACAAGGCCAGGCGGTATTGGGCTACCGGGTGGCCAAGTGCCACTGATTTTTTCAGCAAGGCGACAGCCGTGGGCAGGGTACGAGCCAGAGCCTGGCCTTGGCGGCTGAGCTCCGGGTCGCTGCCTATGGCAGTGCGCAGCGGGCTGGGGGCGTCGTCCTGGCTGTCGGCCTGTTCGAGCAGGGGCAGGGCCTGGCGATAGAGCAGGTCGGCGTGTGGGTCGATCTGCACGTCCAGTGCCTGGGCACTTTGCGCAAGCGCGGCCAGGAGCAATGGCGACAAGAAGACAGCACGATTCACGGGCGGGTCTCGCAGGCAGGTCGGCCAAGGCTGGCGACCAGGTACAGCGGGGCAGCTTCGATGGTCATGGCGTTACACACGTGCCTCAAGCGAATCAGGAGCGACAACGTCGTATTCTAGCCACCCCGAAGGGCAGTCTGAAAGAGCATTCCTGCTTTGTCAGACGAGCTTGATGGTCGTCGCCTTGCGATTGGCCTGTTTTTCCTGGGCCAGCCCGAGTTTCGCGGTGATCACCTTGGCCAGGGCATTGTTGCCCAGATCGTTGAAATGCAGGCGATCGACGAACAGCGCTTCGCTGAACACCGGGGAACTACTCAGCATGCAGTTCATGTCGTAGCAGGGCACGGATTCGGCCTGGGCCTTGATCCGACGGAAGAAAGCCATGTGCAGTTCGCTGTCGAACACGTCGGCCAGCAGCCGGTCGAAATTGGTCGGCTGTCGTTGCAGGGTATCGAGCATGCCTTGCTCGGCGGCGGGCAGGCTGTCGCGGCACCAGGGTAATAAAGGCTGCAGAATGAAGGTGAGGGTTGCATGGCCATCAGCCAGCAGGCGATCCCATTGCCGTAGGGTGCGGCCGATGGTCTCGGCCGCACGGGCCAGGCGCTTGTCGGGGGCAGACAGCGTCCAATTGGGTGGGGAAGGGTGGCGGCGAGGGGCCAGGGCCTGGCCCAGGCGCTGCCAGAGCGATGAGCTGCGAGGCGCTTCGGTGTGCTGCACGCCTTCGTTGAAACTGTTGAGCAGGCCCAGGTAGGACAATGCCTGTTCCTCGCCCTGTTCGCAGGCGAAGACTTCGTCCAAAGCCTCATGGGCCAGGGTATTCAGGCCGCTGAGCACCACCACATGGCCGATTTCGCCAAACCGATGCTGGTGAGTAAGAAACATCAACAGCTCCTGAGTAGCATTCAGCCCGCAGCCGGCCAGGCTCAGCCAGACCTCGCCGGTGAGTGCCGACAGGTAGGAGGCCACCGTGTGTTCGTCGGAACTGGCGCCGATGCCCAGTGTGGTGGAACCGCCCACCAACAAGTTGACCCGCTTCGTGCCATGGTGCTCGGCCACCGAAAAGCGCTTTTCGCCGCAGTGGCTGTAGCGCATGCCCAGGCTGTCGGTATTGATGGTGCCGGAGCGATAGCCGCGTTCATGCATGTACAGCGTGTGGGGCGCGCGGCGGCTGCCCAGCAACAGGAAGCGCTGGTAGTCCTGTTGCAGGGGAAGAGGGCTGCCCTGGACGTTCGTGGCGTGGTCGATCGGTCTCATGGGCGCTCCTTTGGCACTCCAGGCTCGGCAACGGCGCGGCTCAGATGGCGGCCAGTTCCTTGATGTTGTAGGCAAGGCCGGCAATGGCGATCAGCAGCAACGCAACGCCGGAGGCCAGGGTGATCAGGCGGTTGCTGCGCTGCGAGGCGATCTTGCCGATGGCGAAGATGTACAGGCTGAGCACGGCGAAATCGATGAGGATCCACAGCAGCGACAACACCACCATGCTCTTGCCGAAGGACTCGGTGATCTGGATGAACTGCGGGAAGAAGGAAATGAAGAAGATGATGTCCTTGGGGTTGGAAATACCCACCATGAAGCCCTGCAGCAAACCACCTCGCCCCGGTTGTTCGGGCGTATCCGCCGCTGTTTGCGCAGCGGGCGCCTGCAGCGCTTCGCGCAAGGTGGCGACGGCGATGTAGCCGATGAACAGGCACCCCAGCAGGCTCAGGCCGCTGAGCCAGGCCTTGTCGACTGCGGCGCTGGTCATGATGATCCAGGCGGCGGCACCGATGAGTACCAGGGAGGCCCAGTTGGTGCCCAGCGCGGTGAACAGGGCCTTGCGCGGGCCGGAGGCGGCTGCGGTGTTGACGACCAGCGCCACGACCGGGCCGGGCGTGGCGATCAGCAGCAGGACGGTGAGGGCATAGGTGGCGGCGAGTGCGGTATTCACGTTCAGTTCTCGATCAGGGTATCGGCTGTTGCATGGGCATGGAACGGGCAGCGCGCAGGGTTCAGCGAGCCGGGTTCCTGAAGCTGGTATTGACGCCATTCGAAGTTGTCGCCCTGGCCGAAGAAGCCCAGGGTATCCGGGACGATGCCATCGTTGTAGTGGCGTACCCGGTCGCGGATCCGCGAGCGAATGCGCCGCCCGCTTTCGGTGGCGGCGCTGGCCACCTCGTCGAAGCTTTCCCGGGGGTTGATGACGAAGGCGATGTGGTCGCCCAGGTTGCGGCTTTTCATCTGCCGGTGCGCAGGGAAGTTCATGTTGATGAACAACGGCATGTCGGCGAAGCAGAACGACCAGTTGGGGTCATGGGGATCCTGGGGTACCCCGGCGGGCCAGGGCAGCGGGTCGAGACGGTGCACATCCTGCAGCACCTGCCACGCCAGGGACTGTTGCTCGGCCAAGGTGCTGCTGGCGTCAGTTTCGAGGAATGCCAGCAGTGGCATGCCGATGCGCTGTTTGAGCGGGATCGGCTCGAGCATACGGACATAGCCGGCCAGCCCTCGGGCGATGTCGGTGGCCCATTCGCCGGCCCGGGCGAAGACCACATGGCAAGTCGCGGTTGCTACCGCCTTGCGTCCGAACAGGCAAGGAAAATCGGGAGCGGCGAGGAAGGTACGAAATTGTTCGATGGCGGTATGCGTCCAATGTGGGTGATTCTGGATATGTTCGGCGGCCAGCTCTAGCGCATCCAGGCGATAGCAGTTTCCATAACCCGTAAACATGTATTCCCCAGGTATTTCAATGAAATTGACCGCGAGTTCTACGCGGTTTCCTATGAATATTTATTGTTTAAGAGCATTTTCGAAGAACCCACCAAGGTTGTAAAACGGGTGGTGCTATGACCTACTATTAGTCTCACTCATACTTTGGATGGCTCGATGTCGGAACGGATCCCCGCACTTCATGCCCTGCGCGCTTTCGAGGTCGCCTCACGCTACGGCTCCTTCACCCGGGCGGCCGAGGAGCTGTCCTTGACCCAGGGTGCTGTCAGTCATCACGTCAAGACCCTTGAAGCCCTGTTCGGTTGTGACCTGTTCGAACGTCGCGGCCCCAAGCTGCGCCTCACCGAGCACGGTCGATTGCTGGCCCAGGAGCTCAAGGTCGGCTTCAAGATCATCGAGAATGCCTGTTCATTGCTGCGCCAGGACCGCTACGGCCTGCGCCTGAAGGCACCTTCTACATTGACGGTTCGCTGGCTGCTCCGGGCGCTGGACGGTTTCAAGAAGGTCGACAACAGCTGTAGCGTGCAGTTGTCGAGCGTGTGGATGGACATCGACACGGTGGATTTCTATTCCGAGCCCTACGACTGTGCCATCCTGCTGGGCAATGGCCGTTTCCCGGCCGATGTCGAGGGGCTCAAGCTGTTCGATGAGTGGTTGATTCCGGTGTGCCACCCCGATTACCTGCAGGATCAAGTGTCGGATCTCTCTGTGCTCGAGCGCTGCGAACTGCTGCATCCCTCGCCGGACCGTCGCGACTGGCGCCGCTGGCTGGCACGGATGGACGCGCTGGAAATCAGCATCGACCAGGGCCAGGTGTTCGATACGCTCGACCAGGGCATTTCCGCAGCCCAGCAAGGCCTGGGCATCTCGGTGGTCGACTTGGTGCTGGCCAGTGCCGACCTGGCCGCCGGCCGCCTGGTGACACCCTTCAAGCATGCCGTGGCCACAGGCGACGGTTACTACATGACCTGGCTCAAGGCCAGCCCCAAGGCACGCCAGATGCAGCGTCTGCGTGATTTCCTGCTTGGCCAGGTACCGCCGTTGGCCTACAAGGACATCGACTACCTCTATGGGTGATGCCCGCCCCCGCAACGAGGCCCATGGGGTCGAACAGGGAATCCCCATACAGCGGTAGAATGCACCTTCACTCAACGAAAAAACGATTCGAGGTCGACGCGGTGGAGTTGCAGCAGGGCTTTGTCCTCACCCGACACTGGCACGATACGCCCGAGGGCACCTGCGTGGAGTTCTGGCTCGCCACCGACCAAGGGCCGCGCCAGCTGCGCTTGGCGCCGCAGGTCTCGGTGGCCTTCATCCCGGCAGAGCAGGCTGCGCGTGCACAGGCACTGGTGGGCGCTGAGCCGGGTGTCGAGTTGCGCCCGCTGGGCCTGCGCGATTTCGAGCAGCGCCCCGTGCTGGGCCTGTATTGCCGCCAGCACCGTCAGCTGATCCAGCTCGAACAGCGCTTGCGGGCTGCGGGCATCGACGTCTTCGAAGCGGACATCCGGCCCCCGGAGCGCTACCTGATGGAGCGGTTCATCACCGCCCCGGTGCAGTTCAGCGGCCAGGCCGATGCCCAGGGCGTGCTCTGCAATGCCCAGCTCAAACCCTTGCCGGACTACCGCCCCACGTTGCGTCTGGTGTCGCTGGACATCGAAACCAGCGAGCGCGGCGAGCTCTACAGCATCGCCCTTGAAGGCTGCGGCCAGCGCCAGGTCTACATGCTCGGGCCGGCCAATGGCGATGCCGGTGCAGTGGATTTCGACCTGCAGTACTGCGACGACCGCGCCCAGTTGCTCGAATGCCTCAACCGCTGGCTGGCCCGCTATGACCCCGATGCAATCATCGGCTGGAGCCTGGTGCAGTTCGACCTGCGCCTGCTGCACGAGCTCGCCACGCAACTGAAGGTGCCGCTGGCATTGGGGCGTAACGGCGCGCCACTGGCCCTGCGCGCCCACGGCAGCCGCAGCCATGTATTCGCCGATGCCCCAGGCCGCTTGCTGATCGACGGCATCGAGGCGCTGCGCTCGGCCACCTGGAGCTTCCCTTCGTTCAGCCTGGAAAGCGTCGCCCAAACGTTACTGGGCGAGGGCAAGGCCATCGACACGCCCTACCAGCGCATGGACGAAATCAACCGCATGTTCGCCGAGGACAAGCCGGCCCTGGCCCGCTACAACCTCAAGGACTGCGAACTGGTGACGCGGATCTTCGCCCATACGAAGCTGCTGGAATTCCTCCTCGAGCGCTCGACTGTCACGGGCCTTGCAGTGGACCGCAGCGGGGGATCGGTAGCCGCGTTCTGCCACCTGTACATCCCGCCGATGCACCGCTTGGGGTACGTCGCGCCCAACCTGGGCAGCAGGCCCGACGAAGCCAGCCCCGGTGGCTTCGTCATGGACTCGCGCCCAGGCCTGTACGACTCGGTACTGGTGCTCGACTACAAGAGCCTGTATCCCTCGATCATCCGCACCTTCCTGATCGACCCGGTGGGGCTGGTGGAAGGGCTGGGCCAACCGGATGATGCCCATTCGGTCGAAGGTTTTCGCGGTGCCCGGTTCTCCCGTACCCGGCACGGCCTGCCGGCGATCGTCGAGCGGGTCTGGCAGGGGAGGGAGGCGGCCAAGCGCGCGGGCAACGTGCCCTTGGCCCAGGCCCTGAAAATCATCATGAACGCCTTCTACGGCGTGCTTGGCTCCAGTGGCTGCCGTTTCTTCGACCCGCGCCTGGCCTCGTCGATCACGATGCGTGGGCATCAGATCATGCGCCAGACCCGGCAGTTGATCGAAGCCCAGGGCTACGACGTGATCTATGGCGATACCGACTCCACCTTCGTCTGGCTCAAGGGGGCCCATGACGAGGCATCGGCGGCACGCATCGGCCACGCGCTGGTCGCCCAAGTCAACCAGTGGTGGCGCGAGCACCTGGAGGCCAGCCTGGGCCTGCACAGTGCGCTGGAATTGCAGTTCGAAACCCATTACCGACGCTTCTTGATGCCCACCATCCGCGGTACGGAAGAAGGCAGCAAGAAACGCTATGCCGGCCTGGTGCAGCGCGCCGATGGGCACGAAGACGTGGTCTACAAGGGCCTGGAGTCGGTGCGCACCGACTGGTCGCCCCTGGCCCGGGAATTCCAGCAGCAGCTGTATGGGCGGATCTTCCGTGGCCAGCCCTACCGCGACTACGTGCGCGACTATGTGCGGCGTACCCTGGCCGGGGAGCAGGATGCGCTGCTGGTGTACCGCAAGCGCCTACGCAGGCCTTTGCGCGACTACCAGCGCAATGTGCCGCCCCACGTACGTGCTGCGCGGCTGGCCGATGAATACAACCTGCGCCTGGGCCGGCCGTTGCAATACCAGAATGGTGGCTGGATCAGCTACGTGATGACCACCTCCGGCCCGGAGCCGTTGGAAAACCGGCAGTCGCCGATCGACCATGAGCACTACCTGTCACGTCAGTTGCAGCCCGTGGCCGATGCCATCCTGCCGTTCGTGGGCGATGAATTCAACGCCCTGACCGATCGCCAGTTGTTGCTCTTCTGAACCTGGTGGTAGCTATCTAGGGGCTACCTGTCTCCTTGAGCTCATAGCCTCATGGCTTTGCTCCCGGGAGACATGACTATGGACAGCAGCGACAACGTTGCCGACACCGATGCGAAGCTGACCCGACTCGAACAGGCCATTCAGGACAGCCTCATCGGGCAATGCTTGCCAGGCTGGATTCGCCAGGCCACGGCCGGACAATTGACCGCCCTCGGCCAGGCGTTGGGCGAAAGCCTGCGGCTGCGCCATCAGGTCGATAGGATGCTCAAACGGATCGAGCCGCTGGACCGGTTCGTCCTGTCGCGCCTGGAAACCGCATTGCACCAGCGCTACCGGGCGAAGTTCGACGTCAGGCAGTGGAGGTTCATCCGGGGTATCGCCCAACCGGTGATCAATACGCAGCCTGTGGGTGCTCACTTGACGACATGGGACTACAAGGACATGCCGTTGTTGGAGGCGGCGCTTCGCAACTTCACCCAGGACGAGGCCCTGCCAGGTACCCAGGCTCCAGGCAACCGCTTGGCCCACCCCCGCGCTGGCAAGCTGAAGCCTCCTTCGGCGATCGAGTTTGCCGGTTTGTGCCGTGAACTGGACCTCGGAGCTGAGTACCAACGGCATCTCGCGCAGGTGCTGACAGCGCAGGCAGCCGATGCCGAGGGCGACGGCGCCTGGCTGCTGGCGCAATCGTCGCGCCAGGACATGCTGGTCGAAGCCTACCAGGCCAGGCTCCAGGGGCATGTGACGGAGCAGGAGCTGGAGTTGATCGTCGGGCTCTGCCGACATGGCAAGCCTGGGCTTTTGCAGGGGCATCGAGTGGTCGCCAAGCAACTTAGCCTGCTGGGATGCCCGCTGGAGCGGGTCCTGGTGCTGGATGTGATCGAGCAGGGCGTGATTCGCGACACCACCCGGCGCGTCCTGCTGAATGTCCCGGAAGACCCGAACGGCGCCTGGACTGCTTTTCCAAGCCTGCGTCATGCCGCCAACGAATTGGGCCGGCGCCTGCGCACGACGGACTACCAGGCGTTCTTCGCCCGTTTCGTGCGCCAGCGCCACAGCCAGGCCTTCTACGCAACCGTGACTCCCGGCTACCGAGACCTGCCGGTCTGGGCCAACCTGGACCTGCAGGAGCACATGAGCGCCTACCCGTTGCCGTTGTTCGACAACCTGGCACGCTTGGGCATCGAGAAGATCAAGGACGACGCAGCCGTGATCGCCACGCCGGTGGCGCAGCTGGACCTGGCCCTGCAGCAAGCGCACGACGAGCGATTGATCGCCGGCGGGTGGTTCCTGGTCGGGCTGGCTGGGCTGTTCGTGCCCGCGCTGGGGGCGCTGTTGCTGGCCAGCACGGCCTGGGAGTTGCTGGAGGACGTTGTCCTGGGGGTCGAAGCCTGGCGTGAAGGTGATGACGCCCTGGCGCTGGACCACATCATGAACGTGGCCAAGGACGTGGTGTTGATTGGCGCCACCACTGCAGCATTGGGCGCGGCCAGTCGGGCCTGGGCGCGGTCGAGCAGGGTCGACAGCCTGGTTCCGGCGTACTTGGAGAACGGTACCGTCAAGTTCTGGGACCATGACCTTGCACCATTTCGCAGCCCACCGCCGCCGCCAGACGCTGCCCGTGACCCACAGGGGGTGTACCGCCTCGGGGAGTGGGCCTGGGTTGAGATGGATGGGTACTACTATTCGGTGCAGCGTACCGTCGAGGGTCAATGGTGCCTGCGCCCTCGCCAGGGCCATGCGCCCTTGTTGGCGCACAACGGCGCCGGGGCCTGGCGCCTGAGTTCGGAGCAGCCTGCCCTATGGTCGGATGCGTATGGCCTGTTCCGCCGTTTCGGCGGTCGGTTCCGTGAGCTGGACGACGAGCAGATCGACCAGCTGATGCTCATCCACGCGATCGATGGCGACTACCTGCGCGGCTTGCATGTCAGGGGGTTGGCCCCGGACGCCGAGTTGGCGGACAGTGTCCTGCGTGTGCGCCTGGACCTGCGTATTCGCGTGGTGATCGGCCAACTGCGCTCCGGTGAGCCGGTGTCGGACCAGGGCGTGTTGCAGCATGCCAGGCAGCTTCCTGGTGCGAACGGCTTGTCGGACCAGGCACTTGCTGAGCGGGCGTGGGACGATCGTAGGCTATTGCTTGAGCGCCTGTACGACAGTGCCCAAGACAGCGATACCGCTGATACCCGTGCGTTGCGCAAGGTATTCCCCAGCTTGCACCGACGCGCCGCACAGGCTGTGATCGAGCAAGCTTGTGCTGTGGATCGTGAGCGGCTGCTGAACAGTGGACGCGTCTCCTTGCGCCTGTCTGAAGCCGCACGGGCTCGCATGCTACGGGTGCGGGCGGTACGGGTGTTCGAAGCCTTCCACCTCGATACGCCCCAGAATGCCGACCTGGCCCGAGTGGTGTTGGGCATGCTCGAACATTTGCCCGGCGCCGCCAAGGGGATACGCTGGCGGCTGTTCGAAAGCTATTCGAACGGGCCTTTGCTGTTCAGCGTGCCGCAGGGTGAGACTGCCTTCGACCTGGTTCATGTGCATGGCAGGTTCATCCTGCTCGATGCCCAAGGGCAGGTGCAAGGTGAAACCGGCGAGCTGTTCGAGGTGATGGCCCAGGCGTATCGGGTCGACCAACGCGATGCCATGGGCATCCATGATCCGTTCGATCACAACCTGCGGGTACTGTTGGCGCGCCAGGCCCTCCAACGGCGCGAACAAACCCTGCGCCTGCTGGGCGTGTCGCGCTCGAGCATCGAGATGCGTGCCCCCTTGCGTCAGGTTGATGGGCGCCTTGGCTACCCGTTGGGGGGAAGGCGGCCTCGCCATGTTGGCCAAGGGCTGGTGCCCTGGACCTTGCAGATGGAACTGCGGCGGGTCTACCCCGGTTACACCGAAGAGCAGATCACCACCTGGGCGCTGGACCTGCAACGGGCGGGAAGGGACCTGGTGGTCGAACTTGGGGCGCTGCGCGAGCAGTTGCGAACCTTGCAGCGATCCCTGGCGGAGTGGGTGGACACCGCCAGGGACCGCCGCACCCGGTCGGACCGGCGAGCCATCATGGCGCAGTTGCTGGCGTGCTGGCAGCGGATCGGCGATGGCCTGCCAATGGCCGTGCAGGCCACCGAGGCCAGGCTGGTACTGAACAACCGCCAACCCGGCCACCTGCCGGAGCTGCCCGAGCGCAGTTTCTCCCACGTGATCGAGCTGTCGATCATCGGCATGGGCCTGGAGCGTGTACCGGCGGGTTTCCTGCAGGCTTTCCCACGTCTGGGCATCCTGCAGATCGCCAACAACCAGCTCAACCGCCTGCCGCCGCGGCTGGGGCAGATGCCGCAACTGCGAGAGCTGGACCTGTACGGCAACCAGATCGCGCTCGATGCCGGGCAGGCCGCGGAGTTGTCACGGTGTACCTACCTTGAATGCATCAACCTGTCGTATAACCCGCTGGGCCGTACGTTCTCGTTGGTGGGCTTCGAGCGGCTGCACAGGCTGTTGATGCGCCATACCCAGATCACCCAGTTGCCGCCCGGGTTGCTCGAATGCCAGGCCCTGGAGCATGCCGACCTGAGCGATAACCGCATCGTCCAGTTGCCCCAGGCGCTCTACCAGGCGCCGCTCTGGCTACGCCATCGGCTGCGGCTGGCCGGCAACCCCCTGGCCCAGGCCGATGCCGTGGCCCTGAGGGAACAGGCCCAAGACCTCGAACAGCAAAACATCCATGCACGGCGCTGGCGCGATGCGGCCCCGCCGCGGCATCGGGACGAACTGCTCCAGACATGGTGCGTGATCGATGCAATGGAGGGTTCGCAAGGCGTCATGGAACTGCTGCGACGGCTGTTGGACACGCAGGCGTTTCGAACCCAGCCACAGCAGTTGGCCATACGGGTGTCCAACCTCTTGCGCGGCCTGCGGGACGACGCCGCATTGCGTGAAGAGCTGTTCGCCCACGCCGACGATGCCCTGACCTGCCAGGACAGCGTGCTCTGGCGCTTTATCAACCTGGAGGTGCGGGTAATGGCCGCGCGCACACGTGCACAGACGCCACCGGCTCACCTACAGGACGCCCTGCTGCGCCTGGGGCGCCAGTTGTGGCGGATGGACCAGGTCACGACACGGGTCAGTCATTACATACATGCTCTCGACGCGGCGCGTACGCCAGCCGATCCCATCGAGGTGGAACTGGGCTATTACCTTGCCCTGCGGGGGCCTTTGGACCTGCCGGTGCACGACAGCGAAATGGAATACCCGTGGAGCTCACGTATCGATCCCTCGCAGGTCGAGCGAATCCGCAGCGCGGTACTGGCAGGCGAAGAGCACCAGGTCCTGACCGATTGGATGGTGGACCAGACGTTCTGGCAGGAACACCTGGCGCAAGCGCACCAGGAGGCGTTCAGCACGCTCAACGCGCCTCATCATGAACGCCTGGAGCGCTTGATCGCCCGTCTTGAGGCGGCCCAGGCCCGCGAGGACGTGTCACCCACTGACCGGCAGGCCCTGGTGGAGCAGATCGAGGCGAAGATCCGTCGTGCGCACCAGCTCCAGAAGGCAGATGAGCGCTACCTGATGCGTCGCTTGACCAGCGAAGCGCTGGAGGCGGCTTGCGAGCACACTGCAATCGACGTTCGGTGATACATGTGAGGCATAGTTATCTAGTGCCCAGGGCGCGCTTGCGCTGCCTACGCTGGCGTCTCCATTTCACAGAGACGAATGCACCATGGACGCGCGTGAGCCAGATCGCCCCTCGGCTGACAAGAACCATGACCAGGCGCATCAGGACGGGATCATCGCCAAGCGATTGCCCGCCTGGTTGCGCTTGGCCCCGGCCGATCAACTCGAGGTGCTCAAGGATGCGATGACACTGAACCTGTACCACCAGGAGCGTGCGCAGGCACGGCTTGGGCAGCTTCAACACATCGACGCCTTCGCCGTGAGCAAGCTGGAGACGGCCTTGAAGGTCAAGTTCAACGCCGATTACCCGGCCCGCCAGTGGCAGTTTCGCTTGGGCTATTGGGAGCCGGTGATCGGCAGCCAGCCCGTAGGCAGCCACCTGAGCGAGGCGCGTTATGAGCGGGTGTCCCTGGTCGAGGCAGCGCTACGCAACTTCACCGAGGCCGAGGCCAAACCCGTGGAGGCCCCTGCGCAAGGCGGTGTATTGGCCAGGCTCCAACAGGCCTTGGCGAATCTGTTCAGCAGCGATGGCAAGACCGATTTGCAGGCACCGGGCAACGGCCTGGTCGACCCGGCAGGCAAGGCCCAGGCCACGCCGACGCCCCAGGCATTCGCAGCCCTGTGCCGTGACCTGGACCTGGGCGGCCAGTATCAGCGGCACCTCGATGAGGTATTGCAGCCAAGCAAGGAGGAGCCCGTGGCTGCCGCCACGCTGCTGGCTCGTGCGCAGCGCTACGCCATGCTGGTCGATGCCTGTGTGGCCCATATGCAAGGCGTGTTGTCCGATACCGAATACCAGTTTCTGGTCGCTCTGTGCCTGTTGCGCAGGCCCAGGCAGCTCGATGGCAAACCGTTCAAGGCCCGCCGCCTGCATCTGTTGGGCATTGACCTGGAACAGATCGTGGTGATCGAAGTGTTCGATCGAGGGGCTGTCTACAACACTGTCAACCGGGTGCTGGTGTATATCCCCGCAGACCCGCAGGGTGCCTGGGGCTCGTACAAAGACCTGCGCCATTTCGCCAATGCCCTGGGCAAGCGCCTGCGCACGCCGGCCTACCAGCGCGTCTTTGCACGCTTCGTGCGCCGACGCGACAGCCATGATTTCTTCCACGCCGTCATCACGGGCTACCGCGGCGTGTCGGACCTGGCCAACATCGATCTGGGCGAACGTCTGCGGGACTACCCTGCAGAGCTGTTCGCCAGCCTCGGGCAGGGCCGGGTTGAGCAGCTCAAGGATGATGCCAGCCTGATCGCGGTGCCGACCGCGCAGCTCGATCGCGAGATCCAGCGCAAGCATGAGCTGCGGCTGAAGGCCGAAGGCTGGGCGCTGTTGACCCTCGCAGGCTTGTTCGTACCGGGCATCGGCATTGGATTGCTGGCCGCCAGTACCTGGGCACTGCTGGGGGAGGCCTATCATGGCATCGAAGCCTGGCGCCAAGGCGAAAGCAGCGATGCCCTCGACCATTTGCTGAATGTCGCCACCGACCTTGCTGTGCTCGGTGCCTCCGCGGCAGGCGTGGGCCTGGCACAGCGGGCCTGGTCGCGCTCGACCCTGGTAGACAGCATGTTACCGGCGCTGCTCGAGGACGGCTCGGTGAAGCTGTGGAAAGAAGATGTTTCGTCGTTTCGCAGTGCCTCGCCACCGCCGACAGCGCTGGGTGACGCTGCCGGCATCCAGCGCCTGGAGGGGCAATCCTGGGTTCAGATGCAAGGCCAGTACTTTCCAGTCGTGCAGCGTGTCGACGACGGCCAGTGGCAGCTTCTGCCACAGGAAGGCCACGGCCCCTTGTTGCGCCATAACGGTGCGGGCGCCTGGCGGCTCTGGACGGAGCAGCCGGTTCAATGGGCGGGTAGCCATTACCTGTTCCGACGCCTGGGCGGGCGCTTCGCCGAACTGGACGATGAGCAGATCGACCAGGTCTTGAGTTTCCATAGCCTGGGGGAGGACGAGCTGCGTGCTTGGCATGTGTACGGCCAGGTACCGGAAGCGGAGGTCGTGGACAGCGTGGAGCGTATCCAGCTGGACCAGCGCATCCGTACCTTGATCGGGCAATTGCGTGCTGGCCAACCCGTGACGGATATGCCGTTGCTGCAGCAGGCCAGGCGACTGCCGGGAGCTGGCGATATCGACGATCTGGCATTGGCGCAACGGGTCGCCGACCAGCGCCGGGCGCTGCTGCAGCAGTTCCAGGATACGCTTCACGCGCCCGACAGCGTGCAGGTCGCGGCCTTGCGCCGAATGTTCCCCAGGCTGCACCCGCGCAGCGCACAGGCGTTACTGGATACGGCGAGCGCCGCTGACCGTCAGCGTCTGGAGGACAGCTCACGGGTGCCGTTGCACCTGGCCGAGGCAGCCAGGCGCCGCGTCCTGCGCATCCGTGTGGCACGGGCCTGTGAGGCTTTGTACCTAGATGTCCCACAGGATTCGGACCTGGCGCGCGTGGTTCTGGGCATGCTCAAACATCTTCCCGGTGGTACCGAGGGCATACGCTGGCGCTTGTTCGAACAGCGTGTGAATGGGCCCTTGCTGGCGCAAATGGAAGAGGGCGCCACAGCATTGGACCTGGTTCATGTCGATGGCCGGTTTTGCCGTTTCGACGCCGATGGCATGGCTGAAGGCGAGCCTGGCGAGTTGTTCGACGTGCTCGCCGCGGCCTATACACCGGCACAGCGCGCTGCCATGACAATCAATGAACCGATGGCCCATAACCTGCGGGTGATGATCGGCCGCCTGGCTGTATCCCGACGCGAAGAGCTGGCGCAACTGCTGGGCGACAATGGCCCTCGAGGCTGGTTCCAGCCTCCGCAGCGCCTGGCCGACGGTCGCATCGGCTACCCGCTCAGCGGGCGCGGGCCAAGGGCGCAATCGTTGCGGGCCAGGCTGCGTAACCTGTACCCCAGCTACAACGATGCCCAGCTCACGCTCTGGCTGAACCAGCAGGCCGAACAGCCAGGTGGCATCGATACCGTCCTGACGCGGCTGGAGGCGGAATATCGCGTGCTGATTCGCGATTTGAACACATGGATTAGTAGTGCCCGAGATGACACAGAGGCGGAACAACGCCATTTCTTCGGCAAAGGGTTGCTCGATTGCTGGCAGCGCAGGTTGCCTGACCAACCGGACGAGCCGGAATTGATCGAGCATTATTGGTGGAGCCAGTCTGGTGCCGAGCCTCGCATATTGCCGGCATTGCCGGAGCAGGTGCGTTTGAGCCATGTCACCGCGCTGTCCTTGCGAGGCATGTCCCTCGAAGCCGTGCCGGATGAGTTCCTGCAAGCTTTTCCCAACGTGAGATTGCTTGAGCTTTCGAGCAACAACCTGACCCGGCTACCCCTGCACCTGACCCAACTGCCGAATCTGAAATTCCTGGATCTCTACGGCAACCAGATCGCCTTGGACCCAGGGCAATCCACGATCCTGGCCAATTGTGAGTCGTTGGTTTACCTGAACCTTTCGCATAACCCGCTGGGGCGCACATTCTCGGTTCATGCGATGCCCGACCTGGTCGAGCTGCACCTGCGCAATACCAGCCTGCGGGAGCTTCCGTACGGCGTTCTGGAGTGCCAGCAACTACGCACGCTCGACCTCTCCAACAACCAGATCACTACATTGCCGACCACTTTTTTCGACGCTCGCGTGTGGCGAGAAGGTGAGGTTCGCTTCAATGGCAACCCTTTCACCGAGGCGCAAACGCAGCGTTTCCGGGCCGCGTTGCAAGCCCCCAGGGCGCCTCAGGTGGCGCCGAATGATCCGGTCCCCGCACGCACGCGCTGGCTCGATGTCGTGGACAGTCAGGACCGCGATGAGCTGGCCAGCTTGTGGGCCTTGCTGGAAGCCGAGCCGCGGGCCGAGCCGTTTTTCCAGGTGCTCCAGGCGATGCTCGGGACTGCCGAGTTCCGCAGCCCGGTAGGCGCATCGAGCCTGGCGAGGCGGTTGCTCGACATGTTGGCCGGCATGTATGAGCATCCGGCCTTGCGTGATCTTCTGTTCAGTGCGGCTTCGGATTTCACCTGCGTGGACAGCGTTGCGTTGTGTTTCAGCGACCTTGAAGTGCGCCGGCTCGTCTGGCAGGCCGAACGCAGCGCGACCGGCCCTCAGCGGGGTATCGCCTTGCTCCGTCTCGGCAGGCAGCTATCGCGGCTGGATGCGCTCGACAGTTTTGCCAGGCAGGACCTAACGGAACGCCTGGCCGCAGGACAGGAACCGGACGAGATCGAGGTCGTGCTGGCCTACCGTCTGGCGTTGCGCATTGACCTGGACCTACCCATTCAGACCCATAGCATGCAGTTCGGCGAACTGGCCCAGGTAGGGCAGACGCAGATCGCTCGGGCGCGCGCCTGGGTGCTGGACGGGGAGCGTGAGCAAGACAGGCTTCGGGATTCGCTGGTTGCCCGCGATTTCTGGCGTACGTACCTGCGCAGCGCTCACGCCGAGGCATTCGCCGAGCTCGATGCCACCTACAGCCAGCGAATCGAACATTTGATGGCCGATCATCAAGTACCGGAGGCCGAGCGGTTGGCCAGGATCGCTGATCTCGGCGAGGCGCAACGCTTGGCCGAGAACGACAAGATCAAGGCGCTGACACGCCAAGCCCTGGAAACGGTGTTCGATGAGGCCTCCGTCCCTGTGCGATAGCGCTCTCGAAGCCGTTGCGGTGTCCGCTTTTCCCTTTGCACTGTGCAATGAGCCCAACAACGCCCGCTGGTACCGGGCGTTGTAGCACGCTTCATCGGGGTGGCTTTGGGCTATGCTCAGGTGGGAAGGGCCAGTTCCTCAGGTGCCATCGGCCCGTTCTGGAGGAAGCATGGAAACGACCAGTTACCTTTCGCCCGAGCCTGTATTCCGTCAGCTGGTTTAGGCTCGCAGGTCGGATCTTTCTCCATGATCAGTAGTCTTTATCGAGAAAATAAGGAGATGCGCATGCTCGTCCGGTCACTCACCCTCGCCATCTTGCTCGCCATCGCTGGCCCGCTGTTCGCTGCCGACAGCGATGCGCCGCTGGCCAAGGAGCTGGGCAAGGCCAGGCCGTTGGTCATCATCGCGCCCAGTAGCGCCGACCCGACCCTGCGAGGGTTGACCGAGGCCCTCAAGGACCCGGCCACCCAAGCCGGGTTCAAGGAACGCAGCCTGGTCCTGTACAGCGTCGCCAACATGATGGGCAAACGCGAGGACAAGCACCTCGAGCAACAAACCACCATGGCCTTGATCCGCGAGCTCAAGCTCGGCGCCAGCAAAGGCACCAAGGTGATCCTGGTGGGCAAGGACGGTGAACGGCATGTGCTCAAGGACGACGACAGCGGTGAGAAACTGGACCCGCAAGTGATCTTCAAGGCCGTGGACGAGCTGCCAGCCAGTGAAAAGGCGGTGACTGCGCCGGAGCCTGTGGCGACCTCCAGCGAGGCCAAGCCCAAGGACAGCAAACCTGCCAAGCCCGCCAAGCCGGCGGCCCCACCGAAGCCGTTGGAGGATTGACGGCCGCCTGGCCTGGGTCCGCACGCCCAGGCCAGGTTTATGTATCGCACTGTATCAATCTCTCTGTTCGACCGATTCCCATACAAAACCCCGCCGTCACCGATACACCCTCGATACACCACCGCGATGAAATGGCTCCACTTCCCAACCACAGTGGAGCAACACCATGAAACAGTCGAAAAACACCCTTGGCCTGCTTGGCGCTGCCCTGATCGGTGGCATGGTCCTTGGCAACACCGCATTCGCAGCCGAACCCCTGACACAGGGCTACCAACTGGCCGCGGCCAAGGCAGCGGGCGAGGGCAAGTGTGGCGAAGGCAAATGCGGCGCCAGCGAAAAAGCCGGTAAGGGCGAAGGCAAGTGCGGTGAGGGCAAATGCGGCGGTGGCGCAAAAGCCACCAAGGCCGAAGGCAAGTGCGGCGAAGGCAAGTGTGGCGGCGATGGCAAGGTCCATGGTTGACCGACCAACGCTTGATTGAGTTGCAGCAAGGCTTGTGCGCATTGGCGAGAAGCCTTGCTGCTGGTCCACGGACAGGTCGAGACCTGTTCGTTCGGGCCGCACACGACCAGGAGCCTCGAACTTATGAGCGACACTTCTTTACAGGCCGGGCTGGGCCTGCGCCGTGGTCTGCTACCCCAATTACTGGCGATGGAGCAGGGGGCGGTCGATTTTCTCGAATGCGCGCCGGAAAACTGGATCGGCGTCGGCGGCGCCTATGGTCAGGGCCTGGACCGCCTGGCCGAACGCTTTGCCATCGCCTGTCATGGCCTGTCGTTGTCCCTGGGCGGCAGCCTGCCGCTGGACCAGGATTTTCTGGCGCGCACGAAGCAGTTTCTCGAGCGTTACCAGGTGCGCCTGTACAGCGAGCACCTGAGCTACTGCAGCGACGATGGGCATCTTTACGACCTGATGCCGATTCCGTTCACCGATGAGGCTGTGCACCATGTCTCGGCACGCATTCGCCAGGCCCAGGACGTTCTGCAGCGGCGTATCGCCGTGGAGAACATCAGCTATTACGCCGCTCCCTATCAGGCCATGAGCGAGCTGGAGTTCATCCGTGCGGTGCTCGAAGAGGCCGATTGCGACCTGCTGCTGGATGTCAACAATGTCTATGTGAATGCCTGCAACCATGGCTACGATGCCACGCAGTTCCTCGATGGCCTGCCCCCCGAACGGGTGGTGGGCATGCACGTGGCCGGCCACTACGATGAAGCGCCGGACCTGAAGGTCGATACCCATGGCGCACCGGTGAAGGATGCCGTGTGGTTGTTGTTCGCCCTGGCCGTCCAGCGCTTCGGTGTGCAGCCGACGGTGCTCGAGCGCGATTTCAACTACCCGCCGCTGGCTGAGCTGCTCGCCGAAACGGCGCGCATCCGCGCCCTGCAAGACGCCGTCAGGAGCGTTCACCATGGATGAAACCTTGCGCGCCCAACAACTGACCTTCGCCCGCCATCTGCGCGACCCTCACGCCAACCCGCCGCCGCCGGGCATCGAGCAACGGCGCCTGCAGGTCTACCGGGAGCTGTTCTACAACGCCGTGGAGGGATTATTGGCCGGCAGTTTCCCGGTCATGCGTGAAACGTTGGGCGAGGCGCGTTGGCATGCCAGGGTGCGTGGCTTCTATGCCAACTACCGCAGCCACACGCCGCTGTTCACCGAGGTCGCTGAAACCTTCATCGACTACCTGCAGGGCATCGAAGCCGATACGCCCTGGCAGCTGGAGCTGGCGCACTATGAGTGGATCGAAGCGCAGCTGTACCTGAGTGACGCCCGGGATGCGCCGCACAACCCCGAGGGCGATCTGCTCGACGAGGTCCCGTTGCTGTCATGCGTGGCCCGCGTGTTGGCCTACCGCTGGCCCGTGGAACAGATAGGCCCTGATTACCAACCCGATGAGCCGCCACAGGTACCTACCTTGTTGCTGGTGTATCGGGATGCTGCGTTCAAGGTCCGGTTCGCGCGCTTGACGCCCATGGCCTACCAGCTATTGATGGGGCTTGCCGGAACCGGCCGCGAGCGCCTGCAAGCGCTGGGGGACGCAGAGCTCCAACGTCAAGGGCTGGCATTGCTGGAGCGGCTACGAAAGCAAGGCGTGATCGTGGGCACTTGCACAGCGGCATGAGCACCGGCTGGAAATGGGTGCGCAAGCGAGTTACGGAACATCCCTGGACAGCGTGGCGGCAGGGCTATTCTGTACAAAACAAGCAGTCGCTTCTACGGTCGATTGGACATGCCCCGCGATAGCCGGTCGTCAGTTGCATCGATTTGTTGCCTTGGCGCTCCGGTCAATCGTGGTAACCCCCCTCAGGTTGCGACGGTGAATGGATGGATGTGAACCCTGGCAAGGAAATGTCAACCCGCAGCCATGTGGTACGGCAACTGATCCTGGTGTTTTCCGGTGTCTTGCTGCTGGCTCTGGTGCTTGGCCTGGTCTCCCTTTATCGTCTCGCCGAGACCTTGGACCGGCGGGAGGTGGAACGAAGCCGGTTCTATGCAGTATCGGCCCTGACCCAGTTGCAAAAGAATGAGAGGAGCTTCCTGCTGACCCATGCCCACTGGCAGGCAGCCTACGACCATATGGCCGGGCCGGTCGACAGCCATTGGGCCTATGACGAGGACAACATCGGGGCCACGCTCTATACCGTCGATGGTTACGCTGGCGTCTATGTCCTGGATGACGACGGCACCCACTATGCCCTTGTCGATGGGCAACTGAGCGATGAAGACCTGGCGCGTCACAGCGACAATGCCGGGCGCGTTCTGCAGATGGCCCGCGCTGCCGACCAGACCGAGCAGGCCGCCTCGGGCTACCTGGTGTACCGTGGCCAGCCGGCGGTGTTCGCAGCCGCGGTGATCCGCCCGCCATCCCTGGCCCATTACCTGCCGCGCCCCACTGCGGTGCTGGTGTTCATCCGCGTGCTTTCGCCGGCTGTGCTCGAGTCGCTTGGTCGGTCGGTGGGGTTGTCCAGCTTTGCCCTCAGCGAGGTGGCCGACGAACGGCCTGGGCGCGGGTTTCTGCCGCTGGCGGGAAGCGGGCATGCATTGACCTGGGCAATTCCACAACCGGGTACCGAGCTGATCCATACAGTGATCCCACCTTTGGCCATTGCCCTGCTGCTGATCGCCCTGGCCATGGCGCTGTTCGCCCGTCATGCGATCCGCGCCAGTGCCGGTATCGATCACAGTCACCGTCAGCTGGCCGCGTCCAAAGCGGCTCTTGAAACCAGCGAGGAGCGCTTCAAAGCGGTGGCTGAAGCGGCCTCGGACTGGATCTGGGAAACCGACGCACAACTACGCCTGACCTACCTTTCGGCCCGCTTCGCCGAACTCACCGGGCATGCCGTGCAGGCCTGGTTGCAGCGCCCGATCACCGAGCTGTTGTCCTGCGATACCAGCCATGTCGAGACGTGGCTGCATGGCCTGGCCGCCACCAGTGCGTCTGGCAGCTTGCGCTGCCAGTACAAGGATCACCTGGGCGAGCAGCGGATCTGCCGGATCGCCGCACGCGCCATCGTCGACCACGGCGTGTGCTCGGGTTTCAGGGGCACCTGCAGTGACATCACCGACGAAGTGGCCGCCCATGCGCAGATCCAGCACCTGTCGTTACACGATGCGCTCACCGGCCTGCCCAATCGCAACAAGCTGTTCCGCTTCCTCGAACAGGCCGGGCAGGGCCCGGAGACGCCCCAGGTGGCGCTGTTGATGCTCGACTTGGACAATTTCAAGCCGATCAACGACAGCCTTGGCCACCCAGCGGGCGATGCCGTGCTGATCGAGGTGGCCGCACGCCTCGGCCAGGTCACCCGCGACAGCGACCTGGTGGCGCGGCTGGGCGGCGATGAGTTCATTGTCGTGCTGGCCCGCCCGGGTGACCGTGACGACATGGACCGCTTCTGCCTGCGCGTGATCGAGGCGCTCAAACGGCCCATGCAGGTGGAAGGGCAGGCCGTGCAGATTGGGGTCAGCCTCGGCGTGGTGCTGTCGGCAGAATACCCCGGCACGCCGAGCGACCTGATCCGCTACGCCGACGTGGCCTTGTACAGCGCCAAGCAGGCCGGCAAGAATACCTGGCGCTACTTCTCGGCGCAGATGAACGCCGCGCTGATGGACAAGCGCATGCTCGAGGGCGAGTTGCGCGAGGGCATCCCGCGTGGGGAGCTGGTGCTGCATTTCCAGCCGCGCTTCAAGGTCGATGGCGCCACGGTGGCCTCGGTCGAGGCCTTGGTGCGCTGGCAGCACCCCCGGCTCGGGCTGTTGCGCCCGGACCGTTTCATTGCCCTGGCCGAGGAATCGGACCTGATCGTGCTGCTGGGCAACTGGGTATTGCGCGAAGCCTGTGCCAGGGCCCGGGACTGGCCGCAGCCGGTCATGGTCTCGGTTAACATGTCGCCGGCGCAGTTCAGCCGCAGCGACGTGGTTCGTGATGTCGGCGATGCGCTGCGGGCCACTGGTCTGCCGGCTCACCGGCTGGAGCTGGAGATCACCGAGAACGTCATGCTCAATGACGTCGAAGGTGCCCTGCACACCATGAACGCGCTCAAGGAACTGGGCGTGCGGCTGAACATGGATGATTTCGGTACCGGCTATTCGTCCCTCGGCTACCTGCGCACCTACCCATTCGACAGCATCAAGATCGACAAGCGTTTCGTACAGTCGCTGGGCAAGAGTGGCAGTGACCGGAGTGTGGTCCAGGCGATCATCAACCTGGGCAATGCCATGGGCATGACCGTAACCGCAGAAGGTGTCGAGACCGCCGAACAGTTGGCCCTGCTCAGCGATGACCAATGCCACGAGGTGCAGGGCTTTTTGCTCAGCAAACCGGTGGAAAACGAGGTGCTGGTGCGCATGATGGCCGAGCCCGCTCCCACAAGGCCCGCAGGTGGGCGCGGGCTTGCCGGCGATGGGGCACGACGTGGCCGTACAGGCTCAGCCCACTCGCAGCCATAGCGCCGAGGCATCGTCACTCATCTTGAAGCGCGGGTAGCGTAGGCAGGCAGCGTCGTCGTGCTCGATGCGCCTGAGTACCTGGGCGAGGGCATCCAGGCCTTGGTCGAGCAACCGGGCCATGAACGTGTCGGGGGTACAGGCATCATAGGTGTCGAACAAGGCTGCGAAACCGTCGCTCATCAATACCAGGTCGTCGCCCCGGGCCACCGGGGCACGGGTATAGCGCGTGCCTGCCTTGGCCAGCAGCGCATCGACGCCGAGCACGGCCTTGGGCCGTTCACGGGCGATGCGCCGGTCCGCGATCACGGCCGGTGTGCGCACGCCATGGGCGCCGGTACCGGGCCCAAGGGCCCGAGCCTCGGCACGCTCGGCTTCACGATCCGGCTCGGGGGTCAGGAATGCGATGCCGCTGGCACTGCGGTGGAGCACCACGCAGTCGGCCAGGTGGGCACACACCAGCTCGTCGCCTTCCAGCGCCACGGCCGCGAAGGCGGCGCGGGGCAGCTCCCAGCCGGCGATCGGCTCGCGCTGACGGTCACGCGCATAGGCCCGGGCCAGGTCGTCGAACACCTGCTCGCACACCGACTGCAAGGGGCCCGTCGCCATGGCGAAGGCGCGCTGGGCCGATGCGGCGAGCCAGGCCGCGCCGCCGCGCTCGCCCAGCAGGCCTGGAGGACCAAGGTCGGTCGCTCCGTCGATGACCCAGGCGTGGCGGTCGGCGCAGCCGATACGATCATCGTTGGGCACGTCGGCTTTGCCGGCCAGGCTCAGGCTTTGAATCAGATCGAAATGCATGGTCCCTCGAACGTTTCGTGGTAGGGGAAAGTTTGTACGACCCGGACCACCGGCCCGAGGTTCGCTCGCCAGCCCAGGTCGAGGGGCTAGACTGCATCTGTCCAACATGATGGTGGAGAACGTCCATGAGCGCCAAGAACACGATCTGCCTCTGGTTCGATGACGATGCACTGGAGGCAGCGACTTTTTATGCAAGCACCTTTCCCGACAGCGCGGTCGGTGCTGTGCACCACGCGCCGGGAGACTACCCGTCAGGCAAGGCAGGCGATGTGATTACCGTGGAGTTCACGGTCGCCGGTGTCCCCTGTGTCGGGCTAAATGGAGGAAAGACCTTCACTCACAGCGAAGCCTTTTCCTTCCAGATCTGCACCGAGGACCAGGCCGAGACCGACCGCCTGTGGAGCGCAATCGTCGACAACGGTGGCCAGGAAAGTGTCTGCGGCTGGTGCAAGGACAAGTGGGGCATCTCCTGGCAGATCTCCCCACGCGTGCTGCTAGAAGCCATGGACAACCCCGACCGGGCGGCGGCCAGGCGGGCCTTCGAGGCCATGATGCAGATGGGCAAGATCGACGTGGCCCGGATCGAGGCGGCACTCAAGGGCACGGCATAGCTGACAGCGAACGGAGTATTGGCACGCAAGAAATCACCGGCTCCAGTGTTTAAGGCATTTCGTCAGCCAGTCGGTAAATCGACTGAGCGCAGCCAGGGGTACCTCGCGTCGTACATGAACACAGACTCAGCTGTGTGAAACTGACATGAGGTGAAAATCATGGCTAGCAATCAAGACGACCGTAAGAACCAAGGTGGCAGCGCACAGAACAACCCAGGCAATTTCGCCAATGATCGGGAGAAGGCGTCCGAAGCTGGCCGCAAGGGCGGCCAGGCTTCCGGTGGCAACTTCGCCAACGATCCGGAACGCGCAGCCGAAGCCGGCCACAAGGGGGGGCAGGTGTCTGGCGGTAACTTCAAGAACGATCCTGAGCGTGCCGCCGAGGCGGGCCACAAGGGTGGCCAGGTATCCGGTGGCAATTTCAAGAACGACCCCGAACGGGCCTCCGAGGCCGGTCGCAAAGGGGGGCAGGCTTCCGGTGGCAATTTCGCCAATGACCGTGAGCGTGCCTCCGAGGCCGGCCGTGTCGGTGGTCAGCACAGCCATGGCGGTGGTCGCAAGAGCGACGATGACAACCGCTGACCTGTGTTGAACCTTGCCAGGGCGCACCCGCGCCCTGGCTGCCTGACGAGGGATTGCCCATGTTCATGCACAACAAGCGACTGCAATATACGGTGCGCGTGGCGCAGCCCAACCCTGGCCTGGCTAACCTGCTGCTCGAGCAGTTTGGTGGCCCGCAGGGGGAACTGGCTGCTGCCATGCGTTATTTCACTCAGGCCGTCAGTGAGGATGACCCAGGGCGCAAGGACATGCTGTTCGACATCGCTACCGAGGAACTGAGCCACCTGGAGGTGATCGGTTCGATCGTGGTGATGCTCAACAAAGGGGCCAAGGGGCGCCTGGCCGAAGGCATCGAGCAGGAGGGTGAGCTGTACCGATCGCTGACCGGTGCCGGCAATGACTCCCATGTCACCAGCCTGTTGTATGGCGCCGGCGCGCCCCTGGTCAATTCCGGTGGCGTGCCCTGGAGCGCGGCCTACATCGACACCATTGGCGAGCCGACCGCGGACCTGCGTTCGAACATCGCCGCCGAGGCACGCGCCAAGATCGTCTACGAGCGGCTGATCAACCTGACCGACGACCCCGGTATCAAGGACGCGCTGGGCTTTCTGATGAGCCGTGAAATTGCTCACCAGCGCTCGTTCGAAAAGGCCTTGCACGCCATCCAACCCAACTTCCCGCAGGGCAAGTTGCCCGGTGATCCTGAGTTCAACAGAACCTTCTTCAATCTGTCCCAGGGGGGCGAAGTCCGGGGTGCCTGGAATGAAGGCCAGGACTGGGTCTATGTCGATGAGCCGCAACCGGCGGTCGACGGTGGCGATGGCAGCGCCTCGGTGCAGCTCGACGAAGAATCGGCGCAGGCACTTGCGGCGCTCAAGGCCAGGACGGCTTGCGACCCTACTGCCCAGCCGCTGACTGCGGCGGAGCTTGGTCGGGTCAACGGCGATGACGACTAAGCGGCTTTCTTCAACCATGGACGCAACGCATCCGGGGCCGCATCGCGGCCCCGGATGCTGAGCGCTCGATCAATTCAACGCTTGGCCTCGGCATCCGGATCGGCCGAGCGTTCGAGAAACGCGCGGGTCACTTCCGGCAGGTGTTCCTTCAGCCATTCGGCCATGGCGATTTCTTCCTGGATGATCGACCGGCAGGCTTGCGCCGTGGCCGTGTCGCCCACCCTCTCAGCGGCCTCGATCAATACGGTGTACGAGGCGATCTCCAGGTTCTCGAACACATAGCCTGCCATCGCACCCTTGACCACCTCGTCGGTCATGGCCATGCCGCCTACCGCCTGGCCGAAGGCCATGAGCTTGCCGGCCAGGTCCTTCAGGGTGGAAGTGCTGCCTCCGAGGCGCTCGATACATTCCACCAGCAACCGCTGCTGGCCCTGGGTTTCCTCGATGTGCTTGACGATCCTGGCCTTGAGCGTGGGGTAGTGCTCCAGTCGCTCGGCCTGGGCCTTGAGCATGCTTTCGGCTTGCTGCTCCATGGCATGAGCGTCGCGTAGCCAATCGAGCAGGTTGTCTGTGGGCGTACTCATACGGTACCTCCTTTTCCTGGGTTGGTAAGCGTGGGAGGACAGCGGCTCGAGCGAGGTCGATGCAACCGACAGGCGGGCCCGGATCGGCCGTTCGCACGGTCAATGGTCAAGCGGATTGAACCCCGCTTCATGGGCATGACTCCACCTAAGGCAAACCGTGTTTTCGAGCAACTGACGAGGTGCTGAATGAACGCAATCGAACTGTTGACCCATGACCATGAAACCGTGAAGAAGCTGCTCGCCGACCTGTCGACGACCACCGAGCGCGCGGTGAAGAAGCGCAGTGAGCTGCTGGCGCGGCTGGAGCAGGAGCTGCAGATCCATACCACCATCGAAGAAGAGATCTTCTATCCCGCCCTCAGGAAAGTCGGCGGCAAGGAAGACGAGAAAATGTACTACGAGGCCAAGGAAGAGCACCGCACCGTCGATTCGCTGGTGCTGCCCGACCTGCTGCAGACCCAGCCCGACACGGTGGAGTTCGCCGGCCGGGTCAAGGTCCTCAAGGAACTGCTCGAGCACCACATCGAGGAAGAAGAGAGCGAGATGTTCCCGCGGGCGCAGGAACTGTTCGACGAGGCCGCCCTCGATGAGCTTGGCCAGGCCATGCAGGCACAGAAAAAACTGCTCAAGGGCGAGCGCCGCGCCGCCTGACCCTGTATCCACGGTCGGCATCGCCCGGCCGTGGACTCCCTGCCGTGAACCTGCCGAGGTAACCGACCATGGCCCAGCACCTGTTTCTGATCAGCTACATCCTCGACAACCAGCCGGGCACCTGCGAAATGCGCAGCGATGACGAAACCGTCAGCGACGAGCAGGCGCGTAGCTACCTGCAAGGATTGCATCGGGCGGAGGCGTCGTCGTTCACCGACGTCCAGGTCCAGCGCCTGGAGCACGACCATGAACCGGACACCTCGCCTGCGCATTACCAGCAACCCTGAACCCTTGCCGGGGCCGCTTTGCGGCCCATCGCGGGACCTCGCTCACCCATGGGCAACGGTAATCTTGTGGGAGCGGGCTTGCCCGCGATCAAGGGCGAAGCCCTTGCCATGCAATCACGTTTTCAACCATGGCACAGACGAAGATCACCTGTTCGGCTCCAGCAGGTATTCGACCAGGGTCGCCGCGCAAGCTTCGATACCTTCGTCGAGCACGATCTCGACGCCATGGGTGTTTTCCGTTGGGATCGCCAGGCAACCTGCCCGTGCCGCCACGCCCGAGCTCATCACCGCGCTGGCATCGGAGGCGAAGTCCACCAGCAGCGCAGCCTGGGCCTGGTAGCCGGCGCGCCGGGCGGCGCGCATCAGCGCACGGACCACCGACGGGGTGTAATAGCCTTTCTGGTCGCCCGTATTGACGATCGGATCCGCGCACAGGCGCGTGCCGTACTCCTCCAGCACCGGGCCGACTTCCAGGGCGATGGTGGTATCGCCCGGCAATCGCGACGCGGCGTACATGGCGCCGGCATTGGACTCTTCCTCGAAGGTGGTGCATACGAACCAGACATCCTGCGCCAGCGCGTCACGGCGGCTGCGCAGGATACGCGCAGCCGCGATGGCCGCAGCCAGCGGTGCTCGGTCGTCGAGAAAGTGCGCGGCCACGGCATCCGGCAAGCGATACGGCTGGCGCCAGTGGCGGCTGAACACGACCCGGGTGCCTGGGCGTACCCCGAGGCGGGCAAGCTCATCGACGGGTGTGCGCGTCACCACATGCACATCCTGCCACTGCACCGCACCCGAGGTCACATGCTGGCCGATGGCCGAGCCGCTGCTGGCATGCATCGAGCCATACGACAGCACGCCCGGCAGGAGCTGGTGGTCGCCGAGGATCTCCACCGGACACACACCGAAGCTGATCGGTTGTGCACCACCCAGTGCGGTGACTTCCAAGCTGCCGTCCTGCCTGACCCGCTTCACGATCATGGCGATCTCGTCCATGTGCGCCATGACCCGGATGCTGTCCTGCGCCTGGGCGGACGTTGCGGCGCGTAACAATCCCAGCACATTGCCCGCCCGGTCGACCTGCACCTCATCGCAGCATTCGGCCAGGGCGGCTTGGCAGATCTGCCGGACTTCGTCTTCCTGTCCGCCGGGGCCGTAGGCCAGGAGCAGGGCATCGAGGAGCGTTCGGGTGGTCTGCATCGCGCTTCATCCTAAGGCGGGGGACGTTAAAAAAAGCCCGTCCGAAGACGGGCCAAGACCTGATGTGGAGAGTCGAACCGACCCTACATGGCTTCTGAGTGGCAAACAGTGCGGATCCTCCGGTCTGTTTCGCAACCCGGCGACGAATGGTCGCCACGCCCTTGTTTCGAACGACAGCCGCAATCCAACTGGAGAGGCCGGGAAAGTTGCGCTAACTATCTAAAGGGCTGACTTCGCTTGCGAGGCCGATTCCAGGGCGCATGCCCCAGGGGAACACATGGAGTACAGATCGAGGCGAGAGGCCTCGCAGGAGAACACATGAAGATCACGGGAACCTTGAAATGGGCCTTGCTGGGCCTGACGTGCGGCGTGCTCAATGTCCAGGCCGCCGAGGCCAGGAAGGTCGATGTACTGCTGGTCGGTGGCGGCATCATGAGCTCGACCCTGGCGGTGTGGCTCAATGAGTTGGAGCCCGGCTGGTCCATGGAAATGGTCGAGCGCCTGGACAAGGTCGCCGAGGAGAGCTCCAACGGCTGGAACAACGCCGGTACCGGGCACTCGGCCCTGGCCGAGCTGAACTACACGCCGGAGAAGAACGGCAAGATCGACATCAGCAAGGCCATCGACATCAACGAGTCGTTCCAGATCACCCGGCAGTTTCTCGCCTGGCAGGTCAAGCAAGGGGTGTTGAACAACCCGCGCTCGTTCATCAACACCACACCGCACATGAGCTTCGTCTGGGGCGACGACAACATCCAGTTCCTGCGCAAACGCTACGAAGCGCTGCAGGCAAGCCCGCTGTTCAAGCCCATGCAGTATTCCGAAGACCCCGAGCAGATCCGCAAATGGGTGCCGCTGATGATGGAAGGGCGCGACCCCAACCAGAAGCTCGCGGTGACCTGGACGCCCATTGGCACCGACGTCAATTTCGGTGAGATCACCCGCCAATACGTCGGCTACCTGCAGGGCAGGCCGAACTTCGACCTGAAGCTGTCCACCGAAGTCGAGGACATCACCCGCAACGACGACGGCTCCTGGCACGTCGAGTACAAGAACCTCAAGGACGGCACCAAGGCCGCGACCGACGCCAAGTTCCTGTTCATCGGCGCCGGTGGTGCCGCGCTGCCGCTGCTGCAGAAGTCCGGCATCCCCGAGGCCAAGGACTACGCCGGCTTCCCGGTCGGTGGCTCGTTCCTGGTCACCGAGAACCCGGAGCTTGCCCAGCGCCACATGGCCAAGGCCTATGGTATTGCCGCCACCGGGGCACCACCGATGTCGGTGCCGCACCTGGATACCCGGGTACTCGACGGCAAGCGCATGATCCTGTTCGGTCCATTCGCCACCTTCTCCACGCGCTTTCTCAAGGAGGGTTCGCTGCTCGACCTGTTCGCCAGCATGTCGCTGCACAACACCTGGCCGATGGTGCGGGTGGGCGTGCGTGAATTCGACCTGGTGCAGTACCTGGTCGGCCAGCTGATGCAGTCCGACGATGATCGCTTCGAAGCGTTGCAGACCTACTTCCCGCACGCCAAGAAGGAAGACTGGCGTCTTTGGCAGGCTGGCCAGCGCGTGCAGATCATCAAGCGGGACGACGAACTGGGTGGCGTACTGAAGCTCGGTACCGAGGTGGTCATGGCCCAGGACGGCAGTATCGCCGGTCTGCTGGGGGCCTCGCCGGGTGCTTCGACTGCGCCGCCGATCATGCTCGACCTGCTGCACAAGGTGTTCAAGGACAAGGCCGCCTCCGCGGCATGGCAAGAGAAGTTCCGGCAGATCATCCCGTCCTATGGCCTTCGCTTGAACGACCACCCCGACAAGCTCCAAGAGGAATGGGCCTATACCAACCGGATGCTGGAGTTGGCTCCACCGCAGCAGAGTGAAACCCAGGTGGCTGCGCCCTAGGGGCCAGCCATTGATTCAGCGCGCTCCCTGGGACCCACGTCGAGGGCCCAGGGCAGGTCGCTGTTCGACACGGCGGCGGGTTGAGTGCGTCAGAACCTTCACAAGCCCTTTGCGACCGCCCGTAGCTGTTGTCGAAACCATTGGCGCAGCGGGTCGGCATGGGTGCGTTCATGCCAGATCTGCGTCACTTCGACACGGGGCATTGCCAGCGGTAACGGGTAGATCGTCAGCGTCGGATCCTGCTGGATGGCGTGTTCGGCGATCGAACGCAGGCACGTCAACAGAAGGTCGCTCCCGCTCACCAGGCGCGGCGGCGCCAGAAAACTGGAAAGCCCGGCGACCACCCGCCTGTTGTGGCCCAGGGTGCGCAAGGCGCGGTCCACCAGGCCATCGAGGTCGCCGGTAAGGGTGGTGAGCACATGCTCACAGGTCAGGAAGGCCTTCAGGTCCAGCCCTTCGACCAGATGTGGATTGCCCTTCGCTGCCAGTACCACGAAGTCATCGCTGAGCAATGCCTGCTGATGGAAGGTGTCGGGCAGGTCGGTGAAAAAACCGGCGATGGCCAGGTCGCAGGTGCCTTTTTCCAAGGCTTCTCGGGGCAGTTGGCCCCGGGTGTTGTGGGTCACCAGCGTGAGGTTCGGTGCCTGGCTGCGCAGCATCGGTAGCAGGCGTGGCAGCAGGGTCAATTCCATGTAGTCGGTGCTGTACAGGTGGATGCGGGCCGGTCGCAGGAGAAAGTCCATGCCATCGCTGCGCTCGTAGAACATTTCCAATTGCTCGACCAGCCGCTGCACGTGCGGCGCCAGCTCATGGGCACGAGGTGTGGGGGTGAGACCCCGGGGTGCCCGGACGAACAGCGGGTCGCCGAACTGATGGCGCAGCTTGTTCAGCTTGTGGCTCAGGGCCGGCTGGCTGAGGGCCATGCGTGCCGCAGCCAGGGACGCGTTGCGCTCCTGGTAGAGCACTTGGAAGACGAGCAAGAGGTTGAGGTCTTTGTTGGCGATATTCATATTTTGGATCGAAGAAATAAGTGCTTTCGAATTATCGAATCATAGCGCGGCGGGCTAGCATGGCCCCACTTTTCGATACCGTCCCCTTTTCGCCTGAGCAGGAGCTCGACCATGAACAAGACAACGACCGTAGCACTGGCCATTGCCGGTGCATTGCTGGCGGGAAACGCCACTGCCGCGAGCAAAGGCGAGGTGCTGGTACTGCTTTCGAGCGAAAACCAGCTACCACTCAAGGACGGCAAGCACTACCCGACCGGTTACTACCTCAACGAGTTCGGCGTACCTGCGGACCAGCTACTCAAAGCGGGCTACACGCTCGTGCTGGTAACGCCCAAGGGCAATGCGCCGAGTGTCGATGAACGCTCGATCGACCCGCAGTACTTCGGCGGCGAAGTCGCCGAGATGCAGCGCATCCATCAACTGGTGCAAGGCCTGCCGGGCATCGATGACACCTTGTCGGTGAAAGAGGTGCTCGACGGCGACCTGGACCGCTATGTCGGCCTGTTCATTCCCGGTGGCCATGCACCCTTGATCGACCTGGCCAACAACCCGGACGTAGGGGTCTTGCTACGGCATTTCCACCAGGCCGGCAAACCCACGGCCGCCATCTGCCATGGCCCGATCACACTTCTATCGGCTCAGCGTGACCCGGTCGGCTACCGCACCGCCCTGGCCCGTAGCGAGGCACCCGCCGCCCGTGACTGGGTTTATCAAGGCTATCGCATGACCATTTTCTCCGACCCGGAGGAGCAGGTATTCGAAGGGTCGCTGAAGGATCGACGCCTGCAGTTCTACCCGGCCAAGGCCATGGCGGCGGCAGGTGGCCAGATGGCGTACGCCGAGGCCTGGAAGCCCTACGTGGTGGTCGACCGTGAGCTGATCACCGGGCAGAACCCGTTCTCCGACAAGGCGTTGGCCAAGGCGTTGATCGAGCAACTGGAGCGCAAACAACACTAGGGTCTGCGAAGGCCTGAGAGAGGCCGGCAATGCTCGTCTACACTTAAAGCCCGGGCCTCGCCAAGGCCCTTATCATCCTATCCATCCGACCACCGCCCCCCGGACCGGACGTCGCCGACGGTGGCCTTCTTGCAGAGGAGGGCAGGTCATGGACGAGGCACGGCTTCATGAATTCATGGGCAAGCTGGTGGGCGACATGGGCGCCGCGGCGAGCCTGGCCAATGTCATCCTGGGGGACGAACTGGGCCTGTACCGGGCCATGGCCGACAGCCAGCCGGTCACACCCGATGTATTGGCGCAGCGCACCGGCTGTCATCCGCGGTTGTTGCGCGAATGGCTGAGCGCTCAGGTCGCGGCGGGCTACATGGTCCACCAGGACGGTGCGTTCAGCCTGCCCGAGGAGCAGGCCATGGCCTTGGCCATCGAGGAGTCCCCGGCCTACATGGCGGGCGGCGCAGCGGTGGTGGCGGCCCTGTTCCACGACAAGGACAAGCTGGTGGCGGCCATGCGCGGCGATGGCGGCCTGGCCTGGGGCGACCATCATCCATGCATGTTCAGCGGCACCGAGCGGTTCTTCCGCCCGGGTTACCGCACGTTTCTGGTGGCCGACTGGCTACCGGCGCTCGAGGGCGTCACCGCCAAGTTGGAGGCGGGGGCCAAGGTGGCGGATGTCGGTTGCGGCCATGGTGCCTCGACCATCGTCATGGCCCAGGCGTTTCCTGCCTCGCGCTTCGTCGGCTACGACTACCATGGACCTTCGATCGTCATTGCCGGTCAACGCGCTGAACAGGCCGGCGTGGCCAGCCAGGTGCGTTTCGAGCAGGCGTCGGCCAAGGACTATCCGGGGCATGACCATGACCTGGTGTGCTTCTTCGACTGCTTGCACGACATGGGCGATCCGGTGGGCGCGGCGCGACACGCCTACCAGGCGCTCAAGGACGACGGCACGGTGATGTTGGTCGAGCCCTATGCCGAGGACTCGCTGGAGGGCAACCTCAACCCGGTGGGGCGGTTGTTCTATGCGGCCTCGACGTTCATCTGCACGCCGAATTCGTTGTCCCAGGAGGTAGGGCTGGGCCTGGGGGCGCAGGCCGGGGAGTCGCGCTTGCGGGCGGTGTTCGAGGAGGCGGGGTTCAGCCGGTTCCGGCGCGCGACGCAAACGCCGTTCAACCTGATCCTGGAGGCGCGCAAGTAGCAGGATCCGTGGTGCTCACGATTGGCGAGCGCCGCCCTCTGTGGGAGCGGGCTTGTCCCGCGATTGGGGCGGGCCTGATATCACCGGCGCTTGGCAAGGGCTTCGCCCTTGATCGCGGGACAAGCCCGCTCCCACCGGTACAGCGGGGATAACAGGATCTGCGAATAAACCGGACCTGAAAGCAGAAGGGGCGCCATCTGGCGCCCCTTCCGTTTGCTGCTTAGGCTTGCGCGTCCCAGGGACGGTCGCCTTTTTCGTCTTTCACGCGGGTCGGCAGGCCCATCACGTCCAGCGCCTTGAGGAACGGCTCGGCCGGCAGTTCCTCGACGTTGACCATGCGCTTGGCATCCCACTCGCCACGGGCGACCAGCAGGGCCGCGGCCACCGGCGGTACGCCGGCAGTGTAGGAAATGCCCTGGCTGTCGGTCTCGGCGAAGGCTTCTTCGTGGTCGGCCACGTTGTAGATGAACACTTCGCGCGGTTGGCCATCCTTGGTGCCTTTGACCAGGTCACCGATGCAGGTCTTGCCGGTGTAGCCCGGAGCCAGCGAGGACGGGTCGGGCAGGACGGCCTTGACGACCTTCAGTGGTACCACTTCCAGGCCTTCGGCGGTCTTGACCGGCTGCTCGGAGAGCAGGCCCAGGTTCTTCAGCACGGTGAACACATTGATGTAGTGCTCGCCGAAGCTCATCCAGAAGCGGATGTTCGGCACGTCGAGGTTCTTCGACAGCGAATGCACTTCGTCGTGGCCGGTCAGGTAGAGGTTCTGCGAGCCCACGACCGGCAGGTCGTCGGTGCGCTTGACCTCGAACATTTTGTTGCTGGTCCATTGGCTGTTCTGCCAGCTCCAGACTTGCCCGGTGAATTCGCGGAAGTTGATTTCCGGGTCGAAGTTGGTGGCGAAATACTTGCCATGGGAGCCGGCATTGACGTCGAGGATGTCGATCGAGTCAATGCGGTCGAAATACTGTTGCTGCGCAAGCTTGGCGTAGCTGTTCACCACACCCGGGTCGAAACCGACGCCGAGAATGGCGGTAATGTTCTTCTGTTGGCACTCTTCGAGGTGTTTCCACTCGTAGTTGCCGTACCAGGGCGGCGTTTCGCAGATCTTGCCTGGTTCTTCGTGGATCGCGGTGTCCAGGTAGGCGGCACCGGTGTCGATGCAGGCACGCAGCACCGACATGTTGAGGAAGGCGGAGCCAACGTTGATCACGATCTGCGATTCGGTCTCGCGGATCAGTGCCTTGGTCGCCTCGACATCGAGGGCATTGAGCGCAAAGGCTTGGATGTCGGTGGGTACCTTCAGGCTACCCTTGGCCTTGACGCTGTCGATGATGGCCTGGCATTTGGAGATGTTCCGTGACGCAATGGCAATACGACCGAGCTCGTCGTTATGCTGCGCACACTTGTGGGCCACCACCTTGGCGACACCTCCTGCACCAATGATAAGAACGTTCTTCTTCAATTTACCTGTTGCTCCTTACTTAAAGGGCCTGCCTCAGGACAGGCTGGAAACGTAGTCTTCGAAACCGAATTCGCGCACCACCTCGACGCTGCCGTCGAGCTGCTTGACCACGATGGCCGGCATCTTCAGACCGTTGAACCAGTTTTTCTTGACCATGGTATAGCCTGCCGCATCGACGAACGACAGTCGGTCACCGATGGCCAGCGGCTTGTCGAACTGGTATTCGCCGAAGATATCGCCAGCCAGGCACGACTTGCCGCAGACCATGTAAGTGTGCTCGCCATCGTTGGGCGCCATCTTGGCGTTCAGGCGGTAGATCAGCAGGTCGAGCATGTGCGCTTCGATGGAACTGTCCACCACGGCCAGGTGCTTACCGTTGTACAGGGTGTCGAGTACGGTGACTTCCAGCGAGGCGCTCTGGGTGATCGCCGCTTCGCCTGGCTCCAGGTACACCTGCACGCCGTACTTTTCGGAGAAGGCCTTCAGGCGTGCGCAGAACGCATCCAGGGCATAGTCTTCGCCGGTGAAGTGGATGCCGCCACCCAGGCTGACCCACTCGACCTTGTGCAGCAGGTGGCCGAAGCGCTCCTCGATGTGCGAGAGCATCTTGTCGAACAGGCCGAAATCGCCGTTCTCGCAGTTGTTGTGGAACATGAAGCCGGAGATCTGTTCGATCACCTTCTCGATCTTCTCAGGGTCCCATTCGCCCAGACGGCTGAACGGGCGCGCAGGGTCGGCCAGCAGGTAGTCGGAGCTGCTCACCTGCGGGTTGACACGCAGGCCGCGGACCTTGCCTTCGGACTGCTCGGCGAAGCGCTGCAGCTGGCCGATGGAGTTGAAGATGATCTTGTCGCAGTTCTCGAGCATCTCCTCGATTTCATCGTCGGCCCAGGCCACGCTGTAGGCGTGGGTCTCGCCGGCGAACTTCTGGCGACCGAGCTTGAGCTCGTAGAGCGAGGACGACGTGGTGCCATCCATGTATTGCTGCATCAGGTCGAACACCGACCAGGTGGCGAAGCACTTGAGTGCCAGCAGGGCCTTGGCCCCGGACTGTTCGCGCACGTAGGCAATCTTCTGCATGTTGCCCAGCAGCTTCTGTTTGTCGATGAGGTAGTACGGCGTCTTGATCATTTAAAGGCCCCCGGCCAGGCCGGCCAAAAAAAGGACACGCATTGTGCCTTCACTTAGCCTATATCGAAAGGGTGGAAGGCGCATTTCGTCCGACTTGCCAACGCATTTATCCGCCCTGTGCCAGCCGTTCGGCGTGGGCACCCTTCGAGCAGCGCTCCTCGTCCGGCGCCAAGCCCATTTGAACAGCGCAATGTGACCATTGCGATATTCGCCAAACTGGCCAGGGCATCCGTGCCGACAGGTTCCTGGGTCTAATGGGTACTGTGCTTCTGACGGTTCAGGGGGCGCGCCTGGACGGTGCCTGGGCGGTGTGCTGAGAACTGCCTCTGTGCCCACGACCGTCGGTCGAGGCAATGGACCCCACGGCATCGCGCGAGCTCGAACATGAGGCAATCCAATCGATCAGGAGAGTTTCCATGAGCAAGCACCGCGACGCTGGCCATGGCTTCGCCGACGATCCACAGAAAGTCAGCGAGGCTGGCCGCAAGGGCAGCACCAAGCAGGATGTGAAGACCGATCGGGCCGAGAAGGCCCGGGTCGGAGGCCAGCACAGCCACGGGGGTACCCCGCGGCGTGGCGAGGGCTGACAGACCGGAACACCGCCCCAGTACCGCACGGCTTGTGAGGGCAGCGCGGGCCTGGTGGGGATGCAATGTTCTTGAGTTGCTTGCTCCGGCTATCGCCGGCTCCCACAGGCTCTGAAAATAACGCAGGACAGGTGGGAGCCGGCTTGCCGGCGATGAAGCGTGCAGTGCGGCCCTGTGTTTCGATCAACCCAGCGGCGGTGTACGCGGCGGTACCCTGCGCCGCGAACCGGTGGACTCGAACGCAGCGCCGAAGCGCAGCAGGTCGTTGTCGCTGTAGGCGCGACCGGCGAAGGTCAGGCCGACCGGCATGCCGATATCCGCCATGATGCCCATGGGCACGGTCACGGTCGGCACGCCCAGGTGACGAATGGCCAGGTTGCCGTTGGCGACCCAGATACCGTTGCTCCAGGCGATGTCCGCCGAGGCGGGGTTGACATCGGCATCGGCCGGGCCCACGTCGGCGACGGTGGGGAACAGCACTGCATCGAGGCCAAGGTTGTCCATCCAGTCCTCGAGGTCGAGCTTGCGGGTCTTCTCCAGGCCGCGCAGCCCATCGGGCAGGGTTTCGATCTGGTCCCAGGTCTTCAGGCCGCGCTTGGCCATGTTGACGTACTCGTCCATGCCCGCCGCCAGGTCGTCTTCGCGGTTGGGCAGGGTGCCCGGGTCGTGGGGGAAGATCTGTGGGCCATCGACATCGGCCAGGCGGTTGAGCTTCGGGTCATCGTTGGCGCGCAGGAAGTCATCGAAGGCCCAGCCAGACAACTCCCACAGCTCATCATGCAGGAATTCCTTGGAAACGATACCGCGGTTGTACACGGTTGGGGCGCCAGGGCGGTCACCCTCGCAGTTGGACACCAGCGGGAAGTCCACCTCGACCACTTCGGCGCCCGCCGCCTCGAGGGCCCGGCGGGCCTGCTGCCACAGGTCGATGACGCTGGCCCGGGTGTGGATGCGCTGGCCGGTGGGGCCGCCGATACCGGGTTTTTCCGAGGTGCCGGCCTCGGGGTCGGCGTTGATGTACATCTTGGGTACGCCGAAACGCTTGCCTTTGAGTGCGTTGGCATCGACTGCCAGGTCCAGGTAGGAAGCAGGGCGTACGGTCGAGGCAGCCGGGATCGGTACCCAGGGTTGCAGGCGCCACAGGTCGCCACGCTTGTCGGCATCGTCGGCCACGACCACGTCGAGGATTTCCAGCAGGTCGGCCATTGTACGGGCATAGGGCACCACGACGTCCATGGTCGGGGTCAACGGCCAGTTGCCGCGCACCGAGATCACGCCGCGCGAAGGGGTATAGGCGCACAGACCGTTGTTCGATGCCGGGCCGCGCCCGCTGGACCAGGTTTCCTCGGCCAGGCCGAAGGCCGCGTAGCTGGCCGCGGTGGCAGTGCCGGCACCGTTGGACGAGCCGGAGGCGAACGGTGCGGTCAGGTAGGCAGCGTTGTACGGGCTTTCGGCGCGGCCGTAGACGCCACGCTGCATGCCGCCGTTGGCCATTGGCGGCATGTTGGTCTTGCCCAGGCAGATGGCCCCGGCGGCGCGCAGGCGCTCGATGGTAAAGGCGTCACGCTGGGCGACCAGGTCTTTGAATGCCGGGCTGCCGGATGCGGCAGTCAGGCCTTTGACCAGGTAGCTGTCCTTGGCGGTGTAGGGGATGCCATCCAGCGGGCCGAGGGTCTTGCCCTGTGCCCGGCGGGCGTCGGAGGCTTCGGCCTCCTTGAGTGCGTCAGGGTTGCGCACCACCACGGCGTTCAGGGCAGTGGCGGTGTCGGCTCCGTCATAGGCGTCGATGCGGGCCAGATAGGCCTTGACCAGCTCGACCGCCGTCGTGCGGCCGGTCTCGAGCGCATCGCGCAGCTCGGCAATGGAAACCTCGGTTACCTCGATCATGCTGTCACCAGTTGTGCAGGTGGAAACTCGTGGCGCGAGTGTAGCAAGAAGCCCAGGCCCGGCGCAGGCATGCACCGTGGCAATGGTTATTTGCATGGCGGCAGTGTCGGCGCCGGAGAAGTGTGCGTTGGTGCATGTGGGGCGGGTAGTGTCGGGGCCGCAGAGCGGCCCTTGTGCACTCAGCCCAGGTCCGCTGCCGAATGCCGCTCCGGCACCTGACTGGCCTCGTCACCCCAGGTCCGATTGACCCGGGTGCCACGTTGTACCGCCGGTCGTTGGCCGATCGCCTCGGCCCAGCGCAGCACATGCCGGTACTCATGCACCGCCAGGAACTCTGCCGCGCCATACAGGTTGCCGAGCACCAGCTGGCCGTACCAGGGCCACACGGCGATATCGGCGATGCTGTATTCAGCCCCTCCCAGGTAGGTGCTTTCGGCCAGGCGACGGTCGAGCACATCGAGCTGGCGCTTGGCTTCCATGGTGAAGCGGTTGATGGCGTATTCGAACTTTTCCGGCGCGTACACATAGAAATGGCCAAAGCCGCCGCCCAGGTAGGGCGCCGAACCCATCTGCCAGAACAGCCAGTTCAGGCACTCGGTACGCGCAGCGCCGGCACTGGGCAGGAAGGCACCGAACTTCTCGGCCAGGTACAGCAGGATCGAGCCGGACTCGAACACCCTCACCGGCGGCTCGACGCTGCGGTCGAGCAGGGCGGGGATCTTGGAGTTGGGGTTGACCTGGACGAAGCCGCTGGAAAACTGGTCGCCCTCGCCGATGCGAATCAGCCAGGCGTCATACTCGGCCCCGGCGTGCCCGAGGGCCAGCAGCTCTTCGAGCAGGATGGTCACCTTGACGCCGTTGGGTGTGGCCAGGGAGTAAAGCTGCAACGGCTGCTTGCCCACCGGCAGCGCCTGGTCGTGGGTCGGGCCGGCGACCGGGCGGTTGATGCTGGCGAACTGGCCGCCGGATGGCGCTTCGTGGGTCCAGACCTTGGGTGGAACGTAGGGCTTGCTCATGCGCGGGATCTCCTGAAGGCTCGAAGCAGTCACGTAGAACGTGGACCTGCATCTATGCCATGGGTTCGGCGCGAAGGGCAAATGCTGTGTGTGGCGGAGCCTGCGATGGGCCGCAAAGCGGCCCCTTGAGTCTGGAGGGCTCCACCGTTTGAGGGCTTGGGGCTGCTTTGCAGCCCATCGCAGGCCGTCGCCAGTTCCTACCGATATTGCGCCGCTCTCAAGACTTGCGAAATCTCTGTGGGTGCCACACGGATCGGCTCGTCAAGGCGCTCAGGCAACCGGGATCAGCGGGTCCGCCGCTGCCAACGCACTGGCTCGATCCGCGGCCGGCGGGTAGATCCATACGGAGTTGATCTGCGCCTTGAGCTGCTTCGCCTCGGCCTTGTCTGTCGGTGGCGAGACCCTGCGCTCCCACCCCTCGGTGTACACCGCCCCCCAGGCGCCGAGGTCCAGGCAGGTGACGTACTTGGGCTGGCTATAGGTCATCGGCGCCACACCGATCAGCTCGGCGGCGGCGTTGTTGCCTGCGTAGCGCCCCAAGGGGATGGCGTGCTGGCAGGACATCACCGCATGGTTGCCGACTTCGTCGCAGGCGGCGAAGGCCACGTCGCCGGCTGCGTACACCGCATCGTTGCCCTTGACCTTGAGGTTGCCGTCCACATGCAGGCGGCCCTGATGGTCGCGCTCGCCATGGATCTGCGCGGTGAGCGGGTTGGCCTTGAAGCCCACGGTCCAGATCACGGTTTTGGCGGCGATGCGCTGGCCGTTGTCCAGCACCACACCCTCGCCATCCACCGACGCGACGGTAGCGCCGCAGATCCACTCCACGCCCAATGCCTGGGAGGCCTGTTCGATCGCAGGTCGGATGCCTTCGCCCAATGCTGCGCCGACCCTCGCGCCGCGGTCGACCACCACGATACGCAGGCCTGCCTGCGGCCCAAGGATCGCCCGCAGGCGTCCGGGCAGTTCGGTGGCCGTCTCGATGCCGGTGAAGCCGCCACCGGCCACCACCACGGTGTTGCGTGCGGGGCTCTCGGGCAGGGCGGCCAGCGACTTGAGGTGTTCCTCCAGGCGCACAGCCGACTCGATCTTGTCCACATCGAAGGCATGCTCGAAGCCTGCGAGGTCAGGGCGGTTGAGCTGGCTGCCACAGGCCATGATCAGGCGGTCGTAGCCAAGGTGTGCCTCGCGCCCGGATGGTTCGCGGTAGGCCACGCTGCGCGAGGCCTCGTCGATCCGGTAGGCGGTCCCCTTGACGAAGCGCACATCGACCGCATCGAACAAGGCTTGCAGTGGCGCGGCCATGTTATGGACATCGGGCTCGTAGAAGCGCGGGCGGATATGCAGCTCGGCCTGGGGCGCGAGTACGGTGATCTGGACGTCGTCGCGGTCGTGCAGGTCTAGCTGGCGCGCCGCGCCCAGGGCGCTCCACAGGCCGGCGAAGCCTGCGCCTATGATCAGGATCTGTTTCATCGTTGTGCTCCTGGCGATTGCAAGGGAAGGCCTGGCGCCCATCGTCTTGGCGCCTTGGAAACAACGATGCTAAGCGCAGCGGGTGGCCGGCCCTAGGCCAAAGATCCCTGGATTTCGGCCAAGGGCACGCTACGGGCGAAGCGTGCACGGTAGTCGCGCGGCGTCACCGCCAGGTGGCGCTGGAAGGCCAGGCGCATGCGCTCCTCCGAGCCGAAGCCGCACTGGCGGGCGATCTGCTCGACCTGCTGGGCGGTGTTCTCCAGCAGGCGGCGCGCTGCCTCCAGGCGAAACACTTCGATGGCCTTGGCCGGGGTGCGGCCGGTCTTGTGCTTGTACACCCGGGTGAAGTTGCGCAGGCTCATGCGTGCCTGTTCGGCCAGGCGTTCGACGGTCAGCTGCGGGTCGCCCAGATGGTCGTTGAGCCACAGGTGCAAGGCTTCGAAGGCGCCATTGTCCTCGCCTTGGGCCTTGAGCAGTTCGCTGAACTGGGCCTGACCGCCGGGGCGCTTGAGAAAGACCACCAGTTCCCGCGCCACCTGCATGGCCACCTCGCGGCCACAGTCGAGTTCCACCAGGGCCAGGGCCAGGTCGATGCCGGCGCTGACGCCTGCCGAGGTCCAGACCTGGCCCTGTTGCACGAAGATCGACTCAGCGTCCACCTCGACCTCGGGGAAGCGCCGGCGCAGGGCCTCGCACATGGCCCAGTGGGTGGCTGCGCGGCGGCCGTCGAGCAACCCCGCGGCGGCCAGCAGAAAGGTGCCGCTGCACACCGAAGCGGTGCGTTGGGCGCGCGCGGCAGCCAGGCGCAGCCAGCCGACCAGCTCGGCATGTTCAGGCAGGGTACGGACGATTTCCGGCGCTCCGGGCACCACCAGGGTGTCGATCGTGCTGTGCAACAAAGGCTCCAGCAGCTCGGTGCCCACCGCCAGGCCTTCGGCGGTGGCGACCAGGCTGCCATCGAGGCTGGCGGTGTGCATTTCATAACCGGGCAGGCCTCGCTCGGCACGTGCCTTGCCTGCGGCCCAGAACACGGTTTGCGCACCCGTGAGGTCAAGCAGGCCCATTTGCGGGTAGGCGAGAAATACCACCCGGTGAGGGCGGTCCACCGAGGGCGGCAAGGCGTCGGGCACAGTGGCGGGATGGGTCATGGTGCACATCGCAAGGGGGACGAATGTGCCCATGTTACACAGCATGAAGCGGCGAAGGCAGCTCCTCTGGAAAAACGCACAACGCTTTGATTTTGCGGGGTCTTTGCAGGAGCGGGCTTGTCCCGCGATCAAGGGCGAAGCCCTTGCCATACAACCGCGGTGGCAGGGCCGGCCAATCGCGACGCAAGGCCGTACACACAGAGGTCGGAGTGGCCCTGCGTCGCGATGGGCTGCGAAGCAGCCCCATTAGGGTCAGTTATCGGTCAGCGGCTGGTCCTGGGAAAGCAGGGCCTTGGCGAGTTCCTCGTCGCTGACCTGCAGGCCTGGGTTGGCCTTGCGGGCCTGTTCCAGTGCCGACTCTACATAGGCACCCCGGATGGCGCAACCGCTGGCGATGAAGGCAGACAGTTCATCCCGTGCGGGAATGATCCGTTTGTCGTCCTTGAAGGTTGAGTACAGCGAGGCGGAGATCCCCGCCGACGTGGCGACATCGCCCGCATCCACACGGGCCAGGGCTGCGCCTGCAGGCAGCAGGAGCAACAGCGAAGGGACGAGCAGTAAGTGGCGCATGGCGAGACCTCCAGATGAAGCCCAAGGGATTTACCGCATGTTGTTAAGAGCGGCGAAGGTGTCTGGGAGTTCCGTGGGCCGACTGCAGCCGCCCCCGCCGCATCATGGGTGAACCTGTTGTTTTCATCATTGGCGCACCGCCGGTGGCCGCGCCAATACAACGGCCGGGACGGATCAGGAAAGGGGTTGTCCAGGTTGTCCAGGCCTGTGCGGCTTGTCTAGCTCGCAGCCCTGCGAGTTCATCGCCCGGGCGTACCTGCATAAGATTTTTCGTATCGATAACCCTCACCAATGCGGCATCACCCTGCACCTAGGTGGCGCTGATCACCCTGGGTGCCAACGCCCGATGCTTCTTCCATTTCCTCACCTTCCCAGGGCAACCGGGAGGGCCGACACGGAGTCAGATCATGTCCGATACACCTGCCGCTCCCTTAGGGACGAGCCGTGAACCCCTGTTCACCCCACCCGCGCTGCCCAAGGGGGGCGGTACCGTTTCCGCAGGTGGCGGGATGTTGTCCGTCGGCAACGCCGATGGTGCGGCGGGTTGGTCCCTGCCGTTGCCACTGCCTATCGGGCGTGAACTGTCACCGCAGCTGACGCTGGGCTACAGCTCCAGCGGGGGCAACGATGCCTTTGGTGCCGGCTGGAGTTGCTCGCCACCCGCCGTGTTCCGCATGAGCCGTTTCGGTATCCCTCGTTACAACGAAGACGACCGCCTGGCGGGGCCGGACGGCGAAGAAATCCTGCGCGCCAAGGGCGCGCCGCGGGTTGAGGCGACCCTGCCGTTTTCTGCTAAAACGGCGCCACACATCGTGACCAACTGGGTATCGCGCAGTGGTGGGCGGGATGAGCGCCTGGAGCATTGGCGCGCGCAGGCGGCTCCCGAGTCCCCCGGCTTCTGGCTCAACTACCACGCCGATGGCAGCATCACGCTGTTCGGCTGGTCGGCCAGCGCCCGCTTGAGCGACCCGCACGATCCGGCGCGGGTGGCCGGCTGGTACGCCGAGGAAACCGTGACCGCCAAAGGCGAGCATGTGGTGTACACCTACCGCGGTGAAGATGCCGTCGGCTGCAACGAAGACGAGCGAATTGCCCACCCGAAGGTCGCGAGTCAGTACCTCACGGGCGTCTATGCCATGAACGCCACGCCTGCGTCCGCGCTGCTGGTGCCGGAGCAGGCCTTTCGTGCCGACGATTTCATGCGCGTGATGCTACTGGACTATGGCGAACGCGGCACCGACCTGGACACGCCGCCGCCATTCGCAAGCACGGCGCAATGGCCGGTGCGTGAGGATTGCCTTTCGTTCTGGCGTTGGGGGTTCAATAACCGGATCCGTCGTCTGTGCCACGACGTACTGCTGTGGCATCGCACACGGATGATGGCTGGGGAAAGCGACCCGACCCCCACGTTGGTTTCCCGACTGCACCTGAGCTATGAACCGTCCGCCATAGCGACCCTGCTGGTGGCGGCCCGGCAGGTCGCCTACGAGCCCGACGGCACGCCGCTGGCGCTGCCACCGGTGGAGTTCGAACTGAGCCGCCCAGGGCGCGAGGCGCCGCAATGGGAGGCACTGCCGGAGCTCGATGGCTTCAGCCCGCCCCATTGGCAGATGGCCGACTTGTACGGGGAAGGGGTGCCCGGGCTGTTGTATCAGGACGGCGGCGCCTGGCGATACCGGGCACCGGAGCGCAAGGGGGAACCCACTACCGATACGGTGACCTGGGGAGAGCCGCAGGTATTGCCCTTGACCCCTTCGTTGGCCGGCGGATCGCTGACCGACCTGAACGGCGATGGCCGCCCCGAATGGCTGGTCACCCAGCCTGGGCTGCAAGGCAGCTTCACCCTGTCGCCCGACGGCCACTGGGGCAGCTTCATCGCGCTGCAGGCCATGCCCACAGAGCTACTGCACCCCTCTGCGCAACTGGCCGACCTGACCGGGGGCGGCTTGCAGGATGTGGTCATGATCGGGCCGCGGAGTGTGCGCCTGTGGGCCAGCGCCGCGAGTGCGGGCTGGCGCGCAGGGAGCGAAACAGGCTATGACGGGGATACGCCGTTGCCCATACAAGGCGGCGAGCACCGCCTGGTGGCATTCGCCGACCCGGCAGGCAGTGGCCAGCAGCATCTGCTGGAGATCACCGGCCAGGGCGTGACCTATTGGCCATCCCTCGGCCACGGCCGGTTCGGTGAGCCGGTGCGTGTGCCAGGCTTCGCAGTGAACGATTTCGTCGCGTCGCGGGTATTCCTGGGGGACACCGACGGTAGCGGCACCACTGACATCCTCTATGTAACACCAGACCGTATCCGTGTATTCATCAGTGAGTCGGGCAATCGCTTCGTGGAAGGGCCGTCCGTGCCGGCACCGGCAGGCGTCATCCTCGACGACACCTGCCTGCTGCAGGTGACCGACCTGCGTGGCCAGGGTACGGCCGAGCTGGTGCTGACCGTGCCGCATATGGCACCGCGCACCTGGACGTATCGGTTCAACGACAGCCGGCCGTGGCTGCTTGCCGAAGTGTGCACCAATACCGGGAGCCGCACCCTGTTCCACTACCGCAGTTCGGCCCAGGGCTGGCTGGATGAGAAGGCGGCGCTCAAGGCCCAGGGCAAACCTGCGGTCTGCCGCCTGCCGTTCCCTGTGCACATCCTCAGCCGGGTCACGGCGATCGATGACATTAGCGGTTTGCGTACTGTCAGCGGCATGCGATACCTGCAGGGTATCTGGGATGGTGTCGAGCGCGAGTTCCGTGGTTTTGCCCGGTTGATCCAGACCGACACCCTGAGCGATGCCCAAGGTACCGGCGTGCAGCGCTCGCCGGCCGCACAGGTGCATAGCTGGTTCTTGAGCGGCATCGAAGCGTATGACGGCGTCCAGGAAGGCGCTTTTGCAGGGCAAGGCTCGGTGGAGGGCGACTTTACGCTCAACCCATTGCGTATCACCCGTCTGGATGCCGGTGGCCAGGATGAGCCTGTCGAGCTTGAAGGCGAGGTACGTCGTTGGTTGCTGCGAGCCCTGAAGGGCAGGCCGGTGCGCACCGAAACCTATGGCCTCGATGGCAGCGCATTGGCCTCGCAGCCTTACAGTATCACCCGCCAGCGCTGGCAGGTGCGTATGTACGAGACCGCGGATGCCGGCAGGCCTGCGGCGCTGGTCACGCCGGTGGAAACCCTGACCTTCGCTACCGAGCGCATCGTGCAGGACCCGGTGGTCTCCCAGTCGGTCGTGCTCGAACAGGACCGCTACGGCAATGTGGTGCGTGCCGTGGAGGTGCGTTACCCGCGTAGGCCTGCGCCCACGCCGTCGCCCTATCCGGATACCCTCCCTGAAGGCCTGGAACTGGCCGCGCGCACCCCTCAGCAGCAGCCCACCTGGCTGACCTTGACGCGCAACCGGCTGCACAACCTCGACGCCGGCCATAGCCATGTGGTCGGCCTGGTGGAATCGACCCGCACGGATGTCCTGCAACTGACGCCAAGCCAGGTACCGCAGGGCGGTTTCAGCATCGAAAGCCTGTCGTCGGCAGGGGGACCTCTCGATGACCTGGGCGACGCCACGCTGGCGAGCCATGTCCGTACCCAGTGGTGTGACGAGGCGGGCAACCCCAGCGTTGTACCGATACGCCAGGCCCTGGCTGCCTATACCGAAACCGCCATGCTGGACGAAGCCTGTGTAGAGGTGTTCAAGAGCCTGATGTCGGACGAGGCGTTGGTGCGGATGTTGGAACAAGCCGGTTATCACGCCGTTGCGCTGCCTGAGGATGGCCTGCGTGTGCACACCGGCCGCCATGGCCTGGCCCGTTATCTCGGCGCCGCCGGTTTCTATCGGCTGGCTGGCGTACGGGAAAGCGAGCTGGTGGGCGAAACGCTGATCGAGTGGACCCCCCACGCCTTGCAGGTGGCGAAGGTGACCGACGCAGCCGGCCTGCAGACCGCCTTGCGCTACGACTGGCGCTTCTTGACACCGACATCGCTGACCGACCCGAACGACAACGTACGGGAAGTGGTCGTCGATGCCCTGGGCCGGGTATCGCAGACGCGTTTCCATGGCACCGAGCAAGGCATCATGACCGGCTATTGCAGTGGGCGCGCTTTTGTGGTGCCGGAAACGGTCGAAGGCATGCTTGCGCTCAAGGGCGGCGATGTGCCCGTGGCGACTGCCCATCGCGTGGTGGCCGATAGCTGGATGCCGCTGGCGCGCGACCGGCAGGGCCATCCCTTGGCCTCCCGCATCGGGGAGCTTGCGCTGCGACGCTTGGCAAGGGCGTACAAGCTCGGGCAGGTGGACCTGGCCAAGGGGCGCGTGCCCCCGCACATCTGCAGCCTGCAGACCGATCGCTACGACGGAGATCCGCAGCAGCAGGTGCGCCTGAACGTCACCTACAGCGACGGCAGCGGCAACCTGTTGCAGACCGCCGTCCTGCACCCGCCAGGTGATGCCCTGGTGCGCACGCCCGAGGGCGGGCTCGAGGCGGGCACCGACGGCAAGGCTGTGACCAGGCACGCTTTGGTGCGCTGGGCCGTGACTGGCAAGACCGAATACGACAACAAAGGGCAACCCGTTCGCACCTGGCTGCCGTTCTACCTCGATGACTGGCGCCCGGTCTACGACGACAGCGCCCGCGAGGGCGTTTATGCCGACACCCACCTGTATGACGCCCTGGGGCGTGTGTACAGGGTGATCACCGCGGCGGGTTGGGAGCGGCGCACGCAGTTCTATCCGTGGTTCACGGTGGCCGAGGATGAAAACGACACCGCCCATGATGTACTGCGAGAGCGAGAAGCATGATGAATGAGAACCAAGAAACCCCTTTTTTCACACCACCATCCCTGCCCAAGGGCGGTGGCACCCTTGGCGGCAGCTCTGGGGCGTTGTCGGTGGGCGGGCCGGACGGTGGTGCCAGTTGGCACATTCCACTGCCCGTGTCGGCAGCGCCGGCCCGTGGCCTGGCGCCCGAACTGGCGCTGGCCTACAGCAACGGTGGCGGCAATGGTGTGTACGGGATGGGCTGGCAGCTTTCCTTACCGGCCATCCGGCTGCGTACGCAACACGGTGTTCCCCGTTACGATGGCACCGACCGCCTGAACGGGCCCCGTGGCGATGAACTGCTGCGTGCCCAGGAGGCCGTGCGTACCGAAACGCGCCTTCCCTTTGCCGATACCGACAGTGGTACCTACACCGTTACCCGTTATCTGGACCGCTTCTCGGGCTTGAATTCGCGTATCGAATGTTGGCAGGAGGTTGGTACGGACGGCGCGGTGAGCCGCACGTTCTGGATCGACTTCACGCCCGACGGCGGCCTGGCCCTGTACGGTTGGTCGGCCGATGCCAGGCTGGCCGACCCACAGGACCCCTCGCGTGTGGCCGAGTGGCATATCGAGGAGACAGTAACGGCACGAGGCGAGCACATTCTTTGGCGTTGGCGTCAGGAAGACAACGAGCAATGCTCGGCACAGGAGCTTGCCGACCATCCGCACGTGGCCGGCCTGTACCCCGATACCCTGTACTGGATGAACCGCACGCCGGCGCTGCATTTCCTGCGGCCTGGCATGGGCCCGGGCGATGCTTGGGAAAACGAATGGCTGGCGTTGCTGGTGTTCGACTATGGCGAGCGCGGTACATCGACTGACCAGCCGCCGCCGCTGGTCACCACGTCGGCCTGGCCCGCCCGGGAAGATGCGCTGTCGCTGCGCCGCTACGGCTTCGAGGTCCGCACCCGCCGGCTGTGTCACGACATCCTGCTTTGGCACCGCACGGCGATGATGGCCGATGACGCCTCCCAGGATGCGACGGCGCAGCTGGTATCGCGCCTTCACCTTAGCTATGCATCGTCCACGTTGCTCACCCAACTGTGCGCCGCCCAGATACTGGCATACGAGGCCGATGGCACGGTGGTGTCCATGCCGCCGGTGGAGTTCGCTTTGTCCGAGCCTCCTGAGGAATTACCCGATGCGACGCACTGGCAACACGTGCCTGCGCTGGACGGCTTCAACCACTCGTCCTGGCAAATGGCCGACCTCTACGGCGAGGGTATCCCAGGGTTGCTTTACCAGGATGATGGTGCCTGGTGGTACCGGGCGCCGGTTCGGGATGGCGAAGGCGCTGCGTCCAAGATGGCGCCCGGCTATGCCGGGCTTTTCGACGCTCCCCTCGACGACCGGGTGACCTGGGCTGCGGCGACCCCCTTGCATCGGCTGCCCTTTGGCGGCAGGGCACAATTGACCGACCTAGAGGGCAATGGCCAACCCGAGCTGATAATAGCGGTGCACGGGATGCGGGGCAGTTTCACCTTGCAACCGAACGGGCGCTGGGGTGGTTTCAAGCCTTTCGCACGTTTTCCGGCAGAGTTCGATCACCCGGCAGCGCTGCAGGCCGACCTGACCGGCACGGGCTTGACCGACCTGGTGATGATCGGCCCTGCCAGTGTGCGCCTGTGGCCCTCCGCCGGGCCGAAGGGGTGGGAACCTGACAGGACCGTAGCCCACCCAGGCCGTTCATTGCCTTACCCGAGTGGCGATGGTACCCGTATGGTCGCGATCAGTGACATCACCGGGGGAGGGCTTTCGGACCTGGTGGAAATCACCGCCGACGGCGTCACCGCCTGGCCATCGCTTGGGCATGGCCGTTTCGGCAACCCGCTGTCGTTGCCAGGCTTTTCGTTGCAGTTGCTCAGGGCCAAGGACGGCAGTGCCCTGGCCTTCGACCCTGAACGGATCTACCTCGCCGATACGGATGGCACAGGCGTTGCGGACCTGCTGGTGATCGGCCAAAAAGGTATCCATGTGTTCGCCAACCAGAGCGGTAATGCGCTTCGCTACAAAGGCGTGATCCCACCGCCTGCCGGTGTCACGCCGGATGCCACCTGGCGCTTGCAGGTGGCAGACGTGCAAGGCCTGGGGATGGGCAGCCTGGTGTTGACGGTCCCGCACATGATGCCGCGCAGCTGGGTGCTGAATTTCAGTGCCACGCGTCCCTGGCTGCTGACCACAGTCGTCGACAATATCGGTGGCCGTACCGAACTGGCGTATCGTAGCTCGGCCCAGGGCTGGCTGGATGAAAAGGCGGCTTTGCAGGCGAGCGGGCAAGCCGCCGTCAGTTGTCTCCCGTTTCCGGTGCACACGGTTCGCACGGTCACCCAGATCAATGAAATCACTGGGCTGACGCTGGGCAGCGAAACCCGTTACCTGGGGGGCGTATGGGATGGCAGCGAGCGTGAATTCGCGGGCTTTCGCTGTGTCGTGCAGACCGATCGCAACAGCCGTAGCGAGGCCAATGCCGCGACCCGTGCTGCTGTGGAGTCCCCTCCCGTGCGCACCTGCACCTGGTTCTATACCGGCAACGAGGCGGTCGACAGCAAGCCTTTGGAGCACGCTCGGGAAGACATCGACAAGGCCTTCAACAAAGGCCAGATCCGCTTCACCGCCTGGCAAGAGGGTTCGGACAAGCCCGAGGAGCCCGGGGCGAATGCCGAGCGGCGACGGAAACTGTATCGGGCCGTGCGTGGCCAGGTGATGCGCACCGAGGTGTACGGCGAGGACGATCACCCGGCAGCGGCGACCCCCTACAGCATCTCCAGGCAGCGCCTGCAGGTCCGCGCCTGCGACAGCCTCGGCCGGGATGGCAAGCCCGACCGCAACAATCCGGTTACCCAGGTGACTGTGCTGGAAACCTTGTCGCTGGCCTGCGAGCGCATCGCGGTCGATCCTCTGGTGACCCAGACCATCGTATTGCAGCTGGACGCCTATGGGGTGCCGCTCGATAGCGTGAGCATCAGCTACCCACGGCAATTGACGCCCGCCCAGGTCGAGGCCGAAGAACGCGCACGTGACATCTATCCCAAGACCCTGCCTGGCGGCGTGATCAAGGAAACCGCTGACACTCAGCAATACGATTGCTGGGTCACGCTGACCCGCAACCGTGTACACCACCTGACGGCAGGCCACGACTTTGTCGTGGGGCTCGGGCAGGACGCTCGCTCCGATCTGGTCTGGTGGGGCACCACCCACCCGGACGGTAATCCCGAGGCGCGCAAGAACCGCCCACTCCCTGAGGGAGGTTTCACTGCCGACAATCTGGCGATGGCTGATCTGTTGGCAGAGCCTGGTTCCCTGGTGTTTTCCGGCTATACGAAAACCCAATGGCGCGGGATCGCTGGCAACGAACAACTGGACATACCCACGCGCCAGGGCCTGGTCGCCTGGACCGAAACCGCCTTGTTGGATGAGATATCCCTGCAGGTACTACGGCCGAACTTCGACCAGACCTTGGCAGATCTGGTCGATGCCTGCCTGAACGATACCGGCGGCGTGATCGACCCGGCGGTATTGCGCCGCTTGCGTGAACGTGTTCAGGTGCACATGACGCCGGACGTGTTCTTTGAGCTCTTCATGGCATTCGCCGTGCATCAGGAGCAGGTATCGGCAGGGGGCGGCAGCCTGTACCAGGCGGCCCTGCAAGCCATGCAAGAGGCACTGAAGGGCCAAAGCAGTGGGCGGCGATCCATCGAGACCGACGTTCTGTGGGCAGCCTTGGGTACCCACGGCGCTAGCGGCGGCGTCCCACGAACTCAACTGTGTTCGGCGGTGCAGGCCTATGCTGACCAACACCCTGGTGATGATGAGGCCCTTGCAGCGCTGAAACAGGCGCTCATCGACCCCGCCATCACGCCAGATCTACTGTATTGGCAGGTAGTGTCCGGCGCACTGGCCACGGGCCAGGAGCATCACCAAGCCTTGGCCACCCTAAGGGACACCCTTGGTCAACCTGTGCAATCAGAAAGCCTGGCAGACCTGCTTCAACGCGGTGGCTACAAGCCTCTGGCCGTACCGTTCGAACCGCAGGTCAAGGACGTCTGGGGCGGTTTGCAGAACATCACCGCGTACCACGACCAGTCGATGTTCTGGGTGGCCAAGGGCGTACGTGAAAATGAACAGGTTCCCCAGATTGCCTTGACGTATTCACCGCACCTTCTGTCGGTCGTTGGCGCGACCGATGGCTCGAGCTTCACGTCCCAGGTGACGGCCCTGGATTGGCGCTTCCTGAGCCCTGTGCAGGTCACGGACGCCAACGGTAATACCAGCGAAGCCACCCTGGATGCACTGGGGCGCGTACAGCACACCCGTTTTCATGGCAGCGAAACCCCGGCCGGGGCGAGCGAAGCGGTCAGCGTTGGCTATTCGACGTCCCGTGACAAACCGTTCACGCCGCCCGCCACCGTGGAGCAGGCCCTGGCGTTGAATACTGCCAAGGGGGTACCGGTTCATGAAGCCTTCACCACCGTCATCGACAGCTGGATGCCCCTGGCGGTCACGGCCGACGGCCAGCTCACAGGGCAACGCTGCGGCAGCTTGGCCCGGGCCCGGCAGGATGCGTGCCTGAGACGGGATGCGATCACCGCACCGGACGTCATGGCCGCACGGACGCCTCCCCATGTCATTCGAGTCCAGACCGATCGTTACGACGACGATCCCCAGCAACAAGTACGTGTGCAAGTGATCATGCACGGTGGTGGGCAGGTACTGCAGACAGCCATGCTGAACGCGCCGGGCGAAGCGTTCGTGCGCACTGCCGAGGGCGCCTTGGAAACCGGTGCCGATGGTAAGCCCATCGTCAAGCACGCGGCGATCCGCTGGGCCGTGACCGGCCGGGCCGAGTACGACAACAAGGGCAACACGGTACGGGCGTGGCACGCCTATTATCTCGATGACTGGCGTCTGGTCAGCGGGGACGGTATCTATGCCGATACGCACTTCTACGATGCGTTGGGGCGCGAGTTCAAGGTGATGACGGCGGCTGGGTACGAGCGTCGGGCGCAGGCCTTCCCGTGGTTCACGGTAGCGGAAGATGAAAACGATACCGCGGCAGAGGTGTTGGCGTGTCAGGCAACAGGAGAGGTGCCATGAACCAGGCGAATGGAACCGTCGCCATGCATGCAGCCACTCCGGCGGTGGCTGCGCCCTTTCGGGCCTTGGCCTTTTTACGCACCCCCTCGGCCCCCGAGGCACCGGCGCGCCTGTTGGTCAGCCGCACGGTAGTCCACCCGTTCAGCCGCACCACGCGGCTGTTCGGTGCCCGCGCCTTGAACAATACCGCCACCGGCAATGCCGATGCGGTCACCGTTTCAGGGTTGGCCGGTCAACCGCTGTGCCTACATACCGCCGATGGCGATGCCGCCTTCACGCTGCCCGACGTGGCAGGCCGGCCCTTGTGGTCGCGCAATGCCCAGGG
>NZ_JBWXTH010000007.1:0-310451 GCF_056856075.1 Pseudomonas sp. FA-1
CGCCGATGGTAGTGTGGGGCTTCCCCATGTGAGAGTAGGTCATCGTCAAGATTCATTTCGCAAAACCCCTATCTGCGTGAGCAGGTAGGGGTTTTGTCTTTCCGCTTCCCGAACTGTGGGAGCGTCAGGACGACAGACCGGGCACAGCGAATGATTTCAACTGCGCGCCAATTCCGCCAGGTGCGCTACAGCCTCTTCACTCTTGAGTACCAGTACATCCCCTTCGAGCGAATCGAGCACCACCTCGGAAGTATTGCCGATCAAGGCGCCTGAAATGCCAGTGCGGGCTACGGTACCTATTACCGTGACCACGGCATCGAGCTGCTTCTCCGTATAAGGAATCAATACATCCGCTGGCCCTTCGGCGATATGCAGATGGTCGTCGGGAACATCGAATTCCGCCTGAAAAGCCTTGCACGCTTCCCGGTAGCGTTGCTCGATGGTTTCCGAAAGCTGGTAGATCGGGTCGGATGCGGCGAGCATGGGAGAAGGGTGGGCGCTGATGACGTGCAATTGCCCCTTGGCCAACCCTGCTATGGCGTAGCCGTGGTCAATGATGCTGGCGTGCAGGCGGCGATGGTCTTCATCATTGTTGCCTACATCTACTGCCGCCAAGATCGCGCCGCCTGTCCATGGGCGCTCGCTCTTGACCATCAGTACCGCACACGGGCATTGACGCAGCAGCTTCCAGTCGCTGGGCGTGAGCAGTGCCTTGCGCAAGGGGTTGTCCGGGCGATGTTCTTTGATGACCAGCTCGCAGCCCTCGGCTTGCTGCACGTCGATGATGGACTCATGCAAGCTGTCATGCCAGGCCTGCTCATGGGTGACGTTATCGTACCCATCATCGTGCAGTTGGCTGCTGAGCAGGCTGAGCAAGGCGCTGTGGTTCTGTCGCTTGTCGCACATCAGCAGGTGCAGGCGTGCACCGGTGACGCCGGAAATGAGTTTGGCCCGGGCGAGGGCGCGACTATGGGCATGCTCGGGATCAAGGACGACGAGAATACTGCGGACGGCTTGCATGGGCGTGAGCTCCCTTGGTAAGTGACGGCCAGTGCCTGACTATAGTCGGCGTTGCGCGCAGTGCCGCTTGATGTGTATCAAGCATAGTCGCTGGCGATTACCGTCACCCCCGGTATAATCGCCGATCCTGCCGTTGGCCTGTAGTTTATGAGCTTATGTCCCTGATTCCCGAAATCGACGCCTTCCTCGGCTGCCCGACTCCTGACGCCTGGATCGAAGCGGCGCTCGCCGACCAGGAAACCCTGTTGATCGATCACAAGAACTGTGAATTCAAGGCTGCCAGCACGGCTTTGAGTCTGATTGCCAAGTACAACACGCACATTGACCTGATCAACATGATGTCGCGTCTGGCCCGCGAAGAGCTGGTCCATCACGAGCAGGTGCTGCGCTTGATGAAGCGCCGTGGTGTGCCGCTGCGGCCGGTTTCGGCAGGGCGCTACGCCTCTGGGTTGCGGCGCCTGGTACGGGCACACGAGCCGGTCAAGCTGGTCGATACCCTGGTGGTTGGCGCCTTCATCGAGGCCCGTAGCTGCGAACGTTTCGCGGCCCTGGTGCCGCATCTGGACGAAGAACTGGGGACGTTCTATCACGGCCTGCTCAAAAGCGAGGCGCGTCATTACCAAGGCTACCTGAAGTTGGCTCACCAATATGGTGACGAAGCGGACATCGCACGTGTGGTGGAGCAGGTGCGCGAGGCAGAAGCGCAGTTGATCCTCTCTGCCGACCAAGAACTGCGTTTCCACAGTGGCGTGCCTATGGCGCGAGCGGCCTGAACGCAATAGCGTCGCATGGCGATCAGCGACGCTGCCCCAACAATAGCCCAATGACCAGCCCTAGGCCTGCGGAAATCGCCACCGTCTGCCAGGGATGGCCGCCTATATAATCTTCAGCGGCTGCTACTACAGGTTGCGCCTTGCTCCGCAGCCTGTTCACGGCCCGGTTCGCCTGGCGCAGCTTCAGGTTGACCTGGGCACGCAGCGTGTCGGCTTCATCGCCTACCAGGGCTGCGCTGTCATTCAGCAACCGCTCCGACTCTTCGATCAAGGCCTGCAACTCACTGAACACCTGGTCCTTGATTTGTTCGTTGTCTGTTTGCGGTGCGCTTTTCCTGGCCATGAACACGTCCTCATTCGCTGATTGTCAGGGCAATGGATACCTGTGCCCCTGGAAAGTTGCGTCGGCGTACCGGTTGCTCGCCAGTACAGTGTAAGATATCGACCATTTTCAAGCGGCAGGTAATACCATGAGTTTCAATCTGGCCAATAGAAGCTTCGAGGAACGGGCACAGATCGAGGCGGAAAAGGCTCGGCTATTCGATTATTGGCAGAACAACCTCGGCAAGGCCAAGGGCGAGGCCGCCCGGCTCATCGGCGAGAAACCCCGGCGCAAGAGCAAATGGGCCGAGTGGGTCCGCGCCGAGCTCGATGGCATGTCGCCTCCCGAATTCGTCAGCCTGGTGCGCAGCGAAGTCAACAAGATGATGGCTGCCGCCAGCAGTAACCGCTGATCGATCAGCGAACCAGGCTGCCCTCGGGCAGGTCGAGTGTGCCTTCGTCGGTAAAGCGCACAGTGCCCAGCGGGCCGCCAGCCATCTTGCCGCGCAGTACATAGGGCAGGCCCTGCAGTGAATCCAGCCGGCTCAGGCCATAGGCTTGGCGCAACACGGCAAAGGCAGTGATGCTCACCGGCACCACCACCACCGCCTCGCCATAACGCCCAATGTGCCCTGTCTGGTCACTGACGCCGGCTGCCAGGGGCTGGTCGTTGACCTCAAGATTCAATGCGATGCCATTGAAGTCGACCGGCTTCTCGTTTGGGTTCTGCACGCGGATCTTTACCGCCATGCGCATTTCCAGCTCTTGGGACGGGAGTGGCTCTATGCCGACCACGCTGATGTTCAACGGGTCCCTGGGCTGAAACAGCGCGCAGGCGTTGAGCGTACAGGCAAGCAGGATAGTCAGCCAGAAACGGCTTGGTCGCAAGCTCATGGCATGTGCCTTGTATCCAGGTCGAAACTGCAGTGTGGCAAAACCACGCGAACGTTGAAAGCACCGAGGCATGATTCAGCGCTGCGCAGCGGGCCCCACGAGCCATACTGAAATATCAGGAATCATCTCTACCGGCATTCGCTCTTTCGCCGCGAACCTGTCACGTCTTAGGCTATCCAATGTTTGGGCGCGCCTTTTCGCAAAGGAGGTGAAGCATGCATTCGACACTGCCGATCCTGGCCATCGGGCTGATGCTGAGCCTGCCGCTGCCAGCTGCGCCCTTGCCGCAACCGCTGTTCATCGCCAGCGACAGAAACAACCCCTACAACAGCCCGATCCAACGCGCCAACCCCAACAGCCGCCAGGGCAGCATGCCTGCGGCGCCGCCGATCCGTGGGCCTTCGACGCAACCCAACCCGCGGCCGCCAACCCTGGATAACCGCGGCATCGGCAATGGCGAAAACCTGCGCCGCGAGCAGCGCGTGCCCAACCTGGAACCCGCCCGGCCACCACGGGATAGCCAACGCCTGCCCTGAGCCGCCACCTGGAAGGACCCGAGCATGAAGTCACGCACCTGGTTTACCGCCTTGGCCATTTCAGCCCTGATACCGCTGTTGGCACAGGCCGCCTCCGAACGCCAATTGCCCAGCGAGGAAGGCCAGCTGACCGTCAGTACTGTAGCCGATGGTCTACATCATCCCTGGGCCTTGGCCTTCCTACCCGAAGGCAAGGGCATGCTGGTCACTGAGCGGCCCGGCAACCTGCGCGTGGTCAGCCCGGACGGCAAGGTCGGTCCGGCCTTGAGCGGCGTACCCAAGGTCTGGGCCGAAGGGCAGGGTGGTCTGTTGGATGTCGCACTGTCACCAGAGTTCGCCAAGGATCGCACGGTCTACCTGTCGTTTGCCGAGCAGGGCGCCGATGGCAAGGGCGGTACTGCGGTCGGCCGCGGCCAACTGTCCCAGGACCTGGCCCGCCTTGAGAATTTCACTGTGATCTTCCGTCAGCAGCCCAAGCTTTCCGATGGCATCCACTTTGGTTCGCGGCTGGTATTCGATCATGGCGGCTACCTGTTCGTCGCCTTGGGGGAGAACAACCAGCGCGCCACCGCCCAGGACCTGGACAAACTGCAGGGCAAGATCGTACGGATTCTGCCGGATGGCGAAGTGCCGAAGGACAACCCCTTCGTTGGCCAGGCCAATGTGCGGCCAGAAATCTGGTCCTACGGCCATCGCAACCAGCAGGGCGCCGCCCTCAACCCCTGGACCGGCCAGCTATGGACCCATGAACACGGCCCCCGAGGGGGTGACGAAATCAACATCCCGCAACCGGGCAAGAACTATGGCTGGCCGATCGCCACCCACGGAATCAACTATTCGTTGCTGCCGATTCCTGAGGCCAAGGGCAAGCATGCGGAGGGCACCCAGCCCCCGCACCATGTATGGGAAAAATCACCGGGCATCAGCGGCATGGCTTTCTATGACAGCCCGACCTTCAAAGCCTGGGACCATAACCTGTTCATCGGTGCGCTGGTATCCCGCGAACTGATCCGCTTGCAGCTCGACGGCGACAAGGTGGTTCACCAGGAGCGCCTGCTCGGGGAGTTGGAGGCACGCATCCGTGACGTGCGTGTAGGGCCGGATGGCTACCTGTATCTATTGACCGACGCCGAAGATGGCGCGTTACTCAAAGTCGGCTTGAACGAACACTGACACGCCACCGGCCCTGGATGCTGTAAATCGGCTGCCCATAAGGCTGCGGCGCCGGGTACCATGGCGCTTTTGCCCAGGGGCATCCTGCATGTCACTCGACCCGCAAACCCTCTACCGTCAGGCACTGGACGAGGATGGATTCGTCCCCGATGCCGCCCAGGCCCTGGCAGTTGGCGAGCTTCAAGCCTGCTTCGAGGCACTGCGCCAGGGCCGGCCCACACTGGGGGTCTATCTCTGGGGCCCGGTCGGGCGTGGCAAGACCTGGCTGATGGACCAGTTCCATCGAGCCCTGCAAATACCGGCGCGGCGCCAGCATTTCCACCATTTCATGGCCTGGGTGCATCAACGGCTGTTCCAGCTCAACGGCACTGCCGACCCGTTGCAGGCGTTGGCCCGGGCATTGGCGCAAGAGATCCGCGTGTTGTGCTTCGATGAGCTGTTCGTCAGCGATATTGGCGACGCGATCATCTTGGGCCGTCTGTTCCAGACACTGTTCGACCAGGGCGTGGTGGTCGTGGCGACGTCCAACCAGCCTCCCGAGCAGCTCTACCGCGACGGCTTCAACCGCGAGCGCTTCCTGCCGGCCATCGCTGCCATCGAGCGGCATATGCGCGTCCTGCCCGTGGCCGGTGAACAGGACCATCGCCTGCACCCCGGTGCGTCGCACCAGCGCTACTGGGTGGCCGAACCGGGGCGACCCAGTGCTCTACCTGCGATGTTTCACCAACTGAGCCAAGGCGATGCCGGCACCGAGGCGCCGCTGTCGATCGGTGCCCGTCAAGTCAACGTGGTACGACGCAGCGACGCCGCTATATGGTGTCGCTTCAGCGACCTGTGCGAGCAACCCCTGGCAGCCGTGGAGTTCATGGCCTTGTGCGACCTGTTTCCGGCAATCCTGGTCGAAGGTATCCCGGCGCTCGGGGGGCAGCAGCAGGCTGGGCGTATCGCCCGCGGCACCGAGGATGGCGCCGAGCGAGTGGTTGCCGGGGACCGCGAACTGCCGACCCTGGCTCCCAAGGACGACAGTGTGCGGCGCTTCATCGCCCTGGTCGACGAATGCTACGACCGCCGGGTCGCCCTGTACCTGGAAGCCGAAGTACCGCTCGAAGCACTCTACACTCAAGGGTATCTGGCGTTCCCGTTCCAGCGAACCCTGAGCCGGCTACGGGAGATGCAACTGCAACGCTTCGTCTGAAGGAGCCGACCATGGAGCCGCTGTCGCATCATCTGCTGACCCAGGCCTACAACAATGGCTGGGCCAACCATCGCCTGTACAAGGCGTGCCTGCAACTGACCCACGACGAGTTCGTCGCTCCCCGTTGCAGCTTCTTCCCTTCGATCAAGGCCACGCTCAACCATCTGTTGACGGTGGACTGGTTCTACCTGCATGCGCTGGAATGCGAGCAGCGCGGCGAAGCGCCAGGCCCCGACGGTGAGCGCTTTTTCGAGCCCGAGCAACCCTTTGCCACCTGCACCGACCTGCTCGCCGAGCAGGCCCAGGCCGATCATCGACTCATCGCCTATTGCCGGTCGCTGCAGGACGACCAGTTGCAGCGTTACGTGAGCATCGTGCGCCCGGATCGCTTGCAGCGCGAGTCCCGTCTGCGCCTGCTGGCGCACCTGTTCGAACACCAGATCCATCATCGGGGCCAGGTGCATGCGATGCTCAGCGATACCTCCGTGCATCCGCCGCAACTGGATGAGTTCTTCTGCGAAGAAGAGGCTAGCTTGCGGGCCGATGACTTTGCCGAGCTTGGTTGGAGCGAGGCGTTGATCTGGGGTGGGAGCTGAAGGCGCAGGTACGTACCCTTGGCGGCCAATCGCGGGGCAAGCCCACACAGGTATAGCGGCGTCTGCCGGCGACCGGGCCTAGCGCTCCAGCCAATCGACCAACGCCTTGTGGAAGCGCGCCGGTTCCTCTATCTGTGGCGCATGCCCCAGGCCTTCGAATGTCACCAGTTCCCCTTGAGGTATCAACCCGGCCACCTTCGGCCCCAGCGCCTTGTACTTGCCCAGCCGGGCCTTTACCTCGGGCGAGGCGATATCGCTGCCGATGGCCGTGGTGTCCTGGTCGCCGATCAATAGCAGGGTTGGCATCTGCAGGTCCTTGAATTCGTAGTACACCGGCTGGGTGAAGATCATGTCGTAGATCAGTGCCGAGTTCCACGCCACCGCCTCATGCCCCGGCCCTTGGTTCAGGCCGACCAGCATCTGTACCCAGCGTTCGTATTCCGGCTTCCAGCGCCCGGCGTAATAGGTGTTGCGCTCATAGTTGCGCACCCCGTCGGCATCGAGCTTGAGTTCGCGCTGGTACCACTGGTCCACGCTGCGATAGGGCACGCCCAGGGCCTTCCAGTCCTCCAGGCCGATCGGGTTGACCATGGCCAGGCGCTCGACCTGCGTGGGGTACATCAAGGCATAACGGGTGGCGAGCATGCCGCCGGTGGAGTGACCCAGGATGATCGCCTGCTTGATCCCCAGGTGCTCGAGCAAGGCATGGGTGTTTTGCGCCAGTTGCTGGAAGCTGTATTGATAGTGCGCCGGCTTGCTGGAGGTGCAAAAGCCGATCTGGTCCGGGGCGATGACGCGGTAGCCAGCCTGGCTCAACGCGTCCAGGGTGGTCTCCCAGGTAGCGGCACAGAAGTTCTTGCCGTGCATCAACACCACGCTGCGGCCATTGGCCTTGCCTTTTGCGGGCACGTCCATGTAGCCCATTTGCAGCGCTTGGCCTTGGGACTGGAAGTCGTAGTGCTTGAGGGGATGCGGGTAGTCGAAACCTTCGAGTTGCTTGCCATAGGTCGGCGCCGGGGCGGCGAAGGCGGGGCTGCCGAGGAGGCAGGCCAGAGCCAGGGAGGTTGCGCGCAGCATGGGGGCACTCCTTGTAGGGCCAGGTAGGAATAGGCGACTTTAGCAGTCAGTTGACGGCCGGATCGGCAAAAGATGTCACCGCCCGTGTAGCCAACCCAGGGTGATCATGGCCAACACCAGGTAGCGTCCACCCTTGGCCAGGGTGACCAGCAGCACGAAACGCCAGAAGGGTTCGCGCATGATGCCGGCAATCAGGGTGAGGGGATCGCCGATCACAGGCATCCAGCTCAACAGCAGCGACCATTGCCCCCAGCGCCGGTAGCGTTGCTGCGCACGTTCGAGTTGAGAGGCGTTGAACGGGAACCAGCGTCGCTCGCGCAGGTGCTCGATCGCACGGCCCAGGAGCCAATTGACGATCGAACCCAACACGTTGCCCAGGGTGGCGACCAGCAGTAAGGTCGCCCAGGCGGCCGGCTCCCGCAACAACAGGCCCACCAGTACAGCTTCCGATTGCAACGGCAGCAGCGTGGCGGCGCCGAAGGCGCTGAGAAACAGCGCCCCGAGGCTGAGCATCAATAGTCGGCCAGTACTTCGTCCTTGCCCTCGCGGGTCAGGCCGATGACCTGATAGTGGTCCTTGTGGTCGCCCATTTCCATACCGGGCGAGCCCATGGGCATGCCCGGGACCGCGATGCCCTTGAGGTCATTGCGCTTGGCCAGCAGGTGAACCTGCTCGGCCGGCACATGACCTTCGACGAACTTGCCATCGATCACGCCGGTGTGGCACGAGGCCAGGCGCGGCGCCACGCCCAGGCGCTGCTTGACTTCGCTCATGTTCGGCTCGACATGGTCATTGACGGTGAAGCCGTTGTCGCGCAGGTGGCTGATCCACGCCTTGCAGCAGCCGCAATTGGGGTCGCGGTAGACATCGATGGTCTCGGCGGCCTGGGCCAGGCTGGAAATCGCCAGCAGGCCGAGGGGGAGCAGGTGTTTGCGCAGCATGGTGAAACTCCTCTTCAAACGCAGGCGTGCAGGCAGCCTGGCAGGTGTGGCCCGCAGCATAGCGCAAGCCGGCACCAGGTGCAGCGCGAGCGGTGGTCGATTGCGCTTGGTGCCATGCTCGCCTGTACCGGCTGTCATTGAGCTGAAGGCAGGATTACAGCGTTGTCAGGTGGCACTTTGCCCCGGGTCCAAGTCACGCATCAGCAAGCCATGCTCGAGCGGTACCTGCTCCGGGATCGGCAAATAGACCACATGGCCATCACCGGGAGCCACCTGGATCGCCTGTTGCTGGCGATCGCTCAGGCGATCCAGATCGAAGTGGTAGTTGCCGCGAGGTGTCATCAGCTCCAGGTGATCGCCCACGGCAAAACGGTTCTTGACCTTGACCTCGGCCAACCCGGCCACCCGAGCGCCGGTCAGTTCGCCGACGAATTGCTGGCGCTCGGATACGGAATTGCCACGCTGGTAGTTCTGATACTCGTCGTGCACATGGCGTCGCAGGAAGCCTTCGGTGTAGCCGCGTTGGGCCAGGGACTCCAAGTTGTCCATCAGTGCCAGGTCGAACGGGCGCCCGGCCACGGCATCGTCGATGGCTTGGCGGTACGATTGCACGGCGCGTGCGCAGTAGAAGTGCGACTTGGTCCGGCCCTCGATCTTCAACGAGTGCACGCCCATGCGGGCCAGCCGTTCCACATGCTGGATCGCGCGCAGGTCCTTGGCATTCATGATGTAGGTGCCATGTTCGTCCTCGAAGGCGGGCATTTCTTCGCCTGGGCGGTTGCCTTCCTGGAGCAGGAATACCTGGGCGGTGGGTGCCCCCAGGCCCAGGGTCGGTTCGACTTCGTGGACGATCTCGCCTGTGGCGTTCTCGGTGGCCGCTGTTGCCTGGTATTTCCAGCGGCAGGCATTGGTACAGGTGCCCTGGTTGGCATCGCGACGATTGAGGTAGCCCGACAACAGGCAACGCCCGGAATAGGCCATGCACAAGGCGCCGTGAACGAACACTTCCAGCTCCATGCCGGGCACCTGCCGGCGGATCTCCTCGATCTCCTCCAGCGACAGCTCGCGCGACAGAATCACCCGGGCCACGCCTTGGTGCTGCCAGAACTGGACGCTGGCCCAGTTCACGGTGTTGGCCTGCACCGAAAGGTGAATGGGCATGTTTGGGAAATGCCGGCGCACCAGCATGATCAGGCCAGGGTCGGACATGATCAGCGCATCCGGCGCCATTTCGATCACCGGTGCCAGGTCTTTGAGAAAGGTTTTGAGCTTGGCATTGTGCGGGGCGATGTTGACGACCACGTAGAAACGCTTGCCCAGGGCATGGGCCTCCTGGATGCCTAGCGCTAGATTGGCATGGTCGAATTCGTTGTTGCGCACCCGCAGGCTGTAGCGCGGCTGGCCGGCATAGACCGCATCGGCACCATAGGCGAAGGCGTAGCGCATGGTCTTGAGGGTGCCGGCAGGGGCCAGCAATTCGGGCTTGGCAAGAGGGGTCATGGGCGCACCAGGGGCAAAAGGCGCGGATGCTACGGCCTGTTCGACGCGGCGATATTGACGTAGATCAACGGCACTTTTGGGCGCGGTGTGGGCACTAAATGATTGAGCCCACGAGGAATACCCATGAACGAGACCGCATTGCAGAACAAGGCCTTGGCCGTGCTCCTGGCGCTGGTGACCATCGCCTTCGTGTGGATCCTGCTGCCGTTCTACGGCGCGGTGTTCTGGGCGGTGATCCTCGCTATCCTGTTTGCCCCGCTGCAACGTGACCTGGTGCTGCGCCTGGGGCGCCGACGCAACCTGGCGGCGGCGGTCACCCTGTTGGTGTGCCTACTGATCGCCGTGCTGCCGGTGATCATCATCAGCGCCCTGCTGGTGCAAGAGGGCGCGACGATCTACCAGCGCATCGAGAAAGGCGAGCTGGACATCGCCGGCCACATCGAAGGGGTCAAGACGCTATTGCCCTCCTTCGCCCAAAGCGGCCTGGAACGCATGGGCATGGGCGATTTGGAGGGGCTGCGCGAGAAGATCACCAAATGGGCGATGCAAGGCAGCCAGTTCCTGGCCAGCCAGGCGTTCAGCTTTGGCCAGGGAACCTTCGACTTCCTGGTGAGCTTTGGCGTGATGCTCTATCTGTTGTTCTTCTTCCTGCGCGAGGGGGCGGAGCTGGCGCGCAAGGTGCGTATGGCCGTGCCATTGCCCGAACAGCAAAAGCGCCGCTTGCAGCTCAAGTTCAGCCGAGTGGTGCGGGCTACGGTCAAGGGCAACCTGCTCGTGGCGGTGACCCAGGGCGCCTTGGGCGGGCTGATCTTTTGGGTGCTGGGCATTCCCAGCGCGCTGGTCTGGGGCGTGCTGATGGCTTTTCTTTCATTGCTGCCGGCGGTGGGCTCCGCCATGGTCTGGGGGCCGGTGGCCGCTTACTTCCTTGCCACCGGCGCAATCGTGCCGGGTGTGGTGCTGATCGCCTTCGGCGTGCTGGTGATCGGCCTGGTGGACAACGTGCTGCGCCCTATCCTGGTGGGCAAGGATACTCGCATGCCCGATTACCTGATCCTGATTTCAACCATTGGCGGCCTGGCGGTATTTGGTCTGAACGGTTTCGTCATCGGGCCGCTGATCGCCGCGCTGTTCATGTCCAGCTGGGCGATCTTCACCGGCAGTCGGATGCAGGTGCAACTGCCGTCGTAACGGTCAGCGCAAGCTGTAGGACACACCCGCATACACGGCGAACCCTTCGCCGGGTGTGGAACGCGGCTTGTCCTGGCCTTGATCGTCATACCCAGGGGTGACCGTGGCGGCATAGCGTTTGTTGGTCAGGTTGCGCAGGTCCAGCCAGGTCTGCCAATCCTGCGTGGGCGAATTCCAGCCCAGCCGTGCACCGAGCAGGGCGTAGGCGTCGGCATGGTTGCTGTTGGCATAGTCGACCTGAACCTTGGACGCCATTTGGGTGTTGAGCCCGGCATAGAACCCGCTGGGCCAGTCGTAGCGCACCTCGGCCTGGTAGTAGTGCATGGGAATGCCCGGCAGGCGGTTGTCGCCGAACCTATCGTCGTCACGGTAGTGGAAGTCGCTGAACGTGTAGGCCTGGCGCAGAGAGAGCCTGCCGATACCGGCCTGCTCCCACAGGGTGCTGTCCAGGCCGGCCTCGATGCCTTGGTGGACGGTGGGGCTGGCGTTGAATTCCTTGGCTGGAGCACCTTGCACGATTTCCACGGCCAATAGTTCGTGACGTACGCGTGCGTAGTACCAGGCCAGGTCCCAATCGCCCAAGGCCGAATCGCCGCGCGCGCCCAGCTCCAGTGTGGTGGCGGTCTGGTTTTGCATTTCGATCGGCTGGGTGGCTACGGTCGAGCTCCAGATGAGCGACCACGGGTGTGGCGGTTCGACCGATCGGCTCAGGTTGCCATAGACCTGCAATTGCGGGTCGATGTCGTAACGCAGGCCCAGGCGCGGTGCATAGTCCCAGTCGTGTTGGCTGACCTTGCCGCCGTTGGCGGGGTAGGTGACGTCACTTTCGCGGCGGGTGTAGATCATTGCCAGGCCGGTGGTCAGCCAGAGGTCTGGCATCAGCTCCAGATCATTGCCAAGGTGAAATACGGTGTCCGACCCCTGGTAGCTGAAATCACGGCTACGGGGGCCGAAGGTGTCGCCATCGCGTACGAACTGAGAGGCCCCGCTATTGGGCAGGTGCTTGGTCGTGCGCCAACCGACGGTGGTCTTGCTCTGATGGCCAAGCAGGGTATCGCGGCGCACATAGTTAAGTGTCCCGCTGACATCGGTATAGGCGACTTTCAGACGCATCGGGCCTTCGCGCAGATCCATCGGATAGTCGTGGTAGACCAACCCTGCCTCAAGGTGTGAATCATCGTCCAGATAGAACGTGGTCTTGTTGGCCAACCACGTGCTGCCTGGCTGTGGACGGCTGTCGTCACGCGTCAAGTACTCCGGGTTGGCTGCCCGTGGGTCATGCTTGATCTGCTGTTTGGTCAAGCGCCCGGCCAACTCGTTCTCGGTCTCCCGGTAGCGCAGGTAGAAGCGCGTTTCCAGATTGGCGTTGAAGCGATAGCCGATATTGGCGGCAATGCCCTTGGCACTGCCGCTGCTGTGCGCCTGGTAACCGTCGTATTCGGTATCGGTCAGGGCGAGGTAATAGTCCAGGTCACCCAGCACCTGGCCAGAGCTGATGTGCCGATGGGCGTAGCCGCGGCTGCCGACTTCATAACGCAGCTGCAAGGGCGCGGCGTCATAGCCGGTATGGGTCACATAGTTGATCGCGCCGCCCAGGGCCAAGGCGCCCTGGTCGAACCCGTTGGCGCCGCGCAGCACTTCGGCACGGCTCAGCCACAGTGGCTCGAACAGCTCATAGGGCGTGCCCCCGGGGCCGGTCAGCGGCAGGCCGTCGAACATCGTATAGACCCCGGAGCCGTGGGCTCCAGGGGCGCGGTTGATCCCCGAGCCACGGATCGACAGCTTGATGCCATCGTTGCCAGCCGATTGGGCGAAGACCCCTGGTTGATAGGCGAGCACGTCCTGGTTGGTGGCAACGCGCCCTTGATCCACCTGTTGCATGTCGACCAGGTTGGTTGCGCCGGGCGTTTCCCGCAGACGCTGCGCGGCCTGTTCCAGTTCGCCTTGCTGTTCCTGGATCAATACCTCGTCCAGCTCCACGGGAGCCGCCGCCAGATCAGGGCTGCAGGCGCAGATAGCCAGCACGCCGACAGCGCAAGTGACAGGTGAAACGGGACGCATAGTGGAACTCCAGGCAATTTTCAGGCGGAAACCTTCCTCAGACGCGCGAAAAATCCACCAGAGCACGTCGAATAATCCAGAAGTGCACGAGGTCAATGACCAGCGCTTTTGTCAGGCGCGTTTTTACAACGCCAAGTGCTGGAGTGAGCTGCTCTCTCATTCGTAAGGTGCATGCAATGCAACTGGGAAGCCCCTTTCGGGCGAGTTATGAATGTACGGAGAGCGTCCAATGAATCTGCAAAGGCAACTGAAGTCCGGCTCTGTCGACGAGCAGTCCATCTACCTCACGCCAAGGGAAAAGGAAGTTCTGCTTTGGTGCGCTTGTGGCAAGTCCTCTTGGGAAATTGGCCAGATTGTGGGTTGTAAAGAGTCGACCGTTAACTTTCATTTCGGCAATATCCTACGCAAGTTTGCTGTAACTAACCGGGTCGCGGCGGTGACCAAAGCCTTGTGGTATGGCCTGCTGGAAGACCAGTGAGAAGGAGGCCGCCGATGAACAGCAACGCTTCAGCAACTACCGAAGACGATTCCCAACGCCAGGGTTCGCGCTACCTGGCTTGCCACGATCTGTTCTGGCCACGTATCGAACTGGATGTATTGCGTAACCGCCTGCACCTTCCACCAGAAATCAGCGATACACAACTGGAAGTCGCTGCAAGGGCATCCGTTGAACTGGCAGCGCAGGAATTCGCCCAATGGCGGCGGTGTCTGCGTGAGCGTGGCTACAGGCGGCTCATCGATGTCGCCCGGCACGACCAGGGCAGGGCGCTTTCGACCTGTTACCTGCGGCTGGTGGAAGCGGGTACCCGCAGCGCCTTGGCTCGCCATGTCACCGAGGTTGCTCTGAGCGCGCCATTACGCAACGAGGTGTCCCATGAATGACATGTCAGAGACAGCCCTGCCGATCCTGGAGCACCTCCAGGAGGTTGGCGGGCTGGCCAGCTTGGACCTCAATGCCATGTTCGGCGCAATGCTGGGGGCCTGGCTGGTCAGCAGCTCACGACGTCGACTAAGGCATTGGGGCATTCTGAGCAACGATGATCGGTTGAAGGTCTGGCAACGCATGGTCGCCCTGGCATTGGCAGGTGGCGTTGGCTACCTCTTCACGCCATTCGTCCTATCATTGGTGCCCTCCCTGTCCAGCGGTGTCGCCGCATTTGTCGCAGCCCTGGTTGTCATTCCCATCAGCATCAAGGTAATGCACTGGGTGGACCACGCGGACCTGCAGGACATCATCTGGCGCTGGCGCAAGGGAGGCTAGTTCAATGACTGTCGGGACGGCTTGCAAGCTCTTCAAGGCGACGTTCCAACTGATAGATCCGCAGCTTGTCCTGCACGGTCGCGCGAATGGTTTGCAGGTCCAGGTCGGACAGCTCTTTCAATTGCACGAGCAGGTCCGCCTCCCAGCCTGACATCGAGGTCTCCGCCTGTGGGGCTGCGGGTGTTCGAGCCTGGTTGCCATCGCCCAACAATAACCAGTCCAGTGACAAATCATGTTGTTCGGCCAATGCGACGCACAGTGAATACGGGATGCTCCCACGCACTTTCCAACTGCTCAGGGTTTGCGGGCTGATCCCCAACGTTCTGGCAAGCTCGATGTCGGTTGTGCAACCAGCAATCAACTTCAGTCGATTCAATATCGCAGCAATGCAGGTTTTACTCATTGTGAATACCATGGAAGAGTAGTGATAAGATCTGTAGGCAAAGGTATGCAATATGAATATATTGGTGATATCTCACTCAGTGTGGATGGTACGCAATATGGCGGCGATGAAAAGGACTACATATCCTTGGGTATGCACCTACGATGATTCCCGCGTAAGATTATGGAGTGATCTGGCACGATAAGCTAAGAGGGCAGGGCTGCCCGGCTCTATTGTTGCGATGCGGAAGTATTACTCAGTATGAGTATCGTGTGATGGCTGTTGTTTCACTGCGGTCAACTTTCATCCCAGTAATTGGCAGGATTCCACTCAGCATAAAATGGTAAGTAATATGAATTTGTTGAAAACACTTATAGGTGCATTGGCATATGCTTGGTGCAACTGTAGAATTTCCTTACATGGGCTGCGTGACGCACCAAGTATGAGTGTGCAGGACCGCCTCAAGGTGCTCAGCGGTTCGAAGATATCCCTGAAGGACGATGGGAGGCTCCTATGAGTAGCTACAAACTGGTATGCCCACATTGCAACGGCAAGATGCGGATCCGAACCAGTGAAGGACGTCACGTTTTTCTCCGGATCGCTTACCTGCAGTGCGTCAACGAAGCCTGTGGTTGGTCGGTCCGCGCCCAGTTCGAGATGACCCATGAGTTGTCTCCCAGCGGCATGCCGAACCCGGATGTCCACCTTCCAAGTGCGGGCGGTGAGTTGCGCCGGGCAGCCAATAACCCGGAGCGGCCCCGAAAGACCAACCGCAGCGTTACGACTGCTTCTGGTGTGGCGTGATCGCCAGCGCACCGTAATAAGAACTCCAAAACAAAACACCCCGCATGAGCGGGGTGTTTTGTTTTGGGTGGGTGATCAGCCGATCAGTTGCAGGCCGGCTTGTTGCACCATTTCCAGCAGAGGCTGCGGGTACACACCCAGGACGAAGGCAAGAATCGCGATGGCCAGCAGCATGACGCCGCCGGTGCGCTGTTCCCACTTCAGCGGGGCGTCGTGGCGACGCAGGTTCGGTTCGACCAGGTACAGGGTGACCATGACGCGCAGGTAGTAATAGACGCCGATGGCGCTACCGATCACCAGGGCGCCGACCAACCACCACAGGTGCGACTCGACGCCGGTGGCGATGATGTAGAACTTGCCGATGAAGCCTGCGGTCAGCGGGATACCGGCCAGCGACAACATCATCACGGTCAGCACCGCGGTCAGATACGGACGGCGCCAGAACAGGCCGCGGTACTCGTACAGGGCGTCGGCGTCTCGGCCGGCATATGGCGAAGACATAAGCGTGATCACGCCGAAGGCGCCCAGGCTGGTGATCACGTAGGTGACCAGGTAGACACCGATGGCCTCGGTCGCCAGGCCCTTGCTTGCCACCAGGGCGATGACCAGGTAGCCGAAGTGGGCGATGGACGAGTAACCGAGCAGACGCTTGAGGTTGCTCTGGGTCAGCGCCAGCAGGTTGCCGATGATGATCGAGGCCACGGCGATCACGGCCAGCACGGTGCTCAGCACACCGCTGCTGGCGGCAGGGGAGAGCATGAACAGGCGCACGACCACGGCGAATACCGCGACCTTGCTGGCGGTGGCCAGGAAGGCGGCGACCGGCGCCGGAGCACCTTCGTACACGTCCGGGGTCCACAGGTGGAAGGGTACCAGCGACAGCTTGAACGCCAGGCCGACCAGCATCATGCCCAGGCCCAGCTGGGCCAGCAGGCTTGGCATGCTGGTGCTGGCCAGGGCCTTGCCGATCTGGTCGAAGGTCAGGCTGCCGGCGTCGGCGTACAGCAGCGCCATGCCGAACAGCAGGAAGGCCGAGCCTGCGGCCGAGAGCACCATGTACTTGATGCCGGCTTCCAGCGAACGCTTGTTGAAGAAGGCGTACGCCACCAGGCCGTAGACCGGCACCGACAGCAGCTCCAGGCCGATGAACAGGCCAGCCAGGTGGTTGGCGCTGACCAGCACCAGGCCGCCCAGGGCAGACATCAGCAGCAGCAGGTACAGCTCTTCACGGTTACCCGGGTAGCCCTTGGCACCTTCGCCCAGGTAGGCGTGGGCAAGGGTGACGCAGGCGAGCGTGGCCACCAGGATCAGGGCCATGTACAGGCAGGCGAACTTGTCGATGGTCACCAGCGAGGTGACCGCCAGCGGCGCGACCTTCAGCGCCGGGAGGATCGACAGCAGGGCCAGGTTCAGGCCCACGGTGGACAGCAGGAAGGTCTGCGAGTGATTGCGCTTCCAGGCGATCGCCAGCATCACCACCACCGTGGTCACGGTGGTGATGAGCATCGGCGCCAATGCGATGAAGTGTTGAGTGGTGAATTCCATAGCGCTCTTACCGGGCCGAAGCGAGTTGAGTGAAAGCGGAACCGAGCCACTGCTGTACACCACTCATGGTGGCAGCAGAGGTGTCCAGGAACGGCTGCGGGTACACGCCCAGCAGGATCAGCAGGCCCGCCAGGCCCAGGACCATGATCAGCTCGCGACCGTCCATGCCGGCCAGGACGGTATCGGCCTTGGCCGGGCCGAAGTAGGCGCGGTGGATCATGATCAGCGAGTAGACCGAACCGAAGACCAGGCCAGTGGTGGCGATCACGGTGATCCACGGCACGCTGGCGAAGCTGCCGATCAGAATCAGGAACTCGCCCACGAAGTTGCCGGTACCCGGCAGGCCCAGCGATGCAGCAGCGAAGAACAGGCTGATCGCCGGCAGGTAAGCGATGCGGTGCCACAGGCCGCCCATCTGGCGCATGTCACGGGTGTGCAGGCGCTCGTACAGCTGGCCGGCCAGGATGAACAGCGCGGCGGCCGACAGGCCGTGGGCCAGCATCTGGATCACGGCGCCCTGCAGGGCCTGCTGGCTGCCGGAGTAGATGCCGATCAGTACGAAGCCCATATGCGAAACGCTGGAGAATGCGACCAGGCGCTTGATGTCGGTTTGCGCAAAGGCCAGGAAGGCACCATAGAAGATGCCGATCAGGCCCAGGGTCATGGCGATCGGTGCGAACTCGGCCGAGGCGTTCGGGAACAGCGGCAAGGCGAAGCGCAGCAGGCCATAGGCCGCAGTCTTCAGCAAGATACCCGCCAGGTCCACGGAGCCTGCGGTCGGTGCCTGGGCGTGAGCGTCAGGCAGCCAGGAGTGGAACGGCACCACCGGCAGTTTCACCGCGAAGGCGATGAAGAAGCCCAGCATCAGCAGGTACTCGACACCGGCGGGCAGCTCGGCCTTGAGCAGGTCGCTGTAGTTGAAGGTGATGACGCCGGTGGCGTTGTAGTTCACCAGCACCAGGCCAAGGATCGCCACCAACATGATCAGGCCGCTGGCCTGGGTGAAGATGAAGAACTTGGTCGCGGCGTAGATCCGGGTCTTCTTGCCATCTGCGGAGCTGTGACCCCATAGCGCGATGAGGAAGTACATCGGCACCAGCATCATTTCCCAGAAGAAGAAGAACAGGAACAGGTCCAGGGCCAGGAACACACCGACCACGCCACCGAGAATCCACATCAGGTTGAGGTGGAAGAAGCCGACGTGGCGCTGGATCTCTTTCCAGGAACACAGGACCGACAGCACACCCAGCAGGCCGGTGAGCAGGATCATCAGCAGCGACAGGCCGTCGAGGGCCAGGTGGATGCTGATGCCGAAGCGCTTGATCCACTCGACCTTGTATTCGAGGGTCCAGGCAGGTTCGGCGCCAGGGGCCGGGGCCAGGGTGTAGTCACCGTTACCCCACAGCCACAGGCCGATGCCGAGCAGCAGGGACATGGTCAGCAGCGCGATCCAGCGGGGCAGGGTGGTGCCGAAGCGCTCACCCAGCCAGCACAGGAGGCCGCCGATGAAGGGAATCAGGATCAGCCAAGGCAGAATCATGACGGGTTCGTTTCCTTTCGCAGAGTCGCAAGGTTCGCAAGGTTCATAGTCATACCGCCGCCACTACCACGGCGCCCAGTACCAGCACGGCACCCACGGCGATGGAGGCTGTGTACCAGCGCAGCTGGCCGGTCTCGGTCTTGCTCATGGCGACGTGACCGCCGCGAGCCATCCGAGGAATCAGGCCGATGCTGCGGTCAACCGGGTCCTTGCGCAGGATGTGGCTGATCAGCAGGTAAGGTTTGACGAACAGCTTGTCGTAGATCCAGTCGAAGCCCCAGGCAGCGAACCACCAGGCCGACAGGACGCGGCCGATGCCGCTGTTTGCGATGGCCGTGACCAGGGTACGCTTGCCCAGGAACAGCACCGCAGCCAACAGGATACCGGCGATGGCGATGGCACCGGAGACGATTTCCAGCGAGTGCTGGGCTTCGCCACCGGCATGACCGACGCTCTGCGGCAGCACACCTGCCAGCGGTGGGTGGATCCAGGCGCCCACGAAGGTCGACAGCACGATCAGCACGCCCAGCGGCAGCCAGTGGGAAATCCCGTGGCCGGCATGGGCCTCGGTCTTCGCTTCGCCGTGGAAGGCGATGAAGATCAGGCGGAAGGTGTACAGCGAGGTCATGAACGCACCGACCAGGCCAGCGTACAGCAGGCCGGTGTGGCCGCTGGCGAAGGCTTCCCAGAGGATCTCGTCCTTGGAATAGAAGCCGGCGGTCAGGATCGGCAGGGCGGCCAGGGCGGCGCCACCGACCACGAAGCTGGCGTAGGCCAGCGGCAGCTTCTTCCACAGCCCGCCCATCTTGAAGATGTTCTGCTCGTGGTGGCAGGCGACGATCACCGCACCGGAGGCAAGGAACAGCAGGGCCTTGAAGAAGGCGTGGGTCATCAGGTGGAAGATCGCGCCTTCCCAGGCACCGACGCCCAGGGCCAGGAACATGTAGCCGATCTGGCTCATGGTCGAGTAGGCGAGGATACGCTTGATGTCGGTCTGCACCAGCGCGGCGAAACCGGCCAGGACCAGGGTCACACCACCGACGATGCCCACCAGGTGCAGGATGTCCGGCGCCAGCAGGAACAGGCCATGGGTACGGGCGATCAGGTAGACGCCCGCGGTCACCATGGTGGCGGCGTGGATCAGCGCGGAGACCGGAGTCGGGCCGGCCATTGCGTCGGCCAGCCAGGTCTGCAGCGGCAGCTGGGCCGATTTACCGACCGCACCACCGAGCAGCATCAGGGTGGCCAGGACCATCCAGGTGTCGCCAGCCTGGAATTTCTGCGGTGCCAGCACCAGCAGTTCCTGCACGTTCAGCGTACCGAGCTGGGCGAACAGGATGAACAGGCCGATGGCCATGAACACGTCGCCGATACGGGTGACGATGAAGGCCTTCAGTGCCGCGTTACCGTTGTTGCGGTTGCTGTAGTAGAAACCGATCAACAGGTACGAGCACAGGCCCACGCCTTCCCAGCCGAAGTAGATGAACAGCAGGTTGTCGCCCAGCACCAGGAACAGCATGCTGGCGATGAACAGGTTGGTGTACGAGAAGAAGCGCGAGTAACCGGCTTCGCCGCGCATGTACCAGGAAGCGAACAGGTGGATCAGGAAGCCCACACCGGTGACCACGCCGAGCATGGTGACCGACAGGCCGTCCAGGTAGAGGGTGAAGTTCGGCGCGAAGCCGTCCACCGACATCCACTGCCACAGCAGCTGGCTGTACGCGCCACCTTCAGGCGGCGCGACGTTGAATTGCCAGATCACGTAGGCGGCCACGGCGGCCGAGAGGCCGACAGAGCCGACGCCGATCAGCGCGGACAGGTTCTCCGAGAACCGCCCGCGGGAGAACGACAGCAGCAGGAAGCCGATCAGGGGGAAGACGAAAGTCAGGAAGAGAAGGTTCATCCGCGCATCTCACTGGCAGCATCGATGTCGAGAGTGTGGAAGCGGCGATACAGCTGCAGCAGGATCGCCAGGCCAATGCTGGCCTCGGCGGCTGCCAGGCTGATCACCAGAATGAACATCACCTGGCCGTCGGGTTGGACCCAACGGGCACCGGCGACGATGAACGCCAGGGCAGAGGCGTTCATCATGACTTCCAGGCTCATGAGTACGAAGAGGATGTTGCGGCGGACCATCAGGCCGACCAGACCGAGGCAGAACAGAATACCGGCGACTGCCAGACCGTGCTCGAGAGGGATAGCACCCATGATTTACTCCTTCGCCTCGTTGCGGCCCAGGTGGAAGGCCGTGACGGCTGCGGCGAGCAGCAGCATCGAGGCCAGTTCGACCACCAGCAGGTACGGGCCGAACAGGCTGATGCCCACGGCCTTGGCATCCACGGTGGTACCGCTGATGGCTGCGCCGCTTGGCTCGGCGAACAGCACGTAGAGCAGCTCGAGCAGCAGCAGGGCGGCCAGGACCACAGGCCCCGCCCAGATGCCTGGCTTGAGCCAGCCACGTTCCTGGGCGACCGAGGCCGGCCCGAGGTTGAGCATCATCACCACGAAGACGAACAGCACCATGATGGCGCCGGCATAGGCGATCACTTCCAGGGCGCCGGCGAACGGCGCACCCAGGGAGAAGAAGATCATCGCCACGGAGATCAGGGAAATGATCAGGTAGAGCAGGGCGTGCACGGGGTTGGTGCCGGTCACCACCCGGAGGGTGGAGACCACGGCGATCCCGGATGCGAAGTAGAAAGCGAATTCCATCTTTCTGTCCTTATGGGAGCAAGCTCTTCACGTTGATCGGCTCGGCCTCGTTCTGCGCAGCGCCTTTCGGCTTGCCAGCGATCGCCATACCCGCAACACGGTAGAAGTTGTAGTCAGGGTTCTTGCCGGGGCCGGAGATCAGGAGGTCTTCCTTCTCGTACACCAGGTCCTGACGCTTGAACTCGGCCATTTCGAAATCCGGAGTCAGCTGGATCGCGGTGGTCGGGCACGCTTCCTCGCACAGGCCGCAGAAGATGCAGCGCGAGAAGTTGATGCGGAAGAACTCCGGGTACCAGCGGCCGTCCTCGGTCTCGGCCTTCTGCAGCGAGATGCAGCCAACCGGGCAGGCCACCGCGCAGAGGTTGCATGCCACGCAGCGCTCCTCGCCGTCGGGGTCTCGGGTCAGGACGATGCGGCCGCGATAGCGCGGCGGCAGGTACACGGGTTCTTCGGGGTATTGCAGGGTGTCGCGCTTGCGGAACCCGTGGGAGAACACCATGGCCAGGCTGCGCAGCTGGGTGCCGGTGCCCTTAACGATGTCGCCGATATACTTGAACATGGGTCAAATCCTCACTGGGCCGCGACGGCTGGCGTGTTGTAGAGCACGATCGCAGCGGTCACCAGCAAATTGATCAGGGTCAGCGGCAGGCAGAACTTCCAGCTGAAGTCCATCACCTGGTCATAGCGTGGGCGCGGGATCGAGGCGCGCAGCAGGATGAACAGCATGATGAAGAACGCGGTCTTGAGGGCGAACCACAGGAACGGAACCTGTGGCAGCAGGCCGAACGGGCCGTGCCAGCCGCCGAAGAACAGGGTCACCAGCAGCGCCGAGATCAGGATGATGCCGATGTACTCACCGACGAAGAACATGCCCCATTTCATGCCGGCATATTCGATGTGGTAGCCGTCGGCCAGTTCCTGTTCCGCTTCCGGCTGGTCGAACGGGTGACGGTGGGTCACGGCGACGCCAGCGATGAAGAAGGTGCAGAAGCCGAAGAACTGCGGAATGATGAACCACAGGTTCTGCGCCTGGTAGTCGACGATGTCACGCATGTTGAACGAGCCGGCCTGAACCACCACGCCCATCAGCGCAAGGCCCAGGAACACTTCGTACGACACGGTCTGGGCCGAGGCACGCAGGCTGCCGAGCAGGGCGTACTTGTTGTTCGACGACCAGCCGGCGAACAGCACGGCGTACACCGACAGACCCGCCATGGCGAAGAAGAACAACAGGCCGATGTTCAGGTCCGCCACGCCCCACAGCGGGGTGATCGGGATGATCACGAAGGCGATCAGCAGGGCGCTCATGGCCACCACCGGTGCCAGGGTGAAGATCATGCGGTCGACGAAGGGCGGGTTCCAGTCTTCCTTGAAGAACATCTTCAGCATGTCGGCAGCGATCTGGAACATGCCGAACGGGCCGACACGGTTCGGACCGTAGCGGTCCTGCCACCAGCCCAGCAGGCGGCGCTCGACGAAGCTGAGCAGCGCGCCGCAGACCACCACCGCCAGCAGGACCACGATGGCCCGGACGACGGTGAGGATCACATCGATCACTTCGGGGGTGAACCAGCTCATTGTGCTGCCTCCTGCAGGCCTTCGACGGATGCGCCGAAGATGGCTGGCGGAATACCGGCCAGGCCTTTCGGCAGGGCGACCAGGCCTGCGCCCAGCTGTTCATTGATGCGCAGCGGCAGGCGCAGCGACACGCCGGCCACGTTCAGGCTCAGCAGGGCACCGTCGTTGACGCCCAGGCGGTCGGCCTCGGACTTGGCCAGGGCCACGTAGGCGGCCGGGATACGCTCTTGTACCGGGGCTGCACGGGAGGAGGATTCCTCGCTGCCGAACAGGTGGTAGAACGGCACGGCAGTCCAGGTGCCGCGGGCCGGGTTGAAGGCGCCCGGGATGGCAGTGAACCAGTTCAGGCGATCGCCCTGCGACTCGATCAGGCGTACACCCGGGTCGCCGGCGCGCAGGTGGCCACCGACCTCGTCCTGGAACTTGTTCCAGGCCTGGGGCGAGTTCCAGCCCGGGGACCAGGCGAACGGTACCTGCTGGCGCGGTTCTGCGCTGCCCGAGTAGCCTTCCATGGAGAAGGCGAAGGCGGTGTCCTTGTCCTGCGGGGTGCGCGGCTCGTGCACGCTGATGTTGGCGCGCATGGCGGTGCGGCCGGAGTAGCGCAGGGGTTCACGCGCCAGCTTCAGGCCCTTGATGCGGAACGCAGCGCTTGGCGCGGCATTGACGATGCCGGCCAGCTGCGGCGCGACCTCGGCGCAGGCGCTGGTGACCTGGTCGAGCTGGGTCCAGTCGACCGGCTTGTTCAGCAGGGTGGCACGCAGGGCGTGCATCCAACGCCAGCCTTCGTGGACCAGGATGCTGCTGTCCAGGTACTGCGGGTCGAACACCTGGAAGAAGCGCTGGGCACGGCCTTCCTGGCTGACCAGGGTGCCGTCGCCTTCGGCGAAGGTGGCGGCCGGCAGCACCAGGTGGGCGCGGTCGACGGTCGGGGTCTTGGAGTGGTCGGCGACGATCACTACTTTGGCCGCAGCCAGGGCTGCGTCGACCTTGGCGGCCGGTACGCGGGCGTACAGGTCGTTCTCCAGCACCACGATGGCGTCGGCCTTGCCGCTGATGACGGCGTCCAGCGCGGCGTCGACGGACTCACCGCCCATCATGGCCATGCCGAGGCTGTTTGCCTCAGGCACGACCAGGCTCAGCGAGCCGTTCTTCTCGCGCAGCTTCAGGGCCTTGGCGATGTTGGCGGCTGCTTCGATCAGTGCAGGGTCGGCCAGGGAAGTACCGGCGACCACCAATGGGCGGTTGGCGGCGACCAGGGCGTCGGCGATGCGCTGGGCCAGGGCCTTGGCTTCGTCGTCCAGGCCGGCAACGGCAGGCGCGCTCGGGTCGATGGCGTGGGCCACGGCGAAGCCCAGGCGGGCGAGGTCGGCTGGGGCGGCGTGCACGCACTCCTCGGCGACGTCGTCCAGCTTGGTTTCAGCCAGGCTGGCGATGAACAGCGGATACAGCGCGTGCTGGCCGATGTTCTTCACCGCGGCGTCGAGCCAGGGCTGTACGCGCATGGCGTCGGCCATGGCCTCGGCCTTGCCCTTGGTGGCCTGGCGCACGGCCAGGGCGACGCGGGCGGCGGTCTGGGTCAGGTCTTCACCGAGCACGAACACCGCGTCGTGGTCTTCGATGTCGCGCAGGGTCGGGACCGGCAGCGGGCTGTTGTTCAGCACGTCCAGTACCAGGCGTACGCGGGCCAGCTCGCCGGCTTCCATACCCGAGTAGAAGTAGTCGGCGCCAACCAGCTCGCGCAGGCCGTAGTTGCTCTCGAGACTCGCGCGCGGCGAGCCGATGCCGACGATGGTACGGCCGCGCAGCAGGTCGGCGGCCTTGTCCAGGGCAGCGTCCAGGCCCAGTTTGGTGCCATCGGCCAGATGTGGCTGGCGCGGGCGGTCGGTGCGGTTGACGTAGCCATAGCCGAAGCGGCCGCGGTCGCACAGGAAATACTGGTTGACCGAACCGTTGAAGCGGTTCTCGACGCGGCGCAGTTCGCCGTAGCGCTCACCGGGGCTGATGTTGCAACCGCTGGAGCAGCCATGGCAGATACTCGGGGCGAACTGCATGTCCCACTTGCGGTTGTAGCGCTCGGAGTGAGTCTTGTCGGTGAACACACCGGTCGGGCAGACCTCGGTCAGGTTGCCGGAGAATTCGCTCTCCAGCACGCCATCCTCGACGCGACCGAAGTACACGTTGTCGTGGGCACCATAGACACCCAGGTCGGTGCCGCCGGCGTAGTCCTTGTAGTAGCGTACGCAGCGGTAGCAGGCGATGCAGCGGTTCATCTCGTGGGCGATGAACGGGCCGAGGTCCTGGTTCTGGTGGGTACGCTTGGTGAAACGGTAGCGGCGCTCGTTGTGGCCGGTCATTACCGTCATGTCCTGCAAGTGGCAGTGGCCGCCTTCCTCGCACACCGGGCAGTCGTGCGGGTGGTTGGTCATCAGCCATTCGACGACGCTGGCGCGGAACGCCTTGGACTCTTCATCGTCGATGGAGATCCAGGTGCCGTCGGAGGCAGGGGTCATGCAGGACATGACGATACGACCACGGGTGTCGTTCTCGTCGGTGTATTGCTTGACCGCACATTGCCGGCAGGCGCCGACGCTACCGAGCGCCGGATGCCAGCAGAAATAGGGGATGTCGAGGCCGAGCGACAGACAGGCCTGTAACAGGTTGTCTGCACCGTTGACTTCGAGCGCTTTGCCGTCTACGTGGATAGTGGCCATGGTTCAAAGTTCTTCGTTGGCCCGCGTGAGCGGGCGTGGCTAATGGAAATCGGTGTGCCTGCGGCTCGCGCCTGGGCGAGCCTGCTGGCGGGCGGATGGCATGGGCCATCCGCGTTTCATCTTGTTATGCGCCGACCACGACCGGCCCGGCCGGGATAGGCTTTGCCAGGTTCGGGCGCAGGGCGTCGCCAGCCGCGGCTGGGGCGACACCGGCCTCGAATTCCGAGCGGAAGTACTTGATGGCGCTGCCCAGTGGCTCCACGGCGCCCGGTGCGTGGGCACAGAAGGTGCGGCCTGGGCCGAGGAAGTTGACCAGACCCAGCAGGGTCTCGATGTCTTCGGCGCGGCCCTGGCCTTTCTCCAGGGCGCGCAGCATCTTCACGCTCCAGGGCAGGCCGTCGCGGCACGGGGTGCACCAGCCGCAGGACTCACGGGCGAAGAACTCTTCCATGTTGCGCAGCAGCGAGACCATGTTGATGCTGTCGTCGACCGCCATGGCCAGGCCTGTACCCATACGGGTGCCGACCTTGGCGATGCCACCGGCGTACATCTGCGCATCCAGGTGCTCAGGCAGCAGGAAGCCGGTACCGGCGCCGCCAGGCTGCCAGCACTTGAGCTTGTAGCCGTCGCGCATGCCGCCGGCATAGTCCTCGAACAGCTCGCGGGCGGTGACGCCGAACGGCAGTTCCCACAGGCCCGGGTTCTTCACCTTGCCGGAGAAGCCCATCAGCTTGGTGCCGTGGTCCTCGCTGCCTTCGCGGGCAAGCGACTTGTACCAGTCGTTGCCGTTGGCGACGATGGCCGGGACGTTGCACAGGGTTTCGACGTTGTTCACACAGGTCGGCTTGCCCCACACGCCGACGGCGGCAGGGAAGGGCGGCTTGGAGCGCGGGTTGGCGCGGCGGCCTTCCAGGGAATTGATCAGTGCGGTTTCTTCACCGCAGATGTAGCGCCCGGCACCGGTGTGCACGAACAGCTCGAAGTCAAAGCCGCTGCCGAGGATGTTCTTGCCCAGAAGGCCTGCGGCCTTGGCTTCCTCGATGGCGCGGTTGAGGTGCTTCGCCGCGGTGGTGTATTCGCCACGCAGGAAGATGTAGCCGCGGTAGGCTTTCAGGGCGCGGGCGCTGATCAGCATGCCCTCGACCAGCAGATGGGGCTGTTGCTCCATCAGCATGCGGTCCTTCCAGGTGTTGGGCTCCATCTCGTCCGCGTTGCACAGCAGGTAGCGGATGTTCAGGGACTCGTCCTTGGGCATCAGGCCCCACTTCACGCCAGTGGGGAAGCCTGCGCCGCCACGGCCTTTTAGGCCGGAGTCCTTGACGCTCTGCACGATGTCGTCCGCGGACATCTGCGCCAGCGCCTTGCGGGCGGCGGCATAGCCGTTCTTGGCCTGGTATTCCTCGAGCCAGATCGGCTCGCCGTCGTCACGCAGGCGCCAGGTCAGCGGGTGGGTTTCAGCCGAACGCGCGATGCGGTTGGCCGGGCCGAAGGAAGTGATGGTCATACGTAGCCCTCCAGCAATTTGGCAACGCCGGCTGGCTGCACGTCGCCAAAGGTGTCGTCATCGATCATCAGGGCCGGAGCCTTGTCGCAGTTGCCCAGGCAGCACACCGGCAGCAGGGTGAAACGCCCGTCGGCCGTGGTCTGACCCAGGCCGATGCCCAGCTCGCTCTGGATCTGACTGACCACCGACTCGTGGCCGCCGATATAGCAGACCATGCTGTCACAGACACGGATGATGTGGCGGCCGACCGGCTGGCGGAAGATCTGGCTGTAGAAGGTGGCCACGCCTTCGACATCGCTGGCCGGGATGCCGAGCACTTCGCCGATGGCATAGATGGCGCCGTCCGGCACCCAGCCACGCTCCTTCTGGACGATCTTCAAGGCCTCGATGGACGCCGCGCGCGGGTCCTCGTAGTGGTGCATCTCGTGCTCGATGGCCGAGCGCTCGGTTTCGCTCAGGACGAAACGGTCGGTTTGGATAAGCGTGCTGTTCATGCTTAGCGGTCCACGTCAGCCATAACGAAGTCGATACTGCCCAGGTACGCAATGAGATCCGCGACCATGCTGCCTTTGATCACCGAAGGGATCTGCTGCAGGTGCGGGTAGCTCGGGGTACGGATCCGGGTGCGGTAGCTCATGGTGCCGCCATCGCTCGTCAGGTAGTAACTGTTGATGCCCTTGGTCGCCTCGATCATCTGGAACGACTCGTTGGCCGGCATGACCGGGCCCCACGAGACCTGCAGGAAGTGGGTGATCAGGGTCTCGATGTGCTGCAGGGTGCGCTCTTTCGGTGGCGGCGTGGTCAGCGGGTGGTCCGCCTTGTACGGGCCTTCCGGCATGTTGCGCAGGCACTGGTCGATGATGCGGATACTCTGGCGCATCTCCTCGACGCGGACCATGCAGCGATCGTAGGCATCGCCGTTGTGGGCCAGCGGCACTTCGAACTCGAAGTTCTCGTAGCCGGAGTAGGGGCGGGCCTTGCGCAGGTCGAAGTCGCAACCGGTGGCACGCAGGCCGGCACCGGTGGTACCCCACGACAGCGCTTCCTGGGTGTTGTACGCGGCGACGCCGATGGTACGACCCTTGAGGATGCTGTTCTGCAGGGCCGCTTTCTCGTACTCGTCCAGGCGCTTGGGCAGCCATTCGACGAAGTCCTTGACCAGCTTGTCCCAGCCGCGCGGCAGGTCGTGCGCGACGCCACCGATGCGGTACCAGGCCGGGTGCAGGCGGAAACCGGTGATCGCTTCGATCACGGTGTAGGCGCGCTGGCGGTCGGTGAAGGTGAAGAACACCGGAGTCATGGCGCCGACGTCCTGGATGTAGGTGCCCAGGAACAGCAGGTGGCTGGTGATCCGGAAGAACTCGGCCAGCATGACGCGGATGGTGTCGACCTTCTGCGGCACCTTGATACCGGCCAGCTTCTCGACGGCCAGCACGTACGGCAGGTTGTTCATCACCCCGCCGAGGTAGTCGATACGGTCGGTGTAGGGGATGAAGCTGTGCCAGGACTGGCGCTCGGCCATCTTCTCGGCACCACGGTGGTGGTAGCCGATGTCCGGGACGCAGTCGACGATCTCTTCGCCGTCCAGTTGCAGGACGATCCGGAAGGCACCGTGGGCGGAAGGGTGGTTGGGGCCCAGGTTGAGGAACATGTAGTCCTCGTTGGCGCCATGGCGCTTCATGCCCCAGGCTTCGGGGTTGAAGCGTGCCGATTCCTCTTCAAGCTGCTGCTTGGCCAGGTTCAGGCTGTACGGGTCGAACTCGGTGGCGCGCGCCGGGAAGTCCTTGCGCAGCGGGTGGCCTTCCCAGGTCGGCGGCATGAGGATGCGCGACAGGTGCGGGTGGCCGGCGAAGTCGATGCCGAACATGTCCCAGACTTCGCGCTCGTACCAGTTGGCGTTGGGCCAGATACCGGTGACCGACGGCAGGTTCAGGTCGCCTTCGCTCAAGGCCACCTTGATCATCACGTCGCTGTTACGCTCGACCGACAACAGGTGGTAGAACACGCTGAAGTCGGCAGCCGGCAGGCCGCGGCGCTGGGTACGCAGGCGCTCGTCGACGCCATGCAGGTCGAACAGCATGCTGTACGGCTTGGCGACGTTGCGCAGGAAGGAGAGGACATCTTTGAGCTGGGCGCGGTTCACCCACAGGACCGGCATGCCGGTGCGGGTTTCCTGGGCGACGAAAGCGTCGGCGCCAAAACGGTTGTGCAGTTCGACGACCACATCCTGGTCGTCAGCCTTGTAAGGCGGAATATAAATAGCGGTGTCCGCTGTCATGGTCTCGGTCGCTTTGAGTCAACGTAGAGAATGAAGCCAGGCCGCCGGCTCCTTCCGGAACGGGCGGCATGTCGCTGGATCAGACTTCGTCGGGGCTGCGCAGGTTGGTGACCTGGATGCGCTGTTCACGACGCAGGTCTTTCTGGGCGGGCATCTCGGCACGGTAAATGCCTTGATCGCCGACGACCCAGGAAAGCGGGCGTCGCTCCTGGCCGATCGACTCCTGCAGCAGCATCAGGCCCTGCAGGAAGGCTTCGGGGCGAGGCGGGCAGCCAGGCACGTAGACATCCACGGGGAGGAACTTGTCGACCCCCTGAACGACCGAGTAAATGTCGTACATGCCGCCGGAGTTGGCGCACGAGCCCATGGAGATCACCCACTTGGGTTCGAGCATCTGCTCATAGAGGCGCTGGATGATCGGCGCCATCTTGATGAAGCAGGTGCCAGCGACGACCATGAAATCGGCCTGACGCGGCGAGGCCCGGATGACTTCGGCGCCGAAGCGGGCGATGTCGTGGGGTGCCGTGAAGGCCGTGGTCATTTCCACATAGCAGCAGGACAGGCCGAAGTTGTACGGCCAGAGGGAGTTCTTGCGACCCCAGTTGACCGCGCCACGCAGCACATCTTCGAGCTTGCCCATGAAGATGTTCTTGTGGACTTGGTCCTCTAGCAGCTGATCGGTGACGGTTTCCCGTTCACCGACAGGATACTGCTCGTTGGGCGCATCCGGATCGATTCTGGTGAGATTGTATTGCATGCCAAAGCCTCATTGTTTCAGCTTCGCTTGCCGCTTGCGGCGACCTTCGGGAGCCCAATCGAGCGCCCCGACGCGCCATAGGTAGACAAGACCAGCCAACAGAATTGCAATGAAAACGAGTGCTTCGACGAATCCGGTCCAGCCGCTTTCGCGGACGGACACAGACCATGCATACAGGAATAGGGCTTCGATATCGAAGATCACGAACAGCATCGCGACCAGATAGAATTTGGCGGACAGGCGCAGGCGGGCGCTGCCGACGGGCAGCATGCCGGATTCGAAGGGTTCGTTCTTGGCGCGGCCCCAAGCCTTGCTACCGAGCAGGCTGGACAGGCCGAGCATGAAGGCACACAGGCCGACGACACCCAGGAGGAAGATGGCAAAGCCCCAGTTATGGGCGATGAGTCCTACCGAATCGGACATGCTAGAAATCCTTATACAGAGACCCAGCTCTGCAGTCTGAAATAAGTAGAGCGGCGACGCGGTGTCGCGGTTGCAGTGACCAAATGTCGCAGCTGAATCAATCGGGCTGATTTTATGGGTAAACCCAGTGCAAGTAAAATTTCTGTGGCAAATTTATTCGTAGGATTAAGAACAAAAAATGTTCGTAAATGGCTGAAACCCTTGAGTTTCGGGCATTCCCGCCGCTTTTGTTAATTATGTTTCTTGCGTGGCGTAACGACACCCTATTTATGTAATGATAATTACTATCATTTGAGGTGTTCTGCCATTTTTAACTTGGCCTGGTGCTTGCAAAGTGCATTTCAGCGGCGCCCCATCTTGCCAATGCGAAAGGGTCTCGTTCTAGCAGGTGCGCACAACCTTTGTACCGCTCTAGGTCAACACTTTATCGATTGAGCCGCCTGGGACGGATCGTGACCGCTGGTCGATATATAGGAGGGCGCGACCGGAGCGCGGACTCTTGTGGCGAACAGTCATAAGCATAGACGCGATTCGCAGGGATGCTGCGCTGGCCTTATCGCCGGTAAGCCCGCTCCCGTAACACCCGAAATAAGAAGGCCCAGGGCTTTCGCAAGCCCTGGGCCTTCATTAGCGCTTCCCTATCAGTGGAACTGCTCTTCCTCGGTCGAGCCGGTCAGCGCGGTCACCGAAGACGCACCACCCTGGATCACGGTGGTCATGTCATCGAAGTAGCCGGTACCGACTTCCTGCTGGTGCGCCACGAAGGTATAGCCTTTGCTCGCGTCGGCGAACTCCTGCTCCTGCAGCTTCACGTAGGCGGTCATGTCGTTGCGGGCGTAGTCGTGCGCCAGGTTGAACATGCCGTGCCACATGTTGTGGATGCCTGCCAGGGTGATGAACTGGTGCTTGTAGCCCATGGCCGACAGCTCGCGCTGGAACTTGGCGATGGTGGCGTCGTCCAGGTTCTTCTTCCAGTTGAAGGACGGCGAGCAGTTGTACGACAGGATCTGGTCCGGGTATTCCTTCTTGATCGCCTCGGCGAAGCGGCGGGCTTCGTCCAGGTCCGGCTTGGCGGTTTCACACCAGATCAGGTCGGCGTACGGGGCATAGGCCAGGCCGCGGGCGATGGCCTGGTCGAGGCCGGCGCGCACCTTGTAGAAGCCTTCGCGGGTGCGCTCGCCCACCACGAACGGCTGGTCGTACGGGTCGCAGTCGCTGGTCAGCAGATCGGCGGCGTTGGCGTCGGTACGGGCCAGGATGATGGTCGGTACGCCGGCGACGTCGGCTGCCAGGCGTGCGGCAACCAGCTTCTGCACTGCTTCCTGGGTCGGTACCAGGACCTTGCCGCCCATATGGCCGCATTTTTTCACCGAAGCCAGCTGGTCTTCGAAGTGCACGCCGGCGGCGCCTGCCTCGATCATGTTCTTCATCAGTTCGTAGGCGTTCAGTACGCCGCCGAAACCAGCCTCGGCGTCGGCCACGATCGGCGCGAAGTAATCGATGTAGCCTTCGTCGCCTGGGTTCTTGCCGGCTTTCCACTGGATCTGGTCGGCGCGGCGGAAGGCGTTGTTGATGCGCTTGACCACGGTCGGCACCGAGTCGACCGGGTACAGCGACTGGTCAGGGTACATGGACTCGGCCGAGTTGTTGTCGGCGGCCACCTGCCAGCCGGACAGGTAGATGGCCTGGATGCCGGCCTTCACCTGCTGGACTGCCTGGCCGCCGGTCAGGGCGCCCATGCAGTTGACGAAATCTTTCTCGGGGCGGAAGGACGGGTGGGCACCTTCGGTGACCAGCTTCCACAGTTTTTCTGCACCCTGGCGGGCGAAGGTGTGTTCCGGCTGCAGAGAACCACGCAGGCGGACGACATCGGCGGCGGTATAGGTACGGGTCACGCCTTTCCAGCGCGGGTTCTCGGCCCAGTCTTTCTCAAGGGCTGCAATTTGCTGTTCGCGTGTCAGTGCCATGGAAATAAAACCTCGTCGCATCAGTCTTGTGAAGTAGGTGCTTGTGCTCGACGCGGTCAGGGACCTGGCGGCTGTCTGCTCGGCGGGAAAGCGCTTGCGATCGGGAGGCTCGAAGGGGGAAGAGGGTGCAGGCGGGCAGGGTGTGACTACAGGTCGGCTCGTGGTTGCCTTGCTGCGGTACGACAGGACTGCCGGTTGCTGCGGTGATGCGCTTCCGTCCCTCGGGACAACTTCTTCGTCGCAGTCGCAATCCCGTCGAACCGCCTTGTGGGCCGTATGGACACGAGACGCCTCCAAGGGGTAGGGAGGAGCGCATCTCGAAGGCCCTTGCCAGGGCCTCTGATTAGCGGGAGCGAGGCCATCATGCCCTTGGGAAAAAGTGCCTGTCAAATGTTTTGTAGTGCTTTTTTTCGCTTACTACATCTTTGGTCTAATGAGACTCTTCGGTCAGTTTCAAGGCCTTTGGTCGAGGCCTTGAATTGCCTGGGATCACTCCAAAAGGTCGACTTTGACCCGTAATGTCATGTTTTCACCCCGCTGGGTGCTGTAGGTAATGGCCGAGGCACTTTGTCCGGCCTGGCTCTGCTGGTTGTGTCCGGCCAGGGTGATCCACTCGCCGAGCTTGCCGGTGACCGTCGTGTCGGTGCTCTGGACTTTTACTACATCCTGGCGTTCGCTGCTCAGTCGGTCATTATTGGTGCTTATTTGCAGACGAACCGTATCGCCGCTCAGGCTCGGGGTGACGTAGAAACCCTGGGTGACATTGCGGTATTCGGTGTCGCTATGAAGGCGGCCGTAGCCGTCGGTGCTGGTGCGGGTGATGGGGATGCTCTGGCCCACCTGGATCAGCGCCGGCTGGCCTTCGCTGGCCTGTATCTGCTGCATGCCGCCTTCGCGGTTGCTGGTGCCGTATTGGATGACCCGGGCGTTGCCGCGGTTGTCCTGGAAGTTGCTGTCGTCGTTGTCGACGCTGATCAGCAGGCGCTTGGGCGCGGTGTCGAGTTGCTGCAGCAGGGTGCGCAGGTCGTCGATGCGCTCGGGGCTGGCATTGACGATCAGTTTGTTCTCGAAGGCGCTGACGGTGCCATCCTTGCCCAGGAGCGACTGGGCCGTCGGCAGCAGTTCGGCGCTGGTGCGGTGCTGCAGCGGCAGGACTTCGGTGGCGGCCAGCGCATTGAGGCTCGCGGCCAGCAGCAGGGAGGCGATGAGAGGGCGTAGCGGCATGTCCATGATCTCCGCGGGTGGAATGATCATGATGGCAAATTTGTCGCAGATGTGCCGGGCCTGGATCACGGTGTCGGGCATTTTTGCCTGCCTGGGGCCATTCGCGGGTAAAACCATTCCCACAAGATCTGTGGGAGCGGGCTTGCCCCGCGATAGGGCTCTCGCAGGCCACATGAACCTTTGCTCCGATCCGGCAGTCGCAGCCAGGGGAAGCCAACGGATTGTCACCTATGAAACCGGTTCTCGCCTTGCTGCTCTGCCTGTTCGCATCCATCGCCAATGCCTCCCAGGAGCCCCTGCGCATCAAGCAGCTGCAGCGTTGCGCCGACCTGCTCAGCGATGCTCCACAGCAATGGTGCCTGCGCGCCCAGGGCCTGGAGCAAGGCAAGCCGGCGGTATGGATCGATGGCGTGCAGCTTTCCGAAGCCCAGGTCCTTCGTGATGGCGACATGCTCAAGCTGACCCTCGATCGGCCTCGCCAGCGCAGTGCCCCGCTGTGGCTCCAGGCCCATGGCCAGCAGAGCAACCCTGTGTGGCTTACCCAACGGCGCAGCCACGTGGTGGCTGCCGGCCCCGACGAGGTGGCGAAGAACATGGACGGCCTGACCACCTACCTGGACCTGGTCAGCCTGCTGATCGAGGAAAAGCACGATGGCCTGCCTGAGGCGCAGCGCATTGCCGCGAAGTACGGTGCCCAGGTGGTCGGTGCCATCCCGCCGTTGAACGTCTATCAGTTGCGCCTGCCGGTGCGCAACCTGGTGCAGCGCGATGCGCTGATCCTGCGTATGGGCAGCGAGACCAGCGTCGATGCCGTGATCATCGAGGAGTCCGCCCCGGAGCGAGGGGAGGAAAGTACCGATCACGCGGCCAAGGCCATCGACCAGCAAGACGAGTGGGCGGCCAATCGCTTCCTGGATGCGCTGTATTTCTACCAGAGGCGCATCCCACTGTCGTCCATACCCGTCCAGCCGCTGCGCGTCGGTGTCATCGAGCGGGAGGTGGACTTCGATGCGCCGGCATTCGAAGCCTACCGCGGTGGTTGTGGCAAAGCGCCGGTGTGCCTCTATGCCCGCGATGGCGACCAGGCGGACAGCCATGGCAGCCATGTGGCCGGCATCCTGGCCGGGCGCGGGGAGGGTGTGCAGGGCGGTTTCTTCAGCGGCCTGGGTAAGGCCAGCCCGGGCTTCGAAGTGATCGTCGAGCGCAACGCGGATGCTGGCATCACGGCCAACATCGCCGCCTCGGTGAACCTGGTGGAGGATGGCGTGCGGGTGTTGAACTGGAGCTGGGGCATCCACCGCGTCGGCGCGAAGAACGTGCAAGGCGACGAGGTCGATTCCCTGGTGCGCTCGGGCCTGGCCATGAGCGGCTACGAAGAACTGCTGGAAGAATTCTTCCTCTGGCTGCGCAAGGCTCACCCTGATGTGGTGGTGGTCAACTCGGCGGGCAACGGAGCGTCCTGGTCCGGCACCGACGAGTACCGCTTGCCGTCGTCGTTCGTCACCGAGCAGTTGCTGGTGGTCGGCGGCCACCAGCGCAGCGATCGCGCCGTTCCTGTGGAGGCCCCGGAACATGTGGTCAAGCGGCGCAGCTCCAACATCGACATGCGCGTGGACGTCAGTGCCGCGGCCTGTATTCGCCCGTCCCAGGCCGGCGACCCGCACTGTGGCACCTCCTACGCCACGCCGTTGGTGACCGCGACCGTGGCGGCCATGGTGTCGATCAATCCGCAGCTGACCCCCGAGCAGGTGCGAATGCTGCTACGCCGCAGTGCCCTGACCCTGGGCCCGCGGCAGGATTTCGAGGCCATGGATGCCGAGGACCTGACGGCGCCGATCCTGCCGTCGGAGCGCAACGGTCAGTTGCAGCACCCTGATCTGGGCCGCTCGGCACGCCTGGACATGCAGCGAGCCCTCGACCTCGCGATACAGAGCCGTGAGCGGGTGCGCTGAGGTCGCCGCGGTGGCTGCTCGAAGACAAATTTCGTAACATCGCGCCCTCGATGTTCAGCCCGGGCCGTCGTCACATCCCCGGAAACCATAGGAAACCCATGAAACCCGCCCGACTTCGCGCCGACGTGCTCGCCGGCCTCACCACCTCATTCGCCCTGGTGCCCGAGTGCATCGCCTTCGCCTTGGTGGCGCACCTCAACCCGCTCATGGGCCTGTATGGCGCCTTCATCATCTGTACCCTGACTGCGCTGTTCGGCGGCCGCCCGGGCATGATTTCCGGCGCTGCGGGCTCCATGGCAGTGGTCATCGTCGCGCTGGTGGTACAACACGGTGCCCAGTACCTGCTGGCCACGGTCCTGCTCAGTGGCGTGGTGATGATCCTGTTCGGTGTGCTGCGCCTGGGCAAGCTGGTGCGCCTGGTGCCGTACCCGGTGATGCTTGGCTTCGTCAACGGCCTGGCCATCGTCATCGCCCTGGCCCAGCTCGAGCACTTCAAAGACGGCGAGCACTGGCTCAGCGGCTCACCCCTGTACCTGATGATCGGCCTGGTGGCCCTGACCATGCTGGTGGTCTACGTCCTGCCGCGCCTGACCCGCGTCGTGCCACCGGCCCTGGTCGCGATCCTGGGGGTGGGCTTGCTGGTCTACCTGCTCAACCTGCCGACCCGCACCCTCGGCGACATGGCCCACATCGCCGGCGGCCTGCCGCAGCTGGCGTTGCCGCAGGTGCCCTGGAACCTGGAGACCCTGACGATCATCTGGCCCTATGCGGTGTTGATGGCCATGGTCGGCCTGCTGGAAACGCTGCTGACCCTGAACCTCACCGACGAGCTCACCGAGAGCCGTGGCTATCCAGATCGCGAATGCGTAGCCCTGGGCGCGGCCAACATGGTTTCGGGGCTGTGCGGCGGCATGGGCGGCTGCGCGATGATCGGCCAGACCGTGATCAACCTCAGCTCCAATGGCCGAGGTCGGCTGTCAGGCGTGGTGGCCGGGGTGATGATCCTGTTGTTCGTGCTGTTCCTGTCGCCGCTGATCGAGCGCATCCCGCTGGCGGCGCTGGTGGGCGTGATGTTCGTGGTGGCCCAGCAGACCTTCGCCTGGGCGTCGCTGCGGGTGTTGAACAAGGTACCAGCGAGCGATGTGCTGGCGATCATCGCGGTGACCGTGGTCACGATCTTCACCGACCTGGCCGCCGCGGTGCTGTTCGGCATCGTCATCGCGGCGATCAATTTCGCCTGGCAGCACGCCCGCGAGCTGTATGCCGACAGCCATGTCGATGACGAAGGCGGCAAGGTCTACCAGGTGCACGGCACCCTGTTCTTCGCCTCGACCACGCCGTTCCTCAATCAGTTCGACCCGGCGCAGGACCCGGCCAGCGTGACCCTGGACTGCAGGCACCTGAGCTTCGTGGACTATTCAGCAATCGCGGCATTGAAGACCTTGCGCGAACGTTATGCCAAGGCGGGCAAGCACCTGCGGGTGGTGCATCTTTCGGAACGCTGCAAGCAGCTGCTCAAGCGGGCGGGTGAGCAGCACTGACAAGCAGCACTGACAAGCAGCACTGACAAGCAGCACTGACAAGCAGCACTGTCTGATCTGATGCATTCGCGGGTAATCCCGCTCCCACAGGATTTCGCGATCCCTGTGGGAGCGGGATTACCCCGAGTCGAGCGCGTAGCGCTCGCCTTATGACTCCCCGCGATTCTTCTTCACGATGACATCGGCGATGCTCGCCGGCGCTTCGGCATAGCGGGTGAACTCCATCGAGAAGCTGGCCCGACCCTGGGTCATCGAGCGCATCGAGGTGGCGTAGCCAAACATCTCGCCCAGCGGCACTTCGGCGCGGATCACCTTGCCCGCCGGGGTCTCGTCGCCGTCCTGGATCATCCCCCGGCGCCGGCTCAGGTCGCCGAGGATATCGCCCTGGTATTCCTCGGGGGTCACCACCTCGACCTTCATCACCGGCTCCAGCAGCACCGCCCCACCTTTTTGCGACAGCTGCTTGGTGGCCATCGATGCGGCGATCTTGTAGGCCATCTCGTTGGAGTCGACGTCGTGGTACGAGCCGTCGTACACCGCAGCCTTCAGGCTGATCAGCGGGTAACCGGCCAGCACCCCGTTCTTCATCTGCTCCTCGATGCCTTTCTGGATCGCCGGGATGTACTCGCGCGGCACCACGCCACCGACGATCTCGTTGACGAACTCCAGGCCTTCCTTGCCCTCGTCGCCTGGGGCGAAGCGGATCCAGCAGTGGCCATACTGGCCGCGCCCGCCGGACTGGCGCACGAACCGGCCCTCGATCTCGCAGGTGTTGCGGATCTTCTCACGGTAGGCCACCTGCGGCTTGCCGATATTCGCCTCGACGTTGAACTCGCGTTTCATGCGGTCGACGATGATGTCCAAGTGCAGCTCGCCCATGCCGGAGATGATCGTCTGGCCGGTTTCTTCATCGGTCTTGACCCGGAACGACGGGTCTTCCTGGGCCAGCTTGCCCAGGGCGATGCCCATCTTCTCCTGGTCAGCTTTGGTCTTGGGCTCGACGGCCACGGAGATCACCGGGTCGGGGAAGTCCATGCGTTCGAGGATGATCGGCTTGTCCATATCGCACAGCGTATCGCCGGTGGTCACGTCCTTCATGCCGATCAGTGCGGCGATATCGCCGGCGCACACGTCCTTGATCTCGGCGCGCTGGTTGGCATGCATCTGCACCATGCGGCCGATGCGCTCCTTCTTGCCCTTGACCGAGTTGAGCACAGCGTTGCCTGAACTGAGCACGCCTGAGTACACCCGGGCGAACGTCAAGGTGCCGACGAAAGGGTCGGTGGCGATCTTGAAGGCCAGGGCCGAGAACGGCTCGTTGTCGTCGGCGTGGCGCTCCAGGTGCTTGCTCTCATCGTCCGGGTCGGTACCCTTGATCGCCGGAATTTCGCTGGGGGCGGGGAGATAGTCGATCACCGCGTCGAGCATCAGTGGCACGCCCTTGTTCTTGAACGACGAGCCGAGGATGGTCGGCACGATTTCGTTGTTCAGGGTGCGCTTGCGCAGACCGGCCTTGATCTCTTCGGTGCTCAGTTCTTCGCCTTCGAGGAACTTGCCGAGCAGCTCGTCATCGGCCTCGGCTGCCGCCTCGACCATGTGCGCCCGCCATTCATCGGCCAGCGCCTGCAGTTCGGCGGGGATGGCTTCTTCGCGATAACTGGTGCCCTGGTCGGCGTCGTTCCAGTAGATGGCCTTCATCTTTACCAGGTCGATCTGGCCCTGGAAATTTTCCTCGCTGCCGATGGCCAGCTGGATCGGCACCGGATGGTGGCCCAGGCGCTGGTCGATCTGCCTGACCACGCGCAGGAAGTCAGCGCCCTGGCGGTCCATCTTGTTGATGTAGGCCAGGCGCGGGACGTGGTACTTGTTGGCCTGGCGCCAGACCGTCTCGGACTGCGGTTCGACCCCGTCGGCGCCGCTGAACACCACCACCGCGCCGTCGAGCACGCGCAGCGAGCGTTCCACCTCGATGGTGAAGTCCACGTGGCCTGGGGTGTCGATGATGTTGAAGCGGTACTTGTTGGCGAACTGCTTGGTCGAGCCTTGCCAGAAGGCCGTGGTGGCCGCCGAGGTGATAGTGATGCCGCGCTCCTGCTCCTGGGCCATCCAGTCCATGGTGGCGGCGCCGTCATGGACCTCGCCCATCTTGTGGTTGACCCCGGTGTAGAACAGGATGCGTTCGGTGGTGGTGGTCTTGCCGGCGTCGACATGGGCGACGATGCCGATATTGCGGTACAGCTCGATGGGAGTCGTGCGGGCCATGGTCAGTCACCTGTGGGTGAACGGGTTCTCCCAAGGTAGCAGACGATGACGAACCTGACGGGGCCGTGGATGAGTATCCGACGGTTGCCAAGGCAAGGGCATGTGCCGCCTAATCCAAGGCTCGTTCGCTGACCTCCTGGAGTCGCCCATGGCCCTTGCCGTCCCGCTGGAAACCTGGTGCCAGCAGCACCCATTGATTGCTGACCTGGTGCGTCATGCGCAGGTTGCCTGGTTCAATCCGGGCGTCGTGCCCTGTGCCCAGGCGCTTGGCGATGTGCCGCTGGGCGCCGCCGATATCGCCCAGGCCAGCGCCCGGCTTGAGCGTTTCGCGCCGTTCATCGCCTCGGCGTTCCCGCAGACGGCAGCGTCCGGTGGCCTGATCGAGTCGCCCTTGAGGCCCTTGCCCACGCTGCAGGCAGCGCTGTGCGACGAGCTGGGTATCGCACCCAGCGGCCGGCTTTGGCTCAAGGCCGACAACCAGCTGCCCATTTCCGGTTCGATCAAGGCCCGTGGCGGTATCTACGAGGTGCTCAAGCATGCCGAGGACCTCGCCCTGGCCCACGGCCTGCTCAAGCCAGGCGATGACTACGCGGTGCTCGACAGCGACGCAGCGCGGGCTTTCTTCGGTCAATACAGCATCGCCGTCGGCTCGACCGGCAACCTGGGGCTGTCCATTGGCGTGATGGGGGCCCGGCTTGGGTTCCGTACCACAGTGCATATGTCCGCCGATGCCCGCCAGTGGAAGAAGGAGTGCCTACGCGCTTGTGGCGTGGAGGTGCGCGAGTACGAGGCCGACTACGGCGTTGCCGTGGCCCAGGGGCGGCACGAAGCGGATGCCGACCCCAACTGCCATTTCGTCGATGATGAAAACTCCACCGACCTGTTCCTCGGCTACGCCGTGGCCGCCGAGCGCCTGCGCGGGCAGTTGCAGGGCGCAGGCATCCAGGTCGATGCCGATCACCCTCTGTTCGTCTATCTGCCGTGTGGCGTGGGCGGTGGGCCTGGCGGCGTGGCCTTTGGCCTGAAGCAGGCGTTCGGCGATGCGGTGCATTGCCTGTTCGCCGAGCCCACCCATTCGCCCTGCATGCTGCTGGGGGTCTATACCGGGTTGCATGAGCAGGTGTCGGTCTACGATTTCGGCCTGGATAACCATACCGCCGCCGACGGGCTGGCGGTCGGGCGGCCCTCAGGGTTCGTCGGGCGCAGCATGCAGCGCCTGGTAGATGGCTATTACACCGTCAGTGACGCAGAGCTGTTCCGCCTGCTGGCTTTGATGGACCGGCTCGAAGGCGAGCGGTTGGAGCCCTCGGCATTGGCGGGCGTGCCGGGCATGGGCCAGGTATTGCTGGAAAAACAGGGGTTTCGCCAGCGCATGGGGCTGGACGAGCGGCGCATGGCCAATGCCACCCATCTGGTATGGGCGACGGGCGGCAGCATGGTGCCGGACCAGGAGATGGAGGCGTACCTGGAGAAGGGGCGCGCCATCCTGCATGGCCGCCAGGGGCATTGAGCCCGAGCGGCCATCGGCGTGTGTCAGTCGGCCAGGGCCTGCAAATGCCACTGGCCGTCGCTTTCCCGGGCCAGGCCGCTGGCGGGCAGCAGGGCCAGCAGGCGCTCGTGCAGCGCAGCCTCGGTGAACGCCTTGACGGTACCCAGGTCCAGCTCGCCCACTGGTTGCAGGTCGGCCTTGGTGTAGGACAGCCAGGCTTTCTTCAGCACCTGCAGCACATCGCTGGCGGCAGTGTTGGCGAAGCGGCGATGCAGCGTGCGGCCTTCCAGGGCGAAGGTGTGGCGGTGGGCGTAGCCGGTCTCGTCGCCGCTCAGGTCTACGCAGCGGTGGCAGCGGCAGGTGCCTTCACCGAAGGCGTTGCGCAGGTAGCTGTTGAAATCCACGACGGGCTTGAGGGTCAGGCGTTTGTCGACCTCGAACAGGTCGGCGATCAGGGGTTCTTCGGCGCTCACTCGGAATCCTCGTGTGGTGTGGCGTGCATCGGCGGGCACCCTAACAGATTGGGGCGGGGGAGGCCATGTCGGTAGGCAGAAGGATGTTGTCCTGCAATGCCGACTCAATCGCCGGCTAGCCGGCGATTGGGCCAATGCTGCCGGTGCAAATATTCCCCGCACCACTCGCGCCTGGTCGTCACCTGCCGTACCCTAGGCACCCCTGGCGCCTGCTGCGCCGTCCCAGTTCCCACGAGGCACCCTGATTGAGCAAATACCCGTACATCGCCACCGTAACCGTCAGCGCCGAAGACCGTGGGGGTGACGCCGAAGCGATGGAAAACCCCAACATGCGTGTCGGCCTGGAAGCGGTTACCGAGACCCTGAAGAAAGTGCATTTCGTCGGCACCCTGGCAGCGCCGGAAAAGCCTGCCACACATATCTGCGTGACCTTGGAAAACGGCCTGACTTACTACGGCCCAATCGTCAACGGCCACGCCGAGCTCGAAGGCGGCTGGATCGCCTTCGAGTCCGACATGCTCACGCCCGAGGAGCTGGGGCTCTAAGCGCAGCCCAGTTCGGCCAGGCACTGTTCGAGGATATCCAGGCCTTCCTCGAGCACATCAGGTTCGATCGTCAACGGGGCCAACAGGCGAATGATGTGTCGCGCCTTGCCGCTGGGCATCAGCAACAGGCCCTTGGCTCGCGCAGCCTCCATCACCTTGGCCAATTGCGCAGGTGCCGGGCTGCCGTCGGCATTGACGAACTCCAGGCCGCGCATGGCCCCGGTGCCTGTCAGGCGGCCCAGCGCCGAAGTCAGCCCGGACGCCTTCCAGCGTTCGTAGCGTGCGACGATGGCCTGTTCCTGGCGCTCGCCCCAGGTGGCCAGGTTCTCATCGCTCATCTGCGCCAGGCTGGCCAGTGCCGCCGCGCAGGCGATCGGGTTGCCGGAATAGGTGCCGCCCAGGCCGCCCTTGGGCAGCGAGTCCATGATCGCCTTGCGCCCGACCACGGCCCCCAACGGCATGCCGCCGGCAATGCTCTTGGCCAGCAGCAACAGGTCTGGCTCGATCCCCAGGCGCGGGAAGGCGAAGCGCTGGCCGGTGCGGCCGAACCCGGACTGGATCTCATCGATGATGATCAGGATCCCATGCGCGTCGCAGAAACGGCGTAGCGCCTGGGCGAATGCCGGGTCCAGCGCCAGGAAGCCGCCTTCGCCCTGCACCGGCTCGAAGATGAATGCCGCCACATCCTCCACGGCCAGCTCGACGCTGAACAGCCGGTCCATCGCCTTGAGCGCCTGTTCGCAGGTCACGCCGGTGTCGGCGCTGGGGTAGGGCAAATGGTAGACCGGCCCTGGCAGCTCACCCACACGCTGTTTGTAGGGCACCACCTTGCCGTTGAGGTTGAGGGTGGCCAGGGTACGGCCATGGAACCCTCCATCGAAGGCGACGATGGCACGTTTGCCGGTCGCGCCACGCGCCACTTTCAGGGCATTTTCAGCCGCTTCCGCACCGCTGTTGGTGAGCATGCCCGCCAACGGGTAGCTGACCGGCACGAAGTGTCGCAGGCGTTCCATTAGCTCCAGGTACGGGCCATGGGGCGCTGCATTGAACGCGTAATGGGTCAGGCGGGTGGCTTGGGCCTGGATCGCCTCTACCACGGCAGGGTTGCAATGGCCCAGGTTGAGTACGCCGATACCCCCGACGAAATCGATATAACGCTTGCCATCGGTATCCCAGACTTCGGCGTTGCGGCCATGGGAAAGTGTAATCGGGTGAACGATGGCAATGGAGTGGCTGATACTGTCCTGTTGCATGGGCACGCAAACCTTTTGTTTGGGTTTCTTATTATCGAAGCGTGCGGGCTCGGATTCGTGCAAACGAATTATTCGATTGCGGTCATTCCTTTAATTCTTGAATAAAGCAGGCCAGGTCGAACGGCTCCAGTGCGTTGAGGATATCTGGGTGCATGCGTGGGTTACGTTTACCGATCCCCTTGAGCAAAAAAGGAAGGAATTCATTCCGTAACGGAATTATGTGCTTCGAAAAGGTCGTTTGTTGACCTTGCCTTATAGATTAATACTGACCCGCGTCAACGATTACAACCCGCTGTCGATGTAGGAGAAAAACATGACGGTTGTCGATCTGCCCGCGCCTGTTTCCGAATAAAACAACAACAACTCAGCAACTACGACTTACTCGCATCCTGCTCCATTTTTCAGCCGCCCCTTGCGGCGGCCGACCCATTCGAGGGTTCCCCATGGCATCGCAACAACAAAAGAAACAGCGTTCGCTGCAGCACGGCCTGACCTCACGTCAGGTATCCATGATTTCCATCGCCGGCATCATCGGCGCGGGCCTGTTCATCGGCTCCTCCAACGCCATCGCCACCGCCGGCCCGGCCATCCTCATCTCCTACGCAATGACCGGCCTGCTGGTGCTGCTGGTGATGCGCATGCTCGGTGAAATGGCCATCGCCAACCCCAACAGCGGTTCGTTCTCCACCTATGCCGCCGAGGCCATCGGTCCTTGGGCAGGCTTCACCATCGGCTGGCTGTACTGGTGGTTCTGGGTGTTGATCATCCCGGTCGAGGCCATTGCCGGCGCGGACATTCTCCACGCCTACTTCCCGGTGGTGCCGTCCTGGCTGTTCGCCTTCCTGATCATGATCGTGCTGTCGGGCACCAACCTCATCAGCGTGAAGAACTTCGGTGAGTTCGAATACTGGTTCGCCCTGGTCAAGGTGATCGCCATTCTGGCCTTCATCGGTATCTGCAGCTTGGCTGTGTTCGGCGTCTGGCCCCTGGCCGAGACCTCCGGCGTCAGCCAGCTGTGGGCCAACGGCGGTTTCATGCCCAATGGTTTTGGTACCGTACTTGGGGGTGTGCTGATCACCATCTTCTCGTTCTTCGGCGCGGAAATCGTCACCATCGCGGCTGACGAGACCGCCAACCCCAAGGAGAAGATCCGCCGCGCGACCAACCTGGTGGTGTACCGCATCGCCATCTTCTACCTGGCGTCCATCTTCCTGGTGGTGTCGCTGGTGGCCTGGAACGACCCGGGCCTGAAGGCCGTCGGCTCGTTCCAGCGCGTGCTCGAGGTACTGAACGTGCCGGGTGCCAAGCTGATGGTCGACCTGGTGGTGCTGGTGGCGGTGACCAGTTGCATGAACTCGGGCCTCTACACCGCATCGCGCATGCTCTACTCCCTGGGCGCGCGGGGCGAGGCGCCGCGGATGATCAAGCGCATCTCAGGCAATGGAGTACCCACTGTGGCGGTGGTGCTGTCGACCCTGGCGGGTTTCGTCGGCTGCTTCGTCAACTACGTGTTCCCAGGCAAGGTGTTCGGCTTCCTGCTGTCGACTACCGGCGCCATCGCCTTGCTGGTGTATCTGGTGATCGCCGTGTCGCAGCTGCGCATGCGTGCCCGCGCCGAGCGCGAAGGCACGGAGCTGGCACTGAAGATGTGGCTGTTCCCCTGGCTGACCTGGCTGGTGATCGGCCTGATCGTCATGGTGCTGGGCTACATGCTGTTCAGCGATGCGTATCGCTACGAGACATTGATGACCGCCGCAGTGACCTGCTTCATCCTGTTGATCGCCTTGACCCGTCGTCGTACGGCTGCAAGGGCCGCGCAGCCTGCCTGACTAGGTTCGTGAAGCAAGGCCCAGCTGCTGTAGGGCCTTGCCCGCGATCTGCCGGGTCAGCTCGCCCGCATCCAGGTGCTGCCCCAGGCGCAACGCCTGGCCTGCCCATAGGTTGCTGAAGTCGCTGTTGCCTTGGGGGTCGCGGATCGCCCGCAGTGGCATCAGCGCGCCCCCGGCAAGGGGGAAGCGCGGCGCCAGCGGGCTCATCGGCCCGAGCTCGCGCATGATGCGATTGTTGATGCCGCGCGCCGGGCGGCCGGTGAACAGGTTGGTCAGTGCTGTGTCGCTGGCCGGGGCACTGTCCAGCGCGCGGCGGTGGGCCGGCGATACCTTGGCCTGCGGGCAGAACAGGTAGGCGGTGCCCACCTGTACCGCCGAGGCGCCCAGGGCCAGGGCGGCGACCAGGCCGCGGTGGTCGCCGATACCACCGGCGGCGATCACTGGTACCCGCACCGCATCCACCACCTGGGGTACCAGTGCAAAGGTACCGACCTGGCTGGTGATGTCTTCGCTCAGGAACATGCCGCGGTGCCCACCCGCCTCGTAGCCCATGGCGATGACCGCGTCACAGCCATTGGCCTCCAGCCACACGGCTTCTTCCACCGTGGTGGCGCTGGACAGCACCTTGGCGCCACTGGCCTTGACTCGTCGCAGCAGGTCGGCCTGGGGCAGGCCGAAGTGAAAGCTCACCACCTCGGGGCGCAGCTGCTCCACCAGCTGGCAGCTCTGCTCGTCGAACGGGGCACGGTTGGAGACCGGCGTCGGGGCGTCGAAGTCCGCGCCCACTTCCTCGTAATACGGCTTGAGCGCCTGCTTCCAGCGCCGGTCGCGCTCGGCATCGGGTGCCGGTGGCTGGTGGCAGAAGAAGTTCAGATTGAGCGGGCCTTGGCAGCCGGCACGAAACGCCTCGATCTCGGCGCGCACCTGCTCGGCACTGAGCATGGCGCAGGGCAGGGCGCCGAGCCCGCCGGCATTGCCTACGGCGATGGCCATGGCTGAACCGGTGGCTCCCGCCATGGGTGCCTGGAGGATGGGCAACTGGATGCCCAGCAGATCGAGAATGCGTCGGTCGGGCCAGTTGCTCATGCGCTACTCCTTGTGGCGGGGGCGGGCGGGGATTACAGGGCCTTGCTGACCTGGATGTCGCTGATTTTCTCGGCGTCCTCGCCATGGATCTTGCGCAGCGCTTCCAGGGCTTGTTCCTGGGAGGCGTCCGGCATCAAGGCGAAGTCCCAGCGGCGCTCGCCGTCGAGTTTGTACTTGATCACGTATTTGATGGTCTGGGTCATGGCGGGGCCTTATCCGAGTCTGGAGGACGAACGGCGAATGATCTTGATCTTGTGGGTGAAGGTCGGCTTGCGCGTCACCGAGATCGGGCGCGGGCTCACGGTATCGATGGTGATGTTCCAGAAGCCGGTGCTGGGCACGGTGATCTTGGCCGGGAACTTGATGAAGTGCCCACCGTGGTAGGTGTGCCGACCGCCATTCTTGAAGCTGCGGAAGTTGGCGTCGTTCATCAGGCGGATATTACAGCGCTGGGAGCATTCGATGACGACCACGTCGTCCTCGTTCAGGTGCTCGCGCTGGTGTACGAATTTCATGGGGTGCTCCGCAAGGGTTGGTTCAGCAAAGGCAAACGATACCACGATGTCAGGATGGACTCGCGCCCGGATGGTCGGGCCGAAGATAAATCTGCCAAAGCAGGGAGCAAATCCGCCCGGCTGTTGTCCAAGCGTTTCTTGTCGATTCCGAGGGTGGTGCGAATGAAGTGGTTGGTGGCGGCGATGTCGTTGGTGGTGCTGGGCGGCTGTGTCAGTGTTTCGGAACTCGAACAATCCCGGGAAACCCTGGACGTGATGTCCGGCAAGACGCCTCGCCAGTATGCCGACTGCGTCAAGAGCAAGTTGGCCGAAACGCGCGACCCTCTGGTGGAGGAGCCCCGCGGCGACGACGGCCTGCGCCTGATCGTGCCGCAAAAGCTTTCCGCAGGTGCCGGCCCTGCGGCCCTGGTGGATATCGACAAGCGTGGCAGCGGCAGCAGCATCAAGCTGCACGAGCGGCTGAACAACTTCCCTCTGCGCCTGGGTGACGTGCGCACCGCGGCGACCCAGTGCATCTCAGGATCTTGATCCAGCTCAGCCAATGAGCGATTAGCAGGCAAATTGCCATTTTCTTGTCCGGTGGGCGTTGTTCCCCACCAGGGATAGGCCTACTCTTTCTGGGCTTATACCGAATAAGCCTAAGCTTATAACAAGGAAAATGGAGCGTCCCTGATGAAACCGTTGAGTCGCGTCGTGATCGGCAGCCTGCTGATCCTGGCCTGGCCCACGGCGCATGCCGTCGATGGCCAGAAGATCTTCACCCAGGGTGGGCAGAACCCCGCCGCCATGGCTTGCCTGGGCTGCCACGGCCCGGACGGCAAAGGCATCGCTGCCGCCGGCTTCCCCCGCCTGGCTGGCCTGCCGGCCGGCTACTTGAGCAAGCAACTGGTCGATTTTCGCGATGGCAGCCGCAAGCAGGCCGTCATGGAGCCGCTCGCCAAGGCCCTGGACGAGGACGAAATCAAAGCCGTCAGCGCCTACCTCGCCAGCCTGCCTGCCGACCCCGCGCCAACCCTGCGCCGCCAGCAGATCGCCAAGGACTCGGTGTCGCGCCTGGCCCTGTATGGCGACTGGAGCCGCCAGATACCGGGCTGCGTGCAGTGCCACGGCCCGGGCGGTGGTGGCATCGGTGAGCACTTCCCGCCGCTGGCCGGGCAGCCGGCCAGCTACCTGGTGGCGCAACTCAATGCCTGGCGCGACGGCAGCCGCAGCAACGACCCCAACCAGCTGATGGTCGGTGTGGCCAAGGCCATGACCGATGACGAGGTCAAGGCCATCGCCGCATTCTTCGCCCAGCCCACCAGCCAGGAGGCCCAGCCATGAAGCCGGTTTACCCAGCCCTGTTGCTCCTGGCCCTGGGCACTGCCCAGGCGGCGCCGATCGCCATGGAAGACCAATCCCAGCTCAAGGTACCCGGCAGCCAGGCTGCACCGGTGTTCAGCCCACCGGCCGAAAGCGACCTGCCCGACAATGCCTTCGGCCAGATGGTGCGCCAGGGGCATGCCCTGTTCGTCGACACCCGCCGGTTGATGCCCGAGGCGGTGGGCAATGGCATGAACTGCAGCAACTGCCACCTGGACCAGGGGCGGCTGGCCCATTCCGCGCCGTTGTGGGGCGCCTACCCGATGTACCCGGCGTATCGCAAGAAGAACGACAAGGTCAACACCTTCGCCGAGCGTATCCAGGGGTGCTTCCAGTTCAGCATGAACGGCAAACCGCCGGCGGCCGACAGCCCGCAGATGACGGCGCTCAGTGTCTATGCCTACTGGCTGTCGACCCAGGCGCCCACGGGGGTCGAGACGCCAGGGCGCGGCTACCCGGAGGTGGCGCAGCCGGCCGCCGGTTATGACTTCAAGCGCGGCGAGCAGATCTACCGCGAACAGTGCGCGCTCTGCCACGGTGACCAGGGCGAAGGCCAGAAGGTGGCCGGCGAGTACGTGATGCCGCCGTTGTGGGGCAAGGATTCCTACAACTGGGGCGCCGGCATGCACCGGATCAACACCGCGGCCTCGTTCATCAAGCACAACATGCCCCTGGGGCGCGCCGGCAGCCTGAGCGACCAGCAGGCTTGGGACGTGGCTGCCTGGATCAACCGCCATGAACGGCCCCAGGACCCGCGCCTGGTGGACGGCTCGATCGAGAAGACCCGGGTGAAGTACCACGCCAACGACGGCGTCAACCTGTACGGGCAGAAGGTCGATGGCGTGTTGATTGGGCAGGGCACCGGCAGCTGACGTGTCACACCCTTGACCCCGGGCTGTCACGGCCCTGCAACGGCGTCTGGGGTGCAATGGCCGCAATCTTCGAAAGGGAGTGCGGCCATGGAACTCTGTGTGATCGGGGCGGGGTATGTGGGGTTGGTCACGGCGGCCTGCTTCGCCGAAATGGGCAACCGTGTGGTGTGCCTGGAGCGCGACCAGGCGCGCCTTGCACAGTTGTGCCAAGGGCAGTGCCCGATCTACGAGCCCGGGTTGCAAGCGTTGCTGCAGGCGGGCCTGGGTACCGGCCAGCTGAGTTTCAGCGACCAGTGGGGCCAGGCCCTGGCACGTGCCGAGGTGGTGTTCATCGCCGTTGGCACGCCGAGCCAGGAGGATGGCTCGGCTGACCTGCAGCACGTGCTGGCCGTGGCCGACAGCCTTGGCCGTCACCTGGGCAGGGCGTGCCTGGTGGTGAACAAGTCCACCGTGCCGGTAGGCACGGCCGAGCGCGTTGCCCGGCATATCGCCAATGGCCTGCGCGAACGGGGAGTGCGCTATGCCGTGGACGTGGCGAGCAACCCTGAGTTTCTCAAGGAAGGCAGCGCCGTGGACGACTTCATGCGACCCGACCGGGTCATCATCGGCAGCGACAGTGAGCCGGCCAGCCAGTGCCTGCAGCGCCTCTACGCGCCGTTCGTGCGCAACCGCGAGCGGGTGCTGCTGATGTCCACGCGCGCCGCCGAGTTCACCAAGTACGCGGCCAACGCCTTCCTCGCCACGCGCATCTCCTTCGTCAATGAACTGGCCGGGCTTTGCGCGCGCCTGGGCGTGGATATCGAGCAGGTGCGCCGGGGTATCGGCAGCGACCGGCGTATCGGCAGCCATTTCATCTATGCCGGTTGTGGCTACGGTGGCTCCTGCTTCCCTAAGGACGTCCGTGCGTTGATCCATTGCGCCGAGCAGCAGGGTTACCAGCCGGCCATTCTCCAGGCCGTACAGGCGCGCAACGAAACGCAGAAGACCTTGCTGTTCGAAGCCCTGCGCCAGCACTTCGGCGGTTTCCTGCGCGGGCGCAACGTGGCGATCTGGGGGCTGGCTTTCAAGCCCGGTACCGACGACCTGCGCGAGGCGCCCAGCCTGGTCTTGCTCGATGCCCTGCTGGCAGCCGGGGCGCGGGTGCAGGCCTGCGACCCGGCCGCCCTGGGCGGCGTCGCCGCGCGTTATCCGCAGGCGGTGGCCAGCGCCCAGTTGCGCCTGACCCAGGACCCCTATGCCTGTGTCGAAGGCGCCGATGCGCTGGTGTTGGTGACCGAATGGAAGCAGTTTCGGCAACCGGATTTCTTGCGCGTACGGGGCCTTATGCGCATGCCGGCGCTGTTCGATGGTCGCAATATTTATGACCCATCGGAACTATCGGCACTGGGTTATCTCTATCATGGCATCGGTCGGCCAGGGGTAGGGCATTGTAAGGTGAGTGCCGCCTGATTAGACTGCGCCGAACTCCACAGGCCCAGCCTTTGTTTAAGGATGTATATGATCAAGAAATGCTTGTTCCCGGCAGCCGGCTACGGCACCCGCTTCCTGCCTGCTACCAAAGCCATGCCCAAGGAAATGCTGCCGGTGGTCAACAAGCCACTGATCCAGTATGGCGTCGAGGAGGCCCTGGATGCCGGCCTGAGCGAGATCTCCATCGTGACTGGCCGCGGCAAGCGCGCCCTGGAAGACCACTTCGACATCAGCTACGAGCTGGAAACCCAGATCAAGGGCACCGACAAGGAAAAATACCTGGTCGGTATCCGCCGTCTGCTGGACGAGTGTTCCTTCTCCTACACCCGCCAGACCGAGATGAAAGGCCTGGGCCACGCCATCCTCACCGGCCGTCCGCTGATCGGCGACGAGCCGTTCGCCGTGGTGCTGGCGGACGACCTGTGCGTCAACCCCGAAGGCGACGGCATCCTCACCCAGATGGTCAAGCTGTACAACCAGTTCCGTTGCTCGATCGTCGCCATCCAGGAAGTCGACCCGCAGGAAACCAACAAGTACGGTGTGATCGCCGGCGACATGATCCGCGATGACATCTACCGGGTCACCAACATGGTCGAGAAGCCCAAGCCCGAAGATGCCCCTTCGAACCTGGCGATCATCGGCCGCTATATCCTGACCCCGGATATCTTCGACATCATCCAGAATACCGAGCCAGGCAAGGGCGGCGAGATCCAGATCACCGACGCGCTGATGAAGCAGGCCCAGGACGGCTGCGTGCTGGCGTACAAGTTCAAGGGCAAGCGTTTCGACTGCGGCGGCGCCGAAGGCTACATCGAGGCGACCAACTTCTGCTTCGAGAACTACTACAAGACTGGCAAGGCGTACTGATCCGTCCTGCGCTGGTACGAAAGCCACCCCTCGGGGTGGCTTTTTTGTCCCCAGCGCGCAACGGCGGTATGCTGGGCGCCAGCCAAGGAGACTGAATGCATGGCCTACGATTTTGATCTGTTCGTGATTGGCGCCGGTTCCGGCGGTGTGCGTGCGGCGCGCTTCGCCGCGGGGTTCGGCGCCAAGGTGGCGGTGGCCGAGAGCCGCTACCTGGGGGGCACCTGCGTCAACGTCGGTTGCGTGCCCAAGAAGCTGCTGGTGTACGGTGCCCATGTGGCCGATGAACTCGAGCAGGCGGCAGGCTTCGGCTGGACCCTCGAGGAGGGGCACTTCGACTGGGCCACGCTGATCGCCAACAAGAACCGTGAAATCGAGCGCCTCAACGGTATCTACCGCAACCTGCTGGTCAACAGCAGTGTGACCCTGCTCCAGGGCCATGCGCGCATCACCGGCGCCCATGAGGTGGAGGTCGAAGGCCAGCGCTACAGCGCCCGGCATATCCTCATCGCCACCGGCGGCTGGCCGCAAATACCGGACATCCCGGGCAAGGAGCTGGCCATCACCTCCAACGAAGCGTTCTACCTCAAGGCATTGCCGCGACGCGTGCTGGTGGTCGGCGGCGGCTACATTGCCGTGGAGTTCGCCGGGATCTTCCAGGGCCTGGGCGCCGATACCACGCTGCTGTATCGCGGCGACCTGTTCCTGCGCGGCTTCGACGGCTCGGTGCGTACCCACCTCAAGGAAGAGCTGGAAAAGCGCGGCCTGAACCTGCAGTTCAACAGCGACATCCAGCGCATCGACCAGCAGGACGACGGCAGCCTCAAGGCCACCCTCAAGGATGGCCGCGAGCTGGTCGCCGACTGCGTGTTCTACGCCACCGGGCGCCGTCCGATGCTGGACAACCTGGGGCTGGAGAATACCGGCGTCGAACTCGATGCTCGCGGTTTCATCCGTGTCGATGAGCAGTACCAGACCACCGAGCCTTCGATCATCGCCATCGGCGACGTGATCGGCCGCGTCCAGCTCACCCCGGTGGCCCTGGCCGAAGGCATGGCCGTGGCGCGCCGTCTGTTCAAGCCCGAGGACTACCGGCCGGTCGACTACCAGAATATCCCCACCGCGGTGTTCAGCCAGCCGCCGATCGGCACCGTGGGCCTGACCGAAGAGCAGGCGCTGGAGGCCGGGCACAAAGTGCAGATCTTCGAGAGCCGCTTCCGTGCGATGAAGCTCACCCTGACCGATATCCAGGAGAAGACCCTGATGAAGCTGGTGGTCGATGCCGACACCGACAAGGTCCTGGGGTGCCACATGGTCGGGCCGGATGCCGGGGAGATCATCCAGGGCCTGGGTATCGCTCTCAAGGCCGGCGCCACCAAGCAGCAGTTCGACGAGACCATCGGCGTGCACCCGACGGCGGCCGAAGAGTTCGTCACCATGCGCACGGCCACGCGCTGACGCAAGGCCGCTCCCAGCAGATCCTGAGGGAGATTACCCAGCCCTTCGGGCTGCGCAGTCACGCGGAGAACCATTGATTAGCGCAGCCCTGTGGGAGCGGGCTTGTCCCGCGATCAAGGGCGAAGCCCTTGCCATGCCGCCGCGATGGCAGGGCCGGGCCAATCGCGGGGCAAGCCCGCTCCCACAAGGACGCATCCCGTCGTGAATACCCGCAATCCTTTGCTCAGCCCAATCCCTTCTATTAATTATCCTCGGTTATAGCCAAAACCAATCACGAGCATGAGGTTTGCCAATGAGCGTTTATCGATCTCGTTGGTTAGGATTCTCTCCGTCAACTGATTTCAACCCCATGAAGGAGTGTCTCTCATGCCAATCATCAACAGCCAGGTCAAACCGTTCAACGCTACCGCCTACCACAAGGGCGAGTTCGTCCAGGTCAGCGAAGCCGACCTGAAGGGCAAGTGGTCCGTCGTGTTCTTCTACCCAGCCGACTTCACCTTCGTCTGCCCGACCGAACTGGGTGACCTGGCCGACAACTACGCCGAGTTCCAGAAGCTGGGCGTGGAAATCTACGGTGTGTCCACCGACACCCACTTCACCCACAAGGCCTGGCACGACACCTCGGAAACCATCGGCAAGATCCAGTACCCGCTGATCGGTGACCCGACCCACGTCATCGCCCGCAACTTCGACGTGCTGATCGAAGAAGCCGGCCTGGCCGATCGCGGTACCTTCGTGATCAACCCTGAAGGCCAGATCAAGATCGTCGAAATCAACGACGGTGGCGTAGGCCGCGATGCCAGCGAGCTGCTGCGCAAGGTCAAGGCTGCCCAGTACGTTGCCGCCCACCCGGGTGAAGTCTGCCCGGCCAAGTGGAAAGAAGGCGAGGCCACCCTGGCGCCGTCCCTGGACCTGGTCGGCAAGATCTGAGGTCCATGCGTCAATCGCGGGCGGTAGCCAGCCGCCAAAGCTGAAGTAGCTGCCGCCCCGTCAAACGCCCGGGCGATCTCGCCTGGGCGTTTTTGTATCCGAGTTTTGAAAAAGGAATCGCCCGTATGTTGGACGCCACGCTTAAATCGCAACTGAAAACCTACCTGGAGCGGGTCACCCAGCCGATCGAGATCGTTGCTTCCCTCGACGACGGCGCGAAGTCCCGCGAATTGCACGACCTGTTGGTGGAGATCGCCGGCCTGTCGAACCTCATCACCCTGCGCGAGGACGGCAGCGACGCCCGTCGCCCTTCGTTCTCGCTCAACCGCCCGGGTGCCGACATCAGCCTGCGCTTCGCCGGCATCCCCATGGGCCATGAATTCACCTCCCTGGTGCTGGCGCTGCTGCAGGTCGGCGGCCATCCGTCCAAGGCCAGTACCGACGTGATCGAGCAGATCCAGGCCTTGGAAGGCGAGTTCACCTTCGAAACCTATTTTTCGCTGTCGTGCCAGAACTGCCCGGACGTGGTCCAGGCGCTGAACCTGATGGCGGTGCTCAACCCCAACGTACGCCACGTGGCCATCGACGGTGCGCTGTTCCAGGATGAGGTCGAGGCGCGCAAGGTCATGGCGGTACCGAGCATCTACCTGAACGGTGAAGTCTTCGGCCAGGGCCGCATGGGCCTGGAGGAGATCCTCGGCAAGATCGACACCAACGCCGGCAGCCGCCAGGCCGAGAAGATCAACGCCAAGGACGCCTTCGACGTGCTGGTGGTCGGTGGTGGCCCGGCAGGCGCCTCAGCGGCCATCTACGCGGCGCGCAAAGGCATCCGTACCGGTGTCGCGGCCGAGCGTTTCGGCGGCCAGGTGCTCGACACCCTGGCGATCGAGAACTTCATCTCGGTGCAGGAAACCGAAGGCCCGAAACTGGCCACGGCGCTGGAAGAGCACGTCAAGCAGTACGACGTGGACATCATGAACCTGCAGCGCGGTGAAGCGCTGGTTCCAGCCACCGACGGCGGCCTGCACGAAGTGCGCCTGGCCAGTGGTGCGTCGCTCAAGGCCAAGACCGTGATCCTGGCCACCGGCGCCCGCTGGCGCGAGATGAACGTGCCTGGCGAGCAGCAATACCGCGCCCGTGGCGTGGCCTACTGCCCGCACTGTGACGGCCCGCTGTTCAAGGGCAAGCGCGTGGCGGTGATCGGTGGTGGCAACTCCGGCGTGGAAGCGGCCATCGACCTGGCAGGCATCGTCGCCCAGGTGACCTTGATCGAATTCGACAGCCAACTGCGTGCCGACGCCGTACTGCAACGCAAGCTGCACAGCCTGGCGAACGTCAAGGTCATCACCAGCGCCTTGACCACCGAAGTGCTGGGCGATGGCGAGAAGGTCACCGGCCTGCGCTACAAGGACCGCAGCAACGACCAGGTGCATGACGTGGCGCTCGAGGGGATCTTCGTGCAGATCGGCTTGCTGCCGAACACCGATTGGCTCAAGGGCACCGTCGAGCTGTCGCCGCGTGGCGAGATCATCGTCGATGCCAAAGGCCAGACCAATATCCCCGGTGTGTTCGCCGCCGGTGATGTGACCACGGTGCCGTACAAGCAGATCGTCATCGCCGTGGGCGAGGGCGCCAAGGCCTCCCTGGCTGCCTTCGACCACCTGATCCGTACCTCGGCGCCGGCTTGAGGAGCCTGGGGCCGCCTTGCGGCCCTTTCGCGGGACAAGCCCGCTCCTACAGGAGGTGTAGGAGCGGGCTTGTCCCGCGAAAGGGCCTCGAGGCGTATCTGTCTATAGTGTTAGACAGACCCGCTGACGGACCACGCCCATGACCCTCATCAGCCGCGAACCCTGGTGGCTAGTGCCGCCCAAGCCCGGGCAGCAGGAGCAGGACCTGCACTGGGGCTACCTGGAAATCTATTCCGACGGCCGTACCATCTTCGTCGACCAGCGCCCCAGTGACCGGGAGCTGGCCGAGCGCAAGAGCTGCCGCAACTTCCCCGACCCCGAACAGCCCTGACTCAGCCCTCGAGCTCGGCCAGGCGTGCCTCCAGCGCAGCGACCCGCGCCTCCAGGGCTTCGATCCGCTCTTGCGACACATTGCTGGCAGCGCTGCGCTCGCCGCCACTTTGCTGGCGCGCGGCCAGGATCGCCTCGATGTCCGCCGGGTCGCCCAGGGCATGGGTGTAGCGGTCTTCACGCTGGCCGGCCTGGCGTGGCAGGTGCAAGGCCAGGCCACGGGCGATCAGGCGCTCGAGCTGATGCTGGATCTGTTCCACATCGTCGAAGTCGTGCAGGCGGTTGCTGCGGGTCAGCAATTCGCCGAGTGTCTGTGGCCCGCGCAGGAACATCAGCCCCATCAGCACCAGTTGCGCCGGCACCAGTTCCAGGGCCTTGTCCACCCGATGCTCCCAGCGGTCGGCGCGGCTGCCCATCTGCAGGCGGGTCATGTCCTGGCCTTCCAGGGTACGCAAGGCCTGGCCGACCTGGCCGGGCGAGAGGTTCATCACCGGTTCACGGCTGGTTTTCTGGTTGCAGGCCAGGACCAGGGCGTTGAGTGTCAGCGGGTAGGTTTCCGGGTTGGTGGCCTGTTTTTCGATCAGCGAGCCGAGTACACGGATTTCGATGCTGTTGAAGCGGCCTGCGCTTGCGGTTTCGTGTTCTGACATGGCCCTGTCTCATGGCGAGGAAAGGCCCCTAGCCTAGGTAATGCAGCTGCGTTAGGCAATCAGCTTGCCGTCTCGGCAGCCGGTTGCGGCGCACGATTGGGGGGAAAGCCCGCGCACGGCGCTAGCCGGCGCGGGAGGGGCGATCAGAAGCGATAGGCCACGCTCGCTTCCAGGGTCCGCGGCGCACCTGGGGTGATCAGGTCCACCGAGCCGTGGGCGGAGGCGTAGTAGTCGCGGTCGAAGGCGTTCTTCAGGCGCAGCGCCATGTCCCAGTGTTGTTCGCTGTACAGCAGCGCGGCGTCGAAGGTGGTGTAGCCGGGCATCACCACCTGGTTGTCCAGGGCGGTGTAGCGCTCGTCCACGTAGTTGGCACCGGCGGCCACACGCCATTGCGGGGTGAGGGTACGCACCAGCCACAGGTTCGCGCTGTTGCGCGGTGTCAGCGTCGGGGTCTGGCCCTCGTTGGAGACGCCGTTGGTCTTGGCGTTGGACTTGACGATCTCGGCATCCAGGAAGGCGTAGCCGGCGTAGACCTGCCACTTGTCCGAGAGCTGGCCGCTGATGGTGGCTTCGAAGCCGTCGGTGCGCTGCTCGCCGGCCAGGATGGTCAGGCCAGGGGTCACCGGGTCCGGGGTACGCATGTTGGTGCGTTCCAGGCGGAAGATCGCCGCGGTCACCGACAGCTTGCTGTCGAGCAGGTCCCACTTGGCGCCCAGCTCGTAGTTGGTGGTTTTTTCAGGTTCCAGGTCGGCGTTGCCTGCGTTGACCGCGAACATTTCGCCCGAAGGCTGGTAGCTGCGGCTGACGGAGACGTAATACGACTGGATCTGGTCCGGCTGGTACACCAGGCCGACACGTGGGCTCCAGGTTTTGTCGGTGCGATCCAGATCGACGTCGGCTGCGCGGATGTCGTCGTATTCCTGGCCGAAGATGTCGTAGCGCACGCCGAGCAGGGCTTTCCATTGGTCGTTCAGCTCGATCAGGTCCTGCACATAGAAGCCCGCGGTCTGCTGATAGTTGGTGCCTTTGGACGACAGGTTGGCCGCATGTTCCGGTACCGGTACCAAGGCATCGCGATAGACCGGAACGTGGGTCACGTTGTTCTGGTTGAACACCCGCTGGTACTTGTCCTGGTAGCCCACTTCCACACCATAGAGCAGGTTGTGCTGCATGCCGGCCAGTTGTGCTTGCTGCTTGAGTTCGGTCTGGTTGAACACGCCGTACTCGTCGCGGGCCACGTTGCCGCGGTTGAGCTTGACCAGCAGTTCGCCGTTCGGCGCGGTGACGAAGCGGGTAGGGCTGCTGTCGGCCAGGGTGTTGTTACGGTCCAGGTCGTAGTGGTAGTAGCGGCTGGTATTGGTCAGCGTGAAATCGTCGTTGATGCGGTAGTCCAGGCTCGCGGTGAACGAGAACACCTCGCTGCGGGCATAGTCCTGGTCCGCATCGCCGGAGCCGAAGCGCTTGTCACGGTCGACGTCCACCGGGCGGTTGCCCAAGGCCGGGATGCCGAAGTCGATCAGGCGCTTGTCGTACAGGTAGGTGGCGCCGAGGTTCAGCTCCAGGTCGTCGGAGAGGCGGAAGTAGGCCGACGGGGCGATGGCCTTGCGGTCGATGTAGCCATCGTCGCGGAAGGTGTCGCTGTCTTCGAAGGCGCCGGTCAGGCGGTAGGCCTGGTTGCCTTGCGGGTCGGCCCAGCCGGTGTCGAACTGGGTGCGGCGCTTGCCCTCGGTGTCCAGGGTCATGCCCACTTCGTGCTTGGGCGCGAAGCCTGGCTTCTTGCTGACGCTGTTGATCAGGCCGCCGGACGAGCCACGGCCATAGAGCACGGCTGCCGGGCCTTTGATGACCTCGACGCGCTCGATGTTGGACAGGTCGCGGAAATACAGGGCGTCGTCGCGCACGCCATCGATGTACATGTCGCCAATGGCGTTGAAGCCACGGATGGTGACCTGGTCGCGCTGGCCGTCGCCGTTGGACAGGCCGACGCCAGGTACGTTCTTGAGTACGTCCTCCATGGACTGGGCACCCTGGTCCTTGATCACGCTTTCAGGGACGACATTGACGGTCTGGGGGATATCGCGCAGGGGCGCGTCGATCTTCAGCGCGCTCTTGCTTTCGGTGGCCTTGTAGCTCTGCTGCTCGTAGGCACCGTTCACCGAAGTCGCCGGCAGGGCCAGCGTGTCCTGGGTTTCAGCGTGAACAACAGGCACTGCCAGCAGGCCCAGCATCGACAGGGATGCTGGGGCGACGTACTTTTTTGCCATTGAGAATCACTCGCGTTGTTTTTATTGGGTGCGAATACTATCGATTCACAAATGTAAATCAAGTGTAAAGATGAACATTCGAACGAATACCTGGGCAATGGCGGGCACAAGCAAAACGGTGTCTTGAACAGTCAAGTCCGTGCGGGACAGGCACGCTGAGCGCCTAGTCCGAATGGAGGGTGCGGGGTGGTTTTTGGAGGGAGTAGGGTCGGGTCTACAATCACCCGTCAAGGAAGGTGAACGCAGTGGACCTGGAACAACGCATCGACCGCCTGGAAGCCCTGGAGGCTATCCGCCAGCTCAAGCATCGCTACCTGAACGCCTGCGACCTGAAGGACGTGACGACCATCCGCGACTGCTTCGCCACGGGCGAGGTGCTGATCGACTATGGGCCGCTGGGCCTCTTCCGTGACCGGGAACCGTTCCTGGCGTTGTTCCGCGAGTTGGCCTGCGTGCCCAGGGTGATCGACCTGCACCACGCCGCCAACCCGGAGATCGACTTCCAGGACGCCGACAACGCCAGGGCCCGTTGGGCCCTGCATTACCAGAACCGCGACGGCGAGACCGGGGCGACCCGCCAGTTGGGCGGGTTCTACCAAGACCGCTACCAACGGGTGGAAGGGCAATGGCGTATTGTCGAAACGGTGTTCCGCGGTCACTTCGAAGTGGCTCGTCCAGGGGGCGGTTGATCACTCCCTGGCCTTGTGGCCACCCTGGTCGCGGCCCACCTGGTTCGAGGCTTCCGGCAGCGAGGTCACCTTGATCGCCCGCGCCGGCACGGCGAATTTCGCGCCGATGCCGGCGAACTGTTCCAGCAGCTGGAAGTTGATCGCCTGCTGGATATCCATGTACAGGTTGTACCCCGGGTCGAGCACGATGTAGACGCATTCGAACTCCAGCGACTCCTTGCCGAAACCGCGCAGGTGGGCACGGTCGAAGCGCACCTTGTCCTGCTTCTGGATCACTTGCGCGACGATGCCCGGCGCCTTCTTCACCGCTTCGGTGGGGGTGTCGTAGGAAAGGCCGAACTCGAAGACGATGCGCCGCTCCTGCAGGCGCTTGTAGTTCTGGATGGTGCTGCTGATCATGCCGGCGTTGGCCATGACGATCTGCTCGCCGCCGAGGCTGCGGATGCGTGTGGTCTTCAGCCCGATGTGCTCCACCGTTCCGGCCAGCGGGCCGATGACGATGAAGTCGCCCACTTCGAACGGCTTGTCCACGGCGATGGAGAGCGAGGCGAACAGGTCGCCGAGAATGTTCTGCACCGCCAGCGCCACGGCGATACCGCCCACGCCCAGGCTCGCGACGAAGGCGGTGATGTTCACCCCGAGGTTGGAGAGCATGGCCAGCAGCACCATCGACCAGAGCAGCACCCTGGCGCCCCAGGCGGACAGCGTGGCCAGGGCACTGCCCTGGTAGAGGCCGGCGCTGCTGTGCCGGGCGAAATAGCGGGACAGGCCAAGGGCGATGGCGCGGTTGGCCCACAGGCCTATCTGCAACGCAGCCACCACGAACCATAGGCTGCCGACCCGGTCCAGCCAGCGCTCCGGCAGGTCCAGCACGCTCAGGCCGATGAGCAGGGCGGCGAGGAACAACAGGACATTGCTGGTGCCTTCGAGCACCTTGGCCAGCACCTGGGCGAAGTGACCATCATGGGCGGACCAGCCCTGCACCGTGCGCTTGACGAAGCTGATGGCCCAGCGGGCGACCAGGAAGGTGACCAGGCTGACTCCCAGGGCCAGCAACCAGTTAAGGACAGAGATGCCAAAGATGGTCGAGTTCGTCAGCGGGTCCAGCAAGCGTTCGTTCATTGTCGATTGCCCCTCCGAGGCGGTGATGCGCACATGGTCGTTAGAAGGGCGTGGGCTGCGGGGGTTGGGCTGGGTGGGTGGGAAGCTCGACGAATGGTCGAGCGTCGATCATGGGCTGTGCGGGCCGACAACCTGGCGCTGTTCGTGCCGCCTCGATCGCTGCCAGGCCGGCTCCCACGTGTATTGCGCTGCGGTCGTAGACACCGCCGAACCTGTGGGAGCCGGCTTGCCGGAGATGGGGACACGGGGCCCGCTAGGCTTCGGGCTTGGGCGCAAAGCGCAGGATGGCGCAGGCGATCAGTGCCGACAGCAGCGAGCCGAGGAGGATGCCGATCTTCGCTTCGTCGATACGCTCCGGCTGCCCCGGGAAGGCCAGTTCGCCAATGAACAGGCTCATGGTGAAGCCAATGCCGCAGAGCATGGCCACGCCATAGATCTGCAGCCAGCTGGCACCGCGCGGTTTGGCCGCCAGACCCGTCTTGACCGCCAGCAGCACCCCGGCGAACACCCCCAGTTGCTTGCCCAACAGCAGACCCAGGGCGATGCTCAGCGGCAGCGGGGCGAGTACGTCGCTCCAGCTCAGGTGGCTGAAGGACACACCGGCATTGGCGAAGCCGAAGGCCGGCACGATCAGGAAACCGACCCAAGGTGCCAGGCCATGCTCAAGCTTGAGCAACGGGCTGGCGTCGTCACCTTTGCCGGGCCCGGCGCTGTAGGGAATCAGCAGCGCGCCGACCACGCCGGCGATGGTGGCATGCACGCCGGAGAGCAGGGTCACGTACCACAGCGCGACGATGCCCAGCAGGTAGGGCCACAGCGACACCACGCGCAGGCGGTTGAACGCCAGCAGGACAACGACGATCCCGGCCGCCGCCGCCAGGGCCACCAGGTTGATCGACGAGGTGTAGAACAATGCGATGATCGCCACTGCGCCCATGTCGTCGATGATTGCCACCGAGACCAGCATCACCTTCAACGACAGCGGCGCATGCCGCCCCAGCAGCGCCAGGGCGCCGACGGCGAAGGCGATGTCAGTGGCGGCAGGGATCGCCCAGCCACCGGCAAGCCCCGGTTCGTTGCGCGAAAACGCCAGGTAGATCAGCGCCGGCAGGGCCATGCCCATCAGTGCCGGCAAGGCCGGCAGGCGCCGTTGTTCCCAGGTGGCGAGCCGGCCATCGACCAGCTCACGCTTGATCTCTAGGCCCACCAGCAGGAAGAACACCGCCATCAGGCCGTCGTTGATCCACAGGTGCACGGTCATCGGCCCGAGCTTGTCGCTGAGCGTCGGCCCCACGGGCAGGTGCAGCAGGTGTTGGTAGGCCTCGGCCCAGGGGCTGTTGGCGATCACGATGGCCAGGGCTGCGGTGAACATCAACAACACGCCGCCTGCGGCTTCGCTGGCCAGCAAGCGGCGCAGCACCGATAGCGAGGTGAGGGTGGGAAGGGGAGCATTCATCAAGGAGTCCTCGTTCATGGCGTCGCCTGCGCAAAAGCAGCGGTGCGTCGGAGCGTGGACACAGCGAAACGATGGCGCCGGATGGTCCGGACCACTGCAGCGAAAGGCGAGAAGAAGGGAAGGGTGTGGCGCATGGCCGTGCCGACCGCATAAAAGCGGAACAGCAAATGCCAGGAATGTGTGGAGGCTGCATGCAACATGGACTGACTCTCGGAAAACAAATGAATGTTCTCCGTATTCGGGAAGGCTCCCGGGCGCACGCAGCACACGCCAGGCAGCAATTCTACGGAGGTAGGTGGCGATCCGCCTGCGAAGTTTGCATCAAAATGTTGCCATTACTATGCGGGTGGGGCGCCGCAGGGGTCATGCCGCTGTCATGCGCCCTTGGTAAGGTCCTGGCGTTTTTGCGTCCAACAACAAGAAGGTGGCCTTGATGGTGAGTACCGGCACGCTCCGCAAACAGATCATTCTCCGCTCCCGGGACATGCGCAGCGAGGCGTTCGGTGCACTGTTCTCGCGCATGTTCGACAACCTCTACGCCGATTCGCTGGTGCTGTCGGACGACCTGCTCATCGGTGGCGTCTACGGTCGTCATGAGGGCGTCAGCTTTCGCCGCATGCACTACCAGGGCGATTGTTGCGTAACCTTCACCGACCCGCAGGACGAGATCACTTTCGTGTTGCCCAGCGCGGGCAAGGTGGTCTTCGGCCATCAGGGCGAAACCGTCGGGCTGCCTGGCATGGGCCTGGCCATCGAGAAAAGGTCGTTGCGTACCTTGCGCTTGAGCGACGGCCATGCCCAATGCGGCATGTCGATCCGCCGAAGCCTGATCACCGAGCGCTTGGCGACATTACTGGGCAAGCCGGTGTTGCAGCCGATCCGCTTCGAGCCGGTGGTGTCGCTGGAGGTTGCTGCCTGTCATGGCATTCGCGCCTTGCTCGAGCTGGCCACCGGCAACGAGTTCGACCAGCTGATCCATGCCGGTGCGCTGATGCCGGTGCGTTTGCAGGAAATGCTGGTCGACGCGGTGCTCGAGGCCTGGCCGCACAACCATAGCCAAGCCTTGCGCCGGCCCGTGCCGCAGATCGCGCCACGGCACGTGAAGCTGGCCATGGACTGGATCCGTGCCCACCCATCGAGCGCGACCAGCGGGACGGACTTGGCGGCCCTCGCCAACGTCAGCTTGCGTGCGTTGCAGCAGGGGTTTCGCAGGTTCCTGGGATGTTCGATCGTGGATTACCAGCGGCAAGTGCGCTTGGAGCAGGCCTACGAGTCATTGGTGCATGGGGAGCCTGTTTCGGTGTCTCAGGTGGCGTTGCGTCATGGCTTCAGCAATGCGGGGCGGTTCGCGCAGTATTTCCAGCAGGCCTATGGCGTGAGCCCTGCGCAGGTTCGGCGCAGAGGTTAGGCCGTTGGGGGGCTGCTACGCAGCCCCAAACCGTCAGAACGCGTAGCTGGCCTTCAGGCTACCGCTCACCCCATGGCTGTCACCGCCACCGCCAGCCGCCACTTCAGCCCCCACGCTGAACGCTCCGAGGGAGGCCATCGCATTGACCCCGGCAGTGAACAGGTCGCGGTTGTCGTACGCCGCGCGCTGTTCGATATCCAGCCCCAGCAGGTGGCCTTCGCTGTCGACCTGATGATCGCCCAGCACATGCTCGTACCCCAGCGTGAACCCCGGCACCAGCTGCCAACCACCGCTCAGCTCTACCGGCGCCAGGCTGGCCTGGAGGTTGGCTACCGCGCTGCGCCGGGTTTCCTGGAGGCTGTCCACCTCCAGCGCCAGCTCGCTGCCTTTTTCGGTGAAGCCCGAACGGTCCACCTGGCTGACGCGCACGCCTAGGCTTGGCTCCAGCGTCAGGGTGCCCGCCTGCATCCGATAGCCCAGCGCCAAGCCGGCCCCGGCCAGGTTGCCATGGCTGTCGCCCTTGGCCTGGCCCAGGCCGTTACCCAGGTCGCGTTTGCTCTGGTAGTCGAACCAGCCGGCATGGGCATCGGCCTCGATGAACAGCCCTTGCTCAAGGCTATCCGGCGCGAAGCGTGCGCCTGCGCTGAGGAAGGTCAGGTCGGTGTCCGCCTCGCCGCCGGCACCGCCGATGTTGCCGCGGCTGTAGCCGAAGCCTGCATGGGCGCTGAGCTGTTCGGAAAAGCGCTGGGTCAGGCCGATCATCAGGCCTTGGCTGTGCTCGTTGCTGCTGCGTGCGTGGGACGAGCCGTCGGTGCCCAGGTAGCTGGCCAGGGCTGTGCTCCACAACCGCGTCTGGCCGACCTTGAGGTCCGTGCCGCTGGCGAAGGGCGCGCTGGCCTGTTCGATCATCGTGCCCTGGCGCAGCAGGTAGCTGGCAGCGTCGGCATGCACCTGGCCACCGACGGTGGCCTCGACGCCGCCCAGGCTGCCGGCATCGATGGCCGATTGCAGGTAGTAGTTGTAGGCGCTGTAAGTGCCCGACAGGCGGCTGTCCTGTAGGCCCTGCAACAGCCGCGCGCCTGCCGCGGCGTTGCCTTGCAGGCCAGCCTGGCCGGGCAGGCTGTTGAATCGGACCATCTTGCCACGCAGCACGTAGAGGGTTTCCTGGGACAACCCCAGGCCTTGCTTGAGGTAGTTGTCCATGCTGCCGTAGCGTGCCTTCACCTCGTCCAGCCCTGCCTGCAGGTAGCTGGCCTCCACGCCGATCAACGGCCCATAGATCTCGGCCAGGTTCGGCGGCAGCGAATCGAGGATCGCCGCCATGCGCTCGGCGGTGTAGGCGTTGGTGGCCAGGTAGTCCTGCATGATGGTGGCGTCGTCGACACCGGCGATGCTCTGCAGCAGCGCAGCGGTCCAGCCGGTGCGGTCCTTGCCGGCGGTGCAATGGAACAGCGCCGCGTCCTCGGTGCGGGCCAGCTCGTTGAACAGCACGGTGTACTGGCTGCGCATGCCGGCATCGTAGACGAAGGCACGGTTGGTTTCCTTCATCATCGCTTCGGCTTCGGCGGCGCTGCGGAACACCATGTCGGTGATGTTGGCCCCGGAGGTATTGTTGCCGATGATGTCGATGTTCCGGTAGGCCGCACCGGCCGGCAGGGTGTCGGGGGTGGCGGCGATCTCGCTGGGGGTCCGCAGGTCGAACACCGTGCCGATGCCCAGAGGGGCCAGGGCAGCCAGGTCCGAGGCGGTCGGGGTCACGGCGTTGGAGCGGTAGAACACCCCTGCGCGCAGGGTGCCGTCATGAGCGGTGCTGTAGGCAGTGGTGGTGCCGGCGATGTCACGGAAGTTGTCCATGCCCACCAGGCGCGGGGTATCGAGCGGCTCGGCGCCATGGGCGGCGGAAATGGCGAGGGTCAACAGGGACAGGGAGCAAAGGACACGTGGGTACACGGAGCTAGCCTCGTTGTTGTGTGATTAGGCCAGCAACTATTAGCGTGATCGTCGACCGGTGTTAGCACCTTGATCGCTGATGGCAACGATGAGTGCGCGATCGGTCCGCAGGGTGCGTGATTTGTCTCTCCAGACCCGGTTCGTGGGGTGTTTTTGGGGCCCTATCACGGGACAAGCTCGCTCACATAGTGATTTCACAAGTCTTGAGAGCGGCGCAATCGGTGGGAGCGAGCTTGCCCCGCGATAGGGAGCGCGCGATTACAGGCAGGCGTACACCACCAGCTCCACCAGCATTTCCTCGCGCGCCAAACCGGCCACCACGACGGCGGCGCGGTTAGGGTAGGGCGCCTGGAAATACTGCCCGTACAGGCTGTTGACCGTGGCCAGGTAGCTGCGGTCGGTGACGTAGATCAGCACTTGGGTCACGGCGTCCAGCGAGCTGCCTGCGGCGTCCAGGGTGTGGCGCAGGTTGTCCAGGGTCTGGCGGGTCTGTGCTTCGATGCCGCCGGCGACCACCTGACCCTGGGCATCGATGGGGATCTGTGCGGTATAGAGCGTGCCGTTGCCGACGACCGCCCATTCCAGCGGGGCCTTTGAGGCGAACAGGTCGGTCTTGATGGCGTATTTCATGGGGACGGTTCCTGAAAAAGTGGACGCGGGTCAGTCGGCATCGCTGCCGCCGCCGGCGCCATGTCGGCGCGAGGCTTCGGTGCTTTCGACCAGGATGTGCTCGGCCAGCTGCTTGAGCCGCTGCCAGGTTTGCTCGCTGACGGTGAAGCCGTCCGTGGGCAGGGCCAGGGGAACGGCTACGGGCCCGGTGTGCCGGGCAGGCCGGTTGAACAGCACCGTGATGCACTGTTCGGGCGTGGTGGAGGCGACCTGTTCATCGTTGTGCAGCTCAGGACGGACGCCACCGGCGGCGAAAGTCGCCACGTGTCGTTGGCGGGCATCGCCCCAGCGGGCCTGCACGTCGAGCCCCAGCTCCGCGGCCCGGCTCAAGTAGCCGAGCAGCAACAGGCGGTTGTGGCACTGGTGGATGCGCAACAGCGCCTGGCCAGTGCGCAAGGCCTTGCCCAGCGCCAGCTCCACCGTGGTCGCGGCACAGCGCAGCACGCTCTGGCCCTGGGCGTCGACCACCAGCACGGTGCTGTCTTCGTAGCGCAAGGCGTAGGGGCGGTCGGCTTCCCGTTGCAGGTAGTCCAGGGCTTTGGCCACGGTGCCGAGGCCATCGAGGCCTTGCAGGTGCAGCCAGCCGACCAGGTCGGCGGCATCCTCGCAATCGCCCGCGGCAAAGCCCATGCCTTCGAAGGCCTTGCGGCACATCACCTGGATTTCATTGAGCGATACACGCATGGTCACAGGCCTCCTTGCGGCATGACTGCGAAGTTCCAGTCGTCCGCGAACGGTTGGCCGATCTCGCTGACCAGCGGCGCGCCCTGGAACAGCGTGATGCGGACCCATCGGCTGGACTTGGGGTCGAACTTGCCGGCACCGAAGAACGCCAGCTTGCAGCGCAGCAGGTGGATCGGCAGCATGTCATGGGCCAGCAGGTTGGCGCGTATCTCGCCATAACGGGACTGCGCCATGCCTTGCAGGCGGCGCACCGTGCCCTTGAACGCCGGCTGGGCGATCAGGAAGTGCGCGGTCAGCGCCTGGGGCTGGGTGCGCAGGTGCTCGAGCACGGCGGCGTGGCAGCGCTGGAGATTGCGCGCGATACCCAGTTGCATCTCCTTCTCGGCTCCCGGCTCCTCGGCGCGCATGCCGAGGCGAGGCTCTTCTTTTTCAGCCGAGCGATACCAGAAGAAGTGTTCGGCCTCCACGTCGCTGAAGTCATAGGCCAGGGCCCAGCCGTACTGCTGCTCGATCAGTGCCCGCAACTGCGTCAGGGGCATCTGCGCATCCAGGCGCCAGCCTTCGACCACGCCCATCTGGTCGGCCAGAGGGGTGACTTGTTCGGGGTACAGCTCCAGCAGCAGGCTGACCAACAGCTCCTGGCAACCCAGGCCCCCGTGGGCCTCGCTCCATGCCAGCAGACGAGGCCAGAGGTCGGCGCTTGCCGGTTGGCGTTCGAGCCACTCGGCCAGCACAGCAAGCTCGGCCAGGGTGCACTGGTTTTGCCCATGCTGGCGCGGGTCTTCGGTCAAAGTCTGGGCAAGGTGCTGGTGGGCGCGCTGCAGCAGCGTATGCAGGCGCGCCAGGTGGGCGGGCTCGGCCGCTTGCGACAGCACCTGGGCCAGTGCGGTTTCGCGCACGCTGACCCAACGTTCCACCAGTTGCGGGTGGTTGACCAGAAAAGGCGCCATGCCAAGCCCTGTGGCGTTGCCGACGCCCAGGTAGCGTTGCAGCGCCGGGGCCAGCTTCACCGCCCGTTGCGGGTCGAGCGCCCGGGCCATGTGCTCGATCTGCTCGATGCTGAAATGGCGCAGCAGGTACACGGTGAACATCTGCGCCGCGAATGGCTGTTCGAAGTCCGGGTTGCCTTGCAAGCAGGCAAAATCGGCGATGCCGAACTTGCCGTTGCCGTAGACGGCGGTGGTGCGGTAGAGGTAGCCGACCTCCGCCAGCTGGCGCGGGTCCGGCTGGCTGCCTTCGGCCAGCGCCGTCAGGAAGCGGTCGAAGTTGCGCAGGCTGCGGTTGGCCCGCGACAGCACCAGCACCCGGGCATCGAAGCGTCCGGCCTCCTGCAGCGGTACGTTGCGTGCAAGGTCGGCCAGTTGCGCCTCGTCCACATCCCCGGCCACCAGCACGAAGGTCACGTCCCACTGGTCGGCGATCACCCGGTCGCTGCGTTTCTCCGGCGGCAAGTAGGCCGAGAACAGCACGCAATGGTAGTGGGCGTTCGGTGTGTCGATACGATAGATGGCGGTGCCGAAGCCCTCACCGTCGAGATCGAAGCGGCTGCGTTGGACCTGCCAGCGCTGGTTCATCATCCGCCGCATGCTGCTGCGCACGAAGCTCAGCGGGCTCTGGAAGTGGCTGCCCAGCCGGGCCAGGTCCATGACCTGGCTGGCGGGGCGCAGCGTGGGCGTTGCAAGCACGGTGTTGGACATTGTCGTTGTACCTGGATGCCTCATGTTCAGATGCCTTGTTCGCGAGCCATGTGCCGGGCGATGCGTACCGCATCCCACAGCGCTGGCAGGATCACCAGCGACACCGGCACCGCGGTGATGACAATGAAGGACTGCAGGGCCGTCACACCGCCCGCGCCGATGGTGATCAGCACCACTGCCGCCAGGCCCATGCCGATGGCCCAGAAGCCGCACAGCCACTTCTTCGGTTTGTCGGTGCTGGACATCGCCAGCGCCACGGTGAACGCCATGGCATCGCCATTGGTGGCCACCGAGATGAAGCTCAGGAACAGGAACAGCGCGCTGACCAGGCCACCGAGCGGCAGGTTCTGGGTCACGCCCAGCAGCAGGTCTTCAGGCTGTGAGCCGTGGGCAGTGACGATACCTGGGGTCTGCAGTTCCAGGCCGATGCCCGCGCCGCCGACCACGGTGAACCAGAACATGGTCACCAGCGGGGCGATGACCGACAACGTCATGATGATCTCGCGAATGGTGCGGCCCCGCGAGATGCGCGCGACGTACAGCGCCACCATGGGCGCGTAGCCGATGAACCAGCCCCAGTAGAACACTGTCCACCAGTCCAGCCACTTAGGGTCGGCGCGGAACATCGTCATTGGGATGAAGTGCTCGATGTGCAGGGCGAACGCTGCCGGGAAGCCGCCGAGGATGAACAGCGTCGGGCCGAACACCACCATGAACACGGCAAGGCCAAGCATCAGCCACACGTTGATCTCGCTGACGAAGCGGATGCCCTTGAGCCCCACCAGGCACGAGACGGTGTACATCAGCGTGACCAGGATGATGGTGACCGACTGGGTGACGATGCCGTTGGGCACGCCCCAGACGGCATGCAGTGCGCTGCTGATCTGCAGGCCTAGAAAGCCGATAGGGCCGATGGTGCCGGCCACCACGGCGACGATCGAGGCGGCATCGGCCAGGGTGCCGATAGGGCCCTTGAGTGCCCGCTCGCCGAACAGCGGGTAGAGCAGGGTGCGCGGTGCCAGCGGCAGGCCCTTGTCGTAATGCAGGTGCATCAGCACGATCGCCAGCAGGCTGCCGAGCACCGCCCAGGCCAGAAAGCCCCAGTGTACGAACGACTGCGCCAAGGCCGCGGTGGCCGCCGCTTCGCTGTGAGGCTGCAAGCCTGGGAACAGCGGGGGTGGGCTGGCGAAATGCATCAGCGGTTCGGCGGCGGCCCAGAAGGCGCCGCCACCGGCCAGCAGTGCGCACATGATCACCGCGATCCAGTTGAAGGTGCTGATATCCGGGCGTTGGGTCACGCCGCCCAGGCGTACGCGCCCGCACTTGGAAAAGCCAATGGCCAGACTGACCACGAAGGTCGCCAGCATCAACACCTGCCAGTACAGGCCAAAGGCCTTGGTCGACCAGGCGAACAGCGTGTTGACCAGGGCCGACACCACATCGATGTCGATCAGGGCCGCCAACAGGAATGCGCCGAGGAAACCGCCGCTGATCAGAAACAGCGGCCAGTCGATGTCCCGCGACAGCGGCAGGCGCAGGGTCTGGTCGTCAGCCGGCAGGGTGGTTGGGTTTTTCATTTAGCCTCCGGAACCTGTGATTGTTGTTTTTGTAAGGCTGTCCGTGCGGGGGGCTCAGGCCTGCGCTGTGGTGGCAGTTTCCAGCAGGCGCAACCAGTTCAGCCCCATGATCCTGCGCACGTCTTCCTCGGCAAAGCCACGGGCGCGCAAGCCCTGGGCGATGTTGGGGAAGTCGCGGCTGTCGCGGAACCATTGCAACGGCGCTGGCCAGTTGGCGTTGTCCTTGGAGCCTTCGCCGTAGTCTTTCTCCTTGCTCCAGCGGCCGTTACGCATCCATTCGAGCACCGACAGCGGCTGTCCCTGGCACAGGTCGGTGCCGATGCCGATGTGCTCGACGCCCATCAGGTCGGCGGTACGCGCGACCATGTCGCAGAAGCTCTCCAGGGAGCACTCCGAAGCGCCCTTGAGGTGGAACGGGTAGGTGCTGAAGCCCAGCAGCCCGCCGGATTCGGCGATGGCACGCAGCACCGCGTCGGACTTGTTGCGTTTGGCGGCATGGAAGCTCGACGGGTTGGCGTGAGAAATGATCACCGGCCGGCTGGACAGTTCGATGGCCTCCAGGGTGCTGCGCTCGGCACTGTGGGACATGTCGATCAGCATGCCGACCCGGTTCATCTCGGCGATCACCTGGCGGCCGAAGCGGCTGATGCCGTTGTCTTCACGCTCGTAGCAGCCGCTGGCCAGCAGGCTCTGGTTGTTGTAGGTGAGCTGCATGACGAACACGCCCAGCTGGCGGAAGACCTCCACCAGGGCGATGTCGTCCTCGATGGGTGAGCAGTTCTGGAAACCGAAGAAGATCCCCACCCGGCCTTCCTCCTGGGCCAGGCGGATGTCGCTGGCCGTGCGCACCGGGCGGATCAGCTCGGGCCAGGTTTCGAAACGGCGGTTCCACTCGCCCAGGCGCGACAGGGTCTCGCGGGCGTTCTCGTGGTAAGCGATGGTGGCGTGTACCGCGCTCAGGCCACCGGCCTGCATCTGCTGGAATATCTCCGGGCTCCAGTTGGAATACTGCAGGCCGTCGATCATCAAGAGGTCGTGCATGGCGGGTATTCCTTTCAGGGGCGCAGGTAGGTGGTCTTGACCACGGTGTAGAAGTCGCGGGCGTACTGCCCCTGTTCGCGTGGGCCGAAGCTTGAGGCCTTACGACCGCCGAACGGCACGTGGTAGTCGGTGCCGGCGGTAGGCAGGTTGACCATCACGCAGCCGGTCTGGGCGCGGCGCTTGAACTCACTGGCGTGGCGCAGCGACTGGGTGATGATGCCGGCGGTGAGGCCGTAGCGGGTGTCGTTGAGCGTGGCCAGGGCCTCTTCGAAGTCCTGCACGCGGATTACGCAGGCGATGGGGCCGAAGACTTCCTCGCGGTTGATGCGCATGTCGTTGCGGCTGTCGATGAACAGCGCCGGGCGCATGTAGTAGCCGTCGGTCTCCAGTTGCAGGCGCTCGCCACCCTCGACCAGGGTGGCGCCTTCGGCCTGGGCCAGGCGCAGGTATTCCAGGTTCTGTTCCAGTTGGCGGGCTTCGGCCACCGGGCCGATCTGCACGCCGGCGTGCAGGGCATGGCCGACCTTGAGCTGGCGCATGCGCAGGCGCAGGGCTTCGACGAAGCGGTCATGGATCGCGTCGCAGACGATCAGCCGCGAAGACGCCGTGCACTTCTGCCCGGTGCCGAAGAAGGCGCCGTTGAGCGCGCATTCCACCGCCAGGTCAAGGTCCGCGTCGTCCATCACCACCAGCGCGTTCTTGCTGCCCATCTCCAGCTGGCAGCGCACCAGGTTGCCGGCAGTGGCCATTGCCACGTGGCGACCGGTCTCCAGGGAGCCTGTGAAAGTCAGGGCGTCGATGTCGGCCGACTGCACGAGGGTTTCGCCGACGCTGGCGCCACTGCCCATGACCAGGTTGAAGGTACCCTCCGGCAGGCCCTGGCGGCTGATGATCTCGGTCAGCGCCCAGGCGCTGGCTGGCACCAGGTTGGCCGGCTTGAACACCACGGTATTGCCGAACGCCAGGGCCGGGGCGATCTTCCAGGCGGCGGTGGCCATGGGGAAGTTCCACGGGGTGATGATGCCCACCACGCCCACCGGCTCGCGATGCACTTCGATGTCGATGCCCGGGCGCACGGATGCGGCGGTCTCGCCCATCTGGCGCAGCACCTCGGCGGCGTAGTAGTGGAAGAACTGGCCGCTGCGGTAGACCTCGCCGATGCCTTCGGCCAGCGGCTTGCCTTCTTCTCGTGAGAGCAGTTCGCCAAGCTCTGCCTTGCGGGCGATCAGCTCGTCGCCGATGGCCATCAACACCTGCTGGCGAGCCTCCAGGCCGGTAGCGGCCCAGCGTGGCTGCGCGGCGCGTGCGGCCTGGATGGCCTGCCGGGTCTGTTCGGCGCTGGCCTGGTGGTAGCGGCCGATCAGGTCGCCGGTGTCCGAAGGGCTGTGGTTGTCGACGGTGGCGTGGCCTTCGCACCACTGGCCATCGATGTAGTTCTTGTAGGTGTTGAGTGACATGGATGAAAGCCTCCGTTTGCCTGGCTTCCATCATGCGAGCATTATGGTGCAAATAAAAATTAATAAAAAAAATGCTTTGATAAGGATCGCTAACCATGTTGCCCGAGCTGAAGATCGCCCAGCTGCGCTATTTCGTGCTGGTGGCCGAGCTCAAGAGCTTCCACGCCGCTGCACGCCAGGCCTACCGCACCCAGCCCGCGATATCGCTGGCGGTGCGCGAACTCGAACAGAAACTGGGCCAGCCCTTGGTGGAGAAGGGCGGCGGCCGGGTCGAGCTGACGCCCTTCGGCGAGCATTGCCTGCCGCTGTTTCGCGGTTTGCTCGAACACCACGACCGCATCGCCCGTGAGGCCACGTTGCTGGCCCGGCACGAAATCGGCCAGGTCAGCATCGCCACCGTGCCGTCGGTGGCCAGCCGGCTGCTGCCTGGGCCATTGGCGCGTTTCGTTGCCGAGCATCCGAACGTGCAGGTGAGCATCCAGGACGGTACTGCCGAAAACGTCCAGCAGCTCCTGGCCCAGGGGCGGGTGGATTTTGCGATCAGCAGCCTGTGGGTGACCGACGAGCAGATCGACTTCTCGCCGATCCTGTACGATCAGGTGGGCGTGGTCTGTCGGGCCGACCACCCACTGGTGCAGGTGGAACAGGCGCTGCACTGGTCACAGCTGCGCGGCGTGGCGATGATCGGCAACGGTACCTCGCGCCTGCTCGAAGGCACCGAGGCCGAGTGCTTGCTGGAACACAGCCGGTTGTTCGTCTCGAACATGATTTCGTTGATCGCGATGCTGGAAGAGGGCGCGGGCATCAGCACCTTGCCCTACTTGGCGTTCCCATTGGAGAACGAAAAACTCGCGTTCCTGCCCTTGGCTGAGCCGAAGGTCGAGCGCCAGATCGGCATGCTGACCCGCAAGGGGCGCAGCCTGTCGCCGGCGGCGGGGGCGTTGATGGCGTTCTTGCGGGCGCACTTGCCTGGCGCCGAATGAAGCCAGGGCTACGCTGCCGTCAGCGAGCAAGTGGCTAGCACTTCAGCCGGGCATATACGGCCCAGGCTCCGCTTGCTTCATGGGAGCTGGCGGAGCCTGCGATGGGCCGCAAAGCGGCCCCTTGAGTCTGGAAGGGCTCCACCGTTTGAAGGCTTGGGGCTGCTTTGCAGCCCATCGCAGGCTGTCGCCAGCTCCTACAGAGGGGGCTACAAATCCTGATCTGGATGGGTCAACGCGAGGTCTCGATGCGCAGTACCTCGGTATAGATCGCATCGACCGTCTGGCCGATCTGGAGGTTCTTCATGCGGGCCTGCAGGTCCGGGTCCTCGACCTTGACCACCTGCACCTTGCCCTCAGGCGGCAGCAAGGTCACCTCGTGCTTGTCCAGGTCGATCTTGCTGATCTTGGACGTCACCTTGATCTGGCAGAACGCCTCGTGATCGGTTCCAGTTCGGCGCGCGTTGCGCACGCCCACCAAGCGTAGCCAGCCAATGGCGATATGCCCGCAGCGGTGCACCTGAGATTTTAACGAGGAATTATTTAGCGCCCCGTTGTATCTGATGCCATAGAACTCGCTCAGCTACAGGGACTGGCCATGAAACCACGGAAAAAAACCGTCAAGCCGATCGGCTTGAAAGACATCACCATCGTCGACGATGCCAAGATGCGCAAGGCGATCACCGCCGCCGCGCTGGGTAACGCCATGGAGTGGTTCGACTTCGGCGTCTACGGGTTCGTCGCCTATGCCTTGGGCAAGGTGTTCTTTCCCAATGCCAGCCCAGGCGTACAGATGATTGCCGCCCTGGCGACCTTCTCGGTGCCGTTCCTGATACGCCCGCTGGGCGGGCTGTTCTTCGGCGCCCTGGGCGATCGCTACGGTCGGCAGAAGATCCTGGCAGCGACTATCGTGATCATGTCCCTGAGCACCTTCGCCATCGGCCTGATTCCGTCCTACGCCTCGATCGGCATCTGGGCGCCGATCCTGCTGTTGCTGGCCAAGATGGCCCAGGGCTTCTCGGTGGGCGGGGAATACACCGGGGCGTCGATCTTCGTCGCCGAATACGCGCCTGATCGCAAGCGGGGCTTCCTGGGCAGCTGGCTAGACTTCGGCTCGATCGCAGGTTTCGTGCTCGGCGCAGGCCTGGTGGTGCTGATCTCCACCATACTCGGTGAAGCGCGGTTCCTTGACTGGGGGTGGCGCCTGCCGTTCTTCCTGGCCTTGCCATTGGGGCTCATCGGCCTGTACCTGCGCCACGCGCTCGAAGAAACCCCGGCCTTCCAGCAGCATGTCGACAAGCTCGAACAGGGCGACCGCGAAGGCCTGGCCTCGGGCCCGAAGGTCTCGTTCAAGGAAGTCGCCACCCAGCACTGGCGCAGCCTGCTGACCTGCATCGGTGTGGTGATCGCTACCAACGTCACCTACTACATGCTGCTGACCTACATGCCCAGCTACCTGTCCCACAACCTACACTACAGCGAAGACCACGGTGTGCTGATCATCATCGCGATCATGGTCGGCATGCTGTTCGTTCAGCCCATGATCGGCCTGCTCAGCGACAAGTTCGGCCGCCGGCCCTTCATCATCGCCGGCAGCGTGGGGCTGTTCGTCCTCGCCATCCCTGCCTTCATGCTGATCAACAGTGGCGTGCTGGGGGTGATCTTCGCAGGCTTGCTGATCCTGGCGGTGCTGCTCAATTTCTTCATTGGTGTCATGGCCTCGACGTTGCCAGCGATGTTCCCCACCCACATTCGCTACAGCGCCTTGGCCAGCGCCTTCAACATCTCGGTGCTGATCGCCGGCCTGACCCCGACCATCGCCGCCTGGCTGGTGGAGGGTACCCACAACCTGTACATGCCGGCCTACTACCTGATGGTGATCGCCGTGGTGGGCCTGGCCACGGGCCTGTCGATGAAGGAAACGGCCAACAAGCCTTTGCGCGGTGCGGCGCCGGCGGCCTCGGATATCGAAGAGGCGCGCGAACTGCTGCAGGAGCACCACGACACCATCGAGCAGAAGATCGAGGACATCGACGCGCAGATCGCCGAGCTCGAAGCCAAGCGCAAGCTGCTGGTGCAGCAGCACCCTCGCATCGAATAGCGGCTGGCACGAGGGTGCCGGGCTGCAGTGGGCTCGCCCGACACCCACCGTCACGGGGAAATCCACTATGAAATCCAGGTGTGGCGAGGCTATGCATTAAAGGTCTCAAGTCTGTCGAATTATGACTTGGACGGTCTTGGTGGGCGAGGCTTAGGATTGCAGCCACTGGAGTTCACAACGACTCCCCACCAAAGGAAAACACTGCAATGAACCTCAAGTCCCTCATCGCCAACCCACTGGGCTTCGGTACCGCACCATTGGGCAACATGTTCCGTAACGTGCCTGAAGACGAAGTACAAGCTACCGTCGATGCCGCCTGGAACAACGGCGTGCGCTACTTCGACAGCGCGCCCTTCTATGGCGCCGGCCTCTCCGAAACCCGCTTGGGCAATGCCCTGGTCGGCCGCCCTCGTGATGAGTACGTGCTCAGCACCAAGGTCGGTCGCATCATCCTCGACGAACTGGAAGATCCTACCAGCCGCGAGCTGGGCGAAAAGAGCGGCCTGTTCGAACACGGCAACCGCAACCGCATCGTCAACGACTACAGCGCCGACGCCACGCTGCGCTCCATCGAGGACAGCCTGCGCCGCCTGAAGACCGACCGCCTGGACATCGTCTGGATCCATGACATCGCCCAGGACTTCTACGGCGACGAATGGCTGAGCCAGTTCGAAACCGCCCGTACCGGTGCCTTCCGCGCACTGACCCGTCTGCGTGAAGAGGGCGTGATCAAGGCCTGGGGCCTGGGCGTCAACCGCGTCGAGCCGATCGAACTGACCCTGGACCTGGACGAACCACAACCCGATGGCTTCTTGCTGGCCGGCCGCTACTCGCTGCTCGACCATGACCGCGCCCTGCAACGCGTCATGCCGCAAGCGGTGGAGCAGGGTGTAGGCATCGTCGTGGGTGGCCCGTACAGCTCGGGTGTCACCGCCGGCGGCGAGCACTTCGAGTACCAGAAAGCCACCCAGCCGGTGCTGGCCAAGCTCGAGCGCATCCGTGCCGTGGCCCGTGCCCATGGTGTGGATGTGAAGGCGGCTGCCCTGCAGTTTGCCCTGGCCCATCCGGCCGTAGTCTCGGTGATCCCGGGTGCCACCCGCCCGGCACACGCCAACGAAGACCTCGCGGCGCTGAGCGCTGTGATCCCGGCGGCCTTCTGGAACGAGCTGCGCCAACAAGGGTTGATCAACGCCCTGGCGCCTGTCCCGGCTGCTTGATGATGACAGGCAGGGCCGTTCCAAGGCCCTGCCTGTGGTCGACCATTTTTCACCGCGCCATTCAGGGCGCGGTCCGCTTTCAAGGCCCCTATGCTGGATTTCAGACAACTCCGTTATTTCGTCGCCGTGGCCGAGTTCGAGCACGTGGGCAAGGCGGCGGAGCACTTGCATATTTCCCAGTCACCCTTGAGCCGGCAGATCGCCCAGCTCGAAGAGCGCCTGGGTTTGCAGCTGTTCGAACGCAGCCAGCAACGGCTGCGCATCACCTCGGACGGTCGCACCTTCCTTCACGAAGCCAAGGCCCTGCTCAAGCACGCCGAACGTCTGGAGTCGCTTGGCCGACGGTTGGGCCGGGGCGAGTCGGGCGGGCTGTGCATCGGCTATGTCAGCCACGCGATCCATGCCGGGGTGCTGCCCAAGGCGTTGCGCCAGGTACGCGAGGAGCGCCCGGGCATACATATCGCTTTGTACAACCTCACCGCCCAGGAGCAGTTCGAGGGCTTGCGCCAACGCAGCCTCGACATTGCCCTGGTCTGCGAACCGATGCCGACAGACGATCCGGACCTGTTGGCAACGCCGGTATTCAAGGACCCGCTCTACCTGGCGCTGCCGCTGGGGCACCCCTTGGCGGGCAAGGCAAAGATCGACCCCGCCGACCTGCATGAGCAGGACTGGATCATGGTCGAGGGCCAGACCAACCCCAACCGCCGCGAGCGCTTCCTGGCCCGCTGCGTGGAGGCAGGCTTCACGCCGCAGATACGCCTGGAGGCGGCCGAGCCGCTGAGCGCGCTCGGGCTGGTGTCCGCGGGCCTGGGGTTGGCGTTGATCCAAGAGAGCATCGGCTGCGACACCAACCCGAACGTGGTGCTGCGCGAACTGCCCTGGTTGCAGCAAAGCATCGGCCTGTGGGCGGCCTGGCACCGAGTTGACCTGCGGCCGATAGTAGGCGAGTTTCGTCAGATCGTATTGGCTGGCGCGGAGCATTGAGAGCCCCATGATTCCATCCCTGGACAGTATTTTCGCAAGGCTGCGCCTGCGTCAGTTGCGCCTGCTCATCGAGCTGGACCGCTGCGGCTCGCTGCACAAGGCTGCAGAAGCCATGGCCATCTCCCAACCCGGTGCGACCAAGGCGCTGCGCGAAGTCGAGGAAATCCTCGGCGTGCCGCTGTTCGTGCGCCAGCCCAGCGGCCTGATGGCCAACGATGCCGGGCGCTGCGTGGTGCGCTACGCGCGGCTGATCCACAGTGACCTGGGGCATCTGCGCGAGGAAGTGCTGGGGATCGTACAGGGAGAGGGCGGACGCCTGGCGGTAGGCAGCATCATGGGCGCCATGCCGACCTTGGTGGGTGCGTTGGGGCGCTTGCGGCGCAAGCAGGCGCAGCTTGCGGTGGAAATCGCCGAGAACACCAGCGCCAACTTGCTGGCTCAACTGGATGAAGGGCGCCTGGACCTGGCGATCTGCCGCCCCAGCGTGGGACGCAACGCGGCGGACTACTGCTTCGTGGAGCTGGCCCAGGAACCCCTGGCGGTGGTTGCCCATCCCAAGCATCCACTGGCCGGGGCGCAGGCATTGGAAGTCGGTGACCTGAGCCACTTTCGCTGGATCGTGTACCCGGCCAACACCCCCATGCGCCAAGCCCTGGAGCGCGAGCTGAGCGAGGCGGGGGTGGAGGTGCCGCGCTATCCGCTGGAAACCTCATCCACCTTCGCCACCTTCATGCTGCTGGAGGAGGACCACAGCCTGGTGGCGGTGATCCCCAGCGCCGTGGCGGCGTTCGCCGAACAGCGTGGGTTGCTGGTGTCGCTGGCGGTGCGGCTTCGGGCCCTGAGCGAGCCTTTCGGGGTGGTGCACCGGGTGGCGTCGCCGCTGTCCCATGCGGCGCAACTGCTGGTCGATGAGCTGACCGCGCCTTAGGCGCAAGGCCTTGAATATCTGTTGCGGGGGCGGCGGCACCCACAAAGGCTGCGCAGCAGCCCGGAACATCCTCAGAACTGCCGCTCGCGGTAGTCGATCAGGCTCGAGAACAGTGCGATCAGCAATGCCGCCACCACGAAGAAGATCAACGCATAGAAGTACTCACCCGTGAACTGCACGATCAGGCCGATGGCGATGGGCACCAGCACCCCGGCCATGTTGCCGCAGAAGTTCATGGTCCCGCCCAGTACGCCGGTGCGCGACGGGCCGCCGATGATCGCAGGCAGGCACCAGTACATGCCGCACCAGCGGATGAAGAACATCGCCACGCACAGCAGTGTGATCACCGGGCCCGTGCTGGCGACGAAGGCTGCTGCCAGGATGCACACCGCGGCGATCAGGGCCGAGCCGCTGAACATCGTGCGCATCACCAGGTTCGGCGAGGCGCCGCTGGCCCGCCATTTGTCTCCGATCCAGCCACCGATCAGTTCGCCGATGAAACCGCACATGAAGATCAGGAAGGTCGCCCCGCCCATGGCCGAGATATCCAGGCCGTGGGCCTTGTGCAAATAGCTGGGCATCCAGGTCAGCAGACCGTAGAACACTGCCAGGATGCAGCTGTAGCCGGCGAACATGGCGAAGATCGAGCGGTCCTTGAGCAGCACGCGCAAGGGGATGCGGGCCTTGGTCGCCGCCGCATGGGCGCTGGCGTTGCCCTCGGTGATGTGCTGAAGCTCTGCCTCGTTGACGCCCGGGTGCTCACTGGGGTGATTGCGGATGTACTTCCACGCCAGGATACCGGCCAGGATGGTGCCTACGCCTGCGACCACGAAGGCCAGGCGCCAGGAGCCGAGCCAGGCGATCAGCCCGGAGATCAGGATCGCACCCAAGGCACTGCCCAGCGGTGCGCCGCCGTCCACCAGGACCGCACCACGGCCCCGTTCGTTGGGCGTGAGCCAGGAACTGTTGAGCTTGGCGCCGGCGGGCATGATCGGTGACTCGGCCACGCCCAGGCCGATGCGTGTGAGCAGCAGCACCACCCAGTGGTGCGACGCTGCGCCCAGGGCCTGGAAGGCGCCCCAGGCGATGGTCGCGGCGCCGATGATGCCCCGGGTGTGGAAGCGATCGAGCAGCAGGCCACCAGGGATCTGCATCAGCGCATAGGACCAGAAGAACGCACTGAGCATCAGCCCTTCCATGGCCGGTGTCAGGTTGAATTCCGGCGCGATCAGCGGCAAGGCCACCGACAGCGAGGCACGGTCGATGTAGTTGATCGCGGTGAGCAGCAACAGGATCAGGAAGATGCGCCAGCGCACCGTGGTCATGGGGGCGTTGGCGTCCAGCGCCAGGGCAGCCGGGGAGGAGGTCGTCTTCATCGCAGGTGCTCGTTCTTGTGATTATCGGGAGTGCACCGGCTGGAGCCTGCGACGTGGGCATTGCCCGTGGCCATCGGCGGTCCGGCCCGTGTGCGCTCCGATTGTTGGAGGCCTGGGTAGACGCCGGGTAATGAAAAGAGCTGATCCGGGGATAACGGCTGCTTATCGATAAGCCACGGTTATCCCCGGATCAGCTCTTTTCATTATCTGGTGCCGGCCGGCGCCGCCTAGATTGCCCAGGCACGGCCCGCTGCGACTCACGGCGGGTTCAACAAGAACAACGCGGCTCCACGTGCCCGAGGACCTTCCATGAGCAATTTCCAGTTCCATTTCCCCACCCTCACCCGATGCGGTGAAGGCCTGGCCAACCAGGCCGGTGCGCTGCTCAAGCCCTATGTACAGGGCGCTCTGCTGGTGGTCACCGACCAGGGTTTGATCGACGCGGGTATCCTCGGCGGGTTCTTCGCCTCTCTGGAGCAGGCCGGTATCGACTACCACCTGTTCTCGGCGGTGCAGGCCAACCCTAGCACCGACGTGCTCGATGCCGCCGTGCGCCTGTTGCGCGAACATGATTGTCGGGCGGTGATCGGCGTGGGGGGTGGCAGCAGCATCGACACAGCCAAGGGCGTGGCGGCGATGGCCACCAACCCGGGCAACATCCTCGACTACGAGGGCTACGACAAGCTGGTCAACCCACCGCTGCCGATCTTCGCTATCCCCACGACCGCCGGCACCGGCAGTGAATGCACCGCCTCGACCGTGTTCACCAACACGCAGACGCTGTTCAAGACCGTCATCATCAGCCCCCAGCTGTTCCCGCGCCTGGCCATTCTGGACCCGGCACTGACCTTGAAACTGCCGGCATCGATCACCGCCGCCACCGGCATGGATGCGCTGACCCATGCCATCGAGTCCTACGTTTCGCGCCAGGCCAACCCGATCAGCCAGTCCATGGCGCTGCAGGCGATCCGCATGATCGCGGGCAGCCTGGAGAAGTGCTACTTCGTCGGCACCGACATGGCTGCGCGCGAGCAGATGCTGCTGGGCTCGTTCCTGGCCGGCGTGGCGTTCTCCCAGTCCAAGCTGGGCAATGTGCATGCCATCTCGCACACCTTCGGTGGTGTGTTCAACATCCCCCACGGCATCGCCAACGCCGCGTTGCTGCCCTATGTGATCAAGTTCAACGTCCCGGCCTGCCCGGAGCGCTTCCGTGACATCGCCATTGCCCTGGGAGCCGATGTTACTGGTCTTGACCTGATGCAGGCGGCGGCCTGCACCGTGGAGCGTGTAGTGGCGCTCAACCGCGCCATCGGCATCCCGGCCACCATCCGCGAGCTGGGCGTGGACCTCGAGTTCCTGCCGCAGATGGTCAGCGACTCGATGCGCAGCGGCAACGTGCTGGTCAACCCACGTTTGACCACAGCCCGCGATGTCGAGCGGCTGATCACCGACGCCTACCACGGCCACCTCTGACCCCCATTACCCTCCGCGTGCCCGGCTGCGGGCACGCCTGCCTAGGAAGCCTTGACCATGTTCTATGAAATGCGCACCTACACCCTGCACATCGGCAAGATGAAGGAATACCTGGAGCACTTCGAGAAAGAAGGCCTGCCGGTGATCTCGCGCTACGCCACCCTGGTGGGCTGGTGGTACACCGAGATCGGCGAACTCAACCAGGTAGTGCACATCTGGGCCTATGAAAGCCTGGATGACCGTATCCGCCGCCGCGCCGCACTCTATGAAGACCGCGACTGGCTCGAACGCTTCATTCCAAAGGCCTTCCCCATGCTGGTGCGCATGGAGTCGAAGCTGTTGATGCCGGCGGCCTTCTCGCCGATCAAGTGACCTTTGTTTTCTCGCGAGCGTATTTCCATGTCCGACGGATACAACTACATCGGTGGGCGCCGTAGCGGCTTGGGCACGGTGCTGTTGAGCAGCATCGATGCCCACAGCGGCGAGCGCCTGCCCGGCTTCTTCCACCAAGCCACCGAGCAAGAGGTGGATGCCGCGGCCCAGGCTGCGTCGAACGCCTACCCGGTCTACCGTGCCCTGGCGCCAGAGCGCCGAGCGTGTTTTCTGGAGGCCATCGCCGATGAACTGGACGCCTTGGGCGGAGATTTCATCGCCCTGGTCGGGCGCGAGACTGCTTTGCCGGCCGCGCGGGTCAGCGGCGAACGCGGCCGCACCAGCGGCCAGCTGCGGTTGTTCGCCCAGGTGCTGCGCCGGGGCGATTTCCTCGGCGCGCGCATCGACCGCGCCTTGCCCGAGCGCCAACCGCTGCCGCGCCCGGACCTGCGCCAATACCGGCTGGGCGTCGGCCCTGTGGCGGTGTTCGGTGCCAGCAATTTCCCGTTGGCCTTCTCCACGGCAGGTGGCGACACCGCCGCCGCACTGGCCGCCGGCTGCCCCGTGGTGGTCAAGGCGCACAGTGGGCATATGGGGACGGCGCAGCAAGTGGCCGATGCCATCGAGCGGGCCGCGCGCCGCACGCAGATGCCGGCAGGGGTCTTCAACATGATCTTCGGCAGCGGTGTCGGCGAGCGCCTGGTGCGTCACCCGGCGATCCAGGCGGTGGGCTTCACCGGGTCGCTCAAGGGCGGGCGTGCCCTTTGCGACTTGGCGGCGGCACGGCCACAGCCGATTCCGGTGTTCGCCGAAATGAGCAGCATCAACCCGGTGCTGGTGCTGCCCGAGGCTCTGGTGCAGCGCGGCGAGGCCATCGCCCAGGAACTGAGCGCCTCGGTGGTGCAGGGGGCAGGGCAGTTCTGCACCAACCCTGGCCTGGTGATCGGGCTGCGTTCAGCCGCGTTCAGCGCCTTCGTCGAGGCCTTGGGCCGACAGCTGGATGACCAGCCGGCGCAGACCATGCTCAACCCTGGCACCCTGGCCAGTTACGCCGCGGGGCTGCGCGCCTTGGAAGCGCACCCCCACGTGCAGCGCCTGAGCACCAGCCGCCACGACGGCCCGCAGGCGTCGGCGCAGCTGTTCAGGGCCGATGCCCGGTTGCTGTTGGAGGGCGACGAGCTGTTGCAGGAAGAGGTGTTCGGCCCGGCCACGGTGGTGGTCGAGGTGGATGATCGGCAGATGCTGCTGCAGGCCCTGGCCGGGCTGCGCGGGCAGCTGACTGCGACCTTGATCGGCGAACCTTCGGAGCTTGCCGAGGCAGGCGACTTGCTGGCGGTGCTGGAGGAGAAGGTCGGGCGGGTGCTGGTCAACGGCTACCCGACCGGTGTCGAGGTGTGTGATGCGATGGTCCACGGTGGCCCTTACCCGGCCACCTCCGATGCCCGGGGAACCTCGGTCGGCACCTTGGCCATCGACCGCTTCCTGCGGCCGGTGTGCTACCAGAACCTGCCGGATGCGTTGCTGCCCGATGCCCTGAAGAACGCCAACCCGCTGGGGATCGATCGACTGGTGGATGGGGTGTTCAACCGCAGCGCGTTGTAGCACCATCGGGGCGAGTGGGGACAGCGACCGTTGTGGCAGTGGGCCGGCCCTGCGATCGGGCCCGCCCAGCCAAGGGCGTTGCCCGTTGATCGCTGGGCCAGCCCGCTCCCACAGCGCCGTACAACGTATTGGTAATTGGGAGTCAACATGGATCTGGGTATCAACGGCCGCTGGGCCATCGTCTGCGCCGCCAGCCAGGGGCTGGGCAAGGGGTGTGCCCAAGCCCTGGGCGGCGAAGGCGTCAACCTGGTGATCAACGCCCGCACCGCCACCACCCTGGAACAGACAGCCGCTGAGTTGCGTGGCCTGTTCCCGGGCATCGAGGTGCGTACGGTGGTAGGCGACGTAGCCGAGCCAGCTGTGCGTCAGGCCCTGCTCGCGGCCTGCCCGCAGGTCGATATTCTGGTCAACAATGCCGGCGGCCCACCCCCGGGTGATTTTCGCGACTGGGGCCGGGACGACTGGCTCAAGGCGCTGGATGCCAACATGCTCACGCCCATCGAGCTGATCAAGGCGGTGGTCGATGGCATGGCCGAGCGTGGTTTCGGGCGGGTGGTGAACATCACCTCCGGTGCGGTCAAGGCACCGATCGATATCCTTGGCCTGTCCAATGGCGCGCGCAGTGGCCTGACCGGTTTCATCGCCGGGCTTGCTCGCCAGCAACGTCTGGCCGGGCGCAACGTCACGCTGAACAACCTCCTGCCAGGCGCCTTCGACACCGCTCGCCTGCAAAAGACCCTGCAGGCTGCGAGCCAGGCCAGCGGTGACCTGCAGGCAACCACCCAGGCCCGTCGTCAGGCGATCCCGGCGGCGCGTTTCGGCAAGGCCGAAGAGTTCGGGGCGTATTGCGCGTTCCTGTGCAGCGCCCAGGGTGGCTATATCACCGGGCAGAACCTGCTGATCGACGGCGGGGCGTATCCAGGGACGTTCTGACGGGCTTCGGGCATCAAGATGCCCGAAGCCGAAATGAGAGGGATATCAACGACGATAGTAGCGGCGGTCGTAATCGCGGTAGTCGCGGTCGTAGCGATGGTGCATCGCGCGATAGTGGTGACGCTCCCAGTCGCGGCGGCGCTCGGCTGCGCGGCGGGCCTGCTCGCGGCGCCAATGGTCGCGACGCCAATCACCTCGGCGGTCGTGCCAGCGGCCGTCGTGGTCGTGCCAGTAGCGGTCGTCATGGGCAAGCAGCGGTGCCGATTGCAGGTCGGCGGTGCTGGCCAGGTTGGCCCAGGGGTTGTCGACGGCCTGGCGCGGAGCCTGGGGGGCTGCGACGTGCGGGGCAGTCGCAGGGGTGGACGCCTTCATTTGCGTTGCTGATGCCGAGCCCATTGCCGCGAACGCGAACAGGCCGAGCAGCACTATCCGTGGGACATGGAATTTCATGAGCGAAGACAACCTCTGGTGGACAATGGGATGTAGCCGGCTGGCAAATGGTTTGCCGAGCTTCGTGCCTATCCACATAGACCGATAAATAGGAAAAAGTTCTAGGCAGGCGCGTACAAATAGCTGCCGCGGCTTTTGTGAATGCAACCATGAACAGAAACGCCACCCGTTCGGGTGGCGTTCTGGCGACGCTCGGCGTCAGGCGATAATGGCCTGTGGGGGGGTATCGACGAAGAACTGGCGATACCACTTCCTCAATTCGAACAGTTGGCCATCCTCCTTGCACAGCAGCGGAGCCTCCCGGTACACCTTGTTCTCCCAGATCTCGACATCCTCGTAGAACGCTTTGTGGGCGAAGCCTGCATATTCCTCGGCGATGGCGTCGATGTCGCTGATCGCCGGGTCGTGGCGTAGCTTGAGGCCATAGCACAGGTCCAGGCTTTGGTGGTCCACCGGCGTATGGAAGTTGACCTGCCGGCTTTCGTGGGTGCCTTGCATCTCGACGTGCATCAGGCCCGGCCCGAAGTAGGTCGCCACGGTCTCCAGGTGGCTGCCCAGCGTGGGGTGTCGGCCGATCAGCGAGATCTGCCGGGCGATGTGTCCGTCGTATTCGACGGTGATCTTGTCGATCGGCGACTGGTGGACGATGGCGAAGTGCGGGGTGTCCACCAGGTTCTCGATGATCTCCTTGCCCTGGGTCTTGATCCTCCAGCGCTTGAAGTACCAGCGTGTCCAGCCGTCATCATCGTTCATCTCGGTGGAGCGCGGCACCTCCCATTCGGGCTCGCCCCCCTGCGGATCGAACCAGAGGTGGATCATCTGGTTCAGCTCGCACACCGGGTGCCACTTCAAGGCGCCTTCCTTTGCCTTGGGCGGAATGCGCTCGGCATAGGGGATGGCGGTGCATTTACCTTGCTGGTCGAACTGCCAGCCATGGAAAGGGCAACGAATGGTGTTGCCTACGCACTGGCCGCCGCCCAGGTGGGCGCCAAGGTGAGGGCAATGGGCATCGAGGATCGCGACCTCACCGTTTTCGCCTCGAAAGGCGACGTAGTCCCGATTGAAGTACTTGAGCGACTTGACCTGCCCGATGGCCAGCTCATTCGAAAAGAGCACGCCAAACCAGCCCTTGGGAAAGCGTTCGGCAAAGAAATCTTTGTTCACGGCTGAATCTCCAGGTGTTTATTGTTTTTTTTCGCCCATCCACCCTAGGCGTCAGAAGGTGCCAGCTGGGCTTCCTGCTGCCTGACCGGCTGGCCGTCCAAGCCCACGCCGTGAACGTCCATCAGCCACTGCGCCGTGTCTGCACGTTCCCGCGAGATGAATACGCGTTTCTCGGCGGTCTTGGCTGGGACTTGGTCGCGGTCGAGATAGAACTGCACATACCATTCGCGCAGCTGATAGACCGGCCCGTCGCCGCCACACAGGATGGGGTTGTCCACGCGTTTCTTGTTGTCCCAGATGCGCAGGTCCTGGAAGAACGTTTCCTGGCCGTTGGCAATATAGGCGGCGATGAGTTTCTGGTTTTCGGAGAACGACAAATTATCCAGCGCTCGTACTTTCATGCCGAAGTGCATCATGAAACGATCCTGGGTGATCGGCACGTTGCCGATCATCATGATGCATTCAAGTTTATGGCCCCACATTTCCGCTTCCATGTCGGCAATGACATAGGACGGGCCATAGTAGTAAGCAATGCTGCGCAGTGAATCGCCGGTGCCGATCAACTGGTTGCCGCCGGTCAACATCTGGCAATAGGTATGCCCCTGGGAGACATTGAGGTAACTGCTGACGGGGGAGCCATGCACCGGTTCGAAGTGGTAGACATCGGCCAGGTTATCGATAAGTTCGCGGCAATTGGTATTGGCCGGTTTGCTCAACACCACCCAGTCCGACCAGTTTTCTTCCTGGCAGCAGCGGTGCGGTGGAATACGTTGCTCGGCCATGGGTGGCAAGCCTTCATGGTCATGCCAGATGAACAACAATTCGTTTTCCACCATGCATTCCCATTGGCGAATTCGCGCCTTGGGCGGGATCTTCTCGCAGTAGGGGATCTTCTCGCAGTAGCCGCCATCGCCCCATTGCCATGAATGGAAGGGACACTCCAGGGCATTGCCCTTGACCGTACCGTTCGCCAGATTGGCGCCCATGTGCGGGCAATAGGCATCGAAAACCCGAATGACACCGTCTTCGCCGCGAAAGGCCACCAGTTCCGTTCCGAAGACTTCGAACGCGGTCACTTCGCCTTGCTTGATCGTGCGTTCCAAGCCAAAACAGTGCCAGCCACGCGCATAACGATTGGGTGTCTTGGAAATGATCCGTGCAAACTCCACCATCGTCCTTTCCTCTTTTTTATATATTTCCAGGCTCCGCCGTTAGACGGTTCGGCGGGAAGAAAACTAGTGGCGCAGGTCAGGCCTGTAAATGTTCAAATTTGCACGCGTGTGTGCAATCGTGCACCGCTGGGTCAATCGCTGGCGCTTCATTTTTCTTGGGGGCAACCCCGGCCAAGTAGCTGTTTACAAGGCGATGCCACGCGGTTGACCCTGGCACGGGTGCGTGCTTTTATGCACCCCGTTCGCGCCCAGTTGGATACGTGGCCATGGTTGCCAGGGTGGGGCAGGCTACCCGGCGCGGCCCGATATCGTCGGCACCACATGGAGGGGCGCGAAGTGTTGGACTGGGATGATCTACGTTATTTTCTCGCCGCCGTGGAAGCGGGCTCCTATTTGGGGGGCGCCAAAGCGTTGGGCGTGAATCGGACTACCGTAGGTCGTCGTGTCGAAGCCTTGGAAAAGTGCATCGGCAGCCCGTTGTTCAAACAAACCGCCTCGGGATACCACCCCACCGAAGTGGGGATCAAAGTCCTGAAGTGTGCCAAACAGCTGGAAAAGCACGTGGCGCAACTGTCCACGGCCCTGGTCAACCATCAAGGCGCACTGCAAGGGCATGTACGCGTTGCCGTCGCCGCGGAGCTTGGCAGCGACTTGCTCGCCGAAATATTGCGATTCCAGCGCAACCACGGCGAGGTCACCGTGGAAATCTCGAGTGTGCGTGATCCCGTCACCGCCTTGACCCAACGCAAGGCCGACATCGCCCTGGGCGCCTTGCGTGCCAAGCCTGAGTACCTGGCAGGGCAGTGCCTGGGGCGATTGTCGCTCGGCGTCTATGGTGCCGCGCATGTGTCGCGTCATGGCATGGGCGCGCAGGACACCGCCTGGGTGGGATGGTCCGAAGACATGCACGGCTGCCTGCTGGCCAGCCTGATGGCCAGCCATGTTGGCGAAGATGCCCGTACCGTCAGCTGGGTGGACTGCTGGGCGGCCCTCAAGGCAGCGACCTTGGCGGGTAGCAGCGTTGCCCTGATGTGGCAGGCCTTCGCCGAAACCGATCCAGGTCTGGTTCGCCTCCCGGGTTTGCTGCCCGGCCAAGGGCAGGGGGCCGACCTGTGGTTGCTGTCGCTCGAGGCGATCCCGCTGGATGCCTGCAAGAAGGCAATGAGTGATTTTCTATTCGCAAGCCTCAGGCAAACACTGGCCGCAGGGCCAGGTTTCACCGCCGCCGGTTGCTAGGGCGCCTACCCGCGAGCGTTGGGCCATAGTCCCAATGGCCGATGTCTGCTCGGTGATCGCTGCCGAGAATGCTTTCGCACTCGTCCAACCAGACGTAGCGAGGAAAGGGTGATGATCGATCTGGGCGCGAACGTGGCCATCGTGACCGGTGCCGCAACGGGCATTGGCTGTCGGGCTGCGTTGAACTTCGCCAAGGCAGGTACACTGCCTGGCAAGCCTCATGCAATCGGCCAGAGGGCCTGATGGCAGTGCTTCCAACACCGTGCCAACGTCAACAAGAAAAGCGGTTTTTCAATGCACAACCTCAGCGTCGAGTTGTTCAGTGACCTAGTCGGCAAACTCTATCAGGGGCCACGGGAGACCATTCCCTGGGCGACATTCCTCAACCAGCTCAATGTGCAGATGCGCAGCAAGTACGTCACGTTCATGCTGCGCCCGCCAAGCCACCTGGACGTCGGCCTGATGATCAATACCACCGGCTCCACGGCGGAGATCACCAGCTCGTACAACCAATATTTCTTCGCCCTCGACCCTTTCGTCGATTTACCTAACCGCCAGGTGGTCACCAACTCGGAGTTCATCACCGACAACAACTGGCTGAATTCGGAGTTCTACAAGAGCTTCCTCGAGCCGTTGGACGTGTTCCATATCCTGGGTGCCGACATCACCACCTGTGACGGTGTCAACTGCCGGATCCGCATCAGCCGCAGCCGTAGCGCGCCTGCCTTTGGCGACGAAGAAAAGGCGCTGTTGGCGCAGTTCATCCCTCACCTCGAACGCTCGGTCGAGATCCACACCCAGCTCAACCGCATCGCCACCGAACGCAACCTGTATGCCGAGGCGGTGGACCAGCTCGAGGTCGGCACGATCCTGCTCGATGAGGCCGGCCGTGTCCTGCAGACCAACGAGGTCGCCAATGGCCTGATCCAGGCCAAGGATGGCATCAGGTTGGTCCAGGACTCGCTGGTGGTCGGCAGCAGCCGCGAGACCCAGGAGTTCCGCCGCCTGGTCAAGCGTTCCTTGCTCTCGCACAAGAGCAATACCCCGTCGGTGGTCGAGGCCCTGCGGGTCAAGCGTACGTCCGGGCGCGCGGACCTGGGCATCATCGTGCGCTCGGTACCGCCGCTGGAATGGAGCGAAGGCAAGCAGTGCCCGGCGGTGGTGATCTTCATCAGCGATCCGGAGCGGCATTCCAGCGCGCCGAAGGAAATCGTCAGCGCGCTGTTCAACCTCACGCCAGCAGAAACCAGCCTGGCCATGTTGCTGGCCAACGGCTTGACCAAGGACGAAGCCTCCAAAGAGCTGGGCATCAGCACCAACACTGCACGTGCCCACCTGCGATCGATCTTCTCCAAGACCGGCGTGACGCGCCAGACGATGCTGGTGCGTCTGATCCTGCGCAGTGTCGCGACCTTGGGTTGATGCGCACGACTGCCTGGCCGTGGCTACCCTCTGTATTATCCGAACCGACGACAGACCTCATCGGCGTTCGCCGCGTTGGACGAGGTGCTTCGTTACAGACGTTGACACACGTAGGCCGTGGAGCATGCCGTGAACCCTGGAGAAGCCAACGCCAACAATAGGCGCCATGCGGGCCAGGACCTGATCAAGTGGATCGCCCTGGTGACCATGGTGCTCGACCACATGCGCCTGGCCTGGCCGGCGCTCAGTGGCCTGTTCGTGCTTGGCCGGCTTTCGTTCCCCTTGTTCTGCCTGGCCATTGCGATCAATGTTTCGCGCACCCGGCCAGGTGAGCTGTTCACCCGGAGCAACGGCCGCTACCTTGCGCTGTTGGTGCTGTTCGCTGCGCTTTCAGAGGTGCCGTATCGCCTGATTGGCACCTCGGACACATTCAATGTGCTGGTGACCCTGGCCCTGGGCTTGCTGGTTGCCTGGGGGGCGCACCACCGAAGCGTCGAAAGCCTGGCTATGGCGGCCGCGGCGGTGGCAGTCGCCTGTCTGCTGAACGAGCCGCTCATGTATGGTTTCTTTGGCGTGCTTCTTCCTTCGGCGTTGTTGCTGGCGATCAAGCGCCCGATGTGCTTTGCGCTCGTGCCCGTTGCGCTGTGCGTCATCATCAACACGCGCACCGGGTTGTTCACGCGTGCCCTGGAGCTGGAACCCTATGCCATGCTGGCGTTGCTGGTTGCCGCGCTTGCGCCTGTACTTGGGCTGGCGCTGTTCGGATGCAGGTTACCCTTGCGGGTCATACCGGTCACGCGATGGAGCTATTGGTTCTACCCAGGCCACCTCGCTGTGCTACTCGGTATACGCGCTGTGCTCTAGCGCTTTTTCCACATGGCGTTGCTGCCGTTGGCCGGAGCGGGCTTGCCCCGCGGTCAAGGGGGTAGCCCTTGCCAGGCGGCCTTGTCCAGAAGGCCAGGCAGGCGCCAGGGCAGTCACCCACCCCGGCGCCGCTCAATGGCAATCAGCGATTCTTGTCCCACTGCTGAGTGTCGTTTTGCGATTGCTGCCCACCCATGCGATCCCTGTCGGTGGGGTTCTGCTTGTCGGTCATGTCCTGGCCTGCCTGGCCGCCCTGGCTTCCGGATTCCCGAGACCGATCCCAGTTCTTGTTCATCTTGTCCTCAGGCTTGCGGTCCGATTGCTGCCCACCTTTTTGCTGGTTAGGCATGCCGCTTCCCGGGCCCTGGCCACCTTGCTGGCCTGTGCCGGTGTTGTTGCCCATGCCGGTGTTGGTGTTGCCTTGGTTACCCTTGTCTTGATTGTTAGCCATGATCGCTTACCTCAAGTCAAACACAGGAAGATCTGTGTCCAATTTGGAGTGACCGGCTCCGTCTCGGTATGCATTTATCGCAACCTTTTCGGACCAAGCGCGTTAACAACCAGTGGGCCGGCATTTAAAGCGCCAAGCACAGGTTCGAACCGGCAAGACGAACGCTTCACCTTCATCAGACGCTACGCGTCACCCCACCATCGACCCTGATGTTCTGCCCGGTGATATAGGCCGCGCCATCGCTGGCGAGGAAGGCAATGGTCGCGGCGATTTCCTCGCTGGTGCCGTATCGCTTGAGCGGCACGCTGTCGCGACGCTGTTCGGTGGCGGGCAGGCTGTCGATCCAGCCGGGGAGTACGTTGTTGATGCGCACGTTATCGGCGGCGAAATTGTCTGCGAAGATCTTGCTGAACGCCGCCAGGCCAGAGCGGAACACCGCCGAGGTGGGGAACAGTTCACTCGGCTCGAAGGCCCAGGCCGTGGAGATGTTGATGATCACGCCGCCTTTTTGCCGCTGCATGATCGGCGTCACCAGTCGCGTAGGGCGGATGACGTTGAGCAAGTAGGTCTCCATGCCCTTGTGCCAGTCCTCGTCACTGATCTCGAGGATGGGCGCGCGAGGGCCGTGGCCGGCGCTGTTGACCAGCACGTCGATGCGGCCCCACTTCTCGACGACGGCATCGACCAGCCGCTGCAGGTCTTGCACCGACTGGTTGCTGCCGGTGACGCCGATACCGCCAAGCTCGGCGGCCAGCGCCTCACCCTTGCCTGAAGACGAAAGGATGCCGACCTTGAAGCCATCGGCCGCGAGACGGCGCGCCGCGGCTGCACCCATGCCACTGCCGCCGGCGGTGATGATTGCTACTTTTTCTACCGACATGCTACCTCCTGGGAATTGAAAACACGCTGTTGCAGTGGGTTCCACACTAGCAGTCGCAGGAGTCTCCAGGGAGGCAGCCCAGCTATGCCGAGCCAGTAGATTGACTTTCGTCTGCCTGGGCGTTGAGCCAGTGCCTGACGATATCCAGGGCGGCAGGCTGTTGCGCCTTGCGTGGCCATACAAGGTAGAACGCCTTGTCCAGACGCAAGTAGTGGGGGAAAACCTGCACCAGCCTGCCCGTGGCGATATCGTCCTTGACGAAGGCATGGCTGGCCAGGGCAATGCCTTGCTTGCCAACGGCAGCTTCGATCGCCAGCGACGTCTGGTTGAAACGGACATGCCTGGCTGTCGTTGCGCGGTGGCCGGGAAATACGGTGGCGATGAACTGCGGCCAGTAGTCATGGGCATCGTGAAGCGCGGCGTACCCTTGAAGGGCTTCGAAGCGATCAGGGTGGCCGCGTTCAGCCAGCAAGGCGGGGCTTGCCACCGCAACGATCCGTTGCTCCATCAACCGCTCCGTGTTCAGGCCGGGCCCGAAGGGTGGGTGGCCGTAGCGCACGGCGATATCGACGCCATCGGTATGGAAATGCGAAAGCCGCTCGGTGGCCAGCACCCGAAGGTCGATGTCCGGATGCGCCTGGGCGAAGTGCCCCAGCTTCGGGATCAGCCATTTAGCGGCGAAGGTCGGTGTGACGCTGACGGTGAGGTGGGAAGGTTCTGGGCGCAATAGGCGGGTGGCCTCCTCGAGCATCGTCAGCGCACTGCGAACGTTCGCACTGTAGGCACGCCCGGCATCGGTCAGGCCAAGGCCGCGGGGCAGGCGGTCGAACAGGCGAACTTGCAGGCTCGCTTCCAGCCCGCGGACCTGTTGAGCTACTGCTGCCTGGGTCACGCCGAGCTCCTCGGCGGCAAGACGAAAGTTCAGGTGACGCGCCGCCACTTCGAACACGCGTAGTGCGTTGAGTGAAGGCAAACCAGGAAAACCTGCGGGCATGGCAATGGGAATTCTATTGGGTAACGAGGGGAGAGTGTGGCACGTGCCTGTCTGCCAAGGGAAGCCGGGCCAATCGCGGGACAAGCCCGTCCACAGGGGATTCGCAAGTCTTGAGAACAGCGCAATCTCGGTGGGAGCTGGCGCTGTCCGGGCATATTGCGCGGTGCCTGTGGGAGCGGGCTTGCCCCGCGATAGGGCCAGCCCAGGCAACGACCTCCCATATGGCACCGCAGCGTCGTGGTGTCAGAAGGTATATTTGGCGGTCAACATCAGGTTGCGCGGATCACCGAAGGTATCGCCGCCGTAGTCCACCGATTCGGAAATGGACGAGTAGTATTTCTTGTCGAATACATTATTGGCGTTGAGCTGCAGATCGAGATGCCGGTTCACCTGGTAGCCGGCCATCAGGTCGGTAACCGCATAGCTGCCCTGGATCAGTCGGTACTCACCGCCCTCGGTCGGGATGTCGTTGTACATGCGGCTCTGCCAGGTCACGCCACCACCGATGCGCAGCTTCTCCAGCGGGCCCTGGAAACGGTACGTGGTGTACAGCTTGAATTGGTGTTCGGGGGTGTCGGTTTCAAGCGGCTTGTTGACCTTGGCGGGGGCATTGTCATCCTTGATGGTATGCACGCGGGCGTAGGTGTAGCCCGCACCGATCTGCCACTGGTCGGTCAGCGCACCTTGCAGTTCAAGATCGATACCTTGGCTGCGCACTTCGCCGGAGGCCTGGTAGCAGGTCAGTTGTGGGCAGCTCGGCAGTTTGACCTCGACCTGGCGGTTTTCCTGGTCGATCCGGAACAGCGCCAGGCTGGCATTCAGCGCGCCATCGAAGTACTCGCCCTTGATCCCGACCTCGTAGTTCTTGCCCACGATGGGCGTCACCGGCTTGCCGGTGCCATCCCGGCCACTTTGCGGGGTGAAGATATCGGTGTAGCTGGCGTAGACAGAATGGTGCTCGTCCAGGTCGTAGATCAGGCCACCATAGCGAGTGACCTTGCGCGTCACTTTGTAGTCGCCCGCGTCATTGTCTCGCTGGTCGTAGTCGTACCAGTCCAGTCGCCCGCCCAGGATCAGCTTGAGCGGGTCGGCCAGGCTCAGGCGGGTAGTGGTGTAGACACCTTCCTGGTTGATCAGGTAGCGGTTGTTGCCGGTATGCACGAAGTTGGGCTTGCCGCCGTCGAGAGGGTAGTCGGTGTCGTACGGGCTGTAGTTGTGCTCGTTCATGTCGTACAGGCGCTTGCTGGCGCCGACCACCAGCTCGTGGGTGCGGCCCAGGGCTTGGAACGGGCCGCTGGCGAAGGCATCCAGGCCCAGTTGGTTCTCGTCGTGCTTGGACTGGTAGACGGTACGGCTCAAGGTCTTGGCCGTGTTCCAGCGCGATTGGTACGAGCCCCGGAACAGGGCGTTCTGCTCGCTGTAGTTGGCGTTGACCTGCAACTTCCAGTCATTGGCCAGCAGATGACGCAGTTCGGCGAACAGGGTATTGATTTCCTGGTCCTTGTTTTCCCAATCCGTGCCTGGGTTGTACGAGCGCGACACGTCCAGGTGGTGGCCGCTGAGATCGGTGGGGATGGCGCCCCAGAAGAAATTGGTCTTGTCCTTCTGGTGGGAGAAGCCGAGGGTAAGGGTGGTGTCCTCGCTCAGGTCGGCTTCGGTGATCGCATAGAACAGACCGTGATCTTCCTTCTGCCCATCTCGGAAGCTGTTGGCGTCACGGTACGAGGTGACCACCCGCCCACGCAGCGTGCCGCTTTCGTTGAGCGGGCTGGAGGCGTCCAGTTCGCCCCGATAGTTGTCCCAGCTGCCGGCAGCACCCGTCAGGGTGATCTTCCGTTCGGCCAGCGGGCGCTTGCGCACCAGGTTGATCGCCGCCGATGGCGTACCGGCCCCGGTGACCAGACCGGTGGCGCCGCGTACCACTTCCACGCGGTCGAACATCGCCAGGTTCGGTTGGGCGCCTACCACCCAGCCGGTGTACGAGCTGGGGATGCCGTCGTACATGATGCTGTCCACGTCGAAGCCACGAGCCGTATAGGACTGCCGGCCAGGGCCGCTGGATTGATTGAGGAACAGGCCGGGGGTGTACCTGGCCACATCGTTGATGCTGGTCATGTTCTGGTCATCCATGCGCTGGCGGGTGATGACGGTCACCGCCTGGGGTGTTTCGCGCATGGTCAGGGGGAGCTTGGTGGCGGTGGACATGCTGCCGGTGGTATACGACTGCGACCCTTCGGTGGTGCTGCCCAGGCCCGTGTCCGTGATGGCCGTGGCGCCTAGCTCGAGCACCGCGGGCGCTGCGGGTTGCTCGCTGGCGACCGTGGGTGTGAGCGGCGCCACGCAGATGGCGATTGCCAACAGGCTGCGTGTGGGCGTGAAGCGTTGGGGCGAAGGGGCCTGGGACATGCTGTCATCCTTGTTGCTGATGATTATGATAATGATTAGCAATAAGTTTGTCAGAATGTGTCTCTTGCTGACAATGCATTCGAATGGAGAGGTTGGACGTGGGCTATCGTCGCGGAGGGTAGAATGCAGGCAGGGTTCGCCGCGATGGTCCAGCGCCTACGTGAACGCCGCTCGATCTCGAGGCGCTGACGATGCCATGATGGACATTTCCAAGCCGCTCCCGATCAAGGACACTCAATGTTTGCCGAGCACCTTTTGATGTTCTTGCCGATCACGCTTAGGCCACAGCCAGGTTCGGAGGTCGTATGTCCCAGATCGATTGGCTGAGCCAACTTTTGAAAGTGATTACCGTCACCGGCCAGCTGGAGGTGCGTTGTTCCTTTGGTGCGCCGTGGCGTGTCAGCTGGGAAAGATCCGCGGCGCACGAGATTCCCTATCACGTCGTGCTCAAGGGCCGAGCGATTGTCGAGGACCTAGAGAAGGGAACCTGCAAAGAGCTCGTGGGTGGGGATATCGTGCTTCTGCCCCATGGCGCAGCACATGTGCTGCATGATGGCAGTGGCGATGAAACCGCGACGGCCTCCATCCGGCATAGCGCCGCGGGATGGATGGTGAGTGAGAATCGAGGCCAGGGAGAACGCCTGGACATGTTGTGCGGTCATTTCTTCATCGCGCCACCTCATCACCGATTGATTCGAGATTACCTGCCGGTAGATCTGGTCGTTCGTGCCCTGGATGGGCCGTGTGCAGGCAACGGCCTTTCGGCGTCGAATCATCTGGCTGGCTTACTGACCCTGATGCGCATGGAAACCATCGAGGACAAGCCTGGCGCAGGCGCCATTCTCGACGCACTGACTTCTGCATTGTTTGCCTTGGCGCTTCGCGCTGGCAGTGAAGCTGAACACGCTCCCGTGGGCTTGTTGGCGCTTGCGGGACACCCTCGACTGGCCCCGGCTATTTCCGCCATGTTCTCCAATCCAGCGCACTCCTGGAGCCTGCCTGAGCTGGCAGGGCTGTGCAGCATGTCCCGCGCCACTTTCATGCGGCATTTCCAAGGCAAACTGGGACGGTCGGCCAACGAACTGTTGCTCGATATCCGCATGAGCCTGGCAGCAAATGAGCTGAAAAAACCTGCAGCGACGACCGAGGCCGTAGCCGATTCGGTCGGCTATCGATCAGTGGCTGCGTTCCGGCGTGCATTCACGGACAGGCTGGGGATGACACCTGGACAATGGCGTCGGCAGGCATTCGATGAAAGCAGAGCTTCAACATCTCGGTAGCCGAAGTGTGGCGGGAGTATTGCCCCGTTCGCGCCAATTCAGCGCTAGCCGCAATAGGGGCTGGCGGATTCTTGATTGATCCTTTTGAGCATTTTCTTGAGCGAATGCAGTCTCGAAAGGTCTGTCGCGCAGGCCTAGAGTGGCGTCTCCCAATCGATGTACCCCTACGGAGACATACCATGACCAGAACCACCGTCCTCAAGCCCGAACATGTGCCGGCCGCATCCCAAGCCACGCTCGACTCGTTCAGCAAGGGGCTGGGCTTCACCCCGAACATGATGGCGAGCTTTGCGCAAAGCCCGATTGCGTTCAACGCCTGGGCAACCTTGCTTGGCGCCTTGAGCAAGGCACTTGATGTGAAGACCCGAGACAGCATCGGCCTGACCGTGTCGGAGGTGAATGGCTGCAATTATTGCCTGGGTGTTCACAGCTTCACGGCCGAGCATCTGGCAAAGATGCCGGCCGATGAAATCATCCTGGCGCGCCAGGGCCATGCCAACGATCCCAAGCGTGATGCCGCGGTGCAGTTCGCACGCAAAGTCATCGAGACCCGTGGCCAGGTCAACGATGGCGACCTGCAGAAGGTTCGCGAGGCCGGCTATACGGATGCGAACATCATGGAAATCGTAGCGCTGGTGGCGATGTACTCGCTGACGAACTTCTTCAACAACGTATTCGATCCGGAAAAGGATTTCCCAGCCGTCACGCCGGCAGGCTCGATCTGAATGCAACGGCCGCGCCGCTGACGCGGCCGTTCTCCATAGACAGGGGGGGCTGTTCGCTTTTTGCGATCGTCCTGGACGCCTGGCGTTGGAGCCCCGTTTTTGCCTGCTCGCTTGAATCTTCATCGACGAGGACCACCATGACCAACACTGTCATCGAAAACATCCTGAGCCGCAGTGCCGCCAAATACTACGACCCTGCCGCTACGCTGAGCGACGATCAGATCCGTGACCTGGTGCGTATCGGTACGTGTGCGCCAACCTCCTTCCATCTGCAGAACTGGCGCTTCATTGCCGTACGCACACCCGAGGCCAAGGCCCGGTTGCGCGCGATCGCATGGGACCAGCCCGCGGTCACCGAAGCTGCGGTGACCTTCGTTGTCATCGGTCAGTTGGCAGATGCCAGCACCATTCCTGACCGTCTGGCGCCGGTGGTAGAGGCGGGCATCATGCCGGCGCATCTTGTGCCCGAATGGGAAACGCCCGCTCGTAGCCTGTATGACGATCAACCCCAACGCCAGCGCGACGAGGCGGTGCGTACCGCGACGTTCGGCACTGCAGCAATGATCTATGCCGCCCGCTCACTGGGCTGGGGTACGACGCCGATGATCGGTTTCGATGCCGAGGCTGTTCACCACCAGTTCGGCCTGGCGGACGATGAGATTCCGGTGATGCTGCTGAGCGTTGGACCGGAACGCGCCGGCAATTGGCCGCAGAAGCCGCGTATGCCTGTCATCGATGTACTGAGCTTCGCTTGATCCTCGATCCAATCGATTGCCCGGGCATCAAGGATGCCCGATCTTTCTGTGATAAAGCCCCGGCCACCTTGCGCTGCCCGGGGCTTTGTCGTTACACCGCGTCGCAGCTGGGCACGCCATCGATCAGGCGCAGCAGGCCCAGGGGGTTCGCATTTTTCAGCGCGTCCGGCAGCAGCGCGTCCGGATAGTTCTGGTAGCAGATTGGGCGTAGGAAACGATCGATCGCGAGCGTGCCGACCGAAGTTCCTCGAGCGTCGGAAGTCGCCGGATATGGCCCACCATGTACCATCGCGTCGCAGACCTCCACGCCCGTAGGATACCCGTTGAGCAGGAGGCGTCCGGCCTTTTGTTCCAACAGCGGAACTAGGTTCGCGAACGAATCCAGGTCCTGCGGCTCGGCGATGAGCGTTGCGGTCAGTTGGCCGTGGAGCCCTTGCAATGCTCGCTTGAGCTCGCTTGCGTCGGCGACCTCGACAACAATGGACACGGGCCCGAAGACCTCTTCTTGCAGCAGTGTGTCTCCCCCGATCAACAACTCAGGGTCTGCCTGGAACAGTTGCGGATGAGCGTGTCGACCTTCCTGACGCGCCCCTGCCAGATGATGGATCCCGGGGTGAGCATGCAGCGCTGCGATACCGCGCTCGTAGCTGCTCAGAGTCCCCGCGTTGAGCATGGTCTGAGCGGCCTGATCCGCCATGCGAGCGGACAGTTGCTCCAGGAAGTTATCGAACGCGGCCGAGCGGACGCCAAGTACCAGGCCTGGGTTGGTACAGAACTGGCCGCAGCCCAGCACCACCGAGGCTGCCAGCTCGGTAGCTATTTGCTCACCGCGTTTTTCCAGTGCAGTGGTCAGCACCACGACCGGATTGATGCTGCTCATCTCGGCAAAGACCGGGATCGGGCGAGGTCGCGAAGCGGCCAGGTCGCACAGCGCGCGTCCACCTTTCAAAGAGCCCGTGAAGCCGACAGCCTGAATGGCCGGGTGCTTTACCAACCGCTCGCCGACACCCGCCCCGTAGATCATGTTGAAGACGCCTGCAGGCATGCCGGTATCGGCAGCCGCACGGGTGATCGCGCAGGCAACGAACTCTGCGGTGGCCATATGGCCGCTATGCGCCTTGACCACAACGGGGCAGCCGGCAGCCAAAGCTGCCGCTGTATCTCCGCCGGCGGTGGAGAAGGCGAGCGGGAAATTGCTGGCGCCAAAGACAGCGACCGGACCGACGCCCAGTTTGCATTGCCGAAGATCGGGCCTGGGCAGTGGTTGACGATCAGGCTGGGCCCGATCGATGCGTGCGCCCAGAAAGTCTCCGCGACGCAGCACTTGGGCGAAAAGGCGCATTTGGTTGCTGGTGCGCGCACGCTCCCCTTGGATCCGCCCAGCGGGCAGGGCGGTTTCCCTGCTCACAGTGGCGATGAATGCCTCGTCCAATGCGTCCAACTCGGTTGCGATCGCTTCCAGGAAGTCAGCTCGGCGGCTCGGCGACATGCTGCGATAGGTCGGGTAGGCAGCCTCGGCAGCCAGTGCTGCGGCATCGACTTCTTCTGCAGTGGCCTGGAAAAAGGTCGTCGGGAGTGCTTGGCCAGTGGTTGCATCCAGGCTCTGGAGCGTGATGGGGCCGGCTGCGCTTCGAGCGCCCGCGATGAAGTTGTGTCCGATAAGAGGCATGGCGAGGTCCTGTGATCGTAGATGTCGAAGGGGCGGCTTGCTTGTGGCTCACCGCTGCGAAAGGCACAAAAGGGTGTCAACGCACCAGGCAAGGGCGCTTGTTGTCGAATGTCCAGCCAGGGATCAGGAACTGCATGGCGACGGCGTCATCACGCGCGCCCAGGCCTTTACGTAGGTAGAGTTCGTTGGCTTTTGCCAGTTGATCCTCATCGACCTCGACGCCAAGGCCAGGGCGTTGAGGTACCGTCACGAAACCATCGACGATCTGCAACGGGTCACGAGTCAGGCGCTGCCCATCCTGCCAGATCCAATGGGTATCGATGGCCGTGATCTGGCCCGGCGCAGCAGCTGCCACCTGGGTGAACATCGCCAACGAAATATCGAAGTGGTTGTTGGAGTGCGAGCCCCAGGTCAATCCCCAGTCATGGCACATCTGGGCAACGCGTACCGACCCTTGCAGCGTCCAGAAGTGAGGGTCGGCGAGTGGAATGTCGACGGACTGCAGTTGAATGGCATGGCCCATTTCGCGCCAGTCGGTGGCGATCATGTTGGTTGCAGTGGGCAGCCCGGTAGCGCGCCGGAACTCGGCCATCACCTCTCGGCCAGAATAGCCATGCTCAGCGCCACAGGGGTCCTCGGCATAGGTCAGGACATGATGCTGGTCGCGGCAGAGCCTGATGGCGTCCTTCAGTGACCAGGCGCCGTTGGGGTCAAGGGTGATTCGGGCTTCAGGGAAGCGCTCGGCGAGCGCGGTCACGGCCTCGATCTCTTGTTCGCCGCGTAGAACGCCGCCCTTGAGCTTGAAATCGGTGAAGCCATATCGGGCCTTGGCGGCTTCAGCGAGGCGAACGACGGCTTCGGGTGTCATCGCTTTTTCGTGGCGTATACGGAACCAGTCGTTGTCGGCATCCGGCTCGCTGCGGTACTCCAGGTTGGTATCGTTGCGGTCGCCAACGTAGAAGAGGTAGCCCAGCATCTTTACCTTGTCGCGTTGCTGGCCTTCGCCCAGCAGGGCTGCCATCGGGACGCCCAGGTGTTGGCCGAGCAGGTCCAGCAGTGCCGACTCCATGGCGGTCACGGCATGGACAGTGATACGCAGATCGAAGGTCTGCAGACCGCGCCCCGCTGCATCGCGGCTGGCGAAGCTCTGGCGCATGGCATTCAGTACGCGCTGGTAATGGCCGATCGGTTGTCCAACGACCAGGCTACGCGCATCTTCCAGCGTCTGGCGGATGCGCTCGCCACCAGGGACTTCACCGACGCCTGTGTTGCCAGCGCTATCGCGCAGAACAATCACGTTGCGGGTGAAGTAGGGGCCATGGGCGCCGCTCAGGTTCAACAGCATTCCATCGTGGCCCGCGACAGGAACCACCTGCAGGTGCGTGACGACAGGCGTCCCACTGGGGGGCTGCACGGGCTGGTTGGAGATAGGCTGGGTAGCAGTGTGAAGGTTCATGAAGGCTTTCCTGCAGTATCAGTGGGGCTGGCTCAGTGCCGTGGGGTGTTTGGCGCTTTTGTCGTTCGCACTCTTTGGCGTCGTACGAACGAAGAAGACGAGAACGGCGGCAAGGAGCGAGGTGCAGGCGAGACCGTAAAGGCCGCCCTGGATAGAACCGGTTTGCTGCTCGAGAATGCCGAAGGTCGTTGGGGCTACGAAGCCGCCGAGGTTGCCCAGGGAGTTGATCAGCGCGATCACCGCGGCTGCGATACGTGCATCGAGATACCCCTGGGGAATCGGCCAGAAGAGCGAGGAGGCCGACTTGAAACCGATCGCAGCGAAGCACACGGCTATGAAGGCGAAGACAGGGCCCCCCGTGGTCGAGAGGAACATACCCAAGCCGGCGATGAGCAGCGCGGTGGCGACCCATGCCTGCTGATACTTCCAACGGCCCGCACAGGCGGCGAATGCGTACATCGCGAGAATGGAAATCAGCCAGGGGATCGAGTTGAAGAAACCAACCTGGAGGTCGCTGAGGCCACCCATGCTTTTGATGATGCTCGGCAGCCAGAACGTTGCGGCATAGATGGTCAACTGGATGCAGAAATACAGCACGCAGAACAACACGATCTGGGAATCACGCAGCAGCGTCCAAAGGGTTGGCTTGGGGCCCGTCATCGACTCGCGCTCACGTTGCTCGCGCTCGATCGCACCGTTAAGTGCATCCTTCTCGTCTGCAGACAGCCATTTTGCATCGTTGGGCGTGGAATCAAGCCAGAACCAAACGGCGAAGCACAGGGCGACGGAGACCATGCCTTCAATGAACAGCATCCATTGCCATCCATGCATTCCGAGCCCCTGGATTTGCATCAGTGCACCTGCAAGCGGGCCGGAGATGAGCGATGCTGCCGCAGACCCACTCAGGAAGATGGCGATCGCTTTGCCGCGCTCTTCTTTCGGCAGCCAGCGCGTGAAGTAATAGATGACGCCAGGGAAGAACCCGGCCTCCGCTACGCCCAGGAGGAAGCGCAGGATATAGAAGTGGGTTTCGTTCTGCATGAAGGCCGTGGCACTGGCAACCAGCCCCCAAGTCAACATGATGCGAGTAAGCCAGAGACGGGCGCCGACTCGCTGCAGAAGAATGTTGGAGGGGACTTCGAAAAGTGCGTAGCCGATGAAGAAAAGGCCTGCACCCAATCCATAGGCGGCCGCTCCGATACCGAGATCGCTCTCGATGTGAGGGCGCACAAAGCCGATATTCACCCGGTCGATGTAGTTGACGATGAACATGACGACGAACAGCGGCAGCACATGACGCTTTACCTTGCGTACCGCCCGGCTGAGCGCGTCGCCATCGGTGGCTGAATCTGCGATCTGGTTCATGACCGGATCTCCCATTAATTGTTTTTGTGTGGGCTTCACCGACCAGGCTTACACCGGGCCGGTGGTTCTTTGAAGCGACAGGCGATCAGCGTTAGGCGCCTGGCGCTCTGTCTTATTGCGGGCCGAGCTTTTTGATCAGGGCGTCGAGCATTTCCATTTCTTCACCGTTCAGATCGGTCAAGGGCGCACGCACCGGACCTGCGTCATGGCCCGCCAGTTTCGCGCCGGCCTTGATGATGCTCACGCCGTAGCCTTCGCAACGATTGCGGATGTCCAGATAGGGTAGGAAGAACTCGTCGATCAGGCGGTTGACCGTAGTGTGGTCGTCGCTGGCGACGGCGTTGTAGAACTCGATGGCGGTCTTGGGGATGAAATTGAAGACAGCGGAGGAATACACCGGCACACCCAGGGCCTTGTAGGCAGCGGCATAGACTTCGGCGGTCGGCAGGCCGCCGAGATAGGTAAGGCGCTCGCCGAGACGGCGGCGGATGGCGACCATCGGCTCGATTTCACCGATGCCGTCTTTGAAACCGATCAGGTTCGGACAGCGATCGGCGAGCTTTTCCAGGCTGTCAGCGGTCAGCCGGCAAACGTTGCGGTTGTAGACCACTACGCCGAAGTCCACGGAGCGGCAGACCTGCTCGACGTGGGCTACCAGGCCTTGTTGGCTGGCTTCGGTCAAGTAATGCGGCAGCAACAGGATGCCAGCGGCACCTTGACGCTGTGCTTCCTGGGCATACGCGATTGCCTGGCGAGTCGGGCCGCCAGCGCCGGCGAGGATCGGTACCTGGCCATGGCAGGTCTCTACCGCAGTCTTGATGATCGAGGAATATTCGTTGGGCTCGAGCGAGAAGAACTCGCCGGTGCCGCCAGCGGCGAAAAGCGCACTTGCGCCATAGGGGGCCAGCCACTCTAGCCGCTTTGCGTAGCTTGCAGCGTTGAAATCGCCGCTGGCGGTAAAGTCGGTGACGGGGAAGGACAAAAGCCCGGAAGACAGGATCGATTTCAGCTCTTGAGGATTCATGGCGGGTCACAGCCTGGTTAGCGTTGTTGTGGTGAGTTCGGTCTGGCTTGTCTGACATGTCGGAATCGATCATAGGAGCGAAAAAGTTGTCCTACAAGCGATTTTTTGTGTGGGAAAATCAGCATACAACCGATTTTATGCGTAAATTAATCGCAATTTAGGTCTATATTTCAGGTTTTTGTGTTAGGGATGGTGGGTGATCGAGCAGATAAATTTTATCGAAAATACTATGTTGTCATACAAGTTGACGATGTTAGACTCGCCTAAAACCGCTTCGGTTGTCATACATCTATAAAGAGGAATGCATGGAGCTCCACGATTCTCCGGCCCCCGCTACCCGGAAGAAGGGCCATACGCGCGCTCATGACCTCGTATCGGACCTGACGCGTCGCATTTTGATGGGAGCCTTCAAACCAGGGGACAAGCTACCTTCGGAAGCGGCTATCGTGCGTGAGCATGGCGTGAGCCGAACGGTGGTGCGCGAAGCGCTTTCGAAGCTGCAGGCTTCGGGTTTGGTCGAGACCCGGCATGGGATTGGCACGTTTGTCATCATGCGTCAGCCCCAAACCGGCTTTCACCTCGGTATGGAAACCGCCGCGAGCGTTCGTCAGGTCCTGGAGGTGCGCATTGGCCTGGAAGGGCAGGCTGCCGCCCTGGCTGCGCTCAGGCGCACTGATGAGCACCTGCGCAGAATGCGTGAAGCGTTGGATGACTATCAGGACTTGGCTGCAATAGGGGACAGTTGCGTCGAACCTGATCGCCGGTTCCATCTGCTGATCGCCGAAGCGACCGGCAACGTCTATTTCACCGAACTGATGGTTCATCTGGGGAGCGCCCTGATTCCTCGGAACCGGATCGAATCGAACGAGCGCCCCGAGGCCAATCTGGCGCGCCAGGCCTACCTCGCCAATCTTGAACACGAGGCCATCTTCAACGCGATACGCACCCAGGACCCGGATGCAGCCAGAGCGGCAATTCGTCTGCATTTGACCAACAGCCAGAATCGCCTGATCAACGACGATTCGCGGCCTAGGGGGTAGGGGATGAGCGAAAGAGGGCCTTCTGCTGGTGCAGAAGACCCTTGTCAAAACACGCGATTTTTTATTTCTGCTCAAGTGCAGTCATCGATGTGCCGGCAATGAAAATCGAAGCGGCGAGCAAACCCAAGTCCTTCAGCAAGAACTGGCCTGGCACCACGGAAATCGCAGGGAAACCGAGGCTCGGTTCGAACACGCCTGGGGTGGTCAGCATGAATGAAAGCGTCGTGATGAACAGGCCTGCGGAGAGCAACCCGCCCAAAGCCGAAAACTTGGCAGAAAACACCCGGCCGGCAATGAGTAGGCCAATGGATACCTCCAGAACCCCCAGAAAGTTGGAGAAACCTTGGACGCTCATGAGGTTGTATACCCAGTAAAGCAACGGGCTGTTGCTGACGAAGCCATGAATGCCGCTTGCCTCGTAGCCTGTGAACTTCATGCCTCCAAACCAGAAGTAGATGATGGCCATGGCCACGTAGATGCCTGCAACGCCGGTGCGGGTGACGTGCTGGCCCAGCCCTCTGTTCAGAAGGCGGGTGGCGATGGAACGGTCAGCGAGAGAGGTGTTCATGAGCGATCTCCAAGAAAGTGTGTTGCACGGGCCTGCTTATCAGGGGGCGTACGGCGCACTTCCTTTCGAAGCAAGCAACGCCGTTTGAGTACGGGGTCATGATGCAACGGAGCGTCGTTCTTTTGGGCTTAAATAGTCTAGAATTTGATGCAGATCGTCCAGACTAGGGGTGCACAAATCCATGGATCGTTTATCCAAGCTACTGGCGCTATACGGCGTGCGTGCCGAGCTGTACTACAGCGGTGGGTTTTGTGGCGCCAGGCAGTACACCGGCGCAGATCGCAAGGGGCATATGCATCTACTGCAGGGCGGGGTATTGGAATTGTCGGTCGCGGGGCGCTCGAATGTACGGCTGACCGAGCCGAGCCTGATTTTCATTCCTCGCCCCAACTGGCACCAGTTATCCAGCACGCCGGCGGGTGAAGCCCGTTTGCAATGCGCGTCCCTGGAGTTTGCAGGCGGTGTGGACAACCCGCTGGCGGCAGCATTGCCTGACGTGATGGTGTTGCCGTTGGCCGAGCTTCCAATGCTCTCGGACACGGTCAAATGGTTATTCGCCGAGGCCGACGGCGACCATTGCGGTCGTCGCGCTACGCTGGATCGGCTCTTCGAGCTGACCGTCATCCAGCTGTTGCGGCATCTGCTCGACCATCATCAGCTTGAGTCCGGAATGATGGCCGGCCTTGCCGATGCTCGCCTGTCTCGCTCATTGGTCAAGATTCACGAGACGCCTCAACATCCCTGGTCGATATCGGAATTGGCCAGCGAATCGAACATGTCGCGCGCGAGCTATGCGGCGCGCTTCAAGGCTGTAATCGGGCAGACGCCTGCCGATTATCTGCTGAGCTGGCGAATCAGCTTGGCCCAGAAACTGTTGCGGGAAGGAACCGCCATGGCGCTGGTTTCCGACCAGGTCGGGTATGAAAGCCCCTCTGCGCTGGCTCGGGCCTTCCGGCGCAAGACGGGGCTCAACCCTCGTGATTGGGTGAAATCGATCGATGCAGCTGATGCGCACCCTGTTCGATAGTCGGCAGCGTGTATCAACAGAATGGACGACAAAAAAGCTCAACCCCCAGCACGATCAGGAACAGCATGAAGCACTGCCGAAAGCGCTTGGGGCTGATCCGCCTGCGTACAACCTGACCGGCCCACATCCCGGCCAATGCCGGAACGATGGCCAGCGTGGACGTGCCCAATTGCGCGACCTGAAACGCGCCGTGGGCGAGCAGCCCTGTCGCGAGCGCGAGGGTGGAAACGGTGAACGACAAGCCAAGCGCCTGCACCAACTCCTCGCGGCTCATGTGCAACGACCCAAGATAGGGAACCGCCGGCATCACGAACACGCCCGTAGCGCCGGTGACCATACCCGTGGTCAAACCGATCATCGGCGACAGCCATCGCTCGAGCTGCGCGGGAACGGAAAAGGCAGGCGTGATGAGCGCATACATGGCGTACACGATGAGCGCTACGCCAAGGGCGAACCCAGACCAGGCAGGATTCACCTTGACCAGCCATGCTGAACCGGCAACCGTTGCGAGCGTGATGCACAGCATCATGGGCCATAGGCGGCGCATCAGCCGCGCCACTGATGGGCCGCAAAACAGCTGCCACACATTGGTCACCAAGGACGGAATGACCAGAATCGCGGCGGCACTGGCTGGGGGCATCATCGTTCCCAGTAGCCCCATGGCTACGGTAGGAAGGCCCATGCCTGTCACGCCTTTCACCATCCCTGCGAGCAGGAAGGTGCCGATCAGCAGCAGGATGTTCAAAGCAGCGTCGTGCATCGCAGGCCTCTATAGCAATGTGTTTGAGCCAATTGAAGCCACGTGCGCGTCTGGGCACAATGCGGAAACATCAGCTGATGCTTCGGACATTCCGAAGGCAGGAGTAGGGTTCACATGCGCCTCGACTTGGCAGATCTGCAGCTGTTCCTGTGCATCGTGGATGCCGGCAGCATCACCGCCGGGGCCGCGAGCGCGAATCTCGCCCTGGCCTCGGCAAGCGAGCGTCTGCGCAACATCGAAAGCGCAGCCGGGGTGGCGTTGCTCGAGCGACGCCCCAGAGGCGTCGTCACCACGGAAGCCGGCGAGGCGCTGGCCCATCACGCCCGCCTGATACTCAGGCAGCAAGAGATGCTCAAGGGCGAGCTTCAAGACTTCGCCGCAGGCGCCCGGGGAACGCTGCACCTCTATGCCAATACCGCCGCGCTCATCGAGTTCCTGCCCAGCCGTCTTGCGCCATGGCTGGCCGCCCGGCCTCGTTTGCGTATCGAACTCAAGGAGCGCACCAGCACCGAGATCGTTCGCGCCGTTGCCGCGGGGTTGATCGAGGCGGGTGTGATTTCGGATGCCATTGCGGCCGATGGGCTGCAAGTGCAGGCCGTGGCACGGGACCACTTGGTCGTGATCACGGCTGCACAGAATACCTACGCCCTCGGCAAGCAGGTGACGTTCGCGGACGTGCTGGGGCTGCCCTTCGTGGGCCTGTCCCAAGGAAGTGCATTGCAAGACCACATCGACGAGCATGCCCGTGCAGCGGGTAGGCCGTTCGACCTTCGAATCCGCATGAAGACATTCGAAGGGTTATGCGAAATGGTCGCGCATGGCGTTGGCATCGGGATCGTGCCGCAGAGCATTGCCAAGCGCTATCGGCGGCGCTATTCCCTTCACGTGGTTGCATTGCAAGACGGTTGGGCGCAGCGTCAGCTGTGCTTGTGCTTCAAGGCGTGGGGCGAACTGAGCGGGCCCATGCAAAGCTTGCTTGCCCACTTGGGCGGGAGCCCTGGGGTTGTATGAGGGGCCGCTTTAGGAGCGCAACGGATCATTGCGCAGTAAAGGCGATGATGATCGGTCCGCAGACAGCCAGCAGGACGTTGGAAATGGCATAACACACGGTAAAACCGATCACGGGTGTGTTGCTACCCGATTGTTCAATGATTTTGTTCATCGAGGCGGCTTCGGTCTGCGCACCTGCCAGGGCGCCAAGCAGGATCATCGGATGCAAGCGCAGCAGGTAATGGCCAAAATACAAGGCTACAAGGGGAGGAAGCAGGGTCACTGCCACCCCAGAGATCAGTATCGCCAAACCTTGCTCCTGCAACGCGGCGAGGGCAGCGGGACCGGCCAGCAGGCCCACCACCGCACCAAACGCAGTCAGTCCGAATTCGGAGAAAGCCCATTGCGCTGCCGGTGGCAGCGTACCGACATCCGGATGTCGAGAGTTGTACCAGCCAATGACAAGGCCGGCTACCAGCACCCCGCCGCCGATCCCCAGCTCGACGGGGATCAACCCAACATGGGTGGACATCATGCCAGCCAGCGAGCCCAGCACCATGCCGAGCGCATGGATGGCGATGTCACTTTTGTAGTTTCCCTGGCGAACCCGGCCGATTTGCTGGGCCAGTGCTTCTACGCTGGTTGTACGGCCCACCAAGGTAATGACATCCCCTTTGCGCAACACCGTCTGTGGCAACAACGGGAGTTCCAGACCCTGGCGGGTGATTGTCTTGATATAGCAGCCCATGCGCTCAGCGCCCACCAGGTCATGCTTTATCTGTTGAATCGTTTTATTCGTCAGAGTGCGTGAAGTCAGGGCGATCTCGGCGGTCAAGGTCGGGAAGGACATCGAATCGGGGTGATCCAGCTCTGGCCCGATCCATTCGCTCAGGTGGGGTACGGCCTCGCGCAACGCGAACACGCCAAGAACATCCTCTTTTTCCAGGCGCAGGCTGGGATCTCGGTCGAGGACTTGGCTGCCACGCACGACCCGCTCCACGCTCATGGATGGGTGCAATGCCTCGACATCACTGACAGTCAAACCATGCATCGACGGGGACGCAAGCCGATAGGCGCGCACCACGATGCGAGTGTACGGGATGCTCAGAGCATCTTCTTCGCGCTCGACGCCGAGTTCTTGTTCCAACGCTCGCGCCGATTCGACGAGATCGATACGCAAGAGGCGGGGTGCAACGCTTCCTACGAAAACGACCAGGCCAATGGTGCCAAACAAATAGGTGATCGCGTAGGCCACGGCCATATGGCTGTTCAGCTGAGCCTTGGCGGCCTCGCCCAACGGGAGCTGGGCGATGGCACTGCTGGCGGTCCCCATGATGGCAGTGTCGGTCAAGGCACCGGCCCCAAGCCCTGCGGTGAGGCCTGCATCAAAACCATAGAATCGGCACAAAACAAGGATAGTGGCCAAGGCCGTGGCGCAAAGCACGATCGATAGCAATACCAGTTTGAACGTCCCACGGTTCAGGCTGCCGAAAAACTCCGGCCCGCTTTTGAAGCCGACGGCATAGATGAACAAAGCGAAAAATACCGACTTCAGCTCATGGGGTACCGTCAGCCCGACCTGTCCGATCAGAAGGCCAACCAACAAGGCGCCGGCGACCGAGCCCAAGTGAAAACTACCCAGACGAATACGTCCGATCAGGATGCCCAATGCGATGGTCAAGAACACCGCGATTTCTGGATTGGTGCGTAGGGCGTTGAACAAGAAGCTTGTCATCTGCAGCAAGTCCTTGGTGCGAGGTCTCAATCAAAAGGCACAGGCGTTGCCCGCTGCCAAAAGCTCCTTTGGGCCGATAGCGGCCGGTCCTGCATGGCCGCTATCGATCCAACACTGATGTTTCGTTCAAGCTGTCCCCCGTGTGGGGTAGCACCAATAGCCTGCGCAGCCTATTTTTTTAAAGCCTGGAAGGACCTAACCATGTCCTGTGCCCAAGCATCGAGCACCGCTCGGGCATCCTTGGCTTGCATCACCTGCGAAGAATTCTCCAGCTCCGCTCCGGCGCCCTTGCGCACCACTTCAGCCACCAACTCGTTACTGGTCCCATCGATGAACGCCGCCTCGGTAGCGACGCTGGTGTCCTGGTCGCGAATACCGGTGGCAGTGCTGATGCCGGCCGCCACCAGGGCGATCGGGATCACCTCGTAGGGGCGCAGACCCTTGGTGGAGGCGCTTACGGCGGTAATCGCCGGGCGTACCACCAGCACGCCAGGGCCAGGGCTGGTGGCCAGCGGCAGCACTTTGGAGAATTGCGTCTTCAGGGCCTGGTCGTAGTACTGGGTGATGCCCTGCAGGGTGGTCTGTGGGATCTTCTCGGTCGGCTGCGGGCGTGGGTAGAGCTGGCTGGGCTCGATATAGACGCTGGTGTAGTCGTTGGCGTTCACGCCAGGCTTGATCCAGCGCATCACTGGGGCGCCGGTGGGGGACTTTTCTTCCTTGAGGATGCTGTAGTCCTTCAGAAAGCCTGAATACTGATCGGATTCCACGTACTTGCTCGCACAACCGCTGAGCAATAACGAGGAAAGGCACACGGTAGTAGCGAACGACTTGAGTTTCATGCAGTTTCTCCTTGGGACATTCGGCGATGCGTTGCGACCTTGCAGTTCGGTACGCGAGAGTCGGGTCAGAAGCGCCAGGTCGCGCCTCCTCCAATGATGTGCAGGGCACTGTTATCGAAGCTGCCGGACAAGGTATTGCCCGAGCGCGCCTTGGTCTGGTCCACGTCCATGTCACCCAGCCACACGAGGGTGTAGGCCAGGTGCAGGTCGAGGCCGTCGTCGACCGCGTAGTTCACACCGGTGGCCAGGCGCCAGCTCTCGCCCATGGGGTTGTCGACGGTGCGGTCCTCGTCGTCCACCGCCGAGCTGTCGTAGCCCAGCCCCATGCTCCAGCGCACACGGGGCGTGGCCTGGTATTGGGCGCCGATGGAGGCGTGCCAGGTATCCTTGTACTTGCGGTCGACGGAGCGGCTGACACCGCCGTTGTTGGCGTCGACATCCACGCCGACATCGCCGAAGTCGCTCCAGTCTTGCCAGCCGAGGCTGCCCAGCAGCGTCCATTGCTCGTCCAGCTCATGGGCCACGCTGAGCGTCACCGTCTGCGGCACGTTCAGGTCCAGCTCCAGTGAGTCGACGTCCAGGCGGCGCAAGCCTGCGTTGATGATTGGGTTGCTGATATCGCTCAGGTGGGGGCTGTCCTCGAACTCCAGCTTGATCTTGCTGGTGTAGGCCAGGCCCAGCTTGGTGCGAGGGGAGAGTTGGTAGAGCACACCCAGGTTGACGCCGGTGCCGACGTCGGTGTCTTTGTATTCCAGCTGGCCGTCGGGCCGATCGCGCAGGCCCAGCAGGTTGTTGTCGATGGCCATTTCGGTGCGGTAGTAGCCGTACATGATGCGCGGGCCGATGCCCACGGAGAGGTCATCGGTGAACTTGTACGCCAACGTGGGCTGGAAGGAGACGCCGATGATCGCGGCCTCCTGGGTGAAGTAGCGCCCGGCCCAGTCGTCATCGTAGTCCAGTGCCAGGCCGAAGTTGCCGTACATGCCGAAGCCGATGGCCGCGCGATCGTCGATCTGGTGGCTGATGAACAGGCTGGCGCCGGGCAGGTACTGGAGGGCGTTGCCCCCTTCGTTGCCGTCGAACTGGTTGTTGCGGTCTCGCGAAAAACGCAGGTCGCCCAGGATCACTTGGGCATTGGCGCTGACCTGGGTGCCGTGCAATTGGGTAAGGCCCGCCGGGTTACTCATCAGCACACTGGGGTCTCTGGCCAGCGCTGCCGAGCCGGCGTTGGCCAGGCCGTTGCCTTCCTGGCCGGCCTCGTAGATCAGGATCCCGCCGGCATTTGCGGCGCTGCAGCCCAGCAGCAAGGCGCACGCGGCGGCCTTGGCCCGCCGGTGACTCTTTTGTTGATGCACTGCTTCAACTCGATCACTCGTCATGTGCGTCAGTCCGTACAGAACAATTTTGAAGAGGTCGCGCTCTTAATGGTGTGTTACTCGCAAATACAGGCCGTCATTAACCACGTCGAAGCGGTGGCCTTGTTCCGGGCCAGGTTATCGGTGCAACGTGTGTGTGCGCTTCGATCATTGGTGATAACGAGCACGTGGTAGGGGACTTGCACGGCCGCTGCCCCGCACAAGGGGCGCATAGCATCAAGGCGCATTCAGGCATCATCGACGCGTCGTGATCGTGTGCTCTTAACACGTGATCGAAAAGGGAAGCGCGACAAGGGGAGGCATGAGAACGAATTGGCAACGACCTTCATTACAAGCTCCTTTTGAATGGCTGCATTGCCCCAACTAGAGAGGCCAGATCAATTGAGCATAGCGAGCTTTGAACGCTTTCTCGGCGGTGTGGCTGTACTCTTTTGGCGACAAGGAGCCAACGCGCGTACTGGTATGTTTGCCGAGCCTTTTCCAGGGAAGGCCTGCCAGGTGCCCGAGTAAGCTGTCATCAAATGGGTATATCTTCGTGTGTGGCTACATCAACTGCTTTCGCGCTTATCGAATTTCTGGCGATGCTCCAACGGCGTGCACTCATACCAGCGATAATGCGCACGGCAGAATGAAGCCGGTCGCCGGTAACCCAGCTCCTGGGCGATCTGGGCAACCCCCAGGGAGGTGTGGTGCAGCAGCTGCCTGGCCTGTTGGCAGCGCACCTGCTCGACCAACTGTTCGAACTCCACGCCGTTGCTGGCCAGGCGCCGCTGCAGTGTCCTGACGTGGACTCCCAGTAACAGTGCCACCTGCTCCAGGCTGCAACGCTGCTTGGGCAGCAGTATCTGTATTTGCTGTTTCACCTTCTCGAGCAGTTCGGTCTCGGCCCCGTATTGGTTCTCCAGATAGAACCGCACGATATCGTGCAAGGCGGGGTCGTACTGGACGCAGCGGTATTGCAGGTCTTCGGCATCCATGACGAGTGCATCGTGTTCTTGCCCGAACAGTACCGGGCAACCGAAATAGCGTTGATACACGGCCATGTGCGCCAGGGGCAGGTGCCTGAACAGCACGGTCTTGGGTACGAACGACCCACCTTGGAGCTCATTGATCAACAGGCCGCCTTGCAGTACCGATTTCTCGATGATCTGTGGTGTCTCCCGGCTGTCGGGCAGCGAGTTCTGGAAGTACAGCAGCGCACGGCCGGGTCGACGTTCCAGGCTGTAGTGGATCGACGGGCTGTACACGCGCATGTAGCGGATCACCGCGATCAGGGCATCGCCGACCGTGGGCGCCGAGCGTGCCAGGTGCTGGAGCGGGCCGAGCAGGGTGAGCCCCTGGCGCGTCGCCAGCTCCAGGCCGAAATGCGGTAGGTGCAGGGCACGGGCGCTGCCTTCGAAGATCTGTACCAGGCTCTTGTAGGCGAAGCGTTTCTCGTAGTTGCCGACCACGTCCAGGCCGATGCGGTGGGGCGCCAGGTAATCACGCAGGTTGGCGCCGTGGGCGGCGAGCAGCTCGCCGTATTGGAGGAAGGCGGTACCACGGATGCTGTCCATATCGTTCCCTTGCGTTCAGGTGGCACGGGTACAAGCGCAACGCTTTCGAGTATGGCTGCTGCGCCGATGCCGCGTACGGTGAACCGATGACCGTTCACTCGATCATGTGGTGGGCGTATTAAAGGCCAGGCGAGCGCGTATCTCCAGTATCCACCGGATGAATTGCGGCAGGATTCGCAGTCGGTGGCGGGTCAGAAGCCGCTTTCACGCATGAACACCGCCGCCAGGTGCATCAGGCCCTCGGCCAGCAGGCTGCGACGCTGGCCCTCGATCTGCAGGTGGCCCCGGGTTTCACGCAAGGAGGGCGGGGCCGTGTCGAGCTGAACCAGCAAGTGGAACAGCGGCGAGCTGGGAACCCGCGCCTCACCTTCGCCAACGACCTCCAACGGCCCGCCGTGACGGGACGCCAGCGCTTGTTGAGGCAACTGGCTGATGCGGGTGGTGCCGATTTGCATGACCTTGCCGGCGATGGCCTGGGGCACGCCTTCGGGGTAGAAGCGTACCGGGCTGCCCTCGCGCAGCCGCTGAACTTCGTCCGGCCCTACGTAGGCATCCACCTGCCAGCTGCGCGGGTCGATGAGCACGCCCAGCGGTTCGCGGGTGCCGACCCATTGGCCGCTGCGCCAGTCCGGGTTGAGGTCCAGCCATTGCCCGGTGAAGGGTGCCTGCAGGTTCAGGCGGGCGATCTCCGAGCGGGCGGCGCGCACTTCTTGGTACTGCACGCCATAGCGCTGGCGGGTCGCGGCCGCTTCGGCCAGGCCTGCAGGGTCGGCCAGCAAACCGGCCAGGCGCTCGTTGTAGCCGCGCATGCCGGCTTCGCTGCCCGCCAGGCGGGTGGCGATATCGGGTTGGGCGAGCTCCACCAGGGTTTGCCCGGCCTGTACCGGACCGGCTTGGTGCACACGTTGCAGCAGGGCCGGGAAGGGGGCGTACAGGCGTATCTGGTGCTCTGCGCGGGCAAGGCCCACCGCATGGATCTGGCTGCGCCAAGGCACCGCCACCAGCAGCAGGGCCAGCGCCAGCAGGCTCCAGAACACCCGGCGACGGCCAGGCAGCACGGCGCTTCGGTGGTGCCACCAGTGTTTGAGTTCGCGCCCGATCGGTTGCAGGATGAACCAGGTGATTTCCACGGCGAAGAGAAAGATCCCGAGCAGTTTGAAGAAGAACAGGTACACCGTGACCGCGATGCCGAGGAACAGCACCAGGCGGTATACCCAGGTCAGCATGGCGAATGCCACCAGCAGCCTGCGCTGCGCGGGTGGGAACGACTCCGGCCAAGGTTCGTCCAGGCCCAGCAGGGTGCGCCGCAGGGTCACCTTGGCCAGGGCGGTGGCGCGTTCGTGCAGGTTGGGGAAATCCAACAGGTCAGAGAGAATGAAGTAGCCGTCGAAGCGCATGAACGGGCTGGCATTGAGCGCCAGCGACAGCGCCCAACTGGTGGTGGCCAGGTACAGCAGTGCATTGCGCAGCGCCCCCGGGTCACACAGCGCCCAGCCCAGGGTGGCCAGCCCCGCCAGCCCCAGCTCGGTGACGATGCCGGCGCTGGAGATCGCCAGGCGCTGGCGGGGGCTGCGCAGTTTCCAGCTTTCGCCGGTGTCGGTATAGAGCATCGGCCACATCACCACGAAAGCGATACCCATGTGGGCTACCTTCAGCCCCAGGCGGGTGGCTACCAGGGCGTGGCCCAGTTCATGGAGCGTCTTGGCCACCACCAGGGCGAGGGCGAAGCTGAGCAGCCCTTCGGCGGAGAACGACTCCACCACGTCGTGGCGGAAGGTGTCCCACTGGTGCGCCACCAGTACAATGCCCAGCAAGCCAAGGCCGGCGACCAGCGCACCCGTCAAGGGATGGAACAGCCAGCCCAGCCTGTGCGCGAGGCGCCGCAGATGGCGTTGCGGATGCATCAGAGGCACACGGAAGAACAGGTAGTGGTGCAGCCACCATTTCCAGGTCAGCCATTGCCGGCCCTCGCTGGCCTGGCGAAGGCGTTCCAGTGCCTGGGCACCGGGGTGTACCAGTTGATGTCGCTCGAGAAAGGCGCGAAAACCCAGTACTTGCTCCGGGTCAGGCTTGAGTGCGGTCTGTTCGGCGATCTGCTCGGCGATGCGTCGCGGTGTCTGCTCCCAGCGCAGCAGGCATTCGAACTCCAGCCAGCCGATGCGGAAAAAGCGGTTGGTGACGCTGTCGTGGATCACCCATGCAGGTTCGCCCCCGCGGTTGCTGTGGGCTTCGGCGATGTCGAGGTCATCGCGCAATGGCGGCGTCGGCAGGTCTTCGGCGCTCGTGTTCATCACCATCCAGTCCAGGCTCGGGCAGCCGCCAGCGGGCGACGCAGCAGGTAATAGCCCAGGGGCACGCGTTCGCCATACAGCTTGGCGGTACCGTGCAAGCCCAGGCGGGCATGTTCAGGCGAGCCTTCGACGCTGGCCAGCAGGCGGTAGGCGGCCACGCCATCATCGCCGGGGCGGGCTTCGTAGCTGGTCTCCAGGATCGCTCCGTGCAGCGGCGAGAGAGGGTAGGCGGTGAGGAACAGGGTGACCGGCGCGCCGCTCTCCAGGGCGATCGCATCAGCCACCGGCAGATGGATACGCAGGCCGGGCTGGCTTGGGTCGGCGACCTGCAGGATACGCTCGCCGATGACCACCGGCTTGCCCAGCCAGTCGTTGGGGTCGCTGTACACGGCCACCCCGGCGCGTGGCGAGAGCACGGTGGTACGTGCCAGCTGCGCCTGCACCGCGGCAAGTTCGGCGCGGCGTTGGCGTAGCGTGCCGTTGAGCACGGCCAGTTCGCCTTTGCTCTGGGGGTTGTCGAAGGCGCGCTGGTTGGCCGCCAGCAGCTCGGCGTCGGCCACGGCGACTTCCTTGGCCAGCACTTGGGCACGGCTGCGCAGGGTGGTTTCGTCGAGCGCGAACAGGGGCGTGCCGACGTCCACCGGTTGGTTGGGCCGGACCAGCATGCGGGCGATCACCCCATCGATCGGCGAGCTGATCACCTGGGCGTTGCGCGACACGACTTCCGCCGGTGCCAAGGCGGTCTGGCGCACCGGTAACAGCAGCAAGGCGGCCAGGACGGCGGCGCCGACCAGCAACTGGCGCCGGCTCGGGCGCCAGAAACGCAGCGACCGGGGCTTGCCGAACGCGGCCCAGCAGTGCGCCCAGGTCTGGAACACGCCCTGCAAGAGACTCACCATCGAGGGCGCCGGCGCCTCGTCGAGCAAAAATACCAACAGCCCCAGGCGCTGGCCATGGCGGTCGTGCAGCGGGACGCACCACAGGCCGCTGGGCCACCATTCGGCCCAGCCATCGGCGATATCGTCGGGCAGCTGCAGACCCTCGCGCGCCAGCCAGGTGGGCGAGGGCTCGCTGAGCTGGGCGTTGAGCCAGCGGCAGGCGCGGCGCAACCACACCAGATAGGGTGAATCTTCGGTGGGCCGCGCCAAGCCTGAGAGGCACAGCAACTCCAGCTGGTCGCCGTGTCGGGCCAGCACCAATGCCTGGCGAAAGCGCAGCAGGGCATAGAGGTCGTTGGCCATTGAGAAGGCCAGGGCGTTGAGACTCTCGGCCGCCAGGGCACGATCACGCAGGTTGGCCAGGCTCAGCAGCAGTTGTGGCGGCGGCAACAGTTCGCTCATGGCCGCTTACTCGTGCGCATCGGGGAAGCGTGCAACGCCACTCATGCCCGCGATCAGCTCCGGGTAGGCGGCGTCCAGGCGGGCCTCCAGCTCCACGGTTTGCGCCACGGCATCGACCCGGGCGTTGATCGCGCTGACTTTCGCCGGGTAGTGTTTGCCGGTTTCGTGGATCTGCACCACCAGGGGCATGTCCGGCTTGAGCCGGGGGAGCAGGGTGGAGGGCACGTTCAGGCGAACCTTGAGCGCACTGTCGCTGACCAGGTCGAACAGCGGCGCGCCGGCCTGCACGGTCTGGTAGGGCTTGACGTAGACCTTGACCACCCGCCCGCCGAACGGTGCCTGCACCTGGCAGTAGCCGGCCTGGGCTTTGGCCAGCGTGAGGGCGCCTTCGGCCTTGCTCACTTCGGTGTTGGCCATGGCCACCTCCAGGTCGCCGGCGGCGTCGAGCTTGCGCAGGTTGCGCTTGGCCTCGAGGTTCTGCCGCGCCATGTTCAGCTCGGCACCGGCCACCTTGGCCCGGGCTTGTACCTCCACGCATTGCAGCTTGGCCAGGGTGGCGTGCTTGGCGACCTGTTGGCCGAGGCTGGCATCGAGCGCGCCCAGGGTGCCGTTCATCTGGCTGGACAACGTGGTCTCCAGGTCGGACGCCAGCAGGACGCGGATGGCGTTGGCATCGTCCTCGGCCGCTTCGCTGGCCAAGGCCAATGGCGCGCAGGCCAGGCACAGCGACAGCAGGGACCATGACAGGGACTTAGGGCTTGGCGACATTGGCGCTTCCTTGGTTGCTGGCGGTGAGCAGGTGGCTGCTGGTCTGTTGTTCCAGGGTGCGCTGGATCTCCTGGGCCAGGGTCTTGACGTCGTGGTCCTGGACCTTGTCGGGCAGCACGGCGAAGCCTACCGAGTTGTACAGCCGGCCCCAGGCCGCCTGCGCGTCGGAGTAGGCGGCCTCGCGCTGGTAGCGCGAGAGCAGGTAGCGGCCTTCGGCGCGGATCAGCTCGAGCTCGGTGCCCAAGGCCGCGCTACGGGCTTTTTGTGCGTAGTCGAGCAGGCTCTTGTCCACGCGCAGGCTGTCGTCGGCGAACTGTACTTCCTGGCTGGCCAGCTGGTAGCGCAACAGGCCCACCCGTACCTGGGTGAGGATCGCCATGGACAGGGCGGTACGGCGCATGTCGTCGGTCTTGGCCTGGCTCTGCTCGGCGGTCTTGAGAGCCGGGTACTGCAGCAGACGCAGCAGGTTCACCGACACCTGCAGGCCGGTGTCGTTCCAGTGGTTGTTGTACAGGTACTTGTTGGAGTCGTAGGTGTAGCTGTAGTTGACGCTGACGTTGGGCCAGAGCTGGGCCTTGGCGATCTTCAGGTCGTTCTGGTCGACGCGCTTGCGGTACCACTCCTCCATGATCTCCGGGCGGTTGCGCAAGGACAGCTGTTCCAGCGCATCGACGTTCTGGGTCACCTGCGGCAGCGGTGCTTCAAGGTTGTCAGCCAGTTCCATGCGGGAGTTGGGCGGCAACGACATCAAGGCCGCCAGCTCGGCGCGGGCGAACTCCAGGTCCTGGCGGCGCACGGTGAGCATGTACACCGAGTCGAGCAGGGCGCGTTGGTAGGCGAGGATGTCCTGGCGCGGCAGCAAGCCCTTGGTCTCGGCCTCACGCGCGGCGGTCAGGGCGCGGTGGGTGCGCATCAGCAGGCTATCGACCTCCGGCAGCAGGCGTTGGGCGCCAAGGGCGCGCCAATAGGCGTTGCGCACATCCTGCAGGACGTTCTGCGCCACGCGCTCGCGGCGCTCTTCGGCCATGAGGATCTGGTCGGCCTTCTGCTGGGTGCGGTAGTAGGCTACGCCGAAGTCGAGCAGGCTCCAGCTCAGCCCCAGGCTGTCGATGGTGCGGTAACGCTCCTCGGAGGTAGAGGGGCGCAAGCTGACCTGGCGGTCCTGGATGCCGATGGAGGTGCCGCCGGAGTCATTGTTGCGCCCGGCGTAGCCGGCCGAGGCCACCAGGCGCGGGAGCATCTCGTGGGCGGTGACATCCCGCAGGTCGGAGGCCAGCGCGCTTTCCAGCAGCTTGAGGCGGTAATCGAGGTTGTACTTCAACGCCCTGGCGGCAGCTTCGTAGAAGGTGATGGGCGTGGTGACCGGCTCCTGTTCACGGTACATGCGCGCCTGGTCGTCGATGACGCGCTGGCGCATCTCCTGTTCGTCGTAGGGCTCGGCCTCCTTCAGGGCCGAGCAGGCGCCCATCAGGAGGCTGGCGGCGATGATTGCACTCAAGGCTGTGACACGGTGTCCAGGCATATACGGTCCTTGATTTACGCGTGGTCTTTTCAGGTTGTTCATGGGCGCGGCCCTCGGCGTTGTGCGGCGTCCTGCAACTGGGCGCGCAGACCGGGGGCGGTCTGTGGGCGGTCGGCGGCAGGCACCATGTCCGCAGGCAGCGGCGCCCACAGCGACGGGTCGCTGAGCAGGCCGTCGGCGCTCAGGCCGGTGACGCCGTTGCGGCCCTGCACCCACAGGGTGTCGAGTTCGCTCCTCTGGCGGCTCTCGGCCACCGCCTGGGCGACGAACTGTCCGGGTACCAGGTCCAGGTCGGGGGCGATCCTGGCGCGGATCTCGGGCGCGGCGAACAGGCTGGCGGCATCGCCGTTGGCGCCCCGAATGATCTGCTGGCGGGCAATGTCGATACGACGGATCTCCGGCTCCACGTACAGCGCCGGTTCAAAATCCAGAGGTGGTTCGGCGAAGGCGTTGCGCCCGGCATCGCGATCCAGGTAGGGCCCTGGTGGGATATAGGGCGAGGCGATGTCCAGGTTGATGGTCAACTGCGCCTGGTCGGTGGCCCCGGCGAGGTCGGCGATGGTGTAGGTGAATACATCCTGCAGCACCTGGCCGAGCCCCGCCGCGGCGAGCACCTCGGGGTTGCTCTGGTCGATGGTGTAGGTGTAGCTGCCATCGGCGTTGAGGGTCAGGAAACCGTAGCGGCCGGCCAGCACCTGGCCGACGCTGCCCTGGGTGCCGCCCGCTTGTTCGGCGCCGGTGCGCACGCCCACCACGGTGAGGCGATCGCCGCCGTCGACATCGCTGTCGTTGGGCAGCACATTGCCGCTGCTTTGCGGTGCCTGGACCTGGTCGCTGGCGACATTGCTGTCGTCGCGGGCCACCGGGTTGTCGTCCGCGCCCTGGACGGTCACGTTCAATTGAGCGGTGGAGGTCGCCCCGGCAGCATCGCGCATCTGGTAGGTGAACACCTCGCGCAGGGTTTCGCCGGCGCTGCGCAAGGCCTGCACGCGCGGGTCGGCATTGTTCACTTCGTAGCGGTAGCTGCCGTCGGCGTTGAGCCGAAGGGTGCCGTAGCGCCCCTGCAGGAGAATGCCTGCGGCCGCCGATTGCCCGGTTTCGCTGGTGACGGTGAGCACCTGGCGGGTTTCGCCATTGGCCAGGCTGTCCACGTCGGTATCGTTGGCCAGCACGTTGCCGGTCGGGTCGACGCCGGGGCGGGTGTTGCTCACACCGCCCGCTTCGACGGCGATGGCCGTGTCATCCTGGGCGACGGGCGTGTCGTTGGCGCCACGGATGACGATCACCAGTTGCGTGCTGCCAGTCGAGGTCCAGCGGTCCTGGACCACGTAGGTGAACACGTCGGTCAAGGTCTGGGAGGCGGTACGCAGGGCCTGCACGGCTGGGTTGTCGTTGTCCAGCTGGTAGTGCCAGGTGCCATCGGCATCGAGCACCAGCGTGCCGTACTGGCCTTTGAGCGGTTGCCCCGGCACGCCGTCGGGCGCGCCGCTCGGGTCGGTGCCGGTACGGACTTCCACCACCGTCATCGCATCGCCTTCGGCATCGCGGTCGTTGCCCAACACGTTGCCGCTGGGGTCCACCCCCGGGGTTGTGTTGTTCAGGCCGCCGGCCTCGACAGCCTCGGCAGTGTCCGGGTTGGCGTCCGGCGGCGAGTTGCGGGCGAAGACCACGATGTGGATCTGCGCCTGGTCGACCAGGCCGCCTGCGTCGCGCACTTCATAGGTGAAGTAGTCGCTGAGGGTTTCCAGCAGGCCCAGGGCCAGGACCGCCGGGTTGCTGTTGTCGACGCGATAGGTGAAGGTGCCATCGGCACCGATGATCAGTTGCCCGTAGCGTCCATCGATGAGGGTGCCGTTGCTGTTGTCGGTGCCGGCGTTGACTCCGGTCAGCGTGCCGCCGGCCGACTCCTGGCCGGTACGGATACCGCTGACGCGCTTGCTGTCGCCGGCATCCACGTCGGTGTCATTGCCCAGCACGTTGCCGCTGGGGTCGAAACCGTTGTTGATGTTGGGCTTGGCCGCCAGGGCCAGGGCAAGGTCGTCGTTGGCCACGGGGGCGTCGTAGGCCCCCTGCAGGGTGATGGTGAGCTGGGCGATATCGCTGGCCCCGGCGGTGTCGTGCATCCGGTAGGTGAACGTCTCGACCAGCGTCTGTCCGGCCTTGAGCGCCTGGACCCGGGCGTCGTTGTTGTTCACCCGGTAGCTGTAGCGGCCATTGGCGTCGATGGTCAGCACGCCGTACACGCCATTGACCACCTGGTTGCCGCTGACCGTGACGAACGTACCGCCAGCAGCCTCGCTGCCGGTACGGATGCCGTCTACCTGCTTGCTGTCGCCGGCGTCCACGTCGGTGTCGTTGGCCAGCACGTTGCCGCTGGGGTCCAGCCCCGAGGTACCGTTGGCAGTACCGCCGCGTTCGATGGCTGTGGCCTGGTCGTCGCTCGCCACGGGGTTGTCATTGCGGCCTTGGATGGTGATGGTCAGGATCGATGTGGTGGTGGCGCCGGCAAGGTCGCGAACGGTGTAGACGAAGCGCTCCTGCAGGGTTTCGCCGGAGGTTCGCAGGGCCTGCACCAGCGGGTTGCTGTCATCCACCACGTAGGTGAAGCTGCCATCGGCGCGCAGGGTCAGGGTGCCGTAGGCGGCCGTGAAGGCGCTGCCCACCTTGCCGGTGGCCAGGCCCTGGTGAACCCCGATCACGCCCATCAGGTCGCGGCTGTCGACATCACTGTCATTGCCCAGGACATTGCCGGTGGCATTGCGCCCGGGCGTGGTGTTGGCCACGCCGCCTGCCTCCATGGCCGTCGCATTATCGGGGCGGGCCACCGGGGTATCGTTGGCACCGGTGATGGTGATGCGCAGGGCGGCCTGGTCGGTGGCGCCGGCAGTGTCGATCACGGTATAGGTGAAGGTATCGACCAAGGTATTGCCGCTGGTGCGCAGCGCCTGCACCGCGGCGTTGTCGTTGTCCAGGCGGTAGCGGTAGGTGCCGTCGGCATTGAGGGTCAGCCAGCCATAGGTGCCGCGCAGCTCGGTGCCGAGGCTGCCGGTGCTGCCGCTGGCGTTCTCGGCCCCGGTACGTACGGCGTTGACGGTCTTGGTCTCCTCGTTGAGCACCGAGTCGACGTCACGGTCGTTGGTCAGCACGTTACCGGTCGGGTCGCGCCCTGGCTGGTTGTTGCCTACGCCACCGGCCTCGATCGCCGTGGTACCGTCGTCGGCAGCCACCGGGTTGTCGTTCTGGCCTTCGATGAGGATGAACAGGAACGCAGGGTCGGAGAAGCCGCCCTTGCCGTCGGTGACTTCGTAGCTGAAGGTATCGATCAACCGGTCGGCATCGGTGCGCAGGCCTTGGACGGTGGGGTTGCTGTTGTCCAGCACATAGGTATAGGTGCCATCGGGGTTGATGGTCAGGGTGCCGTACTGGCCGGTCAGCGTGGTACTGCCGTTGACGGACGTGGTGGTGGTCGTGCCGGTGCCGATGGCGGACACGGTGATCGGGTCGCCGTCCGGGTCGTGGGAGGTGCGGGTCACGTCGCCGCTGGGGTTGATGCCCGGCAGCTGGTTGTTCACGCCACCTTGCTCGACCGCACGGCCAACCACGATCTGGGCCACGGGTGGGTCGTTGACGCCATGGATGGTGATGACCAGCTGGGCGCGGTCGGTAAGGCCTTCGGTGTCGGTGATTTCGTAGGTATAGATCACCTGCACGGTCTGCCCGGCGGCCAGGCCTTGGATGGTCGCGTTGGCACTGTTGACGTCGAAGACGAACGACCCGTTGGCACCGATGGTCAGGGTGCCGAAGGCGGCCGGGTCGATGACCTGCACACCATTCTGCTCGGCGTAGATGGCGTCGATCACCCGGCCATTGCCGGCGTTGCTGCCGGCCGGGACCGAGGTCATGCCAGGGTTGGAGAGCTCGGTCGCCGAGCTGATGCCGGTGACGTTCAGGCGCGTGCTGGGGCGGTCGGCGCGATCGACGTCGAGGTCGACGCCGTTGCCGCCGGGTTGGTTAAGGCCGCCCCCGCGGCTGGGGAAGAGGATCACGTTGCCGACGGGGTTGCTTTCTTCGCCCGGGGTGTTGGTCGCGGCCGCCTGGGCCACGGCGCGGTCGTCACTGGCCACTGGGTTGTCATAGGCGCCCTTGATGGTGATGCGCAGTTCGGCCAGGTCGCTGAGGTTGCCGGCATCGGTCACCCGGTAGGTGAAGTACTCGATCAACTGGTCGTTGGCGCCAAGGCGCTGCACGGCGGTGTTGCTGTTGTCCACCACATAGGTGTAGGCGCCGTTGGCGCTGATGGTCAGGGTGCCGTAGGTGCCGTTGATCACCACCGGCGCGTTGGTGACCGGCACGATGGCGCCGGAGGCGCTCTCGCGCAGGTTGCGCACCCCAGTGACGGTCTTGGTCTCGCCGTTCTGGTCCACGTCGGTGTCGTTGCTCAGCACGTTGCCGACGGCATTGCTGCCGGGCGTGCCGTTGTTGACGCCGCCAGCCTCGAGCGCCTGGCCGTCGTCGTTCACGGCCACCGGGGTGTCGTTGGCCCCCTGGATGGTGACGGTGAGCGTCGAGGCACTGGTGGCGCCGGCCAGGTCGCTGATGGTGTAGGTGAAGACCTCTTGCAGGGTGTTGCCGGACAGGCGCAGTGCCTGCACCGCAGGGTCGTCGTTGTCGACGATATAGGTGCTGCCGCCGGCCGAGGAAATGACCAGTTTCCCGTACAGGCCGACGATCTCCACCGTACCGTTGACCGGTACGCCCAGCTGCGTGCCGCCTTGCAGCCCGGCGCGGATCACCCGGATGGCATCGCCATTGGTGGCGATATCGACATCGCTGTCGTTGGCCAGCACATTGCCGCTGGGGTCGCTGCCCGGGGTCTGGTTGCGGGTGCCACCGGCTTCGACGGCGATGGCACTGTCAGGCCGGGCCACCGGGGTATCGTTGACCGGGTCGACGATCAGCTGCACGGTATCGGTGTCGCTCAGCGCATCCTGCGGGTTCTGCCCGGGGATGCCGTCGTGGTTGGCATCACCGAAATTGCCCCGGTCGTTGGTGACCATGGTCAGGGTTTCGCTGGTGCTGGCGGTGTTGAAGTCCTGGTTACCCTTGTAGTAGAGCTGCGAGAGCAGGGCGTTGAGCTGCGACAGGGTGCCGGTCAAGGTCAGGGTGCCGCTGGCCCCCGCGGGTGGGGTGGCGCCGGGCGCGGGCGGCGTGGCGCTTTGCCAGAGCACGCCGTGGCGCACGGTCAAGGTGACGGACATCACCCCGCTGCCAGCGTCCGAGTCGCTGACGGCCAGGCCGTTCAGGTGCAATACAGTGTCTTCCTGGCCGCGTTGGCCGGGGAGGGTGTTGACCGGTGCTTCGTTCAGGTGCACGTAGCCGGCGTTGGCGGTGCCGGTGCCGCCCTCGGCCAGTGTCACGCTGACATTGCCCAGGCCGCTGACACTGGTGCCGGTGTCGGTATCGATGCGCACCGCGAAGCGATTGCTGGCCGACAGCTGCAGCGACTGGGGCACGGCCACCAGGTAGTTGCCTGCCGGCAGCAGGGCGAACTGGTAGCGCCCGTTGCTGTCGGTCTGGGTGGAGAACACGCGGTCATCGGCGTTGCCGAACACCCCGTCAGCGCCGGCCCAGGTGACCTGTACACGCTGCCCGGCCAGGCCCGGGCCATCGGGCGTGGTGCTGCTGGTCGCCGAGTTTGTGTCGTTCCACAGCGTGCCCTGCACGACGCCGAGGCCGGCGCCTTCGCTGAGGATGTAGTTGTTCAGCCCGCTCGTGCCGTCCTGCCCGGTACGTTCGCCATCAGCGGTGCCGCCGGTGCCGGGGCGCGAGCCGCCCCAGCCACCGGTCTCGAAGCTGGTCGGCAGGCTGCTCCAGGTGAGCACTGCGGCACTGGCGGCGTTGTCCGGCACCACGGCATTGGGCACGGTGACGCGGTAGACCACCTGCACCCGGTCGCCCACCGCCAGGCGGTCGAAGTCCACCGACAGAGCGCCGCTGGAGGTGACCCTTACCCCGGCGGGCAGGTTCGCCAGGTCCAGTGCGCTGCCGTTGACCAGGATGCTTTGCACCTGGTAGTTGCTGCCATTGGGGAACTGGTCCTGCAAGTGGACGTTGTAGGCGGGGATGTCGCCGTTCTGGGTGAAGCCCACCGACACCGTGGCAGTGGTGCTGCCGGTGCCCGGCAGGATGTCGATGACGTGTTTGTCCAGGCCGGTGAAGCTCGGTTCCACCACTCGCTCGAAGAGCTGTTCGCTCTTGCCCCGGTCTACATCCTGGCCCGGCAGGCCGACATGCTCGAACGCCTGCACGCCCAGTGAAGCACCGCTCTGGTTGCTCGCCACGTTGGTGACGCGCACGTTGAACTCGAGGATCACGCCTTCGGCATTGGTGTCGGAGGTTTCGCTGTTGCGCACGTTCCCCAGGTTGAAGGTGACCGTCTGGCTGCCGTTGGCATTGGTGACGATACTGAGGTTGCTGGCGTTGCCGTCGAACACGCCGTTGGGCCTGACCCCGCTGAGGTCGGCATTGATCGGTTGGGACACCGCGCTGTCCTGGTCGCCGGGCATCCACAGGGTGCCGCCCTTGATCAGGTCGGCATCGGTGGACAGACCGTTGAAGGTGTTGGACACCATGGCGATGAGGATGTTGTTGAGGTCGGCAGGGATGAACGACAAGCCCGCACCCAGTTCGATGCGAATCTGGTAGTTGGGGTTGTCGCCCACCGGTACCAGTACCGACACGCGGTAGCGGATCACTTCGCCCACGGCAACGTTCTCGCTGATGCCGGCGGTATCGACGTTGCCGGATGCATCCCGGGGTGGGGGCGTATCGGGCAGGCCGCCGACGTGGGAGATACGGACCCCGTTGGTGACCGGGAATACCAGGGCGGAGTCGAGCCGGTAGTCGTTCAGCGTACCGCCGTTGAGCACGCCGTCGGCGCCGGTGCGTTCACCGGTGTGGTTGCCGTCCAGGCTGGTCCAGCGAACCTGGGCGTTGTTGGTGAAGGCGGCCAGGCCGGCGGCGGTCGCATTCACCGTACCGCGCAGGTGCAGGACGATGCTGCCGCCCTTGGCGATGTCGATATTGGCACCCGTGGCCGTGCGCAGCTGGCCACCCTGGATGACAAAGTCCACGCCACCATTGTTGGTGGCTCCTTGGTAGACCACGCCGGTGATGGTCACGCCGTCGAGCTGGCTGGGCAGGTTGTCCAGCAGGCTGATGTCGAAGGCATCGAAGTCGCTCGAGGCCGTGCCGTTGCGCAGGGTGAGGGTGAAATCGATGATGTCGCCTTGGTCGAAGCCGCCGAAATCGGGGGTGGTGTCGATGTTCTGGATGATCTGCAAGGTCGGCTCGCGCAGGGTGACCGTGGGCGCGCCGCCGCTGAGGTTTACCTGGCGATCGAGCGCGACCGTGCCGTTGGGGGTGTTGCCGTCGATGTCCTGGTAACGCAGGGTGGCGCTGTTCTGCAGCGAGCGGTTGGCTTGGTTGCCGCTGACGTTGCTGGCGACCAGGCGCACACGGATCACGAAGGCATTGTTGCCGGTGTTGTTGTCGGCGCTGGTGGCCGAAACACTGAAGGTAAAGCGCGCGTCGACCCCATCGCTACCCAATGTGCCCCCGACGCCGCCGACTGCGCTGATGACTACGCTGCCAGCGAAGTCCTGACTCAGGCTGCCGCCGCTGCCCAATGCCGTGAGGATCTGCTGGTAGCCCAGGTTGTTGTTGAAGGTGGTATCCAGGCGCATGCCTGGCGGGATCAGGTCGTCGATGCTGAGGTTGCGTGTGGTGCCTTCCGGCAGACGCACGATGATGTCATAGAGCATGCTTTCGCCGACCACCAGGTTGCTGCCGGTGGTGTGACCGGCGCTGGAGTCGCCGTTGTCCAAGCTGCCGCCGGCGAAGGTCTTGCTGATCACTGGGGCGGCGACTTGTTGGTTGGCGACCTCGGTCAGGTCCACGGGGGTGAAGTCGGTGCCGCCTTCGACACTGGCGTAGTGGCTCAGGGTGGCCGTGCTGCGCAGGGTACGGCTGGCGGCCACGCTGTTGTTGACGGTGACGTCATAGGTGATGACGACGATGTTCTGGCCGCTGCTGTCGGCGGTTGTCCCGGCGCGCCCCGGCAGCAGGGTGGGCTGGGCGCCGGCATCGAGGAAGGTGATCTGGTTGCCGCTGACGCGGTAGTCCACGCCCGCGCGCAGCTGGGTGCCATCACCGCGGTAGATCTGCAGGTTGGCCGCGGCCAGGCTGCCGCCGATGAAGGTCAGGTCCGGGGGCAGGGTGATGCTGGTCACTACGTCATAGGCGCCACCGCCGCCGCTGTTCTCGATGGCCGTGGCCAGGCGCAGCCTGTCGCCGCCATCGATGCCCGAGACATCGCCGTTGATTGCGGACAGCTCGGTGACGCTACCGGTGAACGGGCGCCCGCCAGTGCCGGGCTGGGCCCAGCTGCCGGTGGTGCCGGTGACGCTGCCGTTGCTGCTGGAGACCACACCGTGGCGGATGTCCAGCACCGGTTCCGCGACTGACACCACCACGGCCACGTCCGAGCTCAGCAACGGGTCTTTGTTGATCGTGGTGGTCTGGCTGGACTGCGCCAGCACGTCCAGCGAGCGCTGGTCGGCGAAGGGCTGGTCGCCTACGCGTAGGGTGAAGGTGAGCTCGATGCGCCCACCGGCGGCCTGGTTGACGCTGTACTGGCCGAAGTCGAACACTACCGAGTTGCCGGGCCCGCTGGACACAGTGACCGCCCGCGACGGGTCGCTCTCGCCAGGGCCGAAGCTCCATTGGCCGACACCGTTGCCGACAGTCCATGTCACGCCACTGACGTCGAGTAGCGGCAAGGGCAGGTAGGCGGTGAGCTGGAAGTTTTCGTAGTCGCCGGTGACCAGGTCATAGGAGAGTTGGAACGTTATCAGGTCGCCGGGGCGGATCTCGCCGCTGGTCGGAGGCGCGCCGTTGTTCACTTTGAGGATGTCGATGTCGACCTGGCTGGTCGGCACGGTGCTGACGGTGCTGGAGCCGTCGGTCTGGATGCCTGTCCCCAGGTTCACGGCATCGAGCAGCACGGTAGCGCTCAGGGTGGCATTGTTGCCGACGCTGTCGCCTTCGTTGATGTCTTTGTGCGGTGGGTAGTTGCTGACATAGGCCTGGCTGATCACCGCGTTGTAGCTGATCACTGCCAGGGTGGCTGACGTGCGGGTGTCGTCGAAGGCCAGGTCGCCGAACAGGGCGCCGAGCGTGCCCGATGCCCGGCGCAGCGACTCGGCCATGTCGATCACCAGGGTGGTGGTGCCATCGGCGTTCGGGGTTTGCGTATAGACCAGCTGGATCGTGCCACTGGCTCCGTCCTGGCTCACGGTCATGGTCAGCGGCCCGCTGATGGTCTGGCCGTCGGCCAGGGTGTCGACGATACGGAACTGACCGTTCTGCAGGATATTGCTGCCGAAGGCGAAATAGTCCGACAGCGCCACGTTGAGCACGTAGCGCAGGGTATCGCCCGGGCTCAGGCCGGTGCTGCCGAGGTCGGTCTGCAGCACGGCCTGCTTCTGCAGGGTGATGGACTTGGCGACGAACTGCGCGCCGGTACCGTCGCCGGTGGTGCTGAAATCCACCTCGGTGGCCGGCGGGTTGAGGTCGCGTGGGTCCAGGGGTGTCCATTCGCCAGTGGCAGTGGGGGTACCGAAGGCGATGGTCACCGGGTTACCGGTGTTGGGGTCGAGCACGGCGTTGCCCGCGCCGCCCACCTCTGGCACATAGAACGTCACCCGGGAGGTGGCGGGGGCACTGAGGCTGTCATAGGTGATGCTGTAGGCGGTGATGAACACGCTGTCACTGTTGATCGCCGCGGCGATCAGCGCAGGGTTGGTCAGCACCGTGCCATTGCGCAGGGTGACGGAGGTGAGGGTGCCCCCCGCGCCGGGGGTGATGGCCGTGATCTGGACTTGGTCCGGCACGTTCTGGGTGACCACTACGTTGTGCAGGGTCTGCCCGCTCGCCGGGGTGACGGTGACGGTCTGGTTGTGGGTGAAGTTCGGGCCGGTGGCGGTTTCGCCTTCGGTCATGTCCAGGTTCTGGGTCAGTTCCACCAGGGTGGGGTTGACCACCAGCGCGTGCAGGCTGGCTTCCACCAGGCTCGGGTCGACGGTGGGGTTGTTCAGCGAGTCGTTGCCGTATTCGAAACCGGCACGGGTATTGATGGTCAGGGCCGGGCTGCCATTGGTGTTGCTGGTGTCGGCCAGGTTGCTCAGGCGCGCGGTGACCTGCACGGTGATGTCCGGCTGGTCCTGGGAAACACTGGCATAGGGCACCTGCAGCACCACGAACTGATCGCCCGGGCGCATGCCCACACTGGCGGCGGTGACCACCAACGGCTTGCCGTCAGCCCCTTTGGCCAGCGGGTGGGTGGCGTTGCCAGCGGCGTCGAAGGTGACCACGTAGCTGGTCAGGGTCTGGCCCAGGTAGGAGGCGCCGACGAAGCTGATACCGTCGTCGCCGTCCTTGCCGGTGGTGGGCAGGAACAGGTCGATGTACGGGGCATAGCCGACCTGGCTTGCACCGTTGCGCAGGTCCACCTCGAAGGTGAAGGTGTTGCCGATCAGCACGTCGTTGCTGGGCATGCTGATGCTGGTGGTTGGCGCGGCATTGGCCAGTAGGCCTTGGAACCGTTCCAGGCTGGTGGCCGAAAGGGCGATGCCCTGGTCGATCACGCCGTTGCGTACCTCCAGCGCCCAGTCGCCACCTGCGGCGCGGCTGCCGGTGGCGTTGCTGGAGGCGCCCACGTCGGCGCCGGTCCAGCGCGCCAGGCGGTCCACCAGTGCCTGGCCGGCCGCCCCGGCACCGATGTCACAGCCATAGAGCTGGATATCGGCTCCGGCGCTGAGCTCGGCCTGCCACTGGCCCAAGGTGCTACCGAACTGGTCGAGGTTGGCGGCGGTGAAGGTCTGGTTGCCCAAGGTGAACTGCCCGGCAGCGCCGTGGGAGAACACTTGGATCGAATCGACCGTGCCCATCTGGGCGAGGGCGGCGCTGATGGCCGCCAGGGCATCCTGGCCTGCATCGACCACCAGGGTGAGGGTGTCCGCGCCGAGTCCGGCGGTCAGTTGCTCGCGATTTTCCACGCGGCTGTCGAGTACCACCAGGGTTTTCGGCACCGTCGATGTTGGGCCTGCGGCTGTGCGTTGGTCCGGGGTGGACGGATGAGCGTCGGCCTGTGCGGCGTCGCCTGTATCCTGGTGATGCTGGTCAGCCGCGGCGCTCGCGGCGGCGCCATCGAACAGGATTCTCGGTTCAAGGGCCAGGGTCTGGCTCTGCGGGCGGAAAACCTTTGCGTTGTGTCCCATATCCATTTGCAATCCATCCTGAGAAAGGGGCGCACCCCGGTGCTTCGCGCGGATCAACGCTCGCTTGGGTGGGTATCGGCCAGCTCGTCGTCGGGCAGGGTGTCGGCCTTTCCAGGTGCGGCCGAGGCCTGGCCGACCCAGGAATTGAACAGCTCATAGCCGATGGCCAGGATCACCGGCCCGATGAACAGGCCGATGAAGCCGTGGCTGATCATCCCGCCGAGGGCGCCGATCAGCACCACGGGCATCGGTACCGACACCCCGCGGCCGAGCATCAAGGGCTTGAGCACGTTGTCCGAGAGCCCGGCGGCAATGGTCCAGATGGCGAACACGATGGTCGCGGCATTGGCGCCTTGCTGGCTGAACACATAGATGACGATGGGCAAGGTGACCAGCAGCACCGGCAGTTGCATGATCCCCAGCAACAGCACCAGCAGGGCCAGCAGCCCGGCGGCGGGGATGCCCATCACCACCAGGCCGATGCCGACCAGCAGCATCTGGATGAAGGCGATGCCCACCACGCCCTGCGCCACCGCACGGATGGTGGCGGCGCATAGGCTGGCCAGTTCGGCGCCCCGTTCGGGGTTGAAGATTCGCTGGGAAATGGCCACGGCCCGGCGTGCGCTGCGTTCGCCATTGGCCAGGAACAGCCCGGCGATGATCAGCGCCAGGATGAACACCAGGACACCACTGCCCACACCGGCCAGCTTGAGCAACACCAGGCGGCTCACGTCCTTGAGGTGCGGTGCGGCTTGCTGGAAGGCCCAGGAAAGGTCTTCGGAGGCATGTAGCCAGATGCGGTACAGCGGCTCGCCGATCAGTGGCCAGCCTTGCACGGCCTCCGAGGGCGCGGGGATGGCGAGGTTCCATTCATGGACCGACTGCAGGGCAGCCTGGATCGAGCCGGCCATGGACTCACCGAGAAAGCCCAACGGCACCATGAGGCAGAGCAGGATCAACAGCACCAGCAGGGTGGCGGCCTTGCCCACGGAAACGCCCAGCCATTGAGCGATGCGCAGGTTGAGTGGGTTCAAGGTCACTGCCAGGATCACGGCCCAGATCATGACACCGAGGAAGGGATAGAAGATCTGGTAGCAGAACAACGCCAGGACGGTGATCAACCCCGCCCGTATCAATACATCCAGCAGCTCTTTGGGGCTGGTCGTAGCGGGGGTCTTGTTGCTTGCCATGGTCCGTTCGCGTCCTTTGCCGTTCCGTTTGACGCAACAGTCTGGATCAGACTTGCACGGGGCATCGGCCCAGTACTCTCCGATCACGACAGTTTTTTCGGCGTAAGCCACCTTGGCGGGCCGGTATTGCGTGGGTACCTGAATGCCTGCCGAGCATGGGCCGGCCTGCATGGCTTGGTGGCGTGGGGACGAGGAATGAACGCGGGGTGCGCCGGGCTTGCGCGGCGTGGTGTCATGCATTGGTTATCGGTCCGACGCAGTCAACCGAAATTTGACTACGCTAAAGTCCATTCGGTCGGTAGAACGTGAAGCGGATCATCCGAGGGGACAAGGAGCGTGGGAATGAGGTGCTGGATCAGCATGAAGTCGCTGCTGTTGCTCGGTGCGTTGTTGTCGCTGTTCATGTTTGCTTCATCCCCTGCGATGTCCGAGGTCAGCACCTCGGTGGAGGGCGTGCTGGGGGAGCCGGCCCAACTGAAGATCGCCAACCGACCCATCATGACGTTCCATGCCACCTTGCTGGGCGAAACACCCGCGGCCCGTGCCAAGCGCGCCGCAGCGGTGGTCGACGAGGCCTTGCAAGGGGCGGACGACACGCTCGAAGTGCGCGTCGAGCCGGTCCTCAACAGCTACCTGATACTGCTCGGTGATCGCCGGGCCTTCATCATCGCGCCGCTGGACGTGCTGCCCGGCAGCGTGTCGGTGCGTGAAGCGGCAGAGCAGGCAGCCAGCAACCTGCGCACCGTGGTGACCGAGACCGGCCAGGCACGCAGCCTGCATTTCCTGTTGAAGGCCGCAGGCTATTCGGCATTGGCGACCTTCATCTATTTGCTGCTGCTCAAGGGCACTCGAGCGATCCGGCGCAAGCTGCTCGGCCTGCTGCTGCCCCTGATGGGCAAGCATTCGCAGGTGTTCCGGGTAGGGCAGATGCCCTTGTTCGACCTGCAGAACCTCTATTACCTGGTCGATCGCCTGCTGTGGTTGCTGTACTGGCTGCTGCTGTTGCTGTTCAGCTACCAGTGGATGAGCTTCGTGCTGTCGCAGTTCCCCTATACCCGACCATGGGGAGAGAGCCTGAACGTGTATCTGCTGCGGCTGGTCGACTACCTGCTGTCGGGGATACTCGACGCGATCCCGGGCGTGGCCGTGGCGCTGTCGATCTTCTTCATCGCCCGGGGTGTCAGCGGGTTCTGCAAGCGCGCCCTGGAGCGCATGTCGCGCCCCGGGACCCTGCGCTGGCTGACGGCCGAAACCTTGCAACCCACCACGCGCCTGGTGTCGCTGGCCATCTGGCTGTTCGCCCTGGTCATGGCCTACCCGTACCTGCCGGGTTCGGACAGCGACGCCTTCAAGGGCCTGTCCGTGCTGCTGGGCCTGATGATTTCGCTGGGCGCGACCAGTGTGGTAGGCCAGGGTGTGGCCGGCCTGATCCTCACCTACACCCGTACCCTGCGGGTGGGGGAATTCGTGCGGGTAGGCGAGTACGAGGGCACGGTGATGGAAGTGGGGATGTTCACCACCACCATCCGCACCGGCCTGGGCGAGGTGCTGACCATCCCCAACTCGATGATCACCGGGTCCGTCACGAAGAACTACTCGCGCATCGTCGTCGGCCAAGGGTACATCGTCGATACGGTGGTCACCATCGGCTATGACACGCCATGGCGCCAGGTGCACGCCATGCTGGTCGAGGCGGCGCGGCGTACCCACGGCATCCTCGAACAGCCCGCGCCCCAGGTGTTCCAGACCGCGTTGAGCGACTTCTACCCCGAATACCGCCTGGTCGCCCAGGCCGTCCCCAGCGAGCCGCGCCCGCGCGCGGAACTGCTGAGCATGCTGCACGCCAACATCCAGGACGTGTTCAACGAATATGGTGTGCAGATCATGTCGCCTCACTACCTGGCAGACCCACAAGAGGCCAAGTTCGTCCCGCCGGAGCGTTGGCACACGGCCCCGGCAGTGCCGGAGCAGGACGGGTGAAACCCGCCATCGAAGGCATCCCTGCCGATTCATCACCCTCATCGCGCATGAGTAAGGAAACCGAGTGTATCGTCACCCCCTGTTGATGCTGTTGTGCCTGTTGCTGTTCGCGCCCATGGCCACCTGGGCGCAGCAGGCCGGGACCTCCCCGGGCCAGGCGAAGGACCGGGAGGGCTATGCCGACGCCTCCAGCTGCAAGGGGTGCCACCAGGCGCAGGCCGCGCAATGGAAGGACTCGGACCATGCCTGGGCCATGCGCGTGGCCAGCGCCCAGAGCGTGCTGGGCGCCTTCGATGGCCGTAGCTTCGAGGAGGACGGGGTCAAGGCGCGGTTCCAGCGCAAGGGCGAAGGCTATTACGTGCGTACCGAGGGCCCCGATGGCAAGCCCGCGGACTTCAAGGTGCGCTACACCTTCGGCTACCACCCGTTGCAGCAGTACCTGGTGGAACTGCCCGGCGGGCGCCTGCAGGCGCTGACCATCGCCTGGGACACCCGACCCAAGGCACAGGGCGGGCAACGCTGGTTCTCCCTGTACCCCGGGCAGCGCTTCGCTCCCGACGATGCGCTGCACTGGACCGGGCGCTACCAGAACTGGAATGCCATGTGCGCCGACTGCCACTCCACGCGGTTGCTCAAGCACTACGATGACAAGCAGGACAGCTACGCCACCACCTGGCAGGAGCAAACCGTGGGTTGCCAGGGCTGCCATGGCCCCTCCCAGGCGCATGTGGACTGGGCCAAACAGGCCAAAAACGAGGCCAAGGGCGGCGTCACGCCGGCCCAGATGGGGCTGGCGGTGGACTTCAAGGGCCTCGACGGTAAGGGCCTGATCGAGCAATGCGCCTTCTGCCACAGCCGCCGGCAATCCCTGGGCATGGGCCAGCAGCCGGGCAAGCCCCAGCTCGATGCTTCGCTGCCGGCGACCTTGCGCGAGGGCCTGTACCACGCCGACGGGCAGATCGACGGCGAGGTGTACGTGTATGGCTCCTTCACCCAGAGCAAGATGTACGCCGCCGGGGTGAGCTGCACCGACTGTCACGATCCGCATACCACCCGGGTGAAGATCGAGGGCAATGGCCTCTGCCAGCAATGCCACAACGCCCACCCACCCACCAGCCGCTTCCCCAGCCTGCAGGCCAAGGACTACGACAGCCCGGCGCACCATCACCACGCCCAGGGCTCACCGGGTGCGGAATGCGTCAACTGCCATATGCCGAGCAAGACCTACATGGTGGTCGACCCTCGGCGTGACCACAGCCTGCGGATACCACGACCGGACCTGGCGGACAAGACCGCCAGCCCCGATGCCTGCACCGCCTGCCACACCGACAGGCAACCTGCATGGGCCGCCACGGCGATCGAGGGTTGGTTCGGCACACCCCAGCGTCCGCCCCATTACGGAGAAACCTTGCATGCCGTGCGCACCGGCCAGGGCGACCGCCTGAGCTTGTTGACGGCGGTCATCGCCGATATCGGCAAGCCAGCGCTCGTGCGGGCGACGGCAGCTCAGCAACTGACAGAGCTGGGCGCACCGGCCATCACCCCGTTGAGCTGGGCGCTCAACTCCAAGGAGGGCGTGGTGCGCGCCTATGCCGCTGCGGGCTTCGCCCGGGTTCCGCCCGAAGCCCGCGTCAAGCAGTTGCTGCCATTGCTCGACGACCCGCTGCTGGCGGTGCGCGACGAAGCCGTGCGCGCCCTGGCCGATGTGCCGGCGCAAGCGCTGCCGGCCGAGCGCCGGGAGGGCTACGCGGCACAGCTGGCCGACTATGAGCGGCGCCTGCGCGACAACGCCGACCTGCCCGGCGGCCGGCTCAACCTGGCCGTGCTGCTGCAGCGTCTGGGCCGCCAGGCTGAGGCCATCGAGCAGTATCACCAGGCGCTGCGCCTGGACGCCCACTTCTCACCCGCCAGGGTCAACCTGGTCACCCTGTACAGTGGCGCGGGGCAACTCGACCAGGCACAGGCGGTGCTGCGCGAAGGCCTGGCACTCAAGGACATGCCGGCGGGCGATCACGGCAACCTCGCCTACATGCTGGCGTTGCTGCTGGTCGAGCAGGGCAAGGCGCAGGAGAGCCTACCCTGGCTGGATGTTGCCGCCCGGGAGATGCCGGGCAACGCGCGGGTCTATTACAACCAAGGGCTGCTGCTGGCCCAGCTGAACCGGCGCGACGAGGCGCTGCGGACCTTGCACAAGGGCCTGGAGGCGGCGCCCGAAGACCCGGACCTGCTCTACGCCCTGGTCTACCTGCATGCCACGGCCGGTGAAACTCGCCAGGCCGACGCGTACGCACAGCGCATGCGCAAGGTTGCGCCGCAGGACCCACGCCTGCCACCGGCACAGCCATAGTTGCAGCCGATAAGGATTGACTGGCGAGGGATGTTCTTTACACGACAGCCGCCTGGGTATTTTTCGATGGCGAACAAGGACATGTGAACTAGATTTATCAAGCATCTTCATCTGCACGGTGGCTGGGCCGTGTGCCCGGGCGGTTCACCCCGGGCACGTCACCGCAGGGAAGTCGACTCATCGCGCAGTTGACGCAAGCCAAGGACAAACGACAGTGACCATTCGTGAAGAGATCACCAGCCTGGAGGCCCAGGTGGGGCTTCAGGTACTGGGCCAGGAGCGGACCATCCGCCATATCATGTTGGGCCTGCTGGCCAACGGGCATGTGCTGCTCGAAAGCCTGCCCGGCCTGGCCAAGACCCGCACGGTCAAGGCCCTGGCAACCCACCTGGACGCACGCATGAGCCGCATCCAGTTCACCCCCGACCTGCTGCCGTCGGACATTACCGGTGGCGAGATCCTCCAGCAGACCGATACCGGCAACCAGCTCAAGTTCCAGCCCGGCCCGCTGTTCGGCAACGTGATCCTCGCCGACGAGATCAACCGCGCACCGGCCAAGGTCCAGGCGGCACTGCTCGAGGCCATGGAGGAGCGACAGATCACCGTGTCGGGGGAAACCCACCCGATGTCCGGGCTGTTCATGGTGCTGGCCACGCAGAACCCTATCGAGCAGGAGGGGACCTACCCGTTGCCCGAGGCGCAGATGGACCGCTTCCTGATGAAGCTGCTGATCGACTACCCCAAGGTCGAGGATGAGACGCAGGTGTTGCGGCTCGTACGTGGAGAGGAACAGCGCCAGCAGGCCGGCGGCCATGGCGAAACCGCAACGCCCGTGGCGCAGGAGACGATCTTCGCGGCGCGCCGCGAAGTCGGGGCGGTGCATGTGTCCGAAGCCATCGACCGCTACCTGATCGACCTGATCAACGCCACCCGCCACCCGGCGGACTACGACGCCGACCTGCAGCGCTGGATCAAGGTCGGAGCCAGCCCCCGTGGCGGCATCAGCCTGGACCGGGTCGCCCGGGCCCATGCCTGGTTGGCGGGCAGCGACTATGTGACGCCAGACGATGTGCGCGCGGTGTTGCACCCGGTGTTGCGCCACCGTCTGCTGTTGTCCTATGACGCCGTGGCCGATGGCATCGGCGCCGACCAAGTGCTGGACCGCCTGCTCGACACCGTCGCGGTCCCGGCCTGAGGGGGCGCCATGCACAAGCCCGTGGTCGCCGACGGCGCCGTCTACGCCTCGCTGGAGCAGCTGATGCTGCTGGAGCATCGCGTGCGCGGCCTGAGCTTCCTGTCACGCCAACCGCTGTCCAGCGTGCTCTCCGGTAGCCATGCCGCGCGCCTGCGCGGCCGTGGGCTGAGCTTCGACGAACTGCGCCAGTACACCCCCGGGGACGACCTGCGTCACCTGGACTGGCGGGCATCGCTGCGCTACAGCAAACCGTTCGTGCGCAGCTACACCGAGGAGCGCGACCGCCCGACGCTGCTGCTGGTGGACCAGCGCATGAGCATGTATTTCGGTTCGCAGCGCAGCTTCAAGTCGGTCACCGCTGCCGAACTGGGGGCGATCGGGGCCTGGATGGCGCTGCATGCCGGCGATCGGGTGGGCGGGCTGGTGTTCGGTGACCAGGCCATCGAGACGATCCGCCCGCTGCGCAGCCGGGCGCGGGTGGAGGCATTGTGCGCGGCGATCGTGCGCCACAACCAGGCACTGCATGCCTCGCAAACCGACGAGGAACAGCCGGGTCAGCTCGACAGGGTATTGCGCCAGTGCCTGGGCATCGCCGGGCACGATCACTTGATCGTCATCGTCAGCGACTTCGCCGGCGTGTCGCCGCAGACCCTGCAACTGCTGCGTCAGCTGGGCGCGCACAACGATGTCCTGGCCCTGCAGGTGTTCGATCCGATCGCTCTGCAGTTGCCCGACCGCGGGCGGGTGACCGTTACCCAGGGCCAGGTCCAGGTGGAGTTGGAGATCGAACGGCGCCAGGTGCACCGCCCGCTTGGGGATTTCCTCTCGGGGCGGCTCAAGGACGTCGCCACGCTGCTTCGGCGCAGCCAGGTACCGCTGATGATGTTCAGCACCGGGCGCGACAGCCTGGAGCAGCTGCGTGCGGAGCTGGGACGGCTTTCGGCGGTGACGCGATGAGCCAGGTGAGCACGCCGAGCATCGACCAGTTGCGCGAACTGCCGCTGCCGGCGATCGACGTCAGCTATTGGCCGCAGACCTGGGGGTGGTTGGTGCTGCTGGTGGCGCTGTTGGCTCTGGCCGGAGGCCTGGCCACTTGGCGCTACCTGCGCTGGCGGCGCAATCTCTATCGCCGCGAGGCCCTGGCTCGCCTGGAGGTGCTGGCCCAAGCGCTGAACGATCCTGTGCAACGCCTGGCGGCCCTGCGCGAAGTGCCGCAACTGCTCAAGCGCGTGGCGCTCTCGATGCCCGGTCAGGGGCCGGTCGCGACCTTGGGCGGCGATGACTGGCAAGCCTTCCTGCAACGCCATAGCCGAGTACAGCTGCCCGGGCAGCTGGCGCGACGGCTGGCACTGCTGGCCTATGCCCCGGCGGACCAGATAGTGGCAATGGCCGACAGCGACATTCAGGCATTGATCGCGACCTGCCGGCAATGGATCGAGGTGCACCATGTGGCAACTTGAGTACCCCTGGCTGCTGTTGCTGCTGCCCTTGCCCTGGCTGGCCTGGCGTTACCTGGCCACCTACCGCGAGTCGCGCAGCGCCTTGCGCGTGCCGTTCTTCGCTGCCATGAGCCGTGCCGTGGGCCAGGAGCCGGGCACCGCCCGTGCGGGCGGCGGACGCTGGCAACTGCTGCTGAACCTGTCGGTGTGGGTGCTGCTGCTGGTGGCCTGCGCACGGCCGGTGCTGGTGGAAAAGCCCATCGAGCGCGAGCGGCCGGTGCGCGACCTGATGTTGGCGATCGACATATCCCAATCCATGGCCACCACCGACTACACGGACCCATCCGGCCAACGCGTGGACCGGCTGCAGGCGGTCAAAGGGGTTGTGCGGGATTTCATCGCCCGGCGCAAGGACGACCGTATCGGCCTGATCGTGTTCGGCACCGGTGCCTACCCCCAGGCGCCGCTGACCCTGGACCACGCCAGCCTGGGCATCCTGCTTGATGAGGTCGGTATCGGCATGGCCGGCCCCAATACTGCCCTGGGTGACGCGATCGGGCTGACCATCAAGCTGCTGGACAAGGCCAAGGAGCAGGAGAAGGTGCTGATCCTGCTGACCGACGGCAACGACACCGGCAGCGCCATCACACCGGACCACGCCGCCCGCATGGCCCGGGATCGCGGCATCGTGGTGCACACCATCGGCATTGGTGACCCCGAAGCCAGCGGCGAGGCGAAGGTCGACCTGCAGGCACTGCAGGACATCGCCCAGGCCACTGGCGGCCGGTTCTTCCGTGCCGGTGACCGGGACGCGCTGCAGCAGGTCTATGCCACGCTCGACCACATCACGCCGCACCGGGTGAAGACCTTCAGCCACCAACCCAGGCGCGACCTGTTCTGGTGGCCTCTGGGTGCTGCGCTGCTGGCCCTGTTGCTGGGCCATGGCGTGGCTGCCCTGGCCACTGCGCGCCGGGCGAGCCCTGCACACCTGACCAGGACCGAGCGTTGATATGGACATCGATCTGAGTGCCTTTCATTTCCTGCGGCCGCTCTGGTTGCTGCTGATCGTCCCGGGCCTGCTGCTGCCCTGGTTGTGGGCACGCCGCCACAACCTGCTGCGACGCCTGGAGGGCATCATCGCCCCGCACCTGGTCGAGCATCTGCTGATCACGCCCGGGGAGCAGCAGCGTTTTCGCCCGGTGCACCTGCTGGGAGCGATGCTGGCCCTGGGTGCGGTCGCCATGGCCGGGCCGACCTGGGAGCAGGACAAACCGGCCTTCCTCGACAATCGGGCAGCGATGATCCTGGCCCTGGATCTTTCGCCCTCGATGGACGCCGACGATGTCCCGCCTTCACGCTTGGCTGCCGCGCGCAACAAGCTGCATGACCTGATCCAGCGGCGCGCCGGCAGCCGCACGGCGCTCATCGCATATGCCGGCAGCGCCCACCTGGTGCTGCCACCGACCGACGACCCAGCCTTGCTCGACAGCTTCCTCCAGGCCTTGTCCACCACGCTGATCGACAAACCCGGCAAGGATGCCCTCGGCGCGGTGGTTCTGGCCAAGCGCCTGCTGGTGGCCGAGAACGCCCCCGGCACGCTGGTGCTGGTCACCGATGGTGCCGACGCCAGCCAGTTCGACGCGATCGGCAAGCAGGTGCGCGGCAGTGGTTTGCAGGTGCTGGTGCTTGCCGTCGGTACCCCTCAGGCCGGGGTGGTGCATGACGCCCAGGGCCGCCCCAGCACCGACGTCAGTGGCCGGACACGGCGCGCCACCTTCGATGCCGAGGGTTTGAAGCAGCTCGCCGAGGCCGCGGACGCGCCCCTGGGCAGCCTGACCCTGGACGATGACGACCTCGACTGGATCGAGCTGCATGCCCAGCAGCATTTCCAGGCCGCCCAGGACGACGGGCAGCCACTGCACTGGAAAGACGCAGGCTACTGGCTGTGCTGGCCGTTGCTGGCGTTGGCGTTGCTGGGCATGCGCCGCGGCTGGCGCGTGCACTGGCTGGGAGCCTGGCTGGTCGCGTTGGGCGTTGCCTCAGGCCCGCAGCCGGCCCACGCCGGCGCGCTGGCCGACGCCTTCTTCACGCCCGACCAACAGGGGCGCTGGGCATACGAGCAGCAGCACTACCCCGAGGCGGCCGAGCACTTTGCCAACCCTTACTGGAAGGGCGTGGCGGCCTACCACGCGGCCGACTACGACACGGCCCTGGACAGCTTGGCGCAGCTGGACACGGCCATTGCGTACTTCTACCAAGGCAATGCGTACGTGCGCTTGTCGAAGTTCGACCAGGCGATCGTGGCCTATCAGCAGGCTTTGCAGCGCCAGGCGCAGTTCCCCGAGGCCAGCGCCAACCTGGCCCTGGCCCAGGCGCTGCTAAAGGACCGCGAAGCCCAGCAGGAGGCGGGGCCGCCAGACGAGAAGGCCGACAAGGTGGTGCTCGACAACGCCTCCGGGAAAGGCAAGGACGTCCAGCGCACCGCGGCCGGGCAGGGCTCAGACCAGGCGTGGCTGGACAACCTCAACACCTCGCCGGCCCAGTTCCTCAAGCGCAAGTTCCTGCTCCAGGACGCCGCTCGCCCAACCGCCACGGAGGCCATGCCATGAAATGCCTGTTGTGGATACTGCTGGTGCCACTGTTGGTGCAGGCCGCCGAGCCCGAGGTACGCGTGCGCAGCCAACTGCTGCCGGCCGATACGGTGCTGGTCGGCGGCACGGTGAGCTTGCAGATCGACCTGCTGGTCGATACCTGGTTCGATGCCGCGCCGCAGCTGCCAGCCTTGAAACTGGACGGTGCCGTCGTGGCCGCGCCCAGCAGTGAAGCCACGCACCTGAACGAGCGGATCGATGGCAAGGCGTTCTTTGGTTTGCGCCTGAGCTACCAGATCACGCCGCAGCAGGCCAAACCCTTCGATATCCCGGCGTTGGCCATCCAGGTCACACCAGGGCAGGGCAGTGGGCCGGTGATGGTGGAGAGCCCGCCACAACACTTCGTCGCCCGGCAGCCCGCCGGGGCCGGGCAGGGGCGGCATCTGGTCGCCCGCGCGCTGCAGTTCACGCAGCAACTGGAACATTCCCATCAGCCGCTGCGCGTGGGCGACAGTGTCACCCGGCGGCTGCAGGTACGGGCCGAAGGTGCCCAGGCGATGTTGATTCCTGCGCCGGCCTTCAGCGAGATCGACGGGCTGCGACGCTATGTGCAGCCGCCGGTGGTCGCGCCGTTGAGCGATGGCCGTGGCGGTATCAGCGGCGGCCAGCGCGAGGATGCCGTCACCTATGTGGTGACCGAGGCCGGGCACTACCGCCTGCCGCCCATCGAACTGCAGTGGTGGGATGCCGACAGCGGCGAAGCCCACTCGGCGAGCGTGCCCGCGCTGGAACTGGAGGCTTCGGACGCCGCGGTATACCAGGCACCGTTTTCCATAAGCGACGACTTGCGTGCGCTGGGCCGGACAGCTCGGGTTCATATCGCCAGCCATTGGCTGCTGGCCGCCTGTGCGTTGGTGCTGCTGGGCGGCCTGGTCTATTTCGGGCGGGGTTGGTATCTGACGTTGCGGGACGCTTGGGGGCGCTGGCGGCAACGGCGCAAGGCGGCCTGGTTGGCCAGCGCTGAGCATGCCTGGCGGCAGATACCCGGCCAGTTGCGCCAGGAACCGCCACAACTGAGCGCCCTGTACCTGTGGATCAGGCGCACGACAGGGTGTCGCGAAATGAGTACAGGTCTTCCTTCGTTACCCGCTGCTGTTTCCAAATGTTTGCTAGCTTTCTTGGGAGCCCGTTACGGCGCTTCGCTTCGGCAGGCCGCCACAGCAGCCCAGGTGGTAGACACGTTGCCGGCGCTGCGACGTACGGTTACCGAGCAAAACCGGCCATCATCCGGCCGACATGGCCTGAAGAAGCTCAACCCCTGAATTCGGCGTCATGCCAGCTGCATCGATCAAGGAAGTTACATGCACTTGAATTTCGCTTCGCGCCCGGCGCGCTGGTTGTTCACCCTCTGCCTGCTGCTGCCCTTGGCGGCCCACGCGGCCGAGCCTCTGCCCTCGTGGAACGACGGCGCCTCGCGCGAGGCGATCGTGGCGTTCGTCGAGGCGGTGACCGATGAGCAGGGCAAGGACTACGTCCCGAGCGCCGAGCGTATCGCCGTGTTCGACAACGATGGCACGCTGTGGAGCGAGCAGCCTCTGTACTTCCAGGTGCTGTTCGCCCTGGCCGAGGTCAAGCGTCTGGCCCCGCAGCACCCGGAGTGGAAGACCCAGCAGCCGTTCAAGGCGGTGCTCGAAGACGATCGCAAGACCCTGGCCGAAAGCGGTATGCGTGGCCTGATGCAGATCGTCACCGCCACCCACACCGGCATCAGCAACGACACCTTCGAGCAGAACGCACGTCGCTGGCTGGCCAGCAGCGTGCACCCGCGCAGCCAAAAGCCCTATACCGAGATGGTCTTCCAACCGATGTTGGAGCTGTTGGCCTACCTGCGCGCCAACGGTTTCAAGACCTACATCGTCTCCGGCGGTGAGGTGGCGTTCATGCGCACCTTCGCCGAGGAAGTCTACGGCATCCCGCCGGAGCAGGTGATCGGCACCACCTTCGCCACCCGCTTCCAGGACCAGGACGGGCAGCTCTCCATACAGCGCCTGGCCAAGCTCACCCACAACGACGATGGCGCCGGCAAGCCGGAAAGTATCGACGCCTATATCGGCCGTCGGCCGATCCTCGCCTTCGGCAACTCCGACGGCGACCTGCAAATGCTGCAGTGGACCATGGCCGGCCCCGGCCGCCGGTTCGCAGGCCTGGTGCACCACACCGATGCCAAGCGCGAATGGGCTTATGACCGTCAGAGCCAGGTCGGCCGGCTGGACAAGGCACTGGACGAAGCCAGGAACAAAGACTGGGTGATCGTGGACATGGCCAGGGAGTGGAACCGGGTCTATCCCTTCGATCAGGACGTCAACCAGCACTGATAACCACAGCGACATCGAGAGAGCGCCAGTGTGCGGTCGGGCCTCTCGACTGAGCAGTCGTGGATCACGACAAGTCACTGGAACGGAGAAGCACCAATGAAACGCAGAGGAAGGTGGTTATCGCAGTTCGCACTCGCGGCGACGGCGATAGTGGGGTGTTCGATGGCGGTGGCCGCGGACAAGCCGAACATTCTGGTGATATTCGGCGATGACATCGGCCAGACCAACATCAGTGCCTATTCGCATGGGGTGGTCGGCTACAAGACGCCGAACATCGATCGTATCGCCAAGGAAGGCATGATGTTCACCGACTATTATGCCGAGAACAGCTGCACGGCGGGGCGGTCGACATTCATCACGGGCCAGTCGGCTTTGCGTACCGGCCTCTCCAAAGTCGGCATGCCTGGCGTCAAGGTCGGCCTGCAGGACCGCGACGTGACCATCGCTCAGGCACTCAAGGCCCTGGGCTACGCGACCGGCCAGTTCGGCAAGAACCACCTGGGCGATCGCGATGAGTACCTGCCGACCAACCATGGCTTCGACGAATTCTTCGGCAACCTCTATCACCTCAACGCCGAAGAGGAGCCTGAGCGTCCCTACTGGCCGAAGGACCCCAACGACCCCTTCGTCAAGGCTGCTTCTCCACGTGGGGTGATTCATTCCACGGCCGACGGCAAGATAGAAGACACCGGTGCGCTGAACAGCAAGCGCATGGAAACCATCGACGACGACACTACCCAGGCCGCGATCAACTTCATCGACAAACAGGCCAAGGCTGACAAACCATTCTTCGTCTGGATGAACACCACGCGCATGCACGCCTTCACCCACGTACGCGAAGCAATGAAAGGGCAGAGCGGCATGGTGGGCAACGAGTATGCCGACGGCATGCTCGAGCACGACGGCGATGTCGGCAAGTTGCTCAAAGCGCTGGACGATCTCAAGCTGACCGACAACACCATTGTCGTTTACACCACCGATAACGGGCCAAACCAGTGGTCTTGGCCGGATGCGGCCACCACGCCGTTCCGTAACGAGAAGAACTCCAACTGGGAGGGCGCCTACCGGGTTCCGGCCATGGTGCGCTGGCCTGGCAAGATCAAGGCGGGTGAGGTGACCACGCAGATGTTCTCGGGGCTGGACTGGTTCCCCACCTTGCTGGCAGCGGCAGGCAGCACGGACATCAAGGAGCGCCTGCTCAAAGGGGCTGATGTGGGCGGCAAGAACTTCAAGGTGCACCTGGACGGCTACAATCAGCTGGACTTCCTGACGGGCAAGAAGGACAAGAGTGCCCGCGAGGAATTCTATTACTTCAGCGATGACGGTGACCTTGTGGCCATGCGTTACAACGACTGGAAGCTGGTGTTCTGCGAACAGCGCGCGCCTGGTGGCTTCAAGGTCTGGAGCGAGCCTTTCACCTGCCTGCGGGTGCCGAAACTGTTCAACCTGCGCATGGACCCATATGAGCGGGCCGATGTGGTATCTGACCAGTACTACGACTGGGTGGCGAAGAACGATTACCTGATCTTCGAAGGCACCCGCCGAGCGGCCGCCTTCCTGCAGACGTTCGTCGACTACCCACCCAGCCAGCGTCCGGCGAGCTTCAGCATCGACCAGATCCGTGCCGACGTGGACAAGCAGATCGAGGCCAAGATGAACAAAGGCGCCAAGTAAGCGCCGACCTGGACCGGGCGCAGGCCATGCCTGCGTTCGCCTTCTGGCCTGCGGCGGTGTACCGACGCAGGCCTCTTTCGCACGATAAGGCGTCCCAATGTCTTCAGCCGCCAGTCAATCCCGTTCACGCCCTCGTGGCGCGGCAGTTCAGGAAACCTCGACCATGGCGCGACCCCAGCTGGCGATAGCCGCCTTGCTGATGTTCCTTTCCGGCGCCGCGGCCCTGGTCTACCAGGTGCTGTGGGTCAAACAACTTTCCCTGGTGGTGGGAGTGGAGGTGTACGCCGTCACGACCGCCATCAGTGCCTTTTTCGCGGGCCTTGCGCTGGGCGGCCTGGCGTTCGGCCGCTGGGCCGATCGCCTGCGTCGCCCCGTATTGCTCTATGCCGGGCTGGAAGTGCTGGTGGCGATCCTCGGGGTAGCCGCCACCTCGGCGCTCGGCGCCGCGGCAGGCCCCTTTGCCCGGCTGGAGGACAGCCTCGGGCCGCTGGCCTGGGGGCTGCCGTTGCTGTTGGTGGGCCTGCCGGCTTTCTTCATGGGCGGCACCTTGCCTGTGCTGGTACGTGCCCTGGCCCCGGTGCAGGGGCAGGTGGGGCGTGCCGGCGGCGGGCTGTATGCGGCCAACACCGCTGGTGCCATCGCTGGCACCCTGGCTGCCGCATTCATGCTGCTGCCATCGCTTGGCGTGCTGGCCAGTGCCTGCGCCGCCGCGCTGCTCAATGTGCTAGCCGCCGGGGCGGCATTGCCGCTGGCCCGCACTACCGCCGAACCGTTGCAAGGCACTGCCGTCAGCCCGGTCTCGCGCAGCCCGTCGGCCCGCCTGGCCATCGCCCTGTATTGTCTGGCCGGTGGCGTGGCGCTGGGCTATGAGGTGGTCTGGACGCAATCGATCGTACAGTTCATGAGCACCCGGGCGTTCGCCTTCGCCGTGGTGCTGGCCACCTACCTCTGCGGCCTGGTGCTGGGCAGTGCGCTCCATGCCCGGCATGCCGACCGTATCCGTGACCCTTGGGGGGCGTTCGGCCTGCTGATCGCCTCGGCCGGGCTGCTGGCGATCCTCCAGGTGGCCGGGCTGGGCCAATGGTTGGTTGGCGCGCAGAGCCAGGCCGAGCGCTGGGTGCTGGCCCTGGGCGGCAGTGAACTGGCCGGGATGTCGGCGCGTTTCGCGGTTGCCGGGCTGAGCGTGGTGTTCCTGCCGACCATCCTGCTGGGCGCGGCGTTCCCCCTGGCCCTGCGCCTGGCGGTGGACAGCGCCCATGTGGGGCGTGACGTCGGCGCGGTGGTCGCGCTCAATACCCTGGGCGGGATCCTGGGCGTGATGCTCACAGGGTTCGTGCTGGTCCCCGAACTGGGGCTGGTGCGCAGCCTGGCCGTGCTCGCTGTGCTTGCGGCGGCCATCGGCGCCCTGGCTGCCTGGCGCGGTGTCCAGGTGAGCCGGCGCCTGCGCGTGGGTGTCGCGCTCGCCGGTGGCGCCACCCTGGCCTGCGGGCTGCTGGTCTCGCCCGAGCACCTGGCGCAGTTGATGCCGGCGACTCGCAGTGGGCAGTTGAGCTTCTACGAGGAAGGCCGGGGCGGCACCGTGGCCGTGGTGGAGCAGGGGGCAGGGCAAAAGCGGTTCAGCCGCCTGTACATCCAGGGGGTATCCAATACCGGCGATGCCATGCCGTCGCTGCGCTACATGCGCCTGCAGGCGCTGCTGCCGCTGCTGGTGCACCGGGGCGAGCCACGCTCGGCGCTGGTGATCGGCTTCGGCACCGGCATCACTGCCGGTGCCATGCTCCGATATCATGGCCTGCAGCACCCGGTGGTGGCCGAGCTGTTGCCGGAAGTGCTGCGGGCCGCGCCGCATTTTCGTGGTACCTTCGACGCGATCGCCGATCCGCGCCTGGACATCCGCCTGCGCGACGGTCGTCGCGAGCTGCTGCGCAGCGCCACCCGCTACGACATGATCACCCTGGAGCCGCCGCCTCCCTCGGCCGCCGGCGTGGTCAATCTCTACTCCCGCGACTTCTATGCCCTGGCCGCCAGCCGCCTTGACGAGCATGGTCTGGTGGCCCAGTGGCTGCCGTTGCCGACACAGAACGACGAGGACAGCCGCTCGCTGGTGCGCAGCTTCATCGATGTATTCCCCCACGCCGCGTTGTGGACCACCGAGTTCCACGAAATGCTGATGATCGGTTCGTTGCAGCCGCTGGAGCTGGATGCCGTGCGGATCCAGGAACGCTTCGCGCAGCCGGAGGTGGCCGCGGCACTGGCCGAGGTGGGTGTCGACTCCCCTGCGGCCCTGCTGGCGACCTGGATCACCGATCGCCAGGGCCTGGAGCGCTATGCCGGCGATGCGCGCCCGGTGACGGACGACCAGCCGCGCATCGAATACGCACCGTGGGTGCGCAGCCGCGAGATCACCCGGGTGTTGCCGGTGCTGCTGGCACTGCGCCGCGAGCCGCCTTTACTGAACGCCAGCCCGGCCTTCCTGGGCGAGGTCGATGACCAGTGGCGCAGCCTGCGCCGGTTCTATGGCGTGAGCCTGCTGGCCTACCGCGGCGACCGCCAGGGCTGGGCCCGGGAGGTGAGGGCGGTGATGCGGGAGGATGGCGATAATCCGTACTACCGCTGGTTCCTGCCCAGCCAGCCATAACGCCGCATGCCATACGGGCAATCCTTGGCTAGCCTTGCAAGCGAGCACTACGAGCGATGGAGAGGACGGTGGAGCAGGACGTGATCATCTGTGAGTACTGCGACGCGGTGTACCAGCGCAATGCACTGGGCAAGCACCAACGGGCAGTGTGCCTGCGCTGCGCCGGCGTGCTCGACCGGCACACCGCCCTGAGCGTGCAGCAACGCCTGGCCCTGGGGGTGACTGGCGCGATCCTGCTGGCCTTCGCCAACCTCTACCCGGTGATGACCATCAGCATGCAAGGCCTGAGCAACAGCGCCACGCTGTGGGACTCGGTGCTGATCCTCAGCCATGGCACCATCACCTTCATCGCCCTGGTGGTGGCGCTGGCGGTGATCCTCGCCCCGACGCTGCAAGTCGGTTTGTTGATCTGGGTGCTCGTCTTTGCCGTGGCGGGCAGGCGTGCGCCGGCATTCGCCTTGTGCATGCGCGGCCTGGAGGCATTGCGACCTTGGAGCATGCTGGAAGTGTGCCTGTTGGGGGCCCTGGTGGCGGTGATCAAGCTGGCTGGCCTGCTAGACGTGATCCCGGGCATCGGCCTGCTGGCGATGGCGGCGCTCAGCGTGTTGCTGATCGCTATCGCCGGCCGCGACATCCGTGACCTGTGGAAGCTGGTATGAGCCTGCCGCCGCGGGCATCCGAGCTGGGCCTGTGCCTGTGCCATGGCTGCGGTCATGCCTGCGACCTCGGCCTGCGCCTGCACCATTGCGAGCGCTGCGGCGCGCCGTTGCATGCGCGCAAGAGCCAGGCCGTCGCCCGGGCCTGGGCCTACCTGCTGACAGCCCTGGTGTTCTACGTGCCGGCCAACCTGTTGCCGGTGATGCATACCGAGATGCTGGGGCAGGGCAGCGACAGCACCATCGGCGGTGGCGTGCTGGAGTTCTGGGAAAGCGGGGCTTGGGACATTGCCCTGATCATCTTCATCGCCAGCATCGGCGTACCGGCGATCAAGTTCATCGCCATGCTGATGCTGCTGGTCACCGTGCAGCGCCACAGCGCCTGGGCGTGTCGGCAGCGTACCAAGCTCTATCGTTTCGTGGAGCTGATCGGCTACTGGTCGATGCTCGATGTGCTGGTGGTGTCGTTGGTCGCGGCACTGGTGCAGATGCGCGAACTGGGCACCATCGAGCCGCGTGCCGGCATCCTGTTCTTCGGCTTGGTGGTGGTATTCACCATGCTTTCGGCCATGAGTTTCGACCCGCGACTGATCTGGGACAATGCTTCACACACGGAGGACTCCTGATGGAGCAAGGCAGCGAACGGCAGCCCACGGCGGGGCCGGCAGATATCCATACCCGGCGCTGGAATGTCTCGTTGGTATGGATCGTGCCGATCATCGCGCTGTTGATCGGCGCGTCCCTGGTCGTGCGCAGCTGGATGCAGGAGGGGCCGGTGATCACCCTGTCCTTCAAGACAGGCGAAGGCCTGGTGGCACACAAGACGCCGGTCAAGTACCGCAGCGTGGTGATCGGCGAAGTGACCTCGGTCGAGCTGGCCGAGGACAAGAAGAGCGTGGTCGCCAAGGTGCAGTTGTCCAAGGAGGCCGAGTCGTTCGCCACCGAGGGCGCGCAGTTCTGGGTGGTCAGGCCGCGCATCGGTGCCGGCGGCGTCACGGGGGTCGATACCTTGTTGTCGGGCAACTTCATCGGCGCCGACGCTGGCCAGTCGACCAAGCCGGCCAAGGTGTTCACCGGGCTCGAGTCGCCGCCACCGATCACCTACGGCGAGAAGGGCAAGCGCTTCACCCTCCATGCCAAGGACCTGGGGTCGCTCGATATCGGCTCGTCGATCTATTACCGCAAGATCCCGGTGGGGCAGGTGATCTCCTACGCCTTGCAGCCGGACGGCAAAGGGGTGGACATCGGCATCTTCATCCAGGCCCCCAACGATGCCTTCGTCACCCGCAATACGCGATTCTGGAATGCCAGCGGCATCGATGTGGACCTGGGCGCCAATGGCCTCAAGGTCAACACCGAGTCCTTGTCGTCGATTCTGGTCGGTGGCCTGGTGTTCGGTGAGCCAGAGTCGGCCGGCCAGGCCGAGCCGGCCCAGGATCAGCAGGCGTTCGAGCTGTATGCCGACCGCGATACCGCGCTGGCCCCGCCGACCGGCAAGCAGCAGTTTCTACGTTTGCGTTTCGACCAGTCCATGCGTGGCCTGGCGGTGGGCGCCCCGGTGGAGTTCATGGGCGTGGAGTTCGGCAGGGTCACGGCGGTGGAGCTGGACTACGACGAGCAGAAGCAGAGCTTCCCGGTGATGGTCGATGCAGTGGTCTACCCGCAGCGGCTGGGGGCGGTCTACCAGAAAATGTTCAAAGGGCTCAAGCGCCCACCGGGCGACGAGGAGGCGGGCAATCACCTGATCGGCAGCTTCGTCGAGCATGGCCTGCGGGCACAGGCGCGTACGGGCAACCTGCTGACCGGGCAGCTGTATGTGTCCCTGGACTTCTATGCCGACGCGCCCAAGGTCACGTTCGATGCCTCGCAACGCCCGCTGCGGATCCCCACCGTGCCCGGCAGCCTGGACAAGCTGCAGGAGCAGTTGCAGCGGGTGATCGCACGCCTGGGCGAGCTGCCGATCGAGAGCATCGCCGGCAACCTGGATGCCAGCCTACGGGAGCTGCAGGCCAGCCTCAAGCAGTTCAACAGCCAGACCCTGCCAGGCATCAACCGTACCCTGGAAGAGGTGCGCAGCACGCTCAAGAGTGCGGACTCGGCATTCGCGCAAGGGTCGCCACAACGCGAAAAGATGAGCGACACCCTCAACGAACTGGAACGCATGTCACGTTCGCTGCGCGACTTGTCCGACTACCTCGGCCGGCATCCCGAGTCGCTGATCCGCGGACGCCCCAAAGCCATCGACGCCACCCGACTGCGGAACTGAACCAAGGAGTGACCTGACATGCGCAAGATGCCAAAGCTGTTGTGGACCTTGATGGCCATCGCACTGCAGGGGTGCAGCAGCGCGCCGATCAACTACCACACCCTGGTGCCTGCCCAGCCGGCGGCACGCCCGGCTGGGGTGAACATCGAGATCGAGAAGGTGCTGATGCCTCCGCAGGTCGATCGCGCCCAGATGGTGGTGCGCCAGGGCGACAGCGGGTTGGCGATCCTGGAGACCGAATGGTGGGGCGCCAACCTCGTCGACGAGTTCCGCAACGCTCTGGAGGACCAGTTGGGCGCGCCGACCGGCGCCTCACCTCGAACAGCGTTGCGCGTGGAGGTGCAGCGCTTCGATTCGGTGCCCGGGCGCTATGCCCTGCTGGACGCGACCTGGCGACTGAGGCCTGCGGGTACGGACACCGGGCTGACCTGTCACAGCACGCTGCAGGCACCGGCCGATGCCACGATCAGTGGCCTGGTCGCGGCCCACCAGGCCAACCTGAGGCAGCTGGCTGCGACGATCGCGCAAACGAGCCGGGCAGGTACGACACACTGCCCGGCGTCGGCTCGCTAGCGGCAGGCGCTTGCAGGTACTGGGCAGGAGCCACCGATGACGCTACGCAAAAGATTGTTCTGGCTGTTCGGGCCTCCGCTGGCCGTGGCGCTGCTGGTGGTCTACCTGCTGGCCCATGGCTTGATCCTGAACCGCCTGGACCGTGAGGACGACACCCTGCTGGTGGCCGAGGCGGAACAGGTGCGGGCGTTGTTGGACAATCTGTTCGAGCGCGACCGTGATCGGCTGCAGAACTTCGTCTCCTCGCTGGCGCCTGCCGCGACGGATATCCTGCCGGTGACGCCCCGGCTGTTGAGCCGCATGAACTTCGACTTCCTGGTCCACCTCGATGGGCAGGGCAAGGTGAGCGCGGCCCAGTGGCAGGCCCTGGAACCCTCTGCCATCGCGACCTTGGAAGGCGTGCCGCAGCCTGGCGTGCAAGCTCTGCACGACGACGTGCTGCGGTTGGTCCAGCACTTGGAGCGGGCGGGCAACACCCGGCACTACAGGGGCCAGCTGGTGGCCGTGCAGGGCGCGGCGATGATCCTGGTGGCGGTGGACATCGGCCAGTTGCAGCCCGGCGCGAGGGGTACCCTGTTCGCCGGGCATTTCCTGAGCAGCACGCGCACCCTGGACCTGGAGCGCAAGCTCAACGGCAAGCTGCGCTTGCGCCCGCCTCCGGCGAGCCCTGCGCAAAGCGCGTTGTTCGAAGGCCAGGAACAGATCACCATCAGCCCCCGCCAGGTCGTGGACGATAATCGCCAGCGCATCTTCCTGCAGTTCAGCGACAGCCTGGACGAGCCGCAACTGATGCTCGAGCTGCCTCGCGAGCGGCATCTGTATGTGGAGGGGCGCCAGCAGATCGACCTGTTCCTCGGGGTGATCACCCTGGTTGTGGTGCTGGCCTGGTTGCTGGTCTACCTGGGGCTGGATGTGGTCCTGCTGCGGCGGGTCTCGAGGATGCACCAGGAGTTCCTGGCCATCGGACCAGAGTCGGCCGGCCGGCGCCTGAGCGACCGGGGGGCGGACGAGCTGGGGGCGCTTGGCCGTGAAGCCAACCGCATGCTCGACCGCCTGGAGCAGAGCGAAGCGCGGGACCGGGCGATTCTGCAGGCCATGCAGGAAGGCTATTTCGAGCTGGACCGCGCCGGGCTGCTGCTGACCGTCAACCCGGCATTCTCCAGGCGCCTGGGCTTGCCGGGCGAATCACTGGTCGGCCGCCCGGCCAGCGACTGGCTGGAGGGCTGCGATGAAACCCGGTTGCGCGAAGTGTTCGGTGCCCACCGGGCCCAGGGCGCGCCGGTGCTGGCGGGGCGCATGCACCGCGCCGATGGCAGCCTGGGGCACTACGAGACGCACCTGTCGCAGATCATCGACGCCCAGGACCAGCTGCGTGGCTACCGGGGCATCCTGCATGACATCAGCGACCACGTCGAATACCAGAACCAGCTGTTCGACATGGCGTACCGGGACGCCTTGACGGGGCTGGGCAACCGCAAGGCCTTCTACGAACACCTCAAGCGCTGCGTGGCTGCGAGCACAGGGCCGCTGGCACTGCTGTTCATCGACCTGGACCGCTTCAAGCAGGTGAACGATACGTTCGGCCATGACATTGGCGACAGCCTGCTGGTTCAGATGGCCAACCGCCTGCGCGAGGGCGTGCGCAAGCCTGATCGCGCCTACCGCCTGGGCGGGGACGAGTTCACTTTGATCCTGCCCGGTACCCACGCCGACGAAGCCCAGCGCCTGGCCATTCGCCTGTTGAGGGCACTGGGCGAGCCGGTGCAGGTGGGGCAGCAAACCATCGACTTCGTCACCCCCAGCATCGGTATCGCGCTGTACCCTCAGCATGCGGGCGACCTCGACGGCCTGGTCAAGGCTGCCGACCAGGCGATGTACGAGGCCAAGCAGCAACGCAACCAGGTATGCCTGTTCAGTGCGCAAGACACGCCGATCGATGGGCGGTGAACGCGATAATGAGGGCCCCGTAGGTCGCCAGAAACCCGTTGGAGACGGCATAGCACAGGGTGTTCTGGAGCCTAGGGTGGCGAAGCATGCCCAGGGATGGAAGGCTGGGGAATCGTCTGCCCGTTGGCAATGGCACTGGCCTCGAGCTTCGCACGCTCCGCTTCCAGAAAAACATACGTGGCCTGCAGGGTGGCTATCTTCGTTTGAATGTCAGCCATCTTGCTGGCGACCAGGGCCGCGCCTTGCGCGCAATTGATCGTGTTACCCCGCTTGGCCGTGAGGATCTCGCCAATTTCGGCGAGTGAAAACCCCGCGCCCTGGGCACGCTGGATGAACACCAGGTCGACAACGGTCTGCTCGCTGTAGTTGCGGTAGTTGTTGGCCTGCCGATGGGCCACGATCAGCCCGAGCTGCTCGTAGTAGCGCAATGCGTGGCGGCCGAGACCACTGCGGCGCTCCAGCTCTCCAATGTTCACGGAAAAAACGCCTTGACTGTAGAGTAGGCTCTATACCTTAGCCTGCGCCCATCATCCAGACAAGGAATCGAGCATGAGCGTGGAATGCTTCGTCACAGGCGGCAGTGGGTTCGTGGGGCAACATCTGCTGGCCCGTCTTACTGCGACAGGGCACAAGGCCTGGGTGCTGATGCGCAACCCTGGGAATATCGAGCGCCTCAGGGAGCAGGTAGGCCGATTGGGCGGCAACCCTGCGCATCTTCAGGCCGTTGAGGGCGATATCGGCAGGGAAGGGTTGGGGCTCAGCGAGGCGGACAAGCAGCGCGTGTCTTCCGCCGCTGTGACCTTCCATCTCGCGGCGGAGTTCTCCTGGGGCCTGTCCCTGGAGCGCGCCCGCGCAATCAATGTGCAAGGGGCGTTGAGGGTCGCCAGGCTTGCGGCGAGCCAGCGCATGCGATTGCTGATGGTCGGCGGCTTCATGCTGCAGAATCTGCCTTACCTTGCCCGCATCGGAATCGATAGCGAGCACCCTGAAAACACCGATTGGCCTGCAGTCTACGGCCGTGTGGGTGGCTACGAAGGCAGCAAGTTCGAGTCCCATTTCGAGGTTATCCGTTATATGCAGGCCGCAGGTGCGGATTACACGATCGTGCACCCCGCCACGGTATGCGGCCACAGCGAGAGTGGGCACATCGTGGAAGGGCAACCGCTGGCCGAACTCATCCGGAACCTGGCACAAGGCCGGTTCAAGGCGGTTCCCGGTTCCGCCAGGCACTGGTTGCCATTGGTCAGCGTCGATTACCTGGTGGCGATGATCACCTGCGTGGCGTTCGACCCTTCGATGGCCAACCGGCAGGTCCTGGCGCTCCATGAGCACACGCCGAGCCTGAAGGAGATGCTCGAGCAGATGGCAGGCACGCTAGGGGTCAAGGCGCCTCGGCGCCATGTGGCGATGGGGGTACTCAGGTGGCTGTTGGCGATTCCCGGGCTGGCGGCGCGATTGGCAGTCAATGCCGAGTCGTTGAACTTTATCCAGACGCAGCGCTTCGACATGCGTCATAGCGAGCAACTGGAACGAAAATATCGGTTGGCACACCCCGATATGGCCCGAGCGTTGGAAAAGACGGTGCGCTACGTCATGGGCACTTGATCCATCGAGGCAACCCAGGTGATCTTCGATGATTCCCTGAGGGCAGATCGGCCCCTATCGCTGAAAGAGACTTGTATGGAGCTACGTCAACTTCGCTATTTCCTGAGTGTATTGGAGCACGGCAGCCTTGGCAGGGCTGCGCTCGAGCTTGGGGTCGGCGCCTCTGCATTGAGCCAGCAACTGTCGAAGCTGGAGAGCGAAGTGAGCACTCGGTTGCTGACCCGTTCCAGCACCGGCGTATCGCCGACGGCGGCGGGCCTGGCTTTCGAGTACCACGCGCGCCTGGCTCTTCGCCAGGCGGAGCATGCGGTCCTGGCGGCGCAAAGCGGTCGCATGAGCGGGTATGCCAGCGTTGGGCTGGCGCCTACCACCGCATCGATCCTTGGCCTGGCGTTGATCGACAGGATGCGTGAACGCTACCCCGACATCCGTCTGCACCTGGTGGAAATGCTGTCGGGTTACCTGATGAACCAACTCAACGCCAGGCACCTTGACCTGGCGGTGCTGTTCCAGGCGGAGACGGGGCCTAGGCTAGAGGTTCGCCCGCTTCTGAATGAGCGGTTGTTCGTGCTGGTTCCGGCCCCGCTGGTCCAGGGCGATTGGGGCGAGGCCCTTACCCTGGGGCAGATCGCGACGTTGCCGCTGGTGATGCCCAGCACGCAGCACGGTTTGCGCTCGACGTTGCGCTCGATCTTCGAGCGGGCGGGGCTGGAGGCCCGCATCGTGATGGAGGTCGATGGCTTGTCGCTGTTGATGGATTGCGTCTGTGCAGGCCATGCCGCCACCATCCAGCCCGGTGCGACGGTGGCCAGGGCGCACCAGGCGGGCTTGCGCGTGTTTGCCATCGATCAGGCCCAGGCGCAGCGTCGCAATGTGATCGTCAGCCTGACCGAGGACGAACTTTCGCCGGCAGCGTTGGCGACCCGGATCGTGCTGCAGGATGTCGCTCGCGACCTGGTGGAGCAAGGCCGATGGCCGGGAGCCCGGTTGCTTTGAAGCTGGCCTGTGGTATCTCCAGGGTCGCGCTTTAGAAAAACTGAATGCCTCCCCCCGGCAATCGCGTTTCGCCCCCTTTGCCCGCTCATTAGAGTCCGTGGTCACGAGGAGCACCCGAACATTCGACTCCTCATGACCTGGAGGCGAAATGATCGATGTGCTAGTCATCGGAGGGGGCAATGCCGCTCTCTGTGCCGCGCTGATGGCGCGGGAGGCTGGGGCCAGCGTGATGCTGCTCGAAGCGGCCCCTCGCGCTTGGCGAGGCGGAAACTCCCAACACACCCGCAACCTGCGCTGCATGCATGACGCGCCGCAGGACGTGCTGGTCGGGTCCTACCCGGAAGAAGAGTTCTGGCAGGACCTGCTCAAGGTCACCGGTGGCCAGACCGACGAAACGCTTGCACGCCTGGTGATACGGGCGTCCTCGACCTGTCGCGGGTGGATGCGCCGCCATGGCGTGCACTTCCAGCCATCGTTGTCCGGCGCGCTGCACACTGCACGGACCAATGCCTTCTTCATGGGCGGTGGCAAGGCACTGGTCAATGCCTACTTTCGCAGCGCCGAGAACCTGGGTGTACAGGTACGCTACGACACCCCGGTTGCCGATATCGAATTGCAGAACGGACGTTTCGTTGCCGCACAGGTGCCGGCGCGGGAGGTTCGTGGGCAGCCATTGCCCGCCGAACGTATCGAGGCGCGCAGCTGCGTGCTCGCTGCCGGTGGTTTCGAGTCCAACCGCCAGTGGCTGCGCGAGGCCTGGGGGCAGAACGCGCAAGGGGAGTGGCCTTCGGACAATTTCCTGATCCGTGGTACGCGGTTCAACGACGGAGTCCTGTTGCGCCGCATGATCGAACTGGGCGCCGACACGATCGGCGACCCGACCCAGGCGCACATGGTGGCGATCGACGCCCGTGCGCCCTTGTACGACGGCGGCATCTGCACGCGCATCGATTGTGTGTCGCTGGGCGTGGTGGTCAACCGCGACGGGCAGCGCTTCTACGACGAAGGCGAGGATTTCTGGCCCAAGCGCTACGCCATCTGGGGGCGTCTTGTGGCCCATCAGCCTGGGCAGGTGGGGTTTTCGATCATCGACCAGAAAGCCCTCGGTCGCTTCATGCCCCCGGTCTTCCCTGGCGCCACCGCCGACTCCCTGGAAGCGCTGGCCGGCCTGCTCGGTCTGCCCGTGCAGGCCTTCGTCGAGACCGTGCGTGCCTACAACCGGGCCTGCCAGGTCGGCACCTTCGACCACACCCGGCTGGACGACTGCCATACCGTGGGCCTGGAGCCTGTGAAAAGCCATTGGGCGCAGCCGATCGATACGCCGCCTTACTACGGCTACCCACTGCGCCCTGGCGTGACCTTCACCTACCTGGGGCTGCGTACCGATGAAACCGCCGCTGTGCATTTCGGTGGCCGGCCCAGCCCGAACCTGTTCGTCGCCGGCGAGATGATGGCGGGCAATGTACTGGGCAAGGGCTACACCGCAGGTGTCGGCATGTCCATCGGCACCGCCTTCGGCCGCATCGCCGGCACCCGCGCTGCAGCGGCTGCAGGGCACGCATATCCAAAAGAAGAGAATCGCCATGACCGCGCAACTGCCTGACCCTCGCCAGCCTGCTCCTGCCCAGCCGGCCCTCGATCTGATTCCGGTGCTGAACCTGGAGGAGCAGGAAGTGGACCGGCAAATGCGCATCTGCAATGCCTGCCGTTATTGCGAGGGCTTCTGCGCCGTGTTCCCGGCGATGACCCGCAGGCTGCAGTTCGGCAAAGCCGATATCCATTACCTGGCCAACCTGTGCCACAACTGCGGCGCCTGCCTGCATGCCTGCCAGTATGCCCAACCTCACGCGTTCGCCGTCAACGTACCCCAGGCGATGGCCAAGGTGCGTGGGCAGACCTACGCCGAGTATGCCTGGCCGAGCCCGTTCGGGCGCTTGTATCGGCGCAACGGCGTCTATGTCGCCAGTGCGCTGGCAGTGGCCTTGTCGCTGTTCCTGCTGCTGGCATTGCTGGTCAACGGCACGCTGCTGCCTGGGCGGTTGGCAGGGAATTTCTATGCGGTCTTCCCGCACAATACCCTGGCGCTGATGTTCGGCAGCGTCTTCGCCGTAGCAGCGCTGGCGCTGAGCGTGGCAGTGCGTCGCTTCTGGCGCTCGGTGTCGCCCGCCAACATGCAGGCGCAACCGGCCAAGGGGGCGGTGTTCGAGGCGTCACATGCCGCTCTGACGCTCAAGTACCTGGACGGCGGGCATGGCCAAGGCTGCAACAACGCCGACGATCGCTACACCCTCTGGCGTCGACGCTTCCACCACTTCACCTTCTATGGCTTTCTGTTGTGCTTCGCCGCTACGGTGATCGCCACCGGGTATCACTACCTGCTGGGCCACCCGGCACCGTACCCGCTGCTGAGCGCACCGGTGCTGCTCGGAACCTTGGGCGGTGTTGGCCTGATCGTCGGGCCGGCCGGGCTGTTGCTGCTGAACCTGCGCAGGGCGCCGGAGCAGGGCGATGTTGCCCAGCGGCCCATGGACCGCGCGTTCATCCTGCTTCTGCTGTTGGTCAGTGCCACGGGCCTTGCGCTGCTGGGCCTGCGCGATACCGCCGCGATGGCGATCCTGCTGGCGATACACCTGGGCACGGTCATGGCGCTGTTCATCACGCTGCCCTACGGCAAGTTCGCCCATGGCCTGTTCCGCAGCGCGGCACTGTTCAAGTTCGCGATCGAGAAGCGCCGGCCCAACGACCTGGGTCTGGGAGGGGAGTGAGCTATGAATGCAGCTGGTTTCTCCCCTGTACCGTCCTGCGCGTTTCGTTCACCGGTTGGGCCATTTGTCCAACAGGATCGACACGAACTTCTCTGCCGCCGGCGACAGCGATGCCCCGCGTCGGTAGACCAGCCCCAGGGTGCGGGTGACCTGGGGTTCGATCAGCGGCACGCTGACCAGCGTCGGGTGGTCGGCGCTGGGCATGGCCAGGCTGGGCATTGCCGATACGCCCAGCCCAGCCTCGACCATGCCCAGTGAGGTGGACAGGTGCTGGACCTCATAGAACCACTTGGGCCGCAGGTTGAGCCCGGCCAGGGCATGGTCCAGCAGCATCCGGTTACCGCTCAGGCGACCCACGCCGATCAGGCGGTAGTCGGCCAGCTCGGTCCAAGTGACGGCCTCACGGTTCGCCAGCTTGTGGTCACGACGGCAGGCCAGGACGAAATGCTCCTGCACCAGCGAGACGAACTCGATGTCCGGGTGCTGGCCGCTCATCATGTTGATGCCGAAATCGGCCTCGCCCCGCAGCACGGCCTCGAGCCCGTCGTTGGCACTGAGGTCCAGAAGGCGGATGCGGATCTTGGGGTATTGCTCGTTGTAGTCACGTATCACCGACGGCAGGAAATAGAACGCTGCAGTCGGGATGCAGGCCAGGGTGACCTGGCCGGTCTGCCGTTCGGCGAGCTCGCGAATGCTCAGGATCGAGTCTTCGAAGTCATCCAGCAGGCGCCTGGCCTTGGGCAGGAAGTCACGGCCGACGCTGGTCAGGCTGACGCGACGGGTCGTGCGCTCGAGCAGCGACGTACCCAACCCTTCTTCGAGCTTCTTGATCCGCCGGCTCAAGGCTGGCTGGGATAGGTGCAGCGCTTCTGCGGCCTCATGAAAGCTACCAAGTTCGGCGATTTTCACGAAAGATCGTATGTCTTGCAGCTCATATTCCATCTCGAATCACTCTTTGACCCTGGTCGTCGATTGATTAATCAATCGCAATAATGCCTACGATATTTGCATTGGATTGATTTATCCATCCCTGTCAATCTTGTGTCTACAACATCAATGATCGTTATTGATCAACAAGAGTGCGAAATCATGCAACGAATTCCTTGCGTACTCATGCGCGGTGGCACCTCAAAAGGGCCTTTTTTCCACGCCTGGGATCTTCCTTCCAATGTGGTCGAACGCGACGAATTGCTGATCAACCTGATGGGGTCCGGGCATGAACTGGAAATCGACGGCATCGGCGGCGGTAGCCCGCAGACCAGCAAGGTGGCGATCATCAGCCCGTCGCTGCATGCCGACGCCGACGTCGACTACCTGTTCGTGCAGGTCATGGTCGCCCAACGCCGTGTCGATACCGCGCCCAACTGCGGCAACATGCTCTGCGCCGTAGGCCCCTTCGCTATCGAGCAAGGGTTGGTCAAGGCCCAGGATGGCAAGACCTTGGTACGCATCCGCAACCTCAACACCAACACCTTCGTCAACTCGCTGGTGGAAACACCCGGTGGCATCGTGCGCTACGAAGGCCGCACGGCGATCGACGGTGTTCCAGGCACCGCCGCCCCGGTGCACCTGACCTTCCTCGACGCGGTGGGCAGCAAGACCGGCAAGCTGTTCCCCACGGGCCGGGCCCAGGATGTAATCGATGGTGTGCCGGTGACCTGCATCGACATGGCCATGCCGATGATGATCGTCGAGGCCAGCCAGCTGGGTGTGACCGGTTCCGAGACCCCGGCACAGCTGGATGCCGACACGCGCTTGCTGAAGCGCCTGGAGGCCTTGCGCCTGAAGGCCGGCAAAGCCATGGGGCTGGGTGATGTCAGCGGCATGGTGATCCCCAAGCCGGTGCTGGTTTCTCCAGCTCGTCATGACGGCACGCTGCAGGTGCGCTACTTCATGCCTCACAATTGCCACCGCGCCTTGGCTATCACCGGTGCGATCGGCCTGGCAACGGCCTGCGTCAGCCCAGGCACGGTGATCATGGACATGCTGGGAGAACAAGCGCAGCACCTGGAGGAAGTCCGCCTGGAGCACCCGAGCGGTGGCATCGACGTGGCGCTTTCGCGCAGCGGTGCCGATGGCAAGACGCTCCAGGCCTCTGTGGTACGAACCGCCCGCCGGCTGTTTTCAGGCTTCGTCTACGCCCCGACCATGCGCAGGCGGGCGGGGTAGGCAGGGCCTGCAGCACACCGGCAACTCGCACATCCGCACAATTTCAACAATGGGTGATGCCTCATGAAACTCGCGAAGTCACTGTATTTCCAGATCCTCTGCGCCGTCCTGCTGGGCGTGGTGGTCGGTCACTTCTGGGCGCAACAGGCCGTTGCGCTCAAGCCGCTGGGTGACGCGTTCATCAAGCTGATCAAGATGATGATCGCCCCGGTCGTCTTCTGCACCATCGTGACCGGCATCGCCGGCATGACCGACAAGCGCACGCTGGGTCGGTTGATGAGCAAGACCTTGCTGTTGTTCCTGGGGTTGACGATCATCAGCCTGGTCATCGGCCTGGCAGCGGTGTACCTGTTCCGTCCGGGCGTTGGCATGAACATCGACCCGGCCACCCTCAGCACCGAGGGGCTCGGCCAGTACGCTGCCTCCGCGGCCAAGCTCAGCGTGGTCGACTTCTTCATGCACATCATCCCCGACACGTTCATCGGTGCGTTCAACAAGGGTGAAGTGTTGCCGGTGCTGTTCATTGCAGTGCTCAGCGGTTTTGCCCTGTCGTCGATGGGCGAGAAAGGCAAGCCGGTACTCGACGTACTCGAGTCTGCCTCGACCATGGTGTTCCGCATCTTCGGCTACCTGATGCGCTTTGCCCCGGTCGGTGCCTTTGGTGCGCTGGCCTTTACCGTCGGGCAGTACGGCGTGACCTCCCTCGGGGCATTGGCCAAGCTGGTGGGGACGCTGTACATCGCCTGCGCGTTCTTCGTACTGGTGGTGCTCGGCGGCATCTGCCGTGCCCATGGCTTCAGCCTGTGGAAGCTGCTGCGCTATTTCCGCGAGGAGTTTCTGGTGGTGCTCGGCACCTCGTCCACCGAGCCCGTGCTGCCGCGCATGCTGGAAAAACTGGAAAAGCTTGGCTGCAAGAAAGGTGTGGTCGGGCTGGTGCTGCCAACCGGCTATTCGTTCAACCTCGACGGTACCGCCATCTACCTGTCGTTGGCGGCGGTGTTCATTGCCCAGGCCTGCAACATCGACCTGAGCCTCGGCCAGACGGTGACGATGCTGGCGATCATGCTGCTGTCGTCCAAAGGCGCCGCGGGCGTGACCGGCAGTGGTTTCGTGGCGTTGGCCTCGACCTTGACAGTCATCCACGACATCCCGTTGGCGGGGCTTGCCTTGTTGATCGGCATCGATCGCTTCATGTCCGAGGCACGTGCCCTGACCAGCCTGGCCAGCAACGCCGTGGCCACCGTGGTCATTTCACTGTCGGAGAACGCCTGTGAACGGGAAACCTTGCTGCGCCGCCTGAACCGCACCCCGGCTGCACCGGCTGAGGCGGGCACTGTGCAGGCCGATTGGTCTGCCGAGCCTCGGCATCACAGCTGAGAGCCTCTTCCACCTCCCATCGTTGACTTAGAATCCCGCTCGACATCCCGGCGATGTCGAGTGGGGTAGGGGGCCGTCTGCCTTGCCGATGGCCGCAAAGAATAAAAACAAGAGAGAAGACCATGCTTGCACTCCTGGGCCTGATGATGGTGGTGACCTTCACCTACCTGATCATGAGTAAACGCCTGTCGCCGATCGTTGCGCTCACCGTGGTACCCATCGTCTTCGCGGTGATCGGTGGCTTTGCCCCCGAGCTGGGCAAGATGATGCTCGATGGCTTGAAGATGGTGGCGCCTTCGGCAGCCCTGTTGCTGTTCGCCATCCTGTTCTTCGGCCTGATGATCGATGCCGGGCTGTTCGACCCGCTGATCCGCAAGATCCTCAAGCGCGTCAATGGCGACCCGATCAAGATCGCCATCGGCACAGCGCTGCTGTCGCTGCTGGTGGCGCTCGACGGTGACGGTACCACCACCTACATGATCACCTGCGCGGCGATGTTGCCGCTGTACAAGCGCATTGGCATGAACCCGATGATCCTGGCCACGGTGTCGATGCTGTCGCTGAGCATCATGAGCGGCATGAGCCCCTGGGGCGGGCCGGCCACCCGGGCCATTGCCGCGCTCGGGCTGGACGCGACCGAGTACTTCATCCCGATGCTGCCCACCGTGATCGGCGGTGCGGCGTGGGTGGTGTTCACCGCCTACCTGCTGGGCCGCGCCGAGCGTCGGCGCATCGGCAACATCGCCCTGGAGTCCGGTGGCGGCAATTGCTACATCAAGGAAATCCTCGGCGACAACCCGCACAAGCGCCCACGGCTGGCGTACGTGAACCTGGTGCTGGTGATCGCCGTCATGACGGCCTTGGTGATGGGCGTGATGCATTCCGCGCTGCTGTTCATGATCGGTTTCGTCGCGGCACTGATGATCAACTACCCGCAGCTGGATCTGCAGAAGGAGCGCATCCTCGCCCACTCGGGCAACGCCATGACCGTGGTGCTGCTGGTGTTCGCCGCAGGCATCTTCGCCGGGATCTTCTCCGGCACCAAGATGGTCGATGCCCTGGCGCAGACCCTGGTCGACTGGATCCCCGAGGCATGGAGCCACTGGTTCCCGCTGGTGGTGGCGCTGACCAGCATGCCGCTGACCTTCGTGCTGTCCAACGATGCCTACTACTTCGGCGTGGTGCCGATCCTTGCCAACGCCGCCGCGGCCTATGGCATCGACCCGGTGGAAATCGCCCGCGCGTCGGTGCTGGGGCAGCCGGTGCACCTGATGAGCCCGTTGGTGGCCTCGACCTTGTTGCTGGTCGGCATGGTCGATCGCGATATCGGCGACTTCCAGAAGGCCACCGTCAAATGGGCGGTACTCACCTCGCTGGTGATCACGGCACTGGCGTTGCTCACGGGGGCGCTGTCCTTCTTCGTCTGAGTCGCATCGGGCGCAGCCGGCGCCCACTTCCACCCAATAACAACAACAGAGTACCGAACATGTCCCGAGCTGTTTTCCGTGGGGCCACTTGTGGCCTGCTCTGCGGCTGGCTGCCTGTGGCCGGCGCTGTCGGATTCATCGACGACAGCAAGCTCAAGCTGCAGCTGCGCAATGTCTATTTCAACGAAAACTTTCGCGACGAGCAGGGCATGAGCGCCCGCGCTGCCGCGACTGCCAAGAGCGAGCGGGTGGAGTGGGCGCAGGGTTTTCTGCTCGACTACCAGTCAGGCTTCACCCAGGGGCCGCTGGGCCTGGGGCTCGATGCCCTGGGGCTGGTGGGGGTCCGGCTCGATTCGGGCCGAGGCCGCAGCGGTACCGGCCTGCTGCCGGTTCACGATGATGGCCGCGCCGCGGATGAGTTCGCCAGTGCCGGCGTGACGGCCAAGGCGCGCCTGGGGCAGACCGTGGTCAAGCATGGCACCTTGCTGCCCAAGACACCGGTGCTGGTCTACAACGATGCGCGGCTGCTGCCACAGACCTATCAAGGCACACAACTGACCAGCACCGATATCGAGGGCCTGACCCTGACCGCCGGCCACCTGGAGCGCTTCAAGCAGCGCGACTCCTCCGATAGCACCGGCCTCTACCTGGATGGCTACGGGGGCAGCGAGTCTGGCGATTTCAGCTTTGCCGGTGCCGACTACGCCGTCAGCAAGCAGCTGCGCCTGAGCTATTTCCATGGCCAGCTCGAACACTTCTACCGCCAGGACTATGCGGGCCTGGTACACGAACTGCCGTTGGCCGGCGGGGTGTTCACCACCGACCTGCGCTACTTCAAGAGCCGCGACAGCGGAGCCGCCTATGGCGGCCGGATCGACAACGACATGATCAGTGGCCAGGTGGCGTACAGCCACTCGGGGCACACCGTCGGAGCCGGTTACCAGGTGCTCGACGGCGAGGCGGGGCTGCCGTACATCAGTGGGGCGACGGTCTATTCGTTCAGTAACGTCGGCATCGGCAAGTTCATCGAGGAAGAAGAGAAGACCTGGATGGCGAGCTACGCCTACAACTTCGCCGCGGCCGGGATCCCTGGGCTCACCTTCATGACCCGCTACCTGAGCGGCGACAACGGCCGCTCTGCTGACGCTGGGCTCAGCGAATGGGAGCGTGACATGGAGCTTGCCTACGTTGTGCAATCCGGGCCGATGAAGGGCTTGGGTGTGAAACTGCGCAACTACGTCTACCGTTCTGATTTCTCCCGAGGACGTGACAGCAACCGGATCTACCTGACCTACGACATTGCTTTGTGGTAGATGCGCCGGCATGAGCAGGCGCACCTCGGTATGCCTGCTCGCGCTGTTTCTCCAGTTCCCTGTGAGACCATCGCATGGCTGTCGACGGAAGATGCTGAACCGCGCGATGGAGGCAGGGGCTCAAGCCCGCAAAAGGCTGCCGGCTTGAGCCCGGCGCAGGTCAGGTCAAGCCTTCGGCCTGCAGCGTCTTCTGTACGGCCGGGCGGTTGGCAACCCGTTTCTGGAACTGCATCACCGTTGGCCAGGGTGAGAGGTCAATCTTCAACATCGGTGCCCAGTTCACGATGGTGAACAGGTAGGCATCGGCCACGCTGAAGGTGTTGCCGGTCAGGTATTCCTTACCTTGCAAGGCCTGCTCCACGAAGCCCAGGCGTTTACCGAAGGTATCGATGGTTTTGCTCCTGGCCTCTGGGGTGATGCTCGGGTTGAACAAGGCGGCGAGGGTCTTGTGCACCTCGGTGCCGATGAAGTGCAACCATTCCTGTACCCGCGCGCGCTCCAGCGAGCCCGCAGGGGGCAGCAGGTTGGCCTGTGGTTTCTGGTCGGCCAAGTATTGGACGATGGCCGGGCCTTCAGTGAGGACTTCACCGTTGTCCAGTTGCAAGGCTGGAACATAGCCCTTGGGATTGATCGTGTAGTAGTCCGCGCCGTCGTCGGTCGTGTGGCGCTTGAGGTCGACTTTTTCGACGGAGTAGGGCAGGCCCAGTTCGTTGAGTACGATGTGTGGCGAGAGTGAACAGGCACCTGGCGAGTAAAAGAGCTTCATTTCCTTCTCCCATTGTGTGGGTCAGCCGTGGGACGGCTGGCGAGGTGAGGCACTGTGCAGCTCGCTGGTTATGATACCAAAGCGGGATTTCATGCAAGCTGGCTTTGGATCGGGAACGGCAGCTGTTGGTCATTGGGCAGGGTTGGGTGCAGAGTCCGTTTCGGGGCGACAAATAACGGTCATGGATGGTCGCTTTTGACCCAAAGCAGACGTTCAGCAGTGGGCAGCGGCCCACTCAACATCGGTAGGCCTTGGCAGTATTTCTTCGGCAGCAACTGACTTTGAGCTTTTTATCAAACAGCCCCCTGTTCTCAACAAGGTCGCGCATAGCGTTTGCGGTATTCCGCAGGGGTAACGCCCATATGACGGACGAAAGCTCGGCGTAATGTGTCTGCGTTAGCAAATCCACACATGGCAGCTACCTGCTTAGGCGCATCATTTCCAGCTTCCAGCCGTTCGCGAGCCGCATTCACCCTCGTCTGCTCCACCCAAGCTGCCGGCGTCATGCCCACATCATTTTGAAAGATCCGGGCGAAATGCCTTGGGCTTACGCCAATACGCTCTGCCAGATTCGCAACCCCATGATCCAGAGCCGGGTTAGCCGTGACATACCGCTGCAATGCCTGTAGAGCAGAGCGCCCTGTGGGTGAAGTAGATCCTTGACGGCTGAACTGCATCTGCCCACCGGTTCTCTTGAAGTACATGACCAGGTGGCCTGCTACGTCCTTCGCGATCTCATCGCCCAAGTCCTCCTGAACCAACGTCAGCGCAAGATCCAACCCAGCCGTTACACCCGCAGCTGTCCTCAAATTACCGTCATGGACCTGAATGGCATCCGCCTCCACGGTCACTCGTGGGTACTTTTCAGAGAGAGGCTGCGCCACAGCCCAGTGGGTAGTGACCCGGCGGCCATCAAGTAGCCCCGCAGCTGCTAGCGCAAATGCTCCAGTGCACACCGAACCGAAGCGCCTACTCAACGGAGCACGCTGGCGGAGCCAATCCAGAATCCCCGATCGAAGATACTGGTCGGCTGCTTGCGGAGTTCCGGCAACGAGCAGGGTATCAATTGCATCGATCTCTTCTCCGATCCAAGCATCCGGAATCAACCGGGTACCTGAAGAGCTCACTAACGGCCCAGGTTCACAAGCGAGTAGAAGTAACCGATAGGCTTCGTACCCGGCTTGTCGGTTGGCTTCAGCGAAGACGTCCAAAGGACCGCAAGCGTCCAGAAGTTGAACCCCTGGCATGCCCAGGATAGCGAGAGTTATTTGGGGGCGGGACATAACGGCTCCTAAACGGAGGGCAGAGCGCCCAGGTCTGATACCGGCTGAAAATGGCAGAATATGACGTAACAAGTCAATTGATGCCATGTGCGTGGCCACTCAGACTGGAGTCCTCACCCACCTCCCCTGGATCTCTGTATGACAAACGCTATTGCTGGCATTCACGTACCTGACAGTTCGATGGCCCGAGAAATCACCGAGCTTGTTCGGGACACCGCTTCGCCCCTTCTTTTCCACCATTCGAGCCGCGTCTTCTATTTCGCATCGCTTGCTGGTAAGCGACTGGACCTGAAGTACGACGATGAGCTTCTCTACGCGGGTTGCATGTTCCATGACATGGGACTGACCCACCAGCACAGCAGCGATTGCTGTCGTTTCGAAGTCGATGGAGCGAATGCTGCGCGTGCTTTTCTCGAAGGTCACGGCATCAATGAACGCGACATAGAGCGGGTGTGGACTGCAATTGCTCTTCACACCACTCCAGGGATTCCAGAGCACATGCACCCGCTCATTGCATTGGTTACTGCTGGTGTGGAGACCGATGTCCTCGGGTTACACCACGACGCGCTAAGTGCAGCCGACCGGGATGCCGTGGTTCAAGCACATCCACGTGGCGATCAATTCAAAGAAGCCATTATCCAGACGTTCTATAACGGCATCCGCCACAAGCCGCAAACGACATTCGGCAACGTCAAGGCAGATGTAATAGCCGACAAGGAGCCTGGCTTCCTGGCGGGTAACTTCTGCAGCATCATTCGCCAGTCCTGCTGGCCAAGCTAAATGAAAGGGGCCGCATTGCGGCCCCTTCGTTTTTGGATTGGCTAAAACAAAGTCTTGGCCACAACGATCAAGCGAGTAACCCTAAGCGCCAATTCTTCAGCCGCACGCACCGATTGAACAGGCTGCTTCATCTGCCCGCTTCCAGTGCAACTGCCCGATATGCCGCCATGGCAATGATAATCGCAGCGATGACGTTTGATGCGATGCTGGCCGCGATCGGAATGAAATAGCTATGGCTGACGTCGTGAATGAAGCCCGCTGCACTCGGCCCGATGAGTGTACCTACGGCGACGCTTGTATAGAGAACGCCAATGATGCGGCCTGCCTGCCGCGCGCCGAATAGGTCGGCCACTACAGCCGGCAGGATCGCGACCCAACCTCCATAAAACAGGCCGAAAACGATCGCGAACAGAGCGAGTGGATAGAAGGACGAGCTAACGGCCCAGATCGCGAAAGAGGCGGCCATGCCGATATACATGGCAATAAGGAACCGCTCTCGACCCATTTTGTCGGCAATGGCGCCGAGAAAGAAACGGCCGACCGTGCTGCCGACGCCGATCGCCCCAAGCAGCCACACCCCGATTATTCCGGAAACGCCGTGATCGATCGCGTAGGGCGTCAGATGGACGAAAGGCACAAATACGCCTAGCGCGCCAATGAGCGATGCAAGGTATAGCGTAATGAAACGCTGCGTTCGGATGGCTTGTCCCATGGACATGCCTGATTGCGGGGAGTGGGCTCGTAAGGTGGGTGTGTTGTGCGCAGCGTCTGGTCGCAGCCCGCGCTTCACCGGATCGTCCTCCATCAGCAAGGCCGCCAGGACACCGAGTACGACCGCGATGATGCCGAGTGTCGTGTAGGCGCTACGCCATCCAATGTGCGAGATCAGCCATGTCGCGAAGGGTGGCAAGACAAGCGTGCCAACCCCGATACCGCTGACCGCAAGGCCGGAGGCAAAACCACGACGACTGACAAACCATCGCTGCACCGCGCCAAGCGCGGGCACATAGGCACTCCCAACGCCCAGACCGATGCCGATGCTGTAGGCGGCATAGACCTGAATAATGGATTGCGCCTGCCCAGCCAGGATGAGACCCGCTCCGACGAGGATCATCCCGACTGCGGAAAGCATCTTCACGCCATACCGGTCTGCGAGTGGGGCGGACACGATACCAAGCGCGAAATAGAGGAAGCCCGCCAGCGAGAAAACCACAGACACCGTCCCGCGTGACGCACCGAACTCTTGTTGAAGCGATCCAAGAAAAGAACTGAACGTGTATGCGCTGCCGAAGCCGACGAAGGTTATGACAAAAGTGGCCGCAACGACGAACCAACCGTAGAAGATCCCGAACGGCTGCTTTGCGCAGATCACGCTTGATCTCCATTGCTCGGATAGAGCGGCCTTTGCGTGCAACGAAAGAGGGCGATGGATCGACTGGTGTCTTCGCTACGCATCCCCGCATCCCAGACTTGCGTAATACGTCCGGCATGAGCCAGATGCACTTCGAACCATCCAAAATCGAGTATGCCTGGCAGGCTCCCCGCCTTGAACGCCACGATCTGTTCGAGTGTGCTCATCGCGCCAGTCCCTGTATATGAGAAGCAGTCCGACTCCCGTCGAAATCCGGGTGGCGGCGATGCCAGTCCGTTACGCGTTGATACGCTGCGCCGAGATTGAAAAGTGAGGCTTCATCGAATGAAGCTGCGATCAGTTGCAGCCCGATCGGCATCCCATCCGTCGAGAACCCTCCAGGAAATGTGAGTGTCGGATGCCCGCTCATATCAAATGGGCAAGTGTAGCGTTGCAGCTTCGCAATAAGTTCCGGCTGCTCGCCGAGCGTCGCGATTGTGCCTATTGTCAGAGGTGCAAAGGGCTGAGGGGGGGTCAGTATGGCATCGACGGATGAGAACAATGCTTCGACCTGTCCGCGGAACATCGCTCGTCGGAGCAATATCCGTTGATACTCCATCGCGGAAACGCCCCTCCCGCTTTCGATGACCGACGATAAAATGGGACCATACTGCTCCTTGTGGAGCGGATAGGTCGATTGATGTGCAACGGCTGCCTCGACCGCACAATTCGGCGTCCAATCGGCCACGATCTGTCGAACATCAGGAAATGACAGTTCAACAACTTCCACGCCTAAATTGGAGAAGACCGTGCAGGCTTCGGTCAGTGCCGTTTGTATCTCGGGATCGACATCTTCGCTATTCCAACGTCGGTCGATACCGATCCGCTTGTCCCGTACATCGACGATCGTATCGGCTATGTAATCGCCAACCGGATGAAGGCTTGTCGTGGGATCATGGCTATCATGCCCGGCAATTACATTGAGGATAGCCGCGACATCGGTCACGCTTCGAGCGATTGGACCAATATGATCCAGCGAAGGGGCGAGATCGAACGTTCCATAGCGACTGACGCGCCCCCAAGTGGGTTTGAGGCCGGTTACACCGTTGGCAGCCGAGGGCCAGCGAATGGACCCGCCAGTATCAGAGGCAATCGATCCGAAGCATAGGCCCACTGCGACTGCGACAGCCGAGCCGCTAGAGGATATGCCCGTCCAATAATCAGTGTTCCAAGGGTTGCGCACTGGAGGTATCGAAGGGTGATAGTCAGAATAGGCCCCCTCGGTAAGCTGCGTTTTGCCGATCAGTACCGCGCCCGCGTCCTTCAGCTTTCGGACTACGGTCGCGTCATGTGTTGGAACAAAATTCTTATGGATCGCGGTCCCTGCCGCAGTAGGGATGCCCTCGATCCAGCAGAGATCCTTTACAGCAATCGGAACGCCGTGGAGCGGCCCTCTATATAATCCTTCCGCGATCTCCCGATCTGCCTTTTTTGCTTGCTGGATTGCGCTGTCGCCTAAGATTCGCGCATACGCGTTCAAACTGCCGTCTATCCGTTGAATGCGCGCGAGAAGCCCTTCAGTGACCTCTACAGAGGTAAGCGCTCGCCGGGCGATAAGCCCCCCAACATCAATCAGGTCACGGAATTCCACGTCAGGAGACATTCGCCTAGGCCCTTTTTGTTAAAACGCGATCATCGGCGTTTTCATATGATTTAGAAAATATTGGCACCATTCCAGCCAACCCTGCGTTGACGCCTTTCAATGACAAAGGCTAGTCTGCTGAAGTGTCGCTACACAAACCATAAGAGTTAAATTTTAAGAGTCAGATTTTCTAAATCATGAGCCGCAGACTTCCTCCTCTCAATGCGCTCAAGGCGTTCGAGGCCGCTGCCCGTCACCTATCGGTCAAGCTGGCCGCAGAGGAGCTTTGCGTGACGCCTGGAGCCGTCAGTCAAATGATCAAGGTTCTGGAGGAAAATCTGGGGGTCAGGCTCTTTGATCGGGTGACCCGGGGAATCTATTTGACAGACGCGGGCCGCGATTACCTGCCTTCCATACGCAATGCGTTCCGGCAGATCGCGGACGCATCCGAGCGGATAGCGGCCCAGATCGGGTCCGGTCTGCTCACCGTTAGCGCGACACCCTTCTTCGCGTCCGCCTGGTTGGTCCCGCGATTAGCGTCCTTTCGTGAGGCGCATCCTGACATCGATCTCCAGATCGTTACGAGCAATGCACTCGTCGATTTTTCTCGGTCGGACGCGGATGTTGCGATTCGACACGGGGCGGGCCGCTATCCCGGTCTGCGCAGTGATCGCATCGTGACCGTCGAGATGATCGCGGTCGCGGCACCCTCCTTGGTAAAGAAATTGGGTGCTCCTGCTCGCCCGTCTGACCTCGCACGCTGGCCGCAGGTTCACGATGCAGAACGAAAGGGGTGGAGTCTGTGGTTTGAGGCTCACAACATATCCGAGCGAATAGCTGCGCGAGGCCCTTCCTTTGATGACAGCGGACTTTTGCTCAAGGCGGTGCTTGCTGGTCAAGGCGCGGGCCTTTTGCCTGCAGCCCTTGTCGAGGACGAACTCACGAATGGGCGATTGATCCAGTTGCTTCCAGCTACGAACATAGAGGAGTTCGCTTACTATCTCGTCTGTCCGGACAACAAACAGCAAATACCGAAGATAGCAGCCTTCCGCGATTGGATATTGAGCGCGTAAGGCGAAGCACGAAACTTCTTTGCTATTGCCCCAATCCACGCTGCCGCCCCAACTGCCACGACACCGATCCTCCTTGAACGACGCCGCTGACCTCGCGGCCGAGCTGGCGGTCGATGACCGGCCGCCACGGGACAAGCGTGAACTCGTGGCTCTGCTCAATCATCGCAAACGGACCGCCCGATAGCTTCACATCGATTCCGCAGCACCCTGGGATAGGTCATCCAGCATTCGGCCGCGGTGGATGGCACCGGCTTTGCCGGTGTTCGCGGGTGAACTCGCTCCCACAAAGATCACCTCTTACACGACTGGCAGCGATGGGTCGACAGCTGACGGACGTGGAGTAACAGCTTTTAACCGAAGCGGGCTTTAGGGGACGCGAAACAAGTCAGTGGCAATTCTTCAGTACCCGGTAGGTCAACTCCGCGAACCCAGTACCAACCATCGTTGCCGAAAGCAGGGTAAGGCCGGGGCTCAGGAGCCGTCGCGGAAACAGCGGTTTCCCGGCGCCAAGCGTTACGGAGCCGATTTGCACGATGATCTCGTCCAACAATCCGGCGTCATGGAACTGCGCGGCAAGGTCGCCGCCGCCCATGATCCATACATTCCTGCCATTGGCAGCCGCGATCATTTGAGCGTGAGCCGCACGCACGTCGCCGTTGGCAAACGTCACATTGGCACCCTCCATCGTGGGCAACTTGCGGCTGGTAAAGACCCAGGTCGGTTGGGTGTATGGCCACGCCGTGCCTGTTTGTTCGGAGACGGTACCTGCATTGCGCAGGATCCATTCGTAGGTCGACGACCCCATCGCGATCGCGCCTACAGCCTCGATGAAGGATGGGTAGCTGGTCTGGTTGATGTCGCCAAGCGGAAACAGCCATTCCAGTGAATCATCTTCAGTGGCAAGAAAGCCATCGAGGCTGGCTGAGGTGTAGTACTGCGTCTTCAACGTAGCATCCTCCTTGAGAGCAGATCTGGAAACCGACCTGAAACCACCTGTCCTACTCGGTTGCACCAAAGGCCTCGTGATACGCCACGACCCCTTCAGGCACCACGCCCGAAAAAGCCAGCGCCTGGAAGTACTCAGGCGCAACGCCGGGCAAGGTCAGCCCGGCGCTGGCCTGGAAGCCGAAACGCCCATAGTAGCCAGGGTCGCCCAAGACCACGCAGCCCGCGCCGCCCAGGTGCTGGAGCTGGGTGAGTGCAGCTTTCGTCAACGCTGCGCCGATACCTTGGCCTTGGCGGTCCGGCCGCACGGACACCGGGCCGATGCCATACCACCCGGTTGCGCCGGACGAAACCGTGACGGGGGAGGCGGCGATATGACCGACGATGGCGTCGTTCTCGACCGCGACCAGGGAAACGGTCAGCTGATCTGCCCGGCGCAGGGCATCGACAATGAACTGTTCGGTATGGCTGGTGTGGGGCGCCTGCTCGAACGCCGCTTGGGTCAGCCGGGCGATGGCATCGATGTCCTGGATGCGCTCGCTACGGATCGTCATGGTCATGCTGATGTTCTCCCTGGTATTCATATCGGAACGGACAACCCCACTTTCACCTTGTCGAGCACGATGAGTGTCCGGTAGGTCAGGATATCTTCGTTGTCTGCGAAGTGCTTCCTGACCAGCTTTTCGAAGTGCGCCACGTCGCGGGCGACCATGACGATGATGAACGACACGCCGCCGTTGACGAAATAGCACTGCTGCACCTCGTCCACCCCTGCGAAGTAACGTTTGGCACGGTCCATCACGATCGAGCGGTCTTCGCGCAGGCGTGCCTGATGAACATCCTGATCTACCGGGCCTTCCTCTACATTCCGGTCGGGATCGCGGTGTCGATCGAAGTCATCGGTCCGCTGGGGGCTGCCTTGTTGTCTTCCCGGCGCAAGATCGATTTGCTCTGGATCGGCCTGTCGGCACTGGGCCTGACGTTGCTGCCGTGGGGGCTGGACAGCCACGGCCTGGACCCGCGCGGCGTGCTGTCTGCCCTGGCGGCAGCCTTGGCGTGGGGGTTGTATGTGGTACTGGGCAGCAAGGTTGCTGTCCATGGCCGCCAGGCCGTTGCCTCCGGCATGCTGTTCGGGGCGTTGCTGGGGGTGCCGCTTGGCTTGAGCCAGGCCGGCAGCCAGTTGTTCGAGCCGTGGGTGTTGTTGATCGGCCTGTGCGTTGCCTTGCTGTCGAGCACCGTGCCGTTCTTGCTCGACATGTACGCGATGCGGTATTTGCCGGCGAGCATCTTCGGCGTGTTGCTCAGCGCCTCGCCCGCGGCGGGGGCCATCGCGGGTTGGCTGATCCTCGATGAGGTCCTCACCTTGGTGCAATGGTCGGGTATCGTCGCCATTGCCCTGGCATGCGCTGGTGCGGCCCTGATCGGGCGTAAACGGTAGCGCACCGAAGCGGCTGCTCAGGGCAATGCCTTGGCCTCCTTTTACAGTGGGTACTGGCTGGTAGGCAGCACGCCCAACTGGTCGAAGTCAATGAACCGTTGGCAGCTGTCCATCATCACCGCGAGATTGTGCTGGAACTTCGCCGCATCGCCCGGTGCATCGAAGAACGCCTGCGGGTCGCCCATGGCGGCGGGTGGGAAGCACTCCTCGACGATGGCCGCCAGCGGCACGGCGCCGGGGGTGAGCACCTGCACCACCAGGTTCTGCACATACTCGAAGTTGTCCTGGGTATCGATGGCTACCCGGGTGTGGTGGTTCTGCCACACCTCGAGCCAGGCCTCGTGGGTCAGGTGTGCCGGCCGCTGAAGGAAGGCCAGTTGCGAGAACCCATGGGTGCGCTGGCCGGCGTGGGCAGGGAAGCGGGTGTTGCGGATAGGCACCGATTCGCAGACCAGGTACCCGGCGATGCGTGCACAGCGGGCTTGCAGGATGTCGTCGAACGGGCGACGGAATTCGGCGATGGCGGTGTCGAGCCAGAAGCTCAGCACGGCCTGGGGCAGGGGGCCAGCCTGTTCCTGGCGCAGGCCCTGGGCGGGGCTGACGTCGGCATCGGCGAGGTTCAGTTGCAGGTGTCGGGCGCCGAGGGTCTGCAGGCGGTCGGCGAGGGGGCCGGCCAGGGCGGTGGCGAACGACTCGAAGGTGTCTTGCTCAGGTTGCCAAAGCAGGTAGATGACTTTCTGCACGACGTTCTCCTTACACACGGCGTGGTCGGGAATGACCTTGAGCGGGCCATGGTCGGCCTTCGATGTGGCGTGGGAATCCTCTGAACGGACTAGACGGTGAAACTGCTTTCCAGAGCCATGGCAGGGAGCAGCACGATCCGCTCCAAGGGGCTTTGCGCATGGCGGTGAGAAGTCGACGAACTGCACCTGTAAGTCGTTGATAGCTATGAGGTGTTCGTCGTCAGGCTGAATGTCGTTCGGTTGCCCGGCTGATAATCCGCCGAATAACAACAATTAGGAAACGCCCGTGAAGCTGGAAACGCGAAGTATCGAGTTCGTCCCCCACGCCGAACGCTATGGTTCACCCAAGCGGCTGTTCACGATCTGGTTCAGCTCCAATTTCCAGGTGACGGCGCTGATGGTCGGCACCTTGGGCATCGCCTCTGGCTTGAGCTTTGCCTGGACGTTGCTCGGCCTGCTGGTCGGCAACCTGGTGGGCACCATCTTCATGGCCGCGCACTCCGCCCAGGGGCCTCACCTGGGTGTGCCGCAGATGATCCAGAGCCGGGCGCAGTTCGGCGTTCATGGCGCTGCGATTCCATTATTGGTGATGGTCACGGCAGCGGTGCTGTTCCTGGCCGCCAGCGGCGTGCTCATGCGCGACGCCCTGAAGGCGCTGCTGCCGATCAGCGACGACCAGGCGATCATCCTGGTCGGTGTGCTGACCTTCGTCATCGGCTTCATCGGCTACGAGCTGATCCACCGCCTGGGCGCGTGGATGAGCCTGCTGTCCACCCTGGTGTTCGGCGGTGCCCTGGTGCTGATCCTGCTGCACCCCGGCGAGGCCGCGGTGAATACCTCGCTCAGCAGCGGCTTCTCCTGGACTGCCTTCAACCTGGTGGTGGCGCAGGCGGCCTCCTGGACGCTCGGGTATGGCCCCTACGTAGCCGACTACTCGCGCTACCTGCCGGCCAACGTGAACACCCGCACCACGTTCTGGACAACCTATTGCGGCTGCGCACTGGGCTCGTTCGCCATGATGGCCCTGGGTGCCTTGCTGGCCGTCGCCATCCCGTCCGCGCTCGGCCACGACCCTGCCACCGCCATCGCCACCTTGTTCGGGCCCTGGGCACCGCTGGCGCTGGGCGTGATTGCGCTGGGCGTCATTCAGTACAACGTGCTCTGCCTGTACAGCGCCTACATGTCGACGGTGACGATCTTCGGTGCCTTCGGTGAGCTGCGCCGCGTCACGTCGTCGGCAAAGGCGCTGATCATGGCCTTGCTGACCGTCGCGGCGACGTTGATCGCCATCGCCACCCAGTACCGGTTCGACACCTTCTTCGCCGACATCCTGATCGGCCAGCTCTACCTGCTGATTCCGTGGAGTGCGATCAACCTGGCCGACTACTACTGGGTCTGCCGCGGCCAGTATGAAGTCGGTGAGCTGTACAACGCCAAGGGGCGCTACGGGCGCTTCAATCGCCGCACGCTGGCGGTGTACGCCGTGTCGATCATCGGCACCATCCCGTTCATGAAGCTGTCGTTCTACACCGGCTTCGTCGCCAACTGGCTGGGGGCGGACATCAGCTGGGCGGTGGGCCTGGTCCTGGCGGGGGCGCTGTATTGCATGGTCAACAGCCAGCCTGCGGCCAAGGCTGCAGCGCTGCGGGCGTCCGTTCCGGACTGAGGGCCAACCTGGCGCCGCTGCCCCTCTGTGGGAGTGGCGGAGCCTGCGATGGGTCGCAAAGCGGCCCCTTGAGTCTAAGGCTCTACCGTTTGAGGGCTTGGGGCTGCTTTGCAGCCCATCGCAGCCCATCGCAGGCTGTCGCCAGCTCCCACCGAGATTGCGCCGCTCTCAAGGCCTGCGAAATCACTGTGGGCTTGGCCCGCGATGGCTGCGAGCGCTTAGCTACGGATGAACGCCAGCAGGTCGGCGTTTATCACCTCGGCATGGGTTGTCGGCATGCCGTGAGGGAACCCTGCGTAGGTTTTCAATGTGCCATTGCGCAGCAGCTTGGCCGATAGCGGCCCCGAGTTCTCATAAGGCACGATCTGGTCGTCGTCACCGTGCATCACCAGCACCTGGGCGGTCACGCTTTTCAGGGCTTCGGTGAAGTCGGTCTGGGAGAAGGCGACAATGCCATCGTAATGCGCCTTGGCGCTGCCCATCATGCCCTGGCGCCACCAGTTCAGGATCACGCCCTGGGACGGTTTCGCGCCCGGACGGTTGTAGCCGTAGAACGGGCCTGACGGAATGTCATGGTAGAACTGCGCCCGGTTGGCCTGAACCTGAGCCTGGAAGTCATCGAACACCGACTTGGGCAGCCCGCCGGGGTTGCTGGCAGTCTTCACCATCAAGGGTGGAACGGCTGCGATGATGACCGCCTTGGCCACCGGGTCCTCGGCATGCCGGGCCAGGTAGTGGATGACTTCTCCGCCTCCCGTGGAGTGCCCCACATGCACCGCGCCCTGCACGCCCAGGTGCTGGACCACGGCCGCCACGTCATCGGCGTAATGGTCCATGTCGTGCCCGTCCCAGACCTGGCTGGAGCGCCCGTGGCCGCGCCGGTCATGGGCGACGACCCGGTAGCCGTGGGCGAGGAAGAACAGCATCTGGGCGTCCCAGTCATCGGCACTCAGTGGCCAGCCGTGATGGAAATGGATTACCTGGGCATCGCGCGGACCCCAGTCCTTGTAGAAGATCTCTACACCGTCTTGCGTTGTGACGTATCCCATTTCGCGTCTCCTGTGATGAGGTGTGCAGGCTGCCGCCACGCCGGTCAAGAGGCTTGGCCGCCGAGTGACTGTAGGATTAAAGTGCACTTCAAGGTCAACCCACTTTCAAGGTGCCTCATGAGAATAGGAGAGCTTGCCAAAATTACCGGTCTTGCACCTTCTCGCATCCGCTTCTACGAAGCCAGTGGCCTGATTCAGTCGGTCGCACGCAAGGCCAATGGTTACCGTGATTACGCGGCAGACGCCGTCTGGGTGCTGGAAATGATCACCTGCGCCCAGGCGGCGGGGTTCTCGTTGGAGGAAATTCGCCATCTGCTGCCTGACGATAGCAACGGTTGGCCGCACGACGAACTGCTCGCCGGTCTCAAGCGCAAGGTCGAGGAGATCGGGGTACTGCAACAGCGCCTGGCCCGTAACAAAGAACAGCTGTTGCTGGTGATCGACGGCATAGAAAGCAAGCCTGACGGCATGGCCTGCGCAGACAACTCGCAACGGGTGCTGGGCCGGTTGCGTCAGGACATCGCTGCGGGCAAGACAGCCGACACCAGCGCCGACTCACAGGGGCTTGGGCTGGGTTCGAAAAGCACCTGTTGACCTTGAAGTTGACTTTAAGGATAAGGTCCGCAGCACCATTCCTTCGAGGTGCTTGCCATGAACCTGTTCGCCCCCCTGACGCTCCCCAACGGCTCCACCCTCGCCAACCGCATCGCCAAGGCGGCCATGGAAGAAAACATGGCCGATGCAGCCCATGCTCCATCCCCCCAGTTGATCCGCCTGTACCAGGCTTGGGCTGAGGGCGGGGCGGGTTTGCTGATTTCCGGCAATGTGATGGTGGACAACCACGCCATGACCGGCCCGGGTGGCGTGGTTCTGGAAGATGACCAGCACATCGAAGCATTCCGACAATGGGCCCAAGCCGGGCAGTCCCGGGGCGCTCAGTTCTGGTTGCAGATCAACCACCCGGGCCGGCAGATGCAGGCCAACCTCGGGCAACCGACCTGGGCGCCTTCGGCCGTACCGTTGACGTTGGGCTCGATGTCCAGGCTTTTCAATACGCCCCAGGCCATGACCCCGCAGGTCATCGAAGCTGTCATCGGCCGTTTCGCCAACACGGCGCGGCTGGCGGAACTGGCAGGGTTCAATGGCGTACAGATCCATGCCGCCCACGGCTACCTGCTCAGCCAGTTTCTCTCGCCCCTGACCAACCGGCGCAACGACCAGTGGGGCGGGACCCTGGAAAACCGTGCCCGGCTGCTGCTGGATATCGTCAAGGCCGTGCGTGCCGTGGTATCCCCCGGCTTTGCCGTAGCGGTCAAGCTCAACTCGGCCGACTTCCAGCGTGGCGGATTCACCGGCGACGACGCCCGGCAGGTGGTGCGCATGCTCAATGGGCTCGCGGTGGACCTGGTGGAGTTGTCCGGCGGCAGCTACGAAGCGCCTGCCATGCAGGGGCAAGCCCGGGACGGTCGTACGCTGGCCCGCGAGGCGTATTTCCTGGAGTTCGCCCGCGACATTCGTGCGGTGGCGACCCTGCCGGTGATGGTGACCGGTGGCATTCGGCGGCGGCCGGTGGCCGAGCAGGTGATCGCCAGCGGGGTGGACATGGTGGGCATCGGCACGGCACTGGCGATCGACCCCGCATTGCCCCGTGACTGGCTGGCAGGCAAGCCCAGCGCGCCCGAGCTTGCGCCGATTACCTGGAAGAACAAGGCACTGGCTTCCCTCGCCAACATGGCGGTCGTCAAGTTCCAGCTGAGCCGGCTGAGCCGGGGCAAGGCAAGCCATCCCCGGGTTTGGCCCTGGTGGGCGTTGCTGGTGCAGCAGTGGGGCAACGCCCTGCGCACCCGCCAATACCGGCGGCGGATGGCTGGCCATTGAACAAGGCAGATAGGTAAGGCATCTGTAACTGGGAATGGCACACACCGTGGCATGACCAAATGGCCACGGTTCCCCCAGGCAACCAACCCCGTTATCCTCTTGCACTTCAAAGCAGGCACTCCAGGACGGTGACCATGACCAGGCACTGGCTGGTGCCGAGCATGGCGCTGCTTTTCTGCCCCATGCTGTTGGCCCAGCAGATCCAGCGCGAACTGGGCGACTTCGACTTCAAGCTGGGCACGACCGCTTCACGCACCATGGCCCAGGGGCTGATTTCCCCCAGTGCCATTGGCGCCTTCCACGGTGGCCTGGACCTCAGCCACCCCAGCGGCTGGTATTTCGGCCAGTACGCCCCCAGCGTGGGCCTGACCCCCAACTCGACCTTGCGCCTGGACAGCTACCTAGGCTACAAGCGGCGCTTCGACGACAGCCTGGGCCTGGAGGCCGGGTTGATCCACTACAGCCAGCCGAACCTCGCCGACAGCGACAGCTATGCGCTGTACGGCGGCATTTCGGTATTCGGCAGCCGTTTCGGCGGCGCCCTGCGCGACAACCCCGGCAACCATACCGGCACGTTGTTCGCCGATTTCGGCCGGTTGCCGCTGTTCGATGTCGACGTCTCCGTCAAGCTTGCCCATCACCGCCTCGGCACGCCTTTCACCATTGGCGACGGCAGCCATGTCGACACGTTCAACGATTGGTCCTTGGAACTCTCGCGCCCCTGGCTGGGCATTGACCTCAACCTGATCTACAGCAGCTCCGACCTGCGCGGCGGCGGCTGCGACGCCTATGCGGGCATCAACAGCTATTGCGAAGGTAGGGTGACACTCAAGGCGCAGCGCAGCTTCTTCTGAGGTAGCCGCGGTCGGTTGCGGTCCTGCTCACAGTTTGATGTGAAAAGGATGGCACTTTTCCCAGGATGGCCTACACCTGTTAGCAAGGAAGACGGTCAATGATCGACAGGAGTCGACATGCGCCATTTCTCGTCTCTTCATGTCCTTTCCCTTCTGGTCGCCCCCGTTCTCGTCACGGGGGGCGGCCGCGTTCGTCCCGGCGGCACCGCCAAGGAGGCCTACGACCCAGCCCAGCCGTGAAGCCGGCCTTGGCCTACGCCAGGGCCCACCAACAATAATGATGGAAGCCCCGCATTGGTGGGCAAGGGCCCGAGCGATGCCCGGCTTGTGCGATCAAGGAGATCCGTGATGAACCCGTTCCAAGGAAAGCCTGCAGCCTTGGCCATGACGGCCGCCCTGTTCAGCCTCGCGGCCCAGGCCGGTACCTACCCGGACTATGGCTATGCACCGCCCGAGAGCTACAAGGGCCCCACCTTCACCCTCAGCCAGAGCTACCCCAGCACGCCACCCCAGGGCACCTTGCCAGCATTCTTCAAGCTGCTGCCGGGCAAACCGGACAACAACTTCGAGACCTGGCGCGCCTACATGGACGCGGCGAAGGCCTATTGCCTGGAAGGCAACGTCGAGGCCGACTGGTACGTGCAGAACAACAAGGTGCGCAACTGGTATCACATGCCCTGGCAGCACTACGGGCCGCTGGGGCGCGAAGGAATTCACGGCCTGACCAAGGAAGCGCAGATCCAGGCCAGGCAACTGGCAGCGGGGCAGACCGCGACCGGGCAGACCTACGCGGTGGGTATCTACAACGACATCGGCGCCTACACCCTCGGCCAGGTCTGGAAGGACCCGCAGAACCCCGACCCGAGCTTCACCTCCAAGCCCAACAGCTTCGCCAACGGCACCGTGGTGTGCAAGGCGCTGTTCGCTGATATCGACCGCAGCACGGTGCCGTTCCTGGCCAACCCGGTGCTGTGGCAGGGCTATATCACCGAGACGTTCCAGTCCGCCAACCGCCAGGTGAAGGAGGTGGCGCTCATCCAGATGGACATCGCCGTGCGCGATACCCGCATGAGCGACACCGGCTGGCTGTTCGGTACATTCCAGTACAACGGCGCCAAGACCGGCAAGGCCGGTTGGGACAACCTGGTGCCGGTGGGCATCATGTGGGGCAACGACCCGCAGGTCACCAGCAATGACCACACCAACCCGGAGCCGACCGTCACCAAGATCAACCCCGCGCTGCAGCAGACCGCGATCAACGCCGACACCCAGGAGTTGCCGCCGACCCACCTGGGCTGGAACGGCCGGCTCAACGGGCCGGTGGACAACCCCAACAGCTCCTGCCTGAGCTGCCACATGACCGCCGAGGCGCCCCAGGTGGCGATCATGAATCCACTGTTCCAGGCGAACCCGCCAGCGGTGGGGTCGGATGAGTGGATGAAATGGTTCCAGAACATCCCGGCGGGGGTACCGTTCACGGCAGGCACCCAGAGCACCGACTACAGCCTGCAGATGTCGGGCGGCCTGGTGAACTTCTACCAATGGAAATGTGACATGAGCGGCATCTACGCCGACGGCGCCAACGCCTGTGCCAAGGTCGCGAGCATGAAGCTGAAGATGGCCAAGCCCGGCCATGCCGAGCCGCAGCCGATGCAGCGGGTGATCCGCGACCCGAGCCTGGAACAGTTGCTGGAATGACCCAGGCATGCCTCCGGGCACGGGTTGCCCGGAGGCATGAAAGGTTAGCCGTTTCGCCGCAAAACCCGGATAATGGCAGCCATTTTGTTCTGCTTTTTATCACGGTATTCCCGCATGGAAATCAAGGTCAACTTTCTCGACAACCTTCGTCTTGAAGCCAAGTTCGATGACTTCACGGTCGTGGCCGACCAGCCCATCCGCTACAAGGGTGATGGTTCGGCCCCTGGCCCGTTCGACTACTTCCTGGCGTCGTCGGCCTTGTGTGCGGCGTACTTCGTGAAGGTGTACTGCAACACGCGCAACATCCCCACCGATAACATCCGCCTGTCGCAGAACAATATCGTCGACCCGGAGAACCGCTACAACCAGATCTTCAAGATCCAGGTCGAGCTGCCGGCCGACATCAGCGAGAAAGACCGTCAGGGCATCCTGCGCTCCATCGACCGTTGCACGGTCAAGAAAGTGGTGCAGACCGGGCCGCAGTTTATCATCGAGGAAGTCGAGAACCTGGACGCCGACGCCCAGGCGCTGCTGATGGTGAACCCTGGCGACGACACCCGCACCTTCATCCCGGGCAAGGACCTGCCGCTGGAGCAGACCATCGCCAACATGTCGCAGATCCTTGCCGACCTGGGGATGAAGATCGAGATCGCCTCCTGGCGCAACATCGTGCCCAATGTGTGGTCGCTGCACATCCGTGACGCGCAGTCGCCGCTGTGCTTCACCAACGGCAAGGGCGCCACCAAGGAAAGCGCCCTGGCGTCGGCCTTGGGTGAATTCATCGAGCGCCTGAATTGCAACTTCTTCTACAACGACCAGTTCTGGGGCGAGGAAATCGCCAACGCCGATTTCGTCCACTACCCGGACGAGCGCTGGTTCAAGCCGGGCCGCAAGGATGCGTTGCCGGCAGAGATCCTCGACCCGTACTGCCGGGAAATCTACGATCCGGAGGGCGAGCTGCGTGGTTCTCACCTGTATGACACCAACTCGGGCAATGTCGAGCGCGGTATCTGCTCGCTGCCGTACGTGCGCCAGTCCGATGGCGAGGTGGTGTACTTCCCGTCCAACCTGGTCGAGAACCTGTTCCTGAGCAACGGCATGAGCGCCGGCAATACCTTGGCCGAGGCGCAGGTGCAGTGCCTGTCGGAGATCTTCGAGCGGGCGGTCAAGCGTGAGATCCTCGAGGGCGAGCTGGCCCTGCCGGATGTGCCGCAGGAGGTCCTGGCCAAGTACCCCGGCATCCTGGCCGGTATCCAGGGCCTGGAAGAGCAGGGCTTCCCGGTGCTGGTCAAGGATGCCTCGCTGGGCGGCGAATTCCCGGTGATGTGCGTCACCTTGATGAACCCGCGCACCGGTGGCGTGTTCGCCTCGTTCGGTGCCCACCCAAGCTTCGAGGTGGCGCTCGAGCGCAGCCTGACCGAGCTGCTGCAGGGGCGTAGTTTCGAAGGCCTGAACGACCTGCCGCAGCCTACCTTCGAAAGCCATGCGTTGACCGAACCGAACAACTTCGTCGAACACTTCATCGATTCCAGCGGCGTGGTGTCGTGGCGCTTCTTCAGTGCCAAGGCCGACTTCGAGTTCGTCGAGTGGGACTTCTCCGGCCAAGGCGAGGACTCCAACGCCGAAGAAGCCGCGACCCTGTTCGGCATTCTCGAGTCGATGGGCAAGGAGGTGTACATGGCGGTATACGAACACCTCGGGGCAACCGCCTGTCGCATCCTGGTACCGGGCTATTCGGAGATCTACCCGGTGGAAGACCTGATCTGGGACAACACCAACAAGGCCCTGGCGTTCCGTGCCGACATCCTCAACCTGCACCGCCTCGACGACGCGGCCCTGCAGGCGCTGGTCGAGCGGCTGGAGGACAGCGAGCTGGACGACTACACCGACATCAAGACTTTGATCGGCATTGAGTTCGATGACAATACCGCCTGGGGGCAGCTGACCATCCTCGAGCTCAAGCTGCTGATCTACCTGGCCTTGCAGGAGTTCGAAGCGGCCAAGGAGCTGGTCGAGGCGTTCTTGCAGTTCAACGACAACACCGTCGAGCGCGGGCTGTTCTACCAGGCCTTGAACGTGGTGCTGGAAGTGACGCTGGACGATGAGCTGGAGCTGGCCGATTACGAGGTCAACTTCCGCCGGATGTTCGGCGATGCGCGGATGGATGCGGTGCTGGGTTCGGTGCAGGGCAGTGTGCGCTTCCATGGGCTGACGCCGACCAGCCTGAAGCTCGAAGGGCTCGATCGGCATCTGCGTCTGGTCGAAAGCTACAAGAAGCTGCACCGCGCCCGGGCCAGTGCGGTGGCGCACGCTCGCTGACGCAATAGCCCAGGCGCCGCCCTGATCGTGCTGGCCACGGTCATCACTGCATGGCGCAAGGCTTCGGTGCACTGAGGCGCTTGCAGTCCAATCGCCGGCTTGCCGGCGATTGGGCACAGGAAAGCGTCTGGCTCAGCCTGCCGGCAGGATCACCCGGAAGCAGGTGCCGTGGGCATGGCTGGACTCCACCTCGATACGCCCACCGTGGCCCTCGACGATCTCCGAGACGATGAACAGGCCCAAGCCCAGCCCGCTGGGCTTTTTCTGTTTGTCCGTGTACTGGGTGTAACGCGCCTTGGGGCTGAACAGTGAGGGCAGGGCGCTGGCGGGAATCGGTTCGCCGAAGTTGTGCACCTCGAGGATCACCCGGTCGACGTCGCCGCCAAGCAGGACCCTGATCGGCCTGCGCGCTTCGCCATGACGGACCGCATTACCGATCAGGTTCGAGAACACCTGGGACATCCGCGCGCCGTCGAATGCGCCGATGATGGTCCGCTCATCGACCTGCACGATGTCGAGCCCGGGATTGCCAGCCTTGATTTCCTCGATGACCGCCTTGCAGACCCGGTTCAGTTCCGTGTGCGCGCGAACGATCGGGATGCCGGTACTCAGGTTGCAGTGCGCAAGGTCCAGCAGGTCCTTGACCATCTGGTTCGCCCGTTGTGCGCTAGCGGCGATCTGGGCCGCGATGTCTTTCTCGCGGCTACTCAATTGTGGGCTCTTGGTCAGCAGGGCCGAGCCCATAAGTACGGCGGTCAAGGGGGAGCGCAGGTCATGGCCGAGCACGCCAAGCACGGTTTTGCGTGTCGACTCGACTTCCTGCCCATAGGCACCGATCGATTCGACCAGGGCCTGGTCGATCGCCTCGTTGAAGCGGATCATGTCGTCGACCTGGTAGCTGTGCTGCGCCGGGTCTTGTGCCAACCACAGGCGCAAGACGCTCGATCTCAGGGCGCGATACTCCGACACCATCTGGTCGAGGGTGAAGCCGTCGATGAGGCGAAGCACCGCATGGGTCTGGGCGGCGGTCTCATGGCTCGAAGACGGCCCCAGGCCATGGGACTTGGCGATCTGCTGCTGCTCTGTCTGCGGCGTGCGCATGTCCTGGGCTACCGTGCGCAGGATGTATTCGGCATGGTTGCGCAGGCCATTGGCGCTCAAGCCCCGGTTCGGTGTCTCTACGGACCTGGCGAACGCTTCCCACGTTTGCAGGATGCTTTCCATGTTGTCCAGGATAAACGTTGAAAGTCGCATGGCAGACCTTATGCATCAATGCGTCAGGTGATCGTGTGTCTTGCTCGGTGCATGAACAGTGCGCGCTACCGCTCATGGGCACAGGCGTGCTGGAGACAGGTTGTTAATGCTAGAACGAGTTTATGTGCCGAGCCATATTGTCAAAGTGATATCACGCTAGCCGTTCGCGCCGCCCTGTCGGGCGCGATAACGGCTGGGCGCCATCCCGGTCCAGCTGAGGAAGGCCCGGCGAAATGCTGCTTCACTGGCGAACCCCAAGTGGCCGGCGATACGGCCTATCGTCCAGTCGGTGTCGCGCAGGCAGCGCTGCGCCGACTCGCACAGGCTGAGCCGGCGCAGTGCCTGGTAGCTGGAACCCTCGGCGGCCAGGCGTCGACGCAAGGTCGGTTCGGTGGTGCCCAGCGCGGCGGCGATTGCGCTTAGCGCCGGCACCTCCTGTTCATGGCTCAGGGCCGCATCGAGGAAGCCGCGCACTTGCTGGGTGATCGCCACTGCGCTGGGGGGCGCACCGATCAGGCGGAACGGAAAGTCCACCAGAAACAGCGCAAGCTCTGCTGGCGTGCGTATCACCTGGCGGGACAGCAGTGCGGCATCGAAGCTGAAACCATAGGTGCGCTTGCCGACAGTGACCGGCGCATCGAACAGGCCGAGGAAGGGGGCAGCATCCTCGCGCTGGGGGTGGGCGAGAAAGACCTGGTCGGGCCGTAGCGGCTGCCCGATGAGCCAACCAAACAACTGCAGGTAACAGAACAGCCCAGTCAGGTCCACCAGGCATGCCGCACTGCTGCGCTTGTGGCGCAACGAGTCCATGTGGAAGGTGGCCGTGGCGCCTTGTATCTCCAGGCTCAGGCAGCCTGCGCGCGGGTCGAGCATGGCGCAGAACTGCGCGGCGCAGGCAATGGCTTCGTCCAGGTGCCCGCAACTGAGCAAGCAACGGCACATCAGGTCGACCTCAGCCTTACGCATCGGCGGTTGCCCTTCGCCCTGGGCGACTTTCGCCTCCAACTGCTCGATGGCTTGGCGATACAGGGCGACGAAGCGCTGCGCCGAGGACAGCAGGGCCGATGGCGGCGGCTCCAGGGCGATTTTGTGGCGCTGCAGCTCCGCCAACAGTCGGGTATCCAGGCCCTGGGGAACGCGAACCGGTGCTGTGGAACGCAACGCCATCATCAACCTCGCCTGCTGATCGTTTTGGTGGTGGTGGGTGATCGAACCTGTGGCGGTCTGCCCCCGGCCGCTATGGCTCAATGGAAGGCAAGCCAGCGCTGAAACCGCGGCGAACCCTGCAACTTTCGCGGAGTACCCGGAACATGGGCCTTGCTCTCACTCGCTTGTCGAATCGCACCAGCCTGTCACCTGAACGGAGGATCGGCAAGTCGTGATCCAGATCCTCGATGAAATCCTGCTCGAGCCCCAGCAGCTCCCAACGGTGCTCGAGGCGTTGGACGAGCTCTACCTGCCGCACAGCGTCGCCCGTGGGCTGACCCTGCTGCAGCGCTGGGTGTCACCGCCGGTGGCTGTGGCTGGCGAGGCCAACCGCCTCTGGTTGTTATGGCAGGTGCCCGATGTGTGGGGCTACTACGGCATGCGCCTGGGCGCCGGTGCCGAAGTGCTGGCGTTCTGGAGCGTTGTCGATGGCCTGTGCCGACAGCGTGCCCGGCATGTGCTGGGAGACGCAGGCCAGCCTTTTGAGCACTGCGCAGGAGCATGACGATGTGGCATGAAACCGCGCAGCTGTACCTGGCACCGGATTTTGCTGCCAGCACCCTGGAGAGGCACCTGCGACCTCACTTGCAGGCCCTGCCGGGCCTGGTTTTCTTCAACCTGGGGCAAAACCTGCCCGGCAGCTGGGGCAGCGGTGATTTCACCCTGGACCTGTGCTTTGCCAGCAGTGCCTTCCAGGCGGACGCCGAGGCTTGTCTATCGCAACTGACCGGCGTCGCCCAGGTAGACCGGGTGGCTTATCAGCGCGTGGCCGGCGGCCAGCGAGCTCCCGGGCTGCGCGACGGCACCTGGCGCACCTTGCTGTTTCGTCTGCGTGAGGGCCGCAGCCCAGCCATCGTCGAAGCCCTGGAACGGGACCTGCTGCGCATGCCTGCCTACATGAAGGGCATCGGCAACTGGCAATTGAGCCGGGTCCGCTCACCGGGCCGCTGGACCCATGTCTGGCAGCAGGAGTTCGCCCGCCTGGAAGATCTCCAGGGGGAATACCTGACTCACCCCTTCCACTGGGGCTGGGTGGATCGCTGGTTCGACCCGGAATGCCCCGAGTGGGCCGTCGAGGCCATATCCCACGCGTTCTGCCCCTTGCCCGGCAGCCTACTGACGCTTCCCCATCTTCTGGACCACAACGCATGACAAATTTTCTGAAAACGGGCTGCGCCGTCACGCAGCGAACCATTGGTGAGCACCGCTCCCACAATGGGCCCGCAAAAACAATCAGTTATGAGTTGTTCTGAAAGAGGTGTTGCTATGCGTGCTGTAGTGATCGATCAACTGGGAAGCTCGCAGGTGTTGCGGCTCGCGACACTCGAGCAGCCGTTGCCGGGGGCTGGTGAGGTGTTGGTGCGGGTGCATTGCGCCGGGGTCAACCCGGCCGACTGGAAGTGCCGCGAAGGTTACCTGGGGGGCTTTCTGACCTATCGGTTCCCGTTCGTCCTGGGCTTCGACCTGGCTGGGACCGTAGCGGCAGTGGGTGAGGGCGTTACAGGTTTCACCCCCGGGATGCGGGTGTTCGCGCAGAGTGATGTGGGAGCCGGTAACTGGGGTAGCTATGCCGAGTATTGCTGCGTGAGGCAGGACTCTGTCGTGCCCATCCCTGAGGGCCTGGGCTTCGCCCAGGCGGCGTCGGTACCGACCCCGGCCTTGGCGGCCTGGGCCGGGCTGTTCGACGATGGTGGGTTGCAGGCCGGGCAGAAGGTGCTCGTGCATGGCGGGGCAGGGGCTGTCGGGACCTTCGCCATCCAACTCGCCAAAGCCGCCGGGGCGCACGTCGTGGCAACCTGCAGTGGGCAGAACCTGGACTATGTCGAGTCGCTGGGCTGCGACCAGGCGATCGACTACCGCACCCAGGACATTCTGGCCGTCGTGAAGCAGTGGTCGCCTGCAGGCGTGGACCTGATCCTCGACTGCGTGGGCTGCGCCAGCCTGCCGGGCGCCCTGGACATGCTGTGCCCTGGCGGGCTGTTGGTGGCGATCCTGACCCTGGCCGTAGGCGATGCCGGCCCTGACCATGGTGCGGCGGCCCAGCGCGGGCTGCGCACGGCTGTTACCTACAGCAAGATGCCCAGCGGCGCCAACCTTGCCCGCATCGCTGCCTTGCTGGCCACTGGGCAGGTACGCACGCCACGTATCCAGACCCTGGCGCTGGAGCAGGTGGCCCACGCCCACGACCTGCTGCAGCATGGCGGCGCGAAGGCCAAGTTGGTGTTGCGGGTGGTGGACGGCGACTGACTCGCCACCAGGCCTGTTGCATGAAAAAGAAAGCGGCCCCGGCCAGGCGATCTTCCATCGCCTGGCCGGGGCCGCACGGTTTCACTGACCGAGCTTGCGCAGGTTGCCGGCGGAGAAATAGCCCGCATCGAAGCGCGCCTCGTTGAGCCGGGCGGTGGCGCCCATGCCGTTGACCAGGCGGTCCACCAGGTAGGACCCGGCGATCAGGTCGTGGAATACCGCGACCCGGGCGTGGAAGGCCTGGACTTCATAGGCGTAGACCGACGTCTGTACGTTGGTGCGCCAGAGCTGGCCCTTGGCGTCGTAGTTGTCGGCGAGGGCGGCGGTCCAGCTGTCCTCGTCCAGGTACAGACGGCGCTTGGCATACGTGTGCCGGCTTCCGGGGCGCAGCTCGGCCTCCAGCACCCAGACACGATGCAGCTCATAGCGCACGGCATCGGGGTTGAGGTGGCCGTGCTCGGTGAGCAGCGTGTCCAGGGGCTGGTCGGGGTCGTCGAGCGTGTAGTTGTTGTAGGGGATGTACATCTCCTGCTTGCCTACCAGCTTCCATTGGTAGCGGTCCGGGGCGCCGTTGAACAGGCGGTCCTCGTCCATCACCCGGAAGCCTCCCACGCCATAGGGTGTGTCATAGCCGACCGTGGGCGCACGGCGCACGCGCCGGGTACCTGGGATGTACTGCCAGCTCTGGCGGGGCTGGGCGACCGGGTTGCTGAATTCGTTGGTGAGGATGATCTCGCCCTTCTTGCGGGTCGGCTCCAGGGTACTGATCATCGCGTAGGCCTGTATGCCGTCGTAGGTCTCGGCTTTGCCGCTGGGGTTGTCCCAAGGCGAGAGGATCTGGTAGCGGACCTTCTCGAACACCTGGTTCTGGTTGGAGAGGGTCAGCGCCATCAGGTAGGTGGCTTCCTCTTTCCAGGCGCGGCTGGGCAGGTTGTGGTTCCAGATCAGCTCATAGCCGTTTTTCGGAATCGGGAACGGCGAGGCGCCGTAGGCGTTGGTCACGCCGTAACCATCATTGACCAGCTGCGCATTGAGGGCGTTGTAGCGGATGTTGCGCTCCACCTCCGGCGCATAGCGAAAATCCCGGTGGCTAGGGTAGACGACGATCCGATAGGTTTGCGGGTAGCGCTTGAACAAGGCCTTCTGCCCGTCGGACAGGCGGCTGGCATGCTCGGCCATGTTCTGCGCGGTGATGGTGAACAGCGGTTTTTCCCCGGCATAGGGGTCGGGGCGCTTGTGCCCGGTGCCGGCGAAGTTGACATGGGGCGGCGTACCGCGCCATTTGCCGGTCCAGGCCGGGATGCTGCCGTCGGCATTTCCTGTTTTCTCGGCCCCCATCGGGGTCAGGTCGTTACCCAGGCGGGCGGCTTCGTCGGCGCTGACCTGGGCCAGGCCCGGGGCACTTGCGCTGGCAAGGCCTATAGAGAGCAAAAGGGGCAGCAGGCGGGGTGTGCAAGTCATCTTGTTGTTCTCGTCTGTTTTGGGGGCACGAAGGCCTGCACCGGGCGCAGGCTCGCCGCCATTGAGCCATAGGGCCCCAGAGGGCACCGCCACCGCTTCGCTCAGCCATCATCACCGAAACGCTCACGGCACCCGATTGCAGGCGTTGGCGTCGGCTTGACGTCGCCTTGGCACATGCACTAGAAACACACACACCCTCGCCGTCGGGCTATGCTCAAGCCCGTATAACCGGACCCCGCCGACCTATGCCCGTTGACCTGCAAGCGCTGTACCCACGGCTGATCCACCTGATGCTGGATACGGTCTTCGTGGTCGATCGGGACAACCAGATCGTGTTCGTCAGCGATGCCTGCCAGGCGCTGCTGGGCTACCGGCCCGAGGAGCTGGTCGGCACGCCCATCACCCAATACATGCACCCGGACGACCTGGCGGCGACTCGCGCGTCGATCATCCGCATCATGAACGGCCACCCCCACATCGATTTTCGTAACCGTTACATTCGCAAGGATGGCGCTATCGTGCACATCCTGTGGGCGGCTTCCTGGTCGGAGGAGGTGGGTGCGCGGATCGGCGTTGCGCGCAACGTGACGGCCCTGACCCACGCCGAGGAGGAGCTGCGGTTCCTGGCCCACCACGACCCGCTGACGAAGCTGACCAACCGCTCGGTGTTCAATGTGCGCCTGGACGCAGCCCTGCGCGCGGCGCGCCGCCACGGCAGCACCCTGGCGTTGCTGTTCCTCGATATCGATGACTTCAAGGGCATCAACGATGTTCACGGCCATGCCACGGGCGACCGGGTGCTGTGCGAGGTCGCCCGGCGCCTGGAGGGCTGCGTGCGCGAGACCGATACCGTGGCGCGGATGGGCGGCGACGAGTTCACCGTGTTGTTGACGGACCTTGATGCCCCAGGCGCCGTCTACGAGAAGGTCGAGCAGATCCTCGCCGCCATGGCCGAGCCGCCGGGCGGCGAGCTTGGCGGGTTGAAGATGCCGTCTTGCAGCATCGGTGTGGCCTGCTACCCGGGCGATGGCGAGGACGCCGATACCTTGCTTAGCCGTGCCGATGGCGAGATGTACCGAGTGAAGCGGTACCGTTCAGCAGCGGGATGAACCCGCGTTTTTTACGCTCTTTTTACGCCTAGGCTCATGGCGGGAAGCGATACTGGGCGCGGTTTACCGTCTGCCCAGAGAAGTCATCCGTGAGCGAAGCCGCGACTGCTGCGAATCATTCCCCTTCTTCGAAAACCACAGGCCTTGGCCTGCTCGTCGCCGCTGCTGGTGTGGTCTATGGCGACATCGGCACCAGCCCGTTGTACACGCTCAAGGAAGTGTTCGCCGGGCATTACGGCGTGCAGCCCACCCCGGAAGGCGTGCTCGGGGTCTTGTCGCTGGTGTTCTGGTCGCTGATCTGGGTCGTGTCGATCAAGTACGTCCTGTTCATCCTGCGCGCCAGCAACCAGGGCGAGGGCGGCATCATGGCCCTCACTGCGCTGGCGCGGCGGGCCGCGGCGCCCTATCCGCAGCTGAGCCGAGGGCTGGTGCTGCTGGGCCTGTTCGGTGCGGCGCTGTTCTATGGCGACAGCATGATCACCCCGGCCATCTCCGTCCTTTCGGCCGTGGAGGGGCTGGAGCTTGCCTTCGACGGGATCGGGCATTGGGTCGTGCCGCTTTCGTTGATCGTGCTGGTGGCACTGTTCCTGATCCAGAAGCACGGGACCGCGCGCATCGGCATCCTGTTCGGGCCGGTGATGGTGCTGTGGTTCGTCGTGCTGGGGGCGCTGGGGGTACATGGAATCGTGCAACGCCCCGAGGTGCTGCAGGCGCTCAACCCGGCCTGGGCGGTGCGTTTCTTCGTCCTGCACCCGGGCGTGGGCGTGGCCATCCTGGGGGCGGTGGTGCTGGCCCTGACCGGCGCCGAGGCATTGTATGCAGACATGGGTCATTTCGGCCGCAAGCCCATCGCCCGAGCGTGGTTCATGCTGGTGCTGCCGGGGCTGGTGCTGAACTATTTCGGGCAGGGCGCGCTGATTCTCGGCAACCCCGAGGCGGTGCGCAACCCGTTCTACCTGCTGGCCCCCAGCTGGGCGTTGCTGCCGATGGTCGCTCTGGCCACGCTGGCCACCATCATTGCCTCCCAGGCGGTGATTTCCGGCGCCTTTTCGCTGACGCGCCAGGCCATTCAGCTGGGCTATGTGCCGCGTATGTTCATCCAGCACACCTCCAGCGAGGAGCAGGGGCAGATCTACATCGGAACGGTGAACTGGGCGTTGATGGTCGGCGTGGTGCTGTTGGTAATCGGCTTCGAGTCCTCGGGTGCACTGGCGGCGGCCTACGGTGTGGCAGTAACGGGCACCATGCTGATCACCACGCTGCTGTCGTCCGCGGTGGTGCTGCTGGCCTGGAAAACTCCGCGCTGGCTGGCCATCCCTATGCTGCTGGGCTTCCTGCTGGTCGACAGCCTGTATTTCGCCGCCAATGCGCCGAAGATCCTGCAGGGCGGTGCATTTCCGGTTGTCGCCGGGGTGGCGCTGTTCATCCTGATGACCACCTGGAAGCGCGGGCGCAAGATCATCGTCGAGCGCCTGGACGAAGCGGCGTTGCCGCTGGATTTGTTCATCGCCAGCCTGCAGGCCCAGCCGCCCCATCGTGTGCAGGGCACGGCGGTGTTCCTGTGTGCCCGTACCGATGCCGTGCCGCATGCGTTGCTGCACAACCTGTTGCACAACCAGGTACTGCACGAGCAGGTGGTGGTGCTGACCGTGGTGTCGGAGGACGAGCCACGGGTCAGTGCCGACAGACGCTGTCAGGTCGAAGCCTTCGGCGAAGGGTTCTTCCGTGTCACCTTGCATTTCGGCTTCATCGAGGAGCCCGATGTACCACTGGCCTTGAGCCTGTGCCAGCGTGAAGGATTGGACTTCAGCCCAATGCGCACCACCTATTTCCTCAGCCGCGAGACGGTGATCGCCACCCGGCGTATGGGCATGGCGCGGTGGCGCGAGCAATTGTTCGCGTTCTTGTTGAAGAATGCCAACAGCAACCTGAAGTACTTCCAGTTGCCGCTCAACCGGGTGATCGAATTGGGTACCCAGGTCGAGATGTGACGTGAGTACCGCTTAGGTTGGTGCGCATGAAGGCGATGGTCCGTTGTACCCAGCCATTCTGGGGCAGGCTGTCGTTCGAGGCTGTGTTTCAGTGGCCAGCCAACGTGCGCAACAGGAAGTCGGCGCGTTCGGCGACAGGGGTTTTGGGCAGCAGCGATACCTGGTAGCCGAGGGCAGGATAGACGCCCTGCAACTGCTCGTATTCCTCCAGCGCAGCCTGCATGCCGTGGCGCCGCTCTGCATCCTGCACATAGATCTCTGGCCAAGGCGGCGTGAGGAATACCTGCCGGTGATAACGGCAGGACTCGGCCACGGCCGCCAGCACGGGCTCGCCCGTAAGGCGCTCCAGGGCCGCGGCGGCATCGATCACGCCACGGTCGAAGAACACCCACTGCGTATTGTTCTGCGCAGCCGACCTGTAGTCGGCCAGGGCCATGTCCATGACCCTGCGCAGGAAGCCGACCAAGTCGAGCCAGGGCAGCGCCTGGCCCTGGTCGCGAACTTGCTGCTGCACCACGCGCCGTCCGGGCTCTTCGATCACAGCATGGCCGCGTCGCTTGAGCTGCGCCAGCAGCGTGGACTTGCCGCCACCCGAGCAGCCGGAAATAATCACGAAGTTGTCCATGGACCACAGACTCCAGGGGATCTGAACCGAACCTTATACCGTTTCCTGGTTCCAGCGCCCGGCATAGTCCCGTGCGAACTGCGCGGCGATGCGCCCGGAACGGGAGCCGCGCTGGGTGGCCCAGCGGGTCGCCTGCAGGTGGGCCTGTTCCAGTGCATGCTCTGGAACGCCATAGGCGCCCAGCCATTGATCGACAGCGTTCAGGTACTCGTCCGGCGAGAAGCCATAGAACGAAATCCACAGCCCGAAACGCTCCGACAACGACACCTTTTCCTCTACTTCCTCGCCAGGGTGCAGGGCGCCGTTTTCCCCGCGGGTCATGGATAGGTTGTCCGAGGCCCGTTCGGCGATCAGGTGCCGGCGGTTGGACGTGGCATAGATCAGCACGTTCGACGAGTGCTCCGCCACCGACCCGTCCAGCGCGGTCTTCAGGCGCTTGTAGCCGATATCGCCTTCTTCGAACGAGAGGTCGTCGCAGAACAGGATGAAATACCCGGGCTGTTGGCTGACGAGCTCGATGACTTCGGGCAGGTCGCCGATGTGCTCTTTGTCGATCTCCACCAGTTTGAGCCCCCGGGCATGAAACTCGTTCAGGCACGCCTTGACCAGGGAGGACTTGCCCGTGCCCCTGGCGCCGGTCAACAACACATTGTTGGCCGGCTTGCCGTCCAGGAACTGCTGGGTGTTCTGGCGGATCAACGCCTTCTGGCGGTCGACGTTCTGCAACTGCTCGAAGGCGATGAGCGTCGGGCGCCTGACCGGCACCAGCTGGGCCCGCATCCTCCCCTGGCTGGCACGGTACTGCCATTGGTAGGCGATCGCGCCGGCATCGAAGGCCGGACCTGTTGCTGGTGGGAATGCACGCTCCAGCGAGTCGGCAATACGCTTGAGCTGTGCAACGGCCTCGAGGGTGAGTTCGGTGGAGGTGGCTAACGAGCTGGTCATGGTGGGCGGCACATCAGGTAGAGGAGGGAGGCAGCCATGATGCTAAGCTGGGGCATTTTCCGTCTAACGACTGATGGACGTTGATCGTCGAATCATGGACATCCTTGCAGGCAGCCCATCGCGGCGCTCCGGCGATCCGAAATACGCGCTTACCTTCAGGCTTACCTCAATGATCGCCACCGAACACTTCCTGCCGCCCGACCGGGAGATTGCCACACTGGCCCTGGACCTGGCTGACGGGACTCACATCGACACCCATCGCCACACCCACGGCCAGTTGCTCTACACGACCCAGGGCACTCTAGTGGTCAATACCAACCAGGGCTGCTGGGTCGTGCCGTGCAACCATGGATTGTGGATTCCGGCAGAGGTCGCCCATTGGACCCGCACCCTCGGCGCCACGCGCATCCGCACGCTCTATTTCAAGCCCCAGCGCACCCCGGGCATGCCAGGCGAATGCACGGTGTACAGGATTTCCAACCTGGTGAGGGAACTGATCATCGAGGCATCGACCATCGAGGTCGAGATTGCACAGGGGAGCCGCAATGCGCGGCTGATCGAGCTGTTGCTCGAGGAGCTGGCAGGGGCAGGGACCTCGGCCATCTACCTGCCGCGCCCGAAGGGACAGCGATTGCAAGCCTTGTGTCGGGACCTGGTGCAGAACCGAACACTCGATTGGGGCCTGGCCGAATGTGCCGAGGCACTCGGTGTCACCATCAAGACCGTGCAGCGCTGGTTCCACGAAGACGTCGGGATGAGCTTCGGGACCTGGCGCAAGCAGGCACGCCTGCTCATCGCCCTGGACAGGTTGGCCCAAGGCCATAACATCCTCGAGGTTTCGCTCGATGCCGGCTATTCGACGCCCAGCGCCTTCACCGCCATGTTCAAGCGCGAGTTCGGGTTGCCGCCGCGCACCTTCCAGCAACCGCGTCGGTAGGCCTGGGCTGGCGCTGCGAGCATAAAGTTGGGCAGGGTTGGTATATTCGTTCTAGGTTTACTGGCGCAGGAAAACAACAATAAAAGGAGATTCCTTGCCATGAAACGAGCCCTCCGGCTGGCCCTGGCCAGCACCGCACTGACCGTCTGCGCCAACCTGCAGGCCGCGCCGACCTTCATCAATATCCTTACCGGTGGTACCAGCGGTGTCTATTACCCGATCGGGGTGGGCATATCGCAGATCTATGGTCATGGCATCGAGGGCAGCAAGGTATCGGTGCAGGCCACCAAGGCTTCGGTGGAGAACCTCAACCTGTTGCAGGCCGGCCGTGGCGAGCTGGCATTCGCGTTGGGCGATTCGGTGGCCGATGCCTGGAAAGGGGACGCCGAGGCGGGCTTCAAGACCCCTTTGAAAAAACTGCGAGCCATTGCCGGCACCTACCCTAACTACATCCAGGTCGTCGCCAGCAAGGAATCTGGCATCCGGTCACTGGATGACCTCAAAGGCAAGCGCATTTCAGTGGGGGCACCCAAGTCCGGAACCGAACTCAACGCCCGTGCGATTTTCAAGGCGGCGGGGTTGACCTACCAGGACATGGGCAAGGTCGAGTACTTGCCTTATGCCGAATCCGTCGAGCTGATCAAGAACCGCCAGCTCGACGCCACGTTGCAATCCTCGGGGCTGGGGCAGGCGGCCATTCGTGACCTGGCCGCGACCTTGCCGGTGGTGTTCGTGCCCATCCCTGCGCAGGTCGTGGCCAAGATCGGGAACGATGCCTACCAGCAAGCGACCATCCCTGCCGGGACATACGATGGACAGGAGGCAGAGGTGCCGACGGCGGCAATCATCAATGTCCTGGTCACCCGCCAGGATGTCAGTGATGAACTGGCCTACCAGATGACCCGCCTGCTGTTCGACAACCTCCCGCGGCTGGTCAATGCCCATGCTGCGGCAAAGGACATCCGAGCGGAAAACGCCGCCAAGCATTTGCCCATACCCCTGCACCCAGGCGCCGAGCGGTATTACAAGGAAAACCAGCTGCTGCCTTGAACACCTTGCCCAGTCCAGCAGGAGGCTCAGATGAGCGAAACCGCCCAAGGCCTGCAGGCCGCTACCGATCGATGGCCGACCTCGCTGTTCGTCGTGGCCTTGTCCTTCTCCATATTCCAGATCGCCACGGCGGCTTTTCCGTTGATATCGACACAGGTCCTGCGGGCGGTGCATGTGGGGTTCCTGTTGTTGGTGGTGTACCTGAGCTATGGCGGCCTCGGTCATCGCAGGCCTTGGCAGCCATTGGCCTGGGTGATAGGCCTGGTGGGCATGGGCACGGCGGTGTATCAATGGTATTTCGAAGGGGAGTTGATCCAGCGCTCCGGTGAGCTGACCACGGACGATCTGGTCGTCGGGTTGGTGGTGATCGGGCTGGTCTTCGAGGCCGCCCGCCGGGTCATGGGTATTGCCTTACCGATCATCTGCGCGGCGTTCCTGGCCTATGGGCTGTACGGCCAGTACCTGCCGGGCGACCTGGCCCATCGTGGCTATGGCCTTGACCAGATCGTCAACCAGCTGGCGTTCGGAACCGAAGGGTTGTACGGCACGCCTACCTATGTGTCAGCCACCTACATCTACTTGTTCATCTTGTTCGGGGCCTTTCTCGAACAGGCCGGCATGATTCGCCTGTTCACCGATTTCGCCATGGGCCTGTTCGGGCATCGCAGCGGCGGGCCGGCCAAGGTGTCGGTGTTTTCTTCTGCGCTGATGGGCACCATCACCGGCTCCGGCGTGGCGAACGTGGTCACCACCGGGCAGTTCACCATCCCGTTGATGAAGCGCTTCGGCTACGCGCCAGCGTTCGCTGGGGGTGTTGAAGCGACATCCAGCATGGGCAGCCAGTTGATGCCACCGGTGATGGGGGCAGTGGCTTTCATCATGGCCGAGACGATCAACGTACCCTATGCCGAGGTGGCGAAGGCGGCCTTGATCCCGGCCTTGCTGTATTTCGGCTCGGTCTACTGGATGGTCCATCTGGAGGCGCGGCGCAGCCGCCTTCATGGGCTTCCCCGTGAACAGTGCCCAAGCGCCTGGGAGGCATTGCGCCAACGCTGGTTTCTGCTGGTGCCGCTGGTCGTACTGGTCGCGTTGCTGTTCTCCGGGCGTACACCCCTGTATTCGGGAATGGTCGGCCTTGCTCTCACGGCCATAGTCATCCTCGGGTCGGCGATTGTCCTGCGCGCTGGCAGCGGCTGGATGCGGGTGGCGTTCTGGGTCGCCTTGGGCATCCTTTGCTCGGGCTTTTTCCGTATGGGCATCGGCATCATCCTGGCGGTGATCGCAGCGCTGGCCATCGTCTGTTTTTTCATCCGGGGTGGCCGTGCGACACTTCGTGCCTGCGTCATGGCACTGGCCGAGGGAGCCCGTCACGCGGTGCCTGTGGGAATCGCCTGTGCGTTGGTCGGGGTGATCATCGGCATCATTTCGCTGACCGGCCTGGCGACGACTTTCGCCGGCTACATCCTCGATCTTGGGCGCGACAACCTGTTCCTGTCGTTGCTGCTGACCATGTTGACCTGCCTCGTGCTGGGCATGGGCATCCCGACCATCCCCAACTACATCATCACCAGCTCCATCGCCGCACCTGCCTTGCTTGAATTGGGCGTTCCGTTGATCGTTTCGCACATGTTCGTGTTCTACTTCGGCATCCTTGCCGACCTGACGCCACCGGTCGCCCTGGCATGCTTCGCGGCGGCTCCGATCGCGAGGGAAAAGGGCTTGCTGATCAGCTTCTGGGCCGTACGTATTGCATTGGCCGGTTTCGTGGTGCCGTTCATGGCCGTGTACGACCCGGCGCTGATGATGCAGGGCGACGACTGGAGCGGCACGCTCTACATGCTGGTCAAGGCGCTGCTCGCCGTGGCGCTCTGGGGCTGTGCCTCTATCGGCTACCTGCAGGCACCCATGCCATGGTGGGAGCGGTTGCTGGCGTTCCTGGCAGGCGTATCGCTGATCCTTGCATTGCCCATCAGCGATGAAATCGGCTTCCTGCTGGGCATTGGTGTGTTGGCCTGGCACGCCTGGCGGCATCGGGCACAGGCTCGGCAGCCGGCATGATCGGCCTTTGCCTTGGGCTTGCCGGGACGGTGTGGGTGCAACTGCCGGTGTCGGCATTCACGTTGGCCTGGCAACACAGCGTCGAGAAAGTCCGTTGGGAGGAGGATTACCAGCTGACGCCGGCGGGCTTGGTGTTGACGCAAGCCAGAGTGCGCGGCAGCGGTGCTGGCATGGAGATCCCGGACGATGCCAGGCTGCAGGACGGCAGCTGGCACTACCAGCGTCGTTTGCCGCCCTTGCAGCCACTGCATGCCGGACGCACGCCTGAGGCTGGGGACTACCAGCTATGCGTCGCGGGTCGATGCCGAACGCTGTCGTATTGGTTGGGGCCACCGGACACGCGTGTTGCAGCCGTGGACTTCTGGGCCTGCGACACCACCGCAGGCAATGCTCGGAAGGCCGCAGCGCCCTGATCGACCTCAAGGCGCGGCGAGCCGGGCCTCACCTGACCACGTGCAGGTAATGCAGGTGACGCTCGTACTGGTCGAGAATATCGCCGATCACATCGTCACGGCCCCAACCCATGATGTCGTAGTCCTGGCCGCCTTCGCGCAGGTGCACTTCGGCGCGGAAGTACTTGCGCGCATCGGTTGCGTCCTCGGTATCACGCATGACGAAGCTGGGTGTGTTGAAGGCACGCGGGCGTACTTCATACAGGAATCGCCCCTCGCCGGCATGGGACAGTTCGAGGGTCACACGCCCGTCCTCGCGTTCGTTCACCGTTACCTCATAGCCTTGCTTGCGCAGCTCGACGGCCACCTCTTCGCAGGCGGGCTTGACCACCTCGGCGATGAAGCGGGTGACATGGGCCCGGCGCGGCATCATGGCGATATTGCGCAGGCGCCGCTGCCAGCCTCCGTGAGGCTGACGGGTGTGCCGAGGTGCAGGCAACGCCTGGTTGCGCAGGCCGCGGCGTGTCGCGTCCAGGTTCAAGGCCTTGAACAAGCCCCAGATCGCGGTCAGCAGGATGACCGCGAAGGGCAGCGCACTGGCGATGGTCGCCGTCTGCAGCGCCTTGAGCCCATTGGCCAGCAGCAGCGCGATGGCGACCGCACCGATGCTTACCGACCAGAAGATGCGTTGCCACAGCGGCGAATGGCCTTGCCCGGAGGAGGCCAGCATATCCACCACCAGCGCGCCGGAGTCGGCCGATGTGACGAAGAACACCACGACCATCAGCACGGCGATCAGTGAAACGATGCTGGAAAACGGGAACCGCTCGAGAAACACGAACAGTGCCAGGGAGCTGTCCTGGCCGACCACCGTCGACAACGCCTTCACGCCGTCGTTGAGGATCATGTGGATCGCCGAGTCGCCGAATACGGTCATCCACAGCAGGGTGAAACCTGCCGGCACGAACAATACGCCACAGACGAACTCACGGATGGTCCGGCCGCGGGAAATGCGCGCGATGAACAGGCCGACGAAGGGCGACCAGGACAACCACCAGCCCCAATACAGCAAGGTCCAGCCGCCGATCCAGTCGGTGGGCTCGTAGGCGTAGAGGTTGAATGTCTTGTTGACGATATCCGAGAGGTAGGCCCCCGTGTTCTGGACGTAGGTCTGCAGCAGGAACACGGTCGGCCCGAGCAGCAGCACGAACAGCATCAGCACCACGGCCAGGCCCAGGTTGAGCTCGGAGAGGATGCGGATGCCCTTGTCCAGCCCGCTGGCCACCGACAGCGTGGCCAGGGCGCAGGTGGCGGTGATCAGGATCACCTGGACCGTCGGGTTCACCGGCAGACCGAACACATGGTGAAAACCGCTGTTGATCTGCAGCACACCATAGCCCAGCGAGGTCGCCACGCCGAATACGGTGCCGAGGATGGCGAAGACATCCACGGCATGGCCGATCGGCCCGTGGATCCGCTCGCCGATCAACGGGTAGAGTGCCGAGCGCAAGGTCAGGGGCAGGCCGTTGCGAAAGCTGAAGTAGGCCAGGATCAGAGCGACGATGGCATAGATCGCCCAGGCGTGAAGCCCCCAGTGGAAGAAGGTGATCTTCATGGCTTCGCGCGCGGCGGCCACGGTACCGGCGTCACCTACCGGGGGGCTGGTGAAATGCATGACCGGCTCGGCCACGCCGAAGAACATGAGGCCGATGCCCATGCCGGCGGAAAAGAGCATGGCGAACCAGGTGCTCTTGCGGTAGTCCGGTTCGCTGTGGTCGGGGCCCAGCTTGATGTCGCCATAGCGGCTGACGGCGAGGAACACCACGCTGATCAATACCAGCGCCACGGTGAGGATGTAGAACCAGCTGGCATTGGTGACGATCCAGGCCTGGACGTGTTCGAACAGTGTTTGGGCATGTTCCTGGAATGCCGTGGCATACAGGACGAGCAGAAAGATGAGGATGGCGCTGCTGTAGAAGACGGGAGGGTTGAGGGTGCTCCTGGGTTTGGCGGCTGCAGTCATTGCGGCAGTTTTCTCCTTTTAAAACAGTGAGCATCGCGCACCTGGGCACGTAGGCATTTTCCAAGGTTAGCACCTTGAATGAACGCCGTTGCCGAGGCTGGCGAGCTCGAAGGAAGCAGAAACCGTACCTTCCATGGCGAAATTTCTCAAATGCCTTTCCCCTTCGGGGGACGAAAGACGCACTGCCTGGGGCCATTTTGGCGTTGCAGGGATGGCTGTGCCTGCTTTACTTCAAACGGGCTTCGCTTGTGATCGAGGCTGCCAGAAGGCCTTGTCCGGGGGCCCCGGCCTCGCCCTGTTTCTGAACGCTGGAGTAGCAGCATGTGGGCCAAGACACCTTCTGAAGTCGCCTCGTGGGGCCTGTGTGCCTTGCTCGTCATCAGCCTGGTCAGCACCGCCGGCTGCACACGAAAAGCGAGCACTGCGCGTTACGTCACCGCCACCCAAGGTTCGAACTGCTTCGCCAAGGCGTTGCCGACGGCAGGCGAGGGCGGCCTGGCCTGGGGGGCGAGCCTTGGTATCGCTCGGCAGAAATCCCTCAATAACTGCATCCGCTACGCCGGCCGTTCCGGCGGTACGCCCAATACCTGCCAAGTGGTATTGGCGCGGTGCAAGCGCTAGCCGCTAGCCCCGCCGCGCCTCGGCACGACAGCAAAGGCGCGACAAGTTGCCCGCTTGACTTTGCCAGGCGAGCGGTGAATGCGTTAAACTTGACGCCGAGGTCAGTTTTTGTGGTCCCCACTCCGACCTTGCTTTCGGAACGTCAATGATTCCGCCCTCCGAGCTATCAAGTACCAGAATACGTCATGGGCAGGCGCGCTCTGCCCAGAGGATGAAGCATGACCAACCGTGATATTTCCCGGCGCGCCTTCCTGCAAGGCGGCGTGATCGCTGGCGTGGGGGTGACCCTCGCGCCGCTCGGCAGCCAGGCGTTCGCCGCCCTGATGGAAAACAGTGTCACCACTTCACCGCAGAAGTGGATGAGCCATGATGGCAAGGCACGCTTTCGCAACGATGCGCTGTCCAAGGTGTGCGGCAACAAGGTGTTCGCCCGCGATATCCGCGCCAAGGACATGCCCGGCTGGCCCCAGCAGCAGGGCCACGCCTTGTTGCTCAAGACCACCAAGGCCGACCGCATCTATGCAGGCCATGACCTGGCGTGGCTGGGCGCCGACCTGCAACCGGACCGTATCGTCACCGCGGCCGACCTGGAAAAGGACGGCATCGCCTGGCCCGAGGCCCATTCGCCGGACCCTTTGTTGCCACCTGGCAAGGTGCCGATGTTCATCGGCCACCCCGTGGCGATCCTGATCTGGCACGACTTCGAGCGTTTCCGCCAGGCCAAGCTCAAGCTGCAGTTCAACGACAAGGCGATCCGCTATGGCGCCCAGGTGCCGCTGTACCAGCGTGACCCCTATGGCAGCTTCCGTTTCGTGCGGGTCGGCGGCCAGACGCCGTTCGACGAGGACACGTTCTCCAGCCTGAAGAACTCCATGCTGTTCCCCACCATCCTTGCGCGCAAGCCAGTGTGGACCGCCGAGCCCAAGCAGCACGGCACCCTGACCGAGCAGGGGATGTTCTACGCCCAGCGCATGGACGAACAGCTCAAGCAGCCGCCGCAGGACTGGTTGCTGTTCGACGAGCGCTACAAGACCCCATCAATCGAGCCCGCAGCGCTGGAGCCGGACAACGGCAACGGCTGGTACGACCCGGCCACCGGCACCCTGCATTTCGTTGTGGCCACTCAATGCCCGTTCGAAGTGGCGCAGGAATGCGTGCACATGATCAAGCCGTCGCGCTTCGCGCTGAACAACTTGAACATGCACCCCGGCTACACCGTCGGCTACGGCTCCAAGGACAACAACATCTTCGTGTTCTACGCGGCCGTCGCTGCCTTGTATGGGGCCGGTGTGCCGATCCGCCTGGCCAACGATCGCTACGAGCAGTTCCAGAGCGGCATCAAGCGCCACCCGTTCGACATCCGCTACCAGCTGGCCGTGGACAAGAACGACATGAGCTTCAAGATCTTCCGCGCCGACATGAGTGTCGACGGAGGCGGGCGCATCAACTACAGCCCGTCGGTGGCTGCAGTGGGGGCCACTGCCGCGCAGTCGATCTACTACATGCCACAGAGCGACCTGGCGGTGACCGTCTACCACTCCCGAGGTGTCGAAGCCGGCTCCATGCGTGGCTACGGGACGCTGCAGAGCATGGCGGCCACCGAGATGATGGTCGATGAGGTCGCCAACCGCCTCGGCGTCGACGCCATCGAGCTGCGCCGCAAGAATGCGCTCAAGTCGGGTATGAAGAACACCCAGGGCGCCGTGCCCGCCGGTGCCCTGCGCCTGCATGAGATCCTCGACAAGGCCAGCGCACACGAGGTGTGGAAAAACCGCGACGCGCACAAGAAAGCGATGGAAGCCAAGGACCCGCACAATTGGTACGGCGTCGGCTTCGCCATTTGCCAGAAAGACTTCGGCACCGGTGCCGAAGCGCCCATGGCCAGCATCGAGTTCACCGCCGATGGCCGTATCAGCCTGCGCCACATCGGCACTGAGCTGGGCACCGGCATGTCGACCTCCCAGGCTTTCGTGGTCAGCGACTTCCTGGGGCGCCCGGCCGATGAGGTGACCACTGCCGAAACCCAATGGCCGGAGCTGAAACTGGCCACCAGCGGCAACCCCTACCTGATGAGCCAGGCCGAGCAGGATGCCGCGCTGCGCGATCCGCGCTGGGTCGGCAAGCTGGCCTCGCCATCCTCGGCGACCAACTCGGCCTTCTATTTCAGCCACGCCACCCGTGAAGCAGCGCGTGTGCTGTTCAACCATGGTCTGTGGCCAGCGGCGCTTTCGCTGTGGCGTCAGGGCCCGTATGGCGGCCAGGCCAACCCGCTGGTGGTGCGCCGCGAGAACGCGGTGTGGGTCAACGGCGAGCTCACCGGCAACGGCCTGTCGCCCATTCCGTTCGCGGAGCTGGCGAAAAAGGCCCATGAGATGGGCTTGGTCACAGGCGTCAGTGTGCACGCATTCAACCGCTGGAGCTGGGCTGAAGCCGACTTCGTCATCGACGGCGTGCGCGAGCGCCTGCCGCTCGATGCGCTGGCGGTCAAGTATGGCGACGGTGCCCCGAACGCGAAGAAGGCGCAGATGAACAGCGCCAACTACCACCTGCTGGACCGGCAGAACGCGGCCTACCCGGCCACCCAGCTGAACAATGCCATGGTGACCTACTACAGCCCGGTGGCGACGTTGGTGGAAGTGAAGGTGAACAAAGGCAGCGGCGAAGTCCAGGTGCTCAACCACCACAGTTGGGTGGAGTGCGGCCGGGTGCTGGTGCCGGAACTGGTCAAGGGCCAGCTCGAAGGCGGTATCGCCATGGGCATCGGCCATGCCTTGACCGAAGAGATGCCGCTGTACGAGGGCGGCCCGGGCGAGGGGAACTGGAACTTCAACCGCTATCGCCTGCCGATGGCCAAGGACGTGGCGGTGTGGAAGCAGACCAGCGAAATCCTGCCGCCGTTGTCGCCCACCGACCCCTCCAAGGGCATCGCCGAAGTGGTGATGATCCCGGTGGTCGGTGCCATTGGCAATGCCGTGGCCCATGCCATCGGCAAGCGTGTTCGCGACCTGCCCATCACTCCAGCCCGCGTCAAGGAGGCCCTCAATGGCTAACCGTCCGCTCCAGATGACCCTCAACGGTCAACCCGTCGGTCCGGCCGAGGTCCCCGAGGACCTGGCGATGATCGACTACCTGCACGAATACCAGAACCTCACCGGCTCGCGGCTGGGCTGCGGCCAGGGCATCTGCCACGCCTGCGTGGTGATCGTCGACAACCCCGACGGCACCAGCGAGGAAGTGCGCACCTGCATCACCGGCGCGCACTACTTCGAAGGCAAGAAAGTGCGCACCATCGAAGGCCATGCCAAGCATGACGAGGCCGGCAACCTCAGCGAACTGAACCCGATCCAGCAGAAGTTCGTCGACCGCTTCGCCTTCCAGTGCAGCTACTGCGCGCCGGGCTTCGTCAACGCCGCCACCGTGCTGGTGGAGAAGGCCCAGCGTCAGCCGCTGAAGAAAAGCGAACTGGAGGGGGCCATCGAAGCCAGCCTCGGCCATCACATCTGCCGCTGCACCGGGTACGTGCGTTACTACGACGCCACCCGCGAGGTGCTCAGCGACCTCGGCCTGGTCAAGGAGGGTTGAGCATGCTGCGAGTTCTTTCCGGCCTCGCCCTGGCCGTGGGCGCGGTGTTGTCGCTCGGGGCCCAGGCGGCCGACCAGGCCCAGGTCAAGCGTGGCGAATACCTGGCTCGCGCCGCCGACTGCATGGCCTGCCACACTGCCGAAGGTGGGGCACCGTTCGCCGGTGGCCTGCCGATCCATTCGCCGTTCGGCACCATCTACGGCACCAACATCACCTCGGACAAGCAGTACGGCATCGGTGACTACAGCAGCGACGAATTCTTCGCCGCCCTCACCGAGGGCAAGCGCAAGGACGGCGCCAACCTGTACCCGGCCATGCCCTATACCTCCTACCACTTGCTCAAGCGTGAAGACGCCGATGCCATCCATGCCTACCTGATGACGGTGCCGCCGATCAACCGGCCGGCGCCCGAAACCAGCCTGAGCTTCCCGTTCAACGTGCGCATGGGCCTTGCCGGATGGAACATGCTGTATGGCAAGAGCGTCCAGCTGCAGCCTACCGAAGGCAAGAGCGAGGCCTGGCAGCGCGGGCAATACATGGTGGAAGTGCTTGGCCATTGCGGTGAGTGCCATACCCCACGCAACAGTATCGGGGCCCTGGAGCAGGACAAGCGCCTGACCGGTGGCCTGCTCGGTGGCTACCTGGCGCCCAGCCTGCTGGCCCAGGACCTGGCCGAGCGTGGCTGGACCCAGCCGGACCTGACCACCTTCCTCAAGCACGGCATCAGCGCCCAGGGCAGCATGTTCAACGAGATGTTCCCGGTGGTGCACCACAGTACCCAGCACCTGGAGGATGCCGACCTGGCCGCGATGGCCACCTACCTGCTGGGTGACCAGCCGCCCGCGGCCAAGGTGGTGCAGGCCGTGCCGGTGGACAAGCTCGGCGAAAGCGCCCTGCGCGGCCGCCAGCAGTACCTCAACGTCTGCGCCGGCTGCCATGGCGTCGAAGGCGAGGGCAAGCCGCACATCGCGGTGGCCATGCAGGGCAATACCGTGCTGCGCCAGGCCGACTCGCGCAACCTGGCCAAGGTGATTCTCGAAGGCATCCGTGAGCAGCAGTTCACCGGGTTCGAGCGCATGCAGCCGATGCCGGGCTTTGCCGACAAGCTCGACGACCAGCAGGTCGCCGACCTGGTCAACTACCTGCGCGAGGCCTGGGGTGGTTTGCCGGGCGACTTCAGTGCGCAGCAGCTTGCGCACCTGAGCCCGGAGTGAGCCGTGCAGCATCTTGACCTGCAAGTGGTGCGCCAGGCCTTGCAATGGTCTGACGCCGGCCAACGTGTATGGCTGTGCAGCGTGCTCTTCACCTACGGCTCGGCGCCTCGTGCGCCGGGCTCGCTGCTGGCGGTCAACGACCAAGGGCAATGGGTGGGATCGTTGTCCGGTGGTTGTGTCGAGGAGGATTTCCTCGCACGGGTCGCCGAAGGCGAGTTCGCAGAGCCTGCCACCGTGGTGCGCTATGGCGATGGCAGTGACACACGTTCCAATATCCGCCTGCCCTGCGGTGGCGTGTTGGATGTACTGGTGGAGAACCTGCCAGCCGATTGCCAGATACAGGCGCATTTACGTGAGTTGGAGTCGGCGCTGCTTGGACAGCGCCGGCTGCTTCGTGAAGTGGACCTGCACGATGGCCAGCGTCGCCTGAGCGACGATCACAGCCAGGGCCCAAGGGTGGCCTACGACACCGATACCGTTCGCCTGCGGGTAGGTGCGGCCCAGCGCCTGCTGCTGGCGGGGTATTCCAGCGTCGCGCATTTCTGCGCCGAGTTCGGCAAGGGGTTGGGGTTCGAGGTCATCCTCTGCGACCCGCGTGACGAGGTGCTCGAAGGCGTGGTGCTCGAGGGCATCGAGGTCCGTCGCGAGCTGCCTTCGGTGTTCATCGCCAATGGCGGTTGCCATGGCGACACGGCGGTGGTGGCGCTGACCCATGACCCGAAGATCGATGACCTGGCGATGCTCGAGGCCGTGCGTACCGAGGCGTTCTATATCGGCGTGATGGGCTCGCGCACCACCTCGGACAAACGCCGTGAGCGCCTCCAGCGCATCGGAGGCCTGGACGAGGGGCAATTGGCCCGCATCCATGCGCCCATCGGGTTGAACCTGGGCAGCAAGACACCTGCGGAAATCGCCTTGGCGGTACTCGCCGACATTCTGCGGACCCGTAGCGGCATCGCCCGCGAGGCGCTGTGACGGTCGTTGCGTTGGTCCTGGCGGCCGGACGCAGTGCGCGCTTTGGCGGTGACAAGCGTCGTGCTGTCCTGGCACAGGGTACCCGCGTGCTGGTGCAGAGCGTCGAACATGCTTTGGCGGTGTTCGGTGAGGTCAGGGTGGTGCTGCGGCCAGGTGAGGTGGCGCAAGACCTGGGGCTGCCAGCTGCCTGCCAGGTGGTGCACAGCCCTGATGCCGCCCTTGGCATGGGTCATAGCCTGGCGGCTGGGGTTGCCTCGCTCGGCGACAGCCCGGCAGAGGCGGTTGCCATCCTGCTGGGCGATATGCCTTGGATCGCCCCTTCGACGTTGCGCCAGTTGGCCGATGCCGCCTCGGCGGACAGCATCCGGTTGCCCCGTTACCAGGGCCAGCCAGGGCACCCGGTATTGTTTGGCCGTGCCTTCTGGCCACAGCTGATGCAGCTGACGGGCGACGAAGGCGCACGGGCGGTAGTCCGGGCGCACCGGGCACATTGCGCTTGGGTGGATGTGGAGGATGCGGGCGTGCTGCGCGACGTGGACACGCCGCAAGGGCTGCTGGACTGACCTCAAGGGCACGGACCTTGTAGGCGCGGGGGGCCGCCAAGTGTATCCGGCGCGCTCAGGCACTTTCACAGCAACCTGTGGACCTGCTAACGTGCGCAGGACCCCGTCGAGGCCCGTTTCTATGTCCATCGCAGACAACCTGATCGCCTTCACGTTCGCTGCCACGCTGCTGACCGTGACCCCAGGCCTGGACACCGCGCTTATCCTGAGAACGGCCACGGTAGAGAACAGGGCCCAGGCGTTGCGCGCAGCATTGGGCATTAATGCCGGCTGCCTGCTCTGGGGTGCGGCTGTCGCTTTCGGCCTGGGGGCACTGATTGCTGTCTCGGAGCTGGCCTACAACCTGCTCAAGTATTGCGGCGCCGCCTACCTGGCATTCCTGGGCCTGAACATGCTGCTGCGCCCGCGTCAGGCGTTGTCACCAGGCAGAGCGCAGGGAGGGCCCGGTACCAATTGGTTCCTCAAGGGCATGCTGGGCAACCTGCTCAATCCCAAGGTCGGGATCTTCTACGTATCGTTCCTGCCGCAGTTCATTCCCCACGGGCAGCCATTGGTTGCCTGGACCTTCGGCCTGGTCGGCATTCATGTCCTGCTCGGCCTGCTCTGGGCGGTCGTCCTGATCGCCGCGACCCAGCCGCTGGCGGCTGCACTGCGTCGTGGGCCGGTGATCAAGTGGATGGACCGTGCCACCGGCGTGGTGTTCGTGGCATTTGCCGCCCGCCTGGCCCTGAGTCGGCGTTAACCGGCGCCACCTTCAGCTGGGCAGTGCTCGATGGCTGGGCCGGTGATTTGCGTACGGCCTACATGGCGTATCGTCGATAGCGTACGCAAGGCGGTTCGGCGAGTCATTGGTTCAGCTTGATGGGTTGCCCTTCGATGCGGGTTTCCCCTGTGCTCTGGCTATGGATGGCGTCGGCCTTGAGCGTGATGGCCTGGGGTGTGAGGGTCAGGCTGCTGTTGCCGACGCGCAGGGTGATATGGGTGTTGGCCTGGATCTCGACATGCTTTTGCGTGACCGCCAGGGAATAGGCGCCTTGCATGATGGTCACCTCCGCATCCTGCTGGACGGTCTGGTACTGGTTACCACCGACGGCGATGCTGCGGTTGTTGCCGACGCTATGGGTCTCGTCCAGTTCCACCTCGGTGTCCAGGCAGCGTTCGGCGTGCACGAGCAGTTGCTCGGCGCCTTGTTTGTCGTCGAAACGGATGAAATTGGCCGCGTCGGAGCCGCTCTTGGTGGAGCGGGTGAGGAACCCGCTTTGGGTCTTGTTCTGTGGCAGAGACCACGGTGGCATGTTCTGGCTGTTGTAGAGGCTGCCGGTGACCAGGGGGCGGTCGGGATTGCCCTCGAGAAAGGAGACCACCACTTCGTCACCGACCCTGGGGATCTGGATGCTGCCGAAGCCTCCACTGGCCCAGGCCTGGGCGACACGCACCCAGCAGGAGCTGTTGTCGTCGTGCTGGCCGTAGCGGTCCCAGTGGAACTGCAGCTTCACCCGGCCGAGGCTGTCGGTGAAGATCTCCTCGCCGGGCGGGCCGACCACGATGGCGGTCTGTGGGCCATGCAGCAGTGGGCGCTCGGTAGTGGGCTGGGGGCGGTAGGGGATCTTGCTGCGGATGCAGGTGAAATGGTTGCGGTAGTAGGCCACGGCACTCTTGGCATGACGGTAGTTGTTGGCGCCTTCGTGGCGCAGCGCCAGGAGCAGGAAGCGCCGGTCATCGGGGCTGCCCTGGTCGTGTTCGTAATGGTGTTGCAGCTCGAAGGTATGGCCTGTGCGCATGGCGCGGCAGTTGCTGCTGCCTGCGAAGACCTTGGCCTGCACCTCGAGGGCCTCCAGGCGGTTGCGCACCAGGCGTTCGCCCGCGTCATAGTCGCCATGAGTGTACTGGCCTGGGAAGTCGAAGATCTCGAAAGGCGCCACATCGCCTTGCTGGTTGAGGCTGTCCATGACTACCGGCAGCGCGTTACGCGGTTGCTTGTAGTCGAAGGTTTGTACCGCCATGCGACTGGACTGCAACTGGCGTGACCCGCTCCAGTGGGTGATGGCGTCGGCGGTCTCGGTGACCGATGTGCTGTGGAAACGAATCCTGGGCTGTTCGGGCACGGCGGTGAGCAAGGTGGAGTTGTCGCCTATCACCAGCGTGTGCTGTTCATGGCTGTGTTCGAAATAGTAGAACAGGCCTTCCTGGTCCAGCAGGCGCTGGACGAAGTTGAAGTCGCTCTCGCGGTACTGGGTGATGTAGCTGTGGGTCTTGAGCGGCCGGGTGAGGTTGAACTGGACGCTGGGCAGGGAGCCGTAGCCGGCGAACACCTGGGTAAGCACCTGCTCGACGGTCTGGTCCTGGAAGATACGTGAATCGAAGCGCCGGCTGAGCATCCAGAGCCAGGGCACCAAGGTCGCCGAATAATAGGCCAGGCCCCCGTCGCTGCCGCCGCTGGCAAAATCGTTGACATAGCCATGGATCAACCGTGCGCCGCCCTCGGCCAGCTCGATCTCCAACAGGGCCGGCTTGCCGATCAGTGACTTGAGTTCGATATGCGCATCCTGGCTGATCAGCGACAGGTCGTAGTGGAACAGTGTGGAAAGGCCTTCATTGCCGACGAAGGTATCGACCAGCAGTTCCTGGTCGGCAGAGAGTGGCGTGGTCAGTTTGATCAGCCTTCGGTTCTGCGGGGCGAAGAGCGCCGCAATGTCTTCGATTAGCATGTCATTTCTCCTGAGTAGCGGCGCGGGCCGATTGAAGGCACTGACCTATCGTTGCCTGCTGACGAGGTTGTTGAAAGCGATGAACAGGCGTGCGGCCCAAGAACGGGCGCGTATGGCTTGGATTTCTTCGAGGTTGGAGAAGGTGTAGCGCACGCCCTTGCGGCGTTCTTCTGCACGTAGGTGGGCTAGGCCGGCTACTGTGCGCCAGATGCTTATGATCACAATCGAAGGTAGGATTATGCACATCACAAGCGTCGCGGTGGGATATTCAGTCAACAACGGGCCAACAGCGCCACTGCTAAGAGTAGAAAGACCAGCCCAAACTGGAGAAACATAGTGGCTTCGGCGAGAAGTGACATGAACTCTTCCATCGCGTATCTCGTAAGGCAAAGTTTTCAATTTTAAACGGGAAGCTAGGACGTAAGTCATCCCGGTCAGAAGCTGTGCAGCGAAAAACAACAAAAAGCCTAGAAACCATCCCCACCTTGCGGAGGCGAGAGTGTAGGTATACGTGCCAAATATGAAGACGAACATAGAGAACAAATAGATTATGAGCTGCACGCAAAAATAACTATAACTATCACTTACATAAGCACACTGGCTTCTCGTCCAAAGTATGAAAGCAGAAGCAATTAGAGCAGGTGCAAGCAGCCACTCGGACTCCATGCAGGCAAGGAGCAGACAAGCGACTGTAAACATCATGCCGTAGCGAGTAGCCTTGAAAACTTCATAGGCCTCCGAAAATGGCATTTCACATCCTGCCTCTTGTTAGCCAATCACCATATTTTTTGTCTAGCCCGCGCTCGAGGAATATCTTTTGAGCTATTGTGCTAGCTATGAAAGACATGCCGATTACAATTACTAATGGGGCCCCAATTGAGCTAAGCGCTACCGTAGCCAACACGCCCCCAGCAAAGGCCGCCGCATTGGCGGATTGGCTATACGCAGACCGCTCCCAGAACTCACCTAATGACTGGGAAGCCCTGGCATCGATAACGGCTTGTGGGCCGAACGACAATAGCGCCCCCACCGCATTGCTTGAAATCACCTTCGCGAATCCCTGCGCGCCATAGGTTCGTGGATCAAGCCCCACGCGACTGTTCAGCAATCGTTGAGCCTGGTGAACCGGCATATGGATATTGTTCCCCACCCGCAACGACCTGATGTTGTAATAGGCCGCCCCCTTCATCACCGGCACTTGGAACTTGAGTGCACCGCCCACGTGCACCAATTTAATCCGGCGCTGAAATGACTTGCGCGCCGAGCGGCTGCCTGCACGGCCGCGCTCCGCGGCCCAGGCCTTGAGGTCTTTCTTCAGAGGTTCGGGCAGGTCCAGCAGGTCGATCAAGCGCTTGGTGTTCGACGCCGCATATACCAGGTGGATGACAGTGCCCAGCGTGCTGGGGAGGCTGGCGGGGGAGAACCAGAGCGGCCCTAGGGTCGGGATCGACTCGGCGCGTTCGCGCAAGGCTTCCAGCTCCTGGACAGTATTCTGGCCGGCGTTTTCCAGCCTGGCGAACAGGCTGAGCAGGAGTGTAAGCGACTCCTGGGCCTCGTCTGCCGACATCTCAGCGTCAGGCATCGCTAGCTCATTGGCCAGGAACATCGCTGCACTGTAGTCGTCGGTGTTATACCAGCCTTCGATATCGATCAATGACGGGAAGGCCCGAGCGGCGACCAGTTCAGGCCAGGGCAATTCGCCTTTGCCGAGTAGGCCGCGGGGGTTTTCGCCCCAGGGGTTGGTGCGTGTGCAAAGCGGGGGGATGTAGTACATGGTCTGCATTCCTTACTGTGCATGTTGATACATGCCCTGCGTCCTGCAGGAGTGGGTCAGTGGTGTGCAGAGAAGTAGAAAATAGCGAGGAACTTCAGTCAATGAACTACACGTTGTTTTTGACTGGGTAAATTTTAATTGCGTATTTCGAAATGTAGGACGTTAATTGGTTTGTTGTAGGAATGGTCTTTGTTGTTGGTTTTGTTGCGCGTGGTGCTTGCCGTTTTTAAAAGGGTAGTGTTTGGGGGATGGGGGTATAAGGGGCTAATTTGCAGCCCATCGCGGCACAAGGCCGCTCCTACAGACCCATCGCGGCCTTGTGCCGCGATGGGGGGCGAAGCGACCCCAAGCTGTGGGGTGGTCAGTCCCAGGTCGGCGCCAGGCCGTCGGGGCTGACTTCACGGCCATTGCGCTCGAGCGTGGCGATACGTGCCATGTCTTCGTCGTCCAGGCGCAGGTTGCGGGCGAGCAGGTTGCTGGCCAGGTTCTCCGGCTTGGTGGAGGACGGGATGACCGCGTAACCCAATTGCAGGGCCCAGGCCAGGGCAACTTGTGCCACGGTGGCCTTGTGTTTGGCGGCGATCTCGGCCAGCAGCGGGTCCTTGAGCACCTTGCCGTAGGCCAGGGTCATGTAGGAAGTCACTGCAATGCCTTGCGCCTTCAGGAAGGCGGTCAGCTTGGCATTCTGCAGATACGGGCTGAGCTCGATCTGGTTGGTCGCGATCTCGCCTTCGCCAACCACTTCGATGGCCTGACGGGTCAGCTCGATATTGAAGTTGGAGACGCCGATCTGGCGGGTCAGGCCTTGTTTCTTGGCTTCGGCCAGGGCGGTCATGTATTCGACCAGTTCGACGCCATTACCCGGCGCCGGCCAGTGGATCAGCAGCAGGTCGACATAGTCGGTGCGAAGCTTGGCCAGGCTTTCGCGCAGGCTGGGGATCAGCTTATCGGCCGCGTAGTTGTCGACCCAGATCTTGGTGGTAATGAACAGCTCGCTACGGGGCACGCCGCTTTCGGCGATGGCCTGGCCGACGTCGGCTTCGTTGCCGTAGATCTGCGCGGTGTCGATGACGCGGTAGCCCAGCTCCAGTGCGGACTTGACCGAGTCGATGACGGCCTGGCCGGTAAGGCGGAAGGTGCCGAGGCCGAAGGATGGAATGCTCATGGATCTGCTCCTGGTGAGTGAGGGGGAACCGAACCGAGCTTGGTCGCTGGGGTTCGATCGCTCTTCGTGTGGGATGCAGTGTGCGGGTTTCGGGGGGATAGATTAAGGCAGGGCAGGGCCAAGGTCATTTGATTCACGATCAAGAATCAACAATCAAGTCGTGATTTTGTTGCAGGGAAATGGGGTTATTCCGTTGCCGGCGTCTTCGCGGGTGAACCCACTCCCACAGGGACCGGGTCGCGCCCAAGAGCACTGCAGTAGCTGTTGCCGCGAAAGGACCGACACAGAAAACGAAACGGCCCGCCATAGAGGCGGGCCGTCTGGCATCGCAGGCGACAATCAGCGACGACGGAACAGCGGCAGCGGCTCGTCGGTGGCGCCCTGGTAGGTCACCGAGAAGTCCTTCAGACCTTGCAGCGCGTCTTCCGGGTCCTTATCGGCGCGGATGGCGAAGGCGTCGAAGCCGCAGCGGGCCATGTAGAACAGCTGGTCGCGCAGCACGTCGCCGATGGCGCGCAGCTCACCCTTGAACTTGTAGCGGTCACGCAGCAGGCGCGCATTGGAATAGTTGCGCCCGTCTGTGAACGCGGGGAAGTTCAAGGCAATGACCTGGAAGTGCTGCACGTCGTCACCGATTTCCTCGGCTTCCTCGTCGCTGTCCAGCCATATGCCCAGGCCGCCGTCGCGGGCCTTGAGGGCATGGGCATGGTCGCGCCACATCTGCAGGGGGACGATGTAGTCGTCGCAGTTGGTCAGCTCGTCGAACGAAGTGTCCTTGGGCAACAGGTGCCAGGTTTCGTCGACCAGTTGGTTGTTCTTAATGATTCGCTGCATAGACGCGTTCCTTGAAAGGGTCGATACCGATGCGCTGGTAGGTGTCGATGAAGCGTTCTTCCTCGGTACGTTGTTCCACGTACACGTCGATCAGCTTCTCGATCACGTCGGCCATTTCGTCCTGGGCGAAGGATGGGCCGAGGATCTTGCCCAGGCTGGCATCGCGCGCGGCATTGCCGCCCAGGGAAACCTGGTAGAACTCCTCGCCCTTCTTGTCCACGCCGAGGATGCCGATGTGGCCGACGTGGTGGTGACCGCAGGCGTTCATGCAACCGGAGATGTTCAGGTCGATCTCGCCGATATCGAACAGGTAGTCCAGGTCGTCGAAGCGGCGCTGGATGGACTCGGCGATCGGGATCGACTTGGCGTTGGCCAGGGAGCAGTAGTCGCCGCCCGGGCAGCAGATGATGTCGGTCAACAGGCCAACGTTCGGCGTGGCGAAGCCCAGCTCGCGCAGTTCCAACCACAGGGCGTGCAGCTGGCGCTGCTCGACATCGGCGAGGATGATGTTCTGCTCGTGGGACGTACGCAGGAAGCCGAAGCTGTAGCGCTCGGCGAGGTCGGCCACGGCGTCGAGCTGCTTGTCGCTGATGTCGCCCGGGGCGACGCCGGTGGGCTTGAGCGACAGGGTGACGGCCACATAGCCAGGTTTCTTGTGGGCGCGAGTGTTGCGCGCACGCCAGCGGGCGAAGCCTGGGTAGTCCTGGTCCAGCGAGGTGTAGTCAACATTGTCCAAGGCCAGGTAGGCCGGGTCGACGAAGTGGCGCGAGACGCGCTGCAGTTCCGCTTCGGTCAGGGTGGTCGGGCCGCCGCGCAGGTGGACCATCTCGGCCTCGACCTTCTCGGCGAACACTTCAGGCGTCAGGGCCTTGACCAGGATCTTGATCCGCGCCTTGTACTTGTTGTCACGGCGACCGTAACGGTTGTACACGCGCAGGATGGCATCCAGGTAGCTGATCAGATCCTGCCAGGGCAGGAACTCATTGATGAACGAGCCCACCACGGGGGTACGGCCCAGGCCGCCGCCGACCAGGACACGGAAGCCCAGCTCGCCAGCCTCGTTGTACACAGGCTCCAGGCCGATGTCGTGCACTTCGATGGCCGCGCGGTCTTCTTTCGAGCCATTGATGGCAATCTTGAACTTGCGCGGCAGGTAGGCGAACTCCGGGTGGAAGGTGGTCCACTGGCGGACGATCTCGCACCACGGGCGGGGGTCGATCACCTCGTCGGCGGCAACGCCGGCGAACTGGTCGGTGGTGGTGTTGCGCAGGCAGTTGCCGCTGGTCTGGATCGCGTGCATCTGCACGGTGGCCAGCTCGGCCAGGATATCCGGGATGTCTTCCAGCGCCGGCCAGTTGTACTGCACGTTCTGGCGGGTACTGATGTGGGCGTAGCCCTTGTCGTAGTCGCGGGCGATCTTGGCCAGCACGCGGACCTGACGGGCGTTGAGCTGGCCATACGGCACGGCGACCCGCAGCATCGGGGCGAAACGCTGGATATAAAGGCCGTTCTGCAGGCGCAGAGGGCGGAATTCTTCTTCGCTCAGCTCACCGGCCAGGTAGCGGCGGGTCTGATCCCGGAACTGCTTGACGCGGTCCTCGATGATCCGCTGGTCGTACTCGTCGTATACGTACATATAAGTCCTGTCTCAGGCTGCAGGCAGCAATTCGCGCGCACGGCCGCGCACTCCGCATCGGAGCCGGGGCACGATATCAGGTTGTGTTTATGCGCTAAAGTGATGTTTTTGCATATGAAAAGAACCAATTGGACTAAGTGAGACTGACTGCCATTTGCTCGCGCAATCGCTGGGTCTGTTTATAATCCCGGGTTTGCTTCGCAGGGATGTATTCGCATGCTCAAGGCCTTGTGCCGGGGCTTGTGCCTGAGCCTGCCCCTGGCAGCGGCGAGCGCACAGGCCGCCTCCGTGGTATTCCTCAACCCCGGCTATTCCAATGAAACGTTCTGGGTGGGCTATTCGCGCTTCATGCAGGCGGCGGCCGATGAATTGGGCATGGACCTGCAGATCGAATACAGCGAGCGGCGGACTGACCTCGCTTTGACCCAGGCCAAGGCCGTGCTGGCAGGCCCCCGGCGGCCCGATTACCTGGTGCTGGTCAACGAACAGTACCTGGCCCCTGAAATCATCCGTCTGTCCCGAGGCCTGGGGGTCAAGCTGTTCCTGGTCAACAACGGGTTGACCGAGGCCCAGGCGCAGAGCATCCAGGCCCAGCCGGGCAAGTATGCGCCCTTGCTCGGTACGCTGACCGGCAATGATGAACAGGCCGGGTACCAGATGCTGCGGGAAATGGTCGCGCTGTTGCCGCCAGGCGCCGGCCCGGTGGACCTGGTGGCATTCGCTGGGGTCAAGACCACGCCGGCGTCGCAGCTGCGCGAGCAAGGCATGCGCCGCGCCCTGGCCGACCTTCCCCAGGTGCGCCTGCGTCAGGTGGTCTACGGCGGCTGGAGCCGCCAGCGTGCCTACGAGCAGGCCCAGGTGCTGCAGGCGCGTTACCCGCAAACGCAGTTGGTGTGGTCGGCCAACGACGAGATGGCCTTCGGGGCCATGCAGGCCTTCGAGGAGGCGGGGCGCAAGCCTGGCCGGGACGTGATCTTCAGTGCTATCAACAGCTCGCCCGAGGCCCTGCGCGCCCGTATCGAAGGGCGCCTGGGTGTGCTGATGGGCGGGCATTTCACCTTGGGCGGCTGGGCCATGGTGATGCTTCACGATGACGCCCAGGGGCTGGCGATCAACCGTGATGGGCTGGCCGAGCACCACATTCCGGTGCTGCAATTGATCGACCAGGCCAAGGCGCGGCGTTGGCTCGACCTGCTGCAGCAGGACGACCTGGGCGTCGATTTTCGCCGCTACAGCGCCCAGGGCCGTTCGCTCGACTTTCACTACCCTTTCCTGGCGTCGCCCGTCGAGTATTGAAAACCCTGCTTGAGGGAAGGGCATTGCTGGTCTTAACTGCTGGTTGAAGTGCATTCCCATAACCACTACAAGAGGCAATGCAATGGGAAATTCGACCAAGTTGCGCAAAGCTGACAGCAGTGTCGACGCCTGGGCGATCCTCTGCCTGATCATCCTCGTCGTCGTGGCCGCTGTGTATTGGGTCAGCCACCAGTAACGCCGAACCTAAGACCATGGGCAAAACCAGAACCGCCCGCGGAAGGGATATCCGCGGGCGGCGTGTGTTCTAGCGAGCGGTCAGGTGCAGGGCCAGTTGCACCAGGCCCACCAGCACGAGGATGAAAACCAGGGTGAACAAGGTGCCCAGCACGATGAAGTGGCTGGCCTTGCCGTGGGTGAAGTCGCGGGCGCGGTTCTTGCCGCTTTGCACGCCGAAGGCAGCGGCGAGGATGCTTTGTAGCATCTGCCAGAAGGTGGGGGCTTTGCCTGGGTCTTTGTCGTCCATGAAGGGCTCCTTGAAACAGAGGCAATCAGGGACAGTGTAGACAGGTGTATGGGGGCTGCCTTGTAGCCCTTTCGCGGCACAAGGCCGCTCCTACAAGGCTGGCGCATCCTCCTGTAGAGCGGCCTTGTGCCGCGAACGGGCCGCAAAACGGCCCCCGTACACGATCAGCTGTCGTAACCCAGGTTAGGCGCCAGCCAGCGCTCGCTCACGCTGACGTCCTGCCCCTTGCGCACGCTGTAGCGCTCGATCTGGTCCTTGTCGACCTTGCCCACGGCGAAATACTGGGCCTGAGGATGGGCAAAGTACCAGCCGCTCACGGCTGCTGCCGGGAACATGGCGAAGTGCTCGGTCAGGTATACGCCGCTCGGGCCGGTCTGGCCGATGGCGGTGCCATCGAGCAGGCGGAATAGCGTGGCCTTCTCGGTATGGTCCGGGCAGGCCGGGTACCCCGGGGCAGGGCGGATGCCGCTGTATTGCTCCTTGATCAGCGCCTCGTTGTCCAGCTGCTCGTCCTTGGCATAGCCCCAGTACTGCTTGCGCACTTGCTCGTGCAGCCATTCGGCGCAGGCCTCTGCGAGGCGGTCGGCCAGGGCCTTGACCATGATCGAGTTGTAGTCGTCGCCCTTGTCCTGATAGGCCTTGGCCACTTCCTCGGCGCCGATGCCGGCGGTGGTGATGAAGCCGCCGACATAGTCGGTCAGGCCGCTGTCCTTGGGCGCGACGAAGTCGGCCAGGGAGAAGTTGGGCTTGCCGTCCGGCTTGATGGTCTGCTGGCGCAGGTGGTGCAGGGTGGCCAGTTTCTCGCCGTTGTCACCGTACACCTCGATGTCATCATGGGCGACCTGGTTGGCTGGCCAGAAGCCGAACACTGCCCGGGCACTGATCAGCTTCTCGTCGATCAGCTTGTCGAGCATCTCGCGGGCGTCCTTGTACAGCGCCGTGGCGGCTTCGCCGACCACTTCGTCGGTGAGGATGCGCGGGAACTTGCCGGCCAGGTCCCAGGAGATGAAGAACGGCGTCCAGTCGATGTATTCGGCCAGCACGCGCAGGTCGATGTCTTCCAGCACCTTGACGCCGGTGAAGGAGGGCACCGCCGGGGTATAGCCGGACCAGTCGTATTGCGGCTTGGCGGCGATGGCCTGGTCGTAGCCCAGGCGCTCGGTACGGGCGCTGCGGTTTGCGGTGCGCTCGCGCACTTCCACGTATTCCTGGCGGGTCTTCTCGACGAAGGCCGGCTTGAGTTCCTTGGACAACAGCTGGGTGGCCACGCCCACCGCGCGCGAGGCGTCGGTGACGTAGACCACGGCGTCATTGCTGTACTTGGGCTCGATCTTGACGGCAGTGTGTGCCTTGGATGTGGTGGCGCCGCCGATCATCAGCGGCAGGTCGAAGCCTTGGCGCTGCATCTCGCGGGCGACATGGACCATCTCGTCCAGCGACGGGGTGATCAGGCCGGAGAGGCCGATGATGTCGCAGTTCTGCTCGCGGGCGGTCTGCAGGATCTTCTCGGCGGGCACCATCACGCCCAGGTCGACGATGTCGTAGCCGTTGCAACCGAGCACCACGCCGACGATGTTCTTGCCGATGTCGTGCACATCGCCCTTGACCGTGGCCATGAGGATCTTGCCCTTGGCCTCGGGGGTGTCGCCTTTCTCGGCCTCGATGAAGGGAATCAGATGGGCCACGGCCTGCTTCATCACCCGGGCGGACTTGACCACTTGGGGCAGGAACATCTTGCCGGCGCCGAACAGGTCGCCGACCACGTTCATGCCGCTCATCAGCGGCCCTTCGATGACCTCGATGGGGCGCGCGCACTGTTGGCGGCACTCCTCGGTGTCCTCGACGATGAAGGCGGTGATGCCCTTGACCAACGCGTGCTCAAGACGCTTTTCCACCGGCAGCGTGCGCCATTCTTCGTTTTCCACTTCCTTGGCCGCGCCGCCGCCCTTGTAGTCGTCGGCGATGGCCAGCAGGGCGTCGGTGCCGTGCGGGGTGCGGTTGAGCACCACGTCCTCGACCTTCTCGCGCAGCGCGGCGGGGATCTCGTCGTAGATCTCCAGTTGGCCGGCGTTGACGATGCCCATGGTCAGGCCGTTCTTGATGGCGTGGTAGAGGAACACCGAGTGGATCGCTTCGCGCACCGGGTTGTTGCCGCGGAAGGAGAACGACACGTTGGACACGCCGCCGCTCGACAGGGCGAATGGCAGATGCTCGCGGATGTAGGCGCAGGCCTCGATGAAGTCCACGGCATAGTTGTTGTGCTCCTCGATCCCGGTGGCCACGGCGAAGATGTTCGGGTCGAAGATGATGTCTTCTGGTGGGAAGCCCACTTCATTGACCAGGATGTCGTAGCTGCGCTGGCAGATTTCCTTCTTGCGCGCGGCGGTGTCGGCCTGGCCGACTTCGTCGAACGCCATCACCACTACCGCGGCGCCATAGCGCTTGCACAGGCGGGCGTGATGCTTGAACTGCTCGACGCCTTCCTTCATCGAGATCGAGTTGACGATGCCCTTGCCCTGGATGCACTTGAGGCCCGCTTCGATCACCTCCCACTTGGAGGAGTCGATCATGATCGGCACCCGGGAGATGTCCGGCTCGCCGGCGATCAGGTTGAGGAAACGGACCATGGCAGCCTTCGAATCGAGCATGCCTTCGTCCATGTTGATGTCGATCACCTGGGCGCCGGCCTCGACCTGCTGCAGGGCCACTTCCAGGGCTTCGGTGTAGTTCTCTTCACGGATCAGCCGGGCGAACTTGGCGGAGCCGGTGATATTGGTGCGCTCGCCGACGTTGACGAACAGCGACTGGCGATCGATGGTGAACGGCTCCAGGCCCGACAGGCGACAGGCCTTGGGGATGTCCGGGATCTGGCGGGGCTTGTACTTGGCCACGGCCTCGGCGATGGCCTGGATGTGCGGCGGGGTGGTGCCGCAGCAACCGCCGATGATATTGAGGAAACCGCTGGCGGCGAACTCCTCGACCACCGCGGCCATTTCCGCCGGGGTTTCGTCGTATTCGCCGAAGGCGTTGGGCAGGCCGGCGTTGGGGTGTGCCGAGACGTGGGTGTCGGCCTTGGTGGCCAGCTCTTCCAGGTATGGGCGCAGGTCCTTGGCGCCCAGGGCGCAGTTCAGGCCCACCGAGATCGGCTTGGCGTGGCGCACCGAGTTCCAGAACGCCTCGGTGGTCTGCCCGGACAGGGTGCGGCCGGAGGCATCGGTGATGGTGCCGGAGATCATGATCGGCAGCTCGACGCCGTCTTCCTCGAACACCTGCTGCACGGCGAAGATCGCTGCCTTGGCGTTGAGGGTGTCGAAGATGGTCTCGATCAGCAGCAGGTCGGCGCCGCCCTCGATCAGGCCACGGGTGGCCTCGGTGTAGTTCTTCACCAGCTCGTCGAAGGTGACGTTGCGGTAGCCTGGGTCGTTGACGTCCGGCGAGATCGAGCAGGTGCGGCTGGTCGGGCCGAGCACACCGGCGACGAAACGGGGTTTGTCCGGGGTTTCCAGGGTCTTGGCGTCGGCGACCTGGCGGGCGATGCGCGCACCTTCGACGTTCAGTTCGTATACCAGCGCTTCCATGCCATAGTCGGCCTGGGAAATTTGCGTGGCGTTGAAGGTGTTGGTCTCGAGGATATCGGCGCCGGCGTCGAGGTAGGCCTTCTCGATCGAGGCGATGACATCGGGGCGGGTGAGCAACAGCAAATCGTTGTTGCCCTTGACGTCGCTTGGCCAATCGGCGAAGCGCGTGCCACGATAGTCGTGTTCCTCCAGACGGTAGCTTTGGATCATAGTACCCATGCCGCCGTCGAGGATCAGTATGCGCTCCTTGAGTGCGTGCTGGAGTGCTTGGAAACGAGCGCTGCGGTCGGACATAGGAACTACCTGGTCGGGCAAATTTCGGAAGGTGCTGAATAATAACAAAGCTGCACGGATTTTAGACGTGTTGGCCATTTGCATGAATTTGCTTCATGTTGACGGGCACGTAGCAAGCACCCAGGGACCGGACAGGCAAATCGTGATGGCTTTCAAGAACCAGGACATTCGGCACATGGTGCATCGTTTACTTGCTGGCGCCTTCGCCCTGCTCATCAGTGGCGTGGCGGCCGGGCAAGCCCCCCAATCGAGCTCGGCGATTTCGTACACCCGGGACATCCAACCTATCTTCACCGAGAAATGCGTGGCCTGCCATGCATGCAACGACGCGGCCTGCCAGCTCAAGCTGGAAAGCCCCGAAGGCGCGGTGCGCGGCGCGTCCAAGACGCCCGTGTACCAAGGCGAGCGCAGCAAGGCCGTGCCGACCACGCGCCTGTTCTACGATGCCCACAGCGAGGAGGCCTGGCGCAAGAAGGGTTTCTATTCGGTACTCGACAACCAGGGCAGCCAGGCGGCCTTGATGGCGCGCATGCTCGAGCTGGGTCACCGTACACCGCTCACGCCCAATGCCAAGCTGCCCGAGGAGATCGTCCTGGGCCTGAACCGCAACAACATGTGCCCCTTGCCCCAGGAGTTCGATGCCTACGCCGGCGCCCACCCGAAGGAGGGCATGCCGCTGGCGGTCACCGGCCTGACCGATACCGAGTACCAGACGATGCAACGCTGGCTGGCTGCCGGTGCGCCGGTCGAATACCAGCCGATCCAGCCAAGCCCGGCCGAGGCCAGGCAGATCGCCGAATGGGAAGAGCTGTTCAACCGCCCCGGCTCCACCGAGGCGCTGGTCGGCCGTTGGCTGTACGAGCACCTGTTCCTGGCGCACATCCATTTCGTTGGCGGTGAGCCAGGCCACTTCTTCCAGTGGGTGCGTTCGCGCACGCCCAGCGGCCAGCCGGTCGACCTGATCGCCACGCGCCGCCCCAACGACCCGCCGGGCACCGATTTTTACTATCGCCTGGTTCCGGTGCAGGGCGTGATCGTGCACAAGACCCACATCACCTACCCGATGGGCCCGCAGAAGCTAAAGCGGGTCAAGCAGCTGTTCTACAGCGGCGATTGGCATGCCACCGCCTTGCCCGGTTACGGCCCGCGCCACCGCTCCAACCCATTCGAGACCTTCGAAGCGATCCCGGCGGTGGCGCGCTACCAGTTCATGCTGGATAACGCCGAGTACTTCGTGCGCACCTTCATCCGCGGCCCGGTGTGCCGTGGGCAGATCGCCACCGATGTGATCCGGGACAACTTCTGGGCGCTGTTCCAGGAGCCGGCGCACGACCGTTATGTCACCGATGCCCAGTACCGCGGCGAGGCCACGCCATTGCTGGCGATGCCCGGGCAGATCGACGACGTGGGCAGCGTGCTGAGCCTCTGGCACGCCTACCGCGACAAGCGCAACGAGTACGAGAAGCTGCGCCGCAAGGCTTATGCCGACATGCCGGCACCAGGCTGGTCTACCTTGTGGGCCGGCAACGACAACGCGTTGCTGACCATCTTCCGCCACTTCGACAGCGCTGCAGTGAGCAAGGGCCTGATCGGTGACGTGCCGCTGACCATCTGGCTGTTCGACTACCCGTTGTTCGAGCGTACCTATTACCAGCTGGCGGTGAACTTCGACGTATTCGGCAACGTTTCGCACCAGTTGCAGACGCGCCTGTACTTCGACCTGATCCGCAACGGCGCCGAGGTCAACTTCCTGCGCCTGATGCCGGCCGACCAACGTGGCGCGATCCTCGGCGACTGGTACCAGAACAGTGGCAAGGTGAAGATGTGGCTGGACTACGAGGACATCGACACCAGCACCCCGAGCGGCCTGGTGCTCGATACCAAGAACCCCAAGCGTGACTTTGGCCTGAAGCTGCTGCAGCGTACCGGCAGCCTCAATGCTGCCCCTGACCCGATCAACCGCTGCCAGGGCGCCCACTGCTCGCGCGCGCAGATGAGCGCCGAGTTCCAGGACGCCGAGCAGAGCCTCAGCCGCTTGGTATCGCGCCCGGCCGCTGGGCTCAAGGTGATCGGCCAGTTGCCGGAGGCGACCATGCTGCGCATCGAAGGGCAGGGCGACCAGCGTCAGGTCTACAGCCTGCTGCGCAACCGTGCCCACAGCAACGTGGCCTTCCTGCTGGGCGAAGCCTACCGCTACCAGCCAGGGCTGGACACCCTGACGCTGTACCCTGGCGTGCTCAGCAGCTACCCGAACTTCATCTTCAATATCCCCACCCGGGATGTGCCGGAGTTCGTCGAAGACATGGAGGCAGCCCGCGACGATACCGCCAAGTTCGAACGGATCGTCCAGCGTTGGGGCATACGCCGCAGCCACCCGCAGTTCTGGCGCTACTTCCATGACCTGAACACCTTCATCAAGGAGACCGAGCCGGTGGAGGCGGGGGTGCTGGACATGAATCGCTACGAGAACCTTTGATCGATTGCCGGGGAGGGCGCCTGACCTTTCCCGGCTTTTCGCAGTCGGACCCCTGGGTGGTTCCGGATGCAAATGGGGCTGCGTTGCAGCCCATCGCGGGACAAGCCCGCTCCTACAGGGATCGCCACAAACCTTGTGGGAGCGGGCTTGTCCCGCGATCGAGCGCGAAGCGCTCGCCTACCTGCACTGGGCCTCAATGCACCGAAAACCGCAGGAACCGACATGCTGTATTCGCTTCAGGCTCTCCGGGCGTTCGCCGCCTGGGTGGTTGTGTGCCACCACTTCATGCAGATCTTCTTCGACTTCCATGCCACCGGCCCCATCGGCCAACTGCTTGCCGACCGGGGCGCTGTTGGCGTGGACATCTTCTTCGTCATCAGTGGCCTGGTGATCTATCTCTCGACCCGCGACAAACCCATGGCGCCCGGGCAGTTCCTGCTCAACCGGGTATTGCGCATCGTGCCAGCCTACTGGTTCTACACGCTGCTCATGGGCGCGCTGATGCTGGTGGCCAGCCGCTGGATGCCGCACCAGGTGTTCGATTGGCAGCACCTGCTGCTGTCATTGCTGTTCATACCGGCCGAGAACCCCGGCGGCTACGGCTTGTACCCGACCCTCAACGTCGGTTGGACACTGAATTTCGAGATGTTCTTCTACCTGCTGTTCGGCCTGGCCTTCCTGGTGCGTCGGCGCCACCACCTGTTGCTCGTCACTGGCGCACTGTTGTTGGTCAGCGAGGTGCTGGGGCGGGTCGGGGTGCTCAGCCGCTTCTACAACAACGGCATCATCTATGAGTTCCTGCTGGGTATCGGCATCGGCGTGCTGTATCGCCGGGGCCTGGTGCGCGAAGGGCTGTGGCTGCCACTGCTGGTGCTTGGCCTGGCCGGCTTGGCCCTCTATCACCTGGATGCCTCGGTACGCTTGCTGCACTGGGGCCTGCCCAGCGCGCTGGTGGTGCTGGCCTTCGTCGCGCTCGAGCCGTACTTCCACGGCAACCAGGCACTCAAGGCCCTGGGCGACTGCTCCTATTCGGTGTACCTGATGCATGTGCTGGTGCTGTATGGCGGCTGGTTCGCCAGCCAACGCCTGGGCCTGGACCCCTACGGCGTGTTCGCCGCCTGTGTGCTGTCCATTGGACTAATGTCGTGGCTCAGCTACCAGTGGCTCGAACGTGGCCTGCACCGGCGCCTGCAGGCCTGGCTGCAGGCGCGCGGGGAGCAACGGCAGGCGTTCGCGCTTTCCCGAGTCAAATACTAGGACTTTGTTCGAAGGCCAGGTTGGCGTACACTTGGCCGCAAGTCTGTGAGGAACTTCCATGAGCGCTATAACCATTACCGACGCCGCCCATGATTACCTGGCCGATCTGCTCTCCAAGCAGAACACCCCGGGTATCGGCATTCGTATTTTCATCACCCAGCCGGGTACCCAGTACGCCGAAACCTGCATCGCCTACTGCAAGCCGGGCGAAGAGAAGCCCGATGATACCGCCGTCGGCCTGAAGAGCTTCACCGCCTACATCGACGCGGTCAGCGAGCCGTTCCTCGAGGACGCGCTGGTCGACTACGCCACCGACCGCATGGGCGGCCAGCTGACCATCAAAGCGCCGAACGCCAAGGTGCCGATGGTCAACGAGGACAGCCCGCTCAACGAGCGCATCAACTACTACCTGCAGACCGAGATCAACCCGGGCCTGGCCAGCCACGGCGGTGCTGTGAGCCTGGTGGACGTGGTCGACGACGGCATCGCCGTGCTGCAGTTCGGTGGTGGTTGCCAGGGCTGCGGCCAGGCCGACGTCACCCTCAAGGACGGTATCGAGCGCACCCTGCTCGAGCGTATTCCGGAGCTCAAGGGCGTGCGCGACGTGACCGACCACAGCAACAAGGAAAACGCGTACTACTGATCCTGTTCGCCGGTCAACAGCCTGGGGCTGCTGTGCAGCCCTTTCGCGGCGCAAGGCCGCTCCTACAGAAGCTGCGCCGCGCCAGGGCTGGACAGGTTTTTTGATATTGTGGGAGCGGGCTTGTCCCGCGATGGGGACTGGCGCCGCTATCAGGTACGCTGCGCAAGCGCGCCCATGGCCATGAACAGCGCGGCGATGGCCCGGGCTTCATGCAGTTCGCCACGCGCCACCAAGGCAGGGACCTCGGCCAAGGGCACTGTCACGCATTCCAAGGGCTCAGGCTCGTCACCCCCATCATTGCTGCAGGGGCTGAGCTGTTCGGCCAGTACCACCCGGCAGCGGTGGCACAGATGCCCAGGCGCCAGGGTCAGCTCGCCCAGCTCGGTCAGGCGGGTGGCACGCAGGCCCACTTCTTCCCCCAATTCCCGCTGCGCCGCATCCAGGTAGCTTTCCCCCGTGTCGGCTCCGCCCTTGGGCAGGCCGAGGATGGTTCCTTCCACACCCACGGCGTATTCACGAACCATCAGCACATGCGCAGGATCAGGCATGACCACCAGCAGCACCGAGCGGTAGCCGGTGCCGCGCAAGCGCTCGTACACCCGGCGCTGCCCATTGCTGAACTGCAGGTGCAGGGCTTCGATCTGGAAATGGCTGCTTTCAGCCAGCAGTTCGGTCTTGAGAATGGTAGGGCTCTGGCGCATGGCGGGGCCTCTGCAAACGGTAGGCGTCAGCGCTACTGTGCGCCGCCTGCCGGCGCCTGCCATCGTCCGAGCGGACGATGGCAGCCACACGGCGTCAGCCGAGAGTGGCGACGCTGCGCAGGATCAATCGCACGAGCATGGTCTGGCGGGTGACGCCGGTCTTGGAGAAGGTCGAGCGCAGGTGCGCCCGTGAGGTGTTGCGGCTGATGCCCAACTCCTCGGAGGCTTCGTCCAGGGTCAGGCCGTTGGCCAACAGCATGGCCAGCTGGGTTTCGGCAGGGGTGAAGTCGAACAGCGCGCGGACGATTTCCTGGGGCGCCGAGGATTGCTGCTCCGGGTCACTGATGAAGATCACCACCGTCGGGCACTGCTTGCCTTCGCTCCATGCGGCCAGGGGCACCGAACGCACGATGATGCCGAGGTCTGCGCGCCCGGACGGGCGCTTGACGCGCATGGCCTCGACCACCGAGGGCTGGTTGCCTTTCTGGGAGAGCATGGCCTGGCGCACCAGGCGGCGAAACTCCTGGGTGTCGCGAGCGCTGCCGACCTGCAGGCCGTCATTGACCTGCTTGATCCCGTCCTTCTCCTGCAGCAGCCGTTCGGCCACCTGGTTGGTCTGCAGAACCTTGCCGGTCTCGTCGAGAATGATGGTGCCCACGGCCATCTGGTCGACGGCACCGGCATACAGGTTGCGTTCGGTTTCGATGCGGTTGAGCTGCATATGCACCTTGACCGAACGTTCCAGGTGCGGGATGAAACGCGCCAGCAAATGCTTCTCCGTGTCGACGAAGGCTGGGTCGTCGCGCCCGCGGCTGATGCGCAGGCGGCATTGGGCGCCGTCGCTGGTATTGATGTCCACGCCCAGGATATGGAACACGTCCACCGGCTCCAGGAAGTTGCGGAAGAACTCCGACTGCTTGAGCTCGGCATCCGGCAGGTAGTCGGCCAGGGCGACCACCTCGCGGTTGGGCAGGCCGACGAACGGGTCCAGGGCGTAAAAATGCTTGTTGTAAGAGGTGGTGGCTTCCGTGGACGTGCCGTTGGTGCTGACCATCAGGCCATCGACCTGGCTGCTGGGCGGGCGCAGGATGAACGTCACGTGCTTGCTGTGCAGAAGGCTGTTGAGCTGCGTGAGGAAGGTCACCCAGGGGATGTTCTCCAAGGGGCCCTGGTAGAGCTGGCCGACCAGCTCGCTGAAGTCTTCGAGCGTGAGACTCTGCATGGGTGGGTACCGATTTTCTTGTTATTAGCATTGGCGTCGGCGAGCATAAACGGCGTCCTTGTCCGCGCGCAATGTCATGTTGCAAGGCCCGGCCAACGGTCGGAATCGACTGTGCCGGGCTGTGCCAGGGGTGTCGCTGTCAGGCGCGCTCGCCGCTGCGTACCACGAACTGTTTGCTGTCACGGGTGTCCGCGGCCAGCAGTTCGACATCGGTATAGAACTGCTCGTACCAGCGGCGCAGCTGGTACACCGGGCCGTCGCCGTCGCACAGCAGCGGGTTGTCGACGCGGGTCTTGGTGTGCCAGATGGCCACGTCCTCATAGAACGCCGCCTGGGCCTGTTGCACATAGGCCTTGGCGATGGCTTGGTTCTCTTCCTCGCTCAGCCCCGGGATCTTCTTCACCAGCACGCCATAGCGCAGGGTGAAGCTGTTCAGGTCGATCGGCACGTGGCAATTGAGCAGGATCGAATGGATCGGCTGGCCGCCCATGGCGCCGGTCATTTCGGTGATCTGGTAGGCCGGGCCATAGTAGGTGGCCACGGTGTTCAGCTCGCTGTCGCCAGACAGGCGCTCGCTGCGCGCGCGCATGACCTGGGATGCGGTGTGGCCCTCGAAGACGTTGCTGAACTCATCGACCGGCGCGCCATGCACGGTGCCGAAGTGCGCCATGTCGGCCACGTTGTCGATCAGCTCGCGGCAGTTGGTGTCGATCTTCAGCTCGGCGATTTCCCAGTGCGCCCAGGCTTCGTCGTAGCAGGCATCGATGCGCGGGATGGCCTGTTCGGCGATCGGCGGGTTGCCTTGCGGGTCGTTCCAGACGAACAACAGGTGGTTCTGCTCCATGATCGGCCAGCGCTTGATCTTGGCCCGTGGCGGGATGCGCTTGGCGTAGGGGATGTCATCGCACACGCCCTCGGCGTTCCAGCGCCAGCTGTGGAAGGGGCAGCGGATGGCGTTGCCTTCGATGCAGCCGGTGCTCAGGTCGGCGCCCATGTGCGGGCAATAGCCGTCGAGGATGTTCAGTTGGCCGTCCTCGCCCTGGAAGGCCACCAGGCGGGTGCCGAACACGTCCAGGCGATGGGCCTTGCCATCGCGGTACTGGGCGGCCAGGCCCAGGCAGTGCCAACCGCGCGCGTAGCGGTCCTCCAGCAGTTTGGCTTCGATACGGTGCAGCGTGCTCATGTTGTTGTTCTCCGTGCTGTGTAGGGGCCGCCGACTGTTTCGCGCCATTGCGGTCACTGGCGACATGTCTGGCTGTACCAAGTCGATTCTGCCGCCCATGGCGTAGCGGTCATCGTCTGAACGGACGATGGCTGGCGTCGGCCGGGCCGATCTACTGGCAGCCATCAGCCACGGGCAGGAGAACAAGATGGCGGGACAGGTAGCAGTGATCACCGGCGCGGCCAGCGGTATCGGCCGGGGCCTGGCCGAGCATGCGGCGCAGCTGGGCCTGCGCCTGGTGCTGGCGGATGTCGATGAGCGCAGCCTCGTGGCCTTGGCCGCATCGCTGCAGGGACAAGGGGCTGACGTGCTGGCCTGCGTCACCGACGTGGGCGATGCCGAACAGGTCGCGCGGTTGCGCGACGCGGCGGTGGCGCGCTTCGGCGGCGTCGACCTGTTGTTCAATAACGCCGGCGTGATGCAGACCGGCTACAGCTGGGAAATCGACGCTGCGCAGTGGCAGCGCATGCTCGACATCAACCTGCGCGGGGTGATCAACGGCGTGCGCTGTTTCGTGCCGCTGCTGCTGGCCCAGGGGCGCCCGGCCCATGTGATCAACACCGCCTCGCTGGCCGGCCTGATCAGCAGCCCGATGCTCGGCCCCTACAACGTGACCAAGCAAGCGGTGGTGGCGTTGTCCGAGACCTTGCACTACGAGCTGCTGCAACTGGGGGCGCCGGTGTCGGTCTCGGTGCTGTGTCCGGGGCCGGTGGCCAGCGCCATCATGGCCTCGGATTCGGCAGGCGAGGGCCCTGCGGCATCGCTGAACGCCATGCTCGACTCCAGCATCCGCGCCGGCATGGCGCCGCGTGAGCTGGCCGCCCTGGTGTTCGAGGCGATCGCCCAGCAGCGTTTCTGGATTCTCCCACACAAGGATTTCAAGCCCGCCCTGGAACTGCGCCTGCGCAGCATCCTCGAGGAAACCAACCCAGTTTTTGCCATGGTCGATGTACAAGGAGAGACCCATGCCGCTCGATAGCCAGCTTGCCGCCGTGCTCCAGGGCTTCACCGCCCAGGGTGAGCCCGACTACGCCAGCCTCGACGCCCGTCAGTATCGCCTGCATGCCGACAACCTGATGCCGCCGTTGCCGGGGGCCGACATGGCGGAGGTCCGCGAGCTGCAGGTCGCAGGTGCCGCAGGCATGCTGGCGGCACGCCTGTATCGGCCGGTGGCGCGGGACGGCTTGCCGCTGCTGGTGTTTTTCCATGGCGGGGGCTTTGTCATCGGCAACCTGGATACCCACGACAACCTGTGTCGTACCCTGGCCCTGGAAACCAGCGCTGTGGTGGTGTCGGTGGCGTATCGCCTGGCACCGGAGGCACGCTTTCCGGCAGCCCCGGAGGACTGCTACGCCGCGACGCGCTGGCTGGTGGAACATGCCCAGGACCTTGGCGTGGATGGCAGCCGCGTGGCGCTCGCCGGTGACAGCGCCGGGGGCAACCTGGCCATCGCGGTCAGCCGTCTTGCCCGTGAGCGACGAGGGCCGGCCATCCGTCATCAGTGCTTGTTCTACCCGGTCACGGACGCCGCCTGCGACAGCCCTTCCTATGCCGACTTCGCCGAAGGCTACCTGCTGTCCCGGGCCATGATGGGCTGGTTCTGGGCGCAGTACCTGGAGCATCCCGGGCAGGGCGACGACCCCCTGGCTTCGCCCCTGCGCGATGAATACCTGCAAGGGCTGCCGCCCACCACCTTGCTGACCGCCGAGTACGACCCCTTGCGCGATGAAGGCGAGGCCTTCGCCGAGCGCCTGCAGGCCGCAGGTGTTGCGGTGCGTCTGGCGCGTTGCGAGGGCATGGTGCATGGGTTCGTCAGCATGGCGCCGTTCGTCGAGGCGGCGGCCCGTGCCTTGCAGGGCGCCTGCGCCGATCTCCGCCGGGCATTGTACTGAGCGTTGTCGCCTCGTCCGTTTGGACGAGGCGGGCGGCGCGCGGCAATTCTAGTCTGGCTTCACACGTCCCCCTCCTGCGTAGAGGAATGGCCATGAAAACAACAACAAGATGCTGCCTGACCCTGATCGTGTGTGCCTTCGCTGCCATCTATGTGGCTGCGTTGACACGCCCCCTGCCCATGCCATTGAGCGTGGCCTATTACTGCCAGCCCAACTTCCAGCCCTGCTACATGCCGGTGCCCAGCGCCATGCGCCTGCTGCCCTGAGCGCTCAGGCGGCGAGGTGGAGCAGCAGGCGCACCTGGTTGCGGATCTGCGCTTCTTCGGCGGGTACCAGGCAATAGGCCAGGCATAGCCGGCTCACCAGGGCAACGCAGTCGGCCAGGCTGGCAGCACCGCCGTGGCCGGCGGCACAGGCCTCGAACGGTCCGGCCAGCACCTGCTGCCACAGCGGCGCGATGTCCTCGAGGATGTAGGCGAATACCTCGGGGCTGGCCGCCTTGGCCAGGTAGCCCTGGTGAAAACCACCCCGATGCTGGTCGCGGTAGCGCACGGCGAAGCACAGGCATTCCTCCAGGTAGCGCTCGAAGTTGTCTTCGAAGGCGCTCAATTGCTGCTGCATGGCGCTGAAGAACGCGGCGTTCTCGCTGCTGATCACGGCCTGGACCAGCTCGTGCTTGTTTGCGAAGTAACGGTACAGCGTGCGCCGGGAAATATTCGCGCGGCGGGCCACGTCATCGATGGCGAAGCCGTCTGGGCCCAGTTCGATCATCGCAGCCAGTGCGCATTCCAGGATCTGCTGGCGCCCTTGCTCGGCGCTGTCCATGCGGCTGGCGTCACCCCAGCGCAGTTGTCGGGTCATGGCGACACACCTTCATCTGTTCTCGATCGACCGCGATTGTCGCAGCAAATGGCACGGCTGCAAATTTTTGTGACATACAATGACTCAAATTATAAATGATGTGACATAGTGGTTTTCCATGGAATGCTATGCGGCCCTGTGGCCGCCAACGGGGGAGGTGCATCGATGAACAATGACAACACCCATGCCGTGCACTGGGATGCCGTGTACGACGTGGTCGTGGTCGGCTCTGGGGCCGGAGCCATGACCGCGGCGCTACGGGCCCATGACCAGGGCCTGTCGGTACTGATGGTGGAAAAGGCGGCTGAGTACGGGGGCACCACGGCGATTTCCGGCGGGGGTATCTGGATCCCGTGCAACGACCAGATCGAAGGGCTCGGCGGCAGCGACTCACGGGAAGAAGCCCAAGCCTACTTGCGTGCGACTGTAGGTGAGGATTACGACCCAGCGCGGATGGAGGCCTACCTGGAGCAGGGGCCGAGGATGGTCGGCTACCTGGCCGCCCAGGCCCAGACCTACTTCCGTGCAGTGCCGCGCTACCCTGATTACTACCCCGAGCTCGAGGGCGGCAAGCCTGGCTATCGCACCATGGAGCCGGCCAGCTTCGATGCGGCGCGCCTGGGCGAGGAATTCCAACGCCTGCGTGCGCCGTCGCCCGCGACCTTGATCGCCGGGCGCATTGCCATGACCCAGGTGGAGGCCCATACCATCCTGGCCAAGGAACCCGGCTGGCTCTGGCTCACCGCGCGCCTGGGCCTTGGCTACATGGCCGACCTGCGTTGGCGCCGGCGCACGCCCCGGGATCGACGCCTGACCCTGGGCAACGCCTTGGTCGCCAGCCTGCGTGCGGCGATGCTGGCGCGGGGTATCGAGTTGTGGTTGCAGACGCCGATGCGCGCCTTGCACAGCCATGACGGCAAGGTCAGCGGCGTGCTGGTCGAACGCCAGGGCAGGCCGCTGAATGTGCGGGCCGCATTCGGCGTCATCCTGGGGTGCGGTGGTTTCGAGGCCAACCAGTTGATGCGTGAGCAGTACCTGCCCGGCCCGACCCGTGCCGAATGGACTGCGGCACCGCCGATCAACAATGGCGACGGGATCCGCGCGGGCCTGGAGCAGGGCGCCGGAGTGGCGTTGATGAGCCATACCTGGGGCGCACCCACCGTGCACGTGCCGGGCGAGGAGAAGCAGCGCGCGCTGTTCGTCGAGCGGGCATTCCCCCGCTGCATCATGGTCAACGGCAACGGCCGGCGGTTCGTCAACGAGGCCGCGCCCTATCCGGATATCATCTACGCGATGTACGCCGACCAGCAGCTCAGCGGAGCCAACGTGCCGGCGTGGTTGATCTTCGATGCCGAGTACCGCAAGCGCTACCCCTGCGGCGTGCTGTTGCCTGGCTCGGTACAGCCGGACAGCAAGATCCCCGAGGGCTGGCTGGACAAGGTGATCTACCGCGCCGACAGTCTGGCGGCATTGGCGGGCAAGATCGGGGTGGATGCAGCGGGGTTGGAGCAGACCGTACACCGCCTCAACCAGCAGGCCGCCCAGGGTGTCGACGAGGACTTCGGCAAGGGCGCGAGCCTGTTCGACCGTTACTACGGCGACAGCAACTGCAAGCCCAACCCTTGCCTGGGACCGCTGGAGCGGGCGCCTTTCTATGCGCTGCGTATCGATGCCGGTGAACTGGGCACCAAGGGGGGACTGTGCACTGATGCCGATGCTCGCGTGCTGCGCCCTGACGGCTCGGTGATCGAGGGCCTGTACGCTATCGGCAACACCAGTGCGGCACTGATGGGCAAGACCTACCCAGGCCCAGGCTCGACCATCGGCCCGGCCATGACCTTCGGCTACATCGCGGCGAACCACCTGGCGCGCCAGGTACCCATCGAACAGCCCGACATACTGACCGAGGGCGCCTTGCGTTGACCCAATCGCGGGGCAAGCCCGCTCCCACAGGCATCGCGCAGTGTGCCTGCGCAGCGCCACACCTGTGGGAGATTCTATGGTGCTGGACAAGCTCAAAGTGGCTTCGATTGGTTTAATACTTCTCGGCCGTGCCAATACGGCCCAGGCTCCGCTTGCTTGGTAGGAGCTGGCGACAGCCTGCGATGGGCAGCGGCCCCTTGAGTCTGGACGGGCTCCAGCGTTTGAAGGCTTGGGGCTGCTTTGCAGCCCATCGCAGGCTGTCGCCAGCTCTCACTGAGATTGCGCCGCTCTCAAGACTTGCGAAATCCCTGTGGGGCTTGTCCCGCGATCAAGGGGGCAGCTCTCGCCAGGCGCCCCGCAGGTCAACCGAACGTGGTCCCCGCCAGCATGCCGCCGTCGATGATGAACTCCGAGCCCGTGCAATAGCTGGACTCGTCGCTGGCCAGGAACAGCACCAGGTTGGCGACTTCTTCCGGCTGGCCGATACGCGGGATCGGCAAGCCCTTGTAGACCTGCGCCGGGTCGAAATCGGCCATTTCCGGCGGTCGCGCCATCACGGTGTCGATTCCTCCCGGGTGCACCGAATTCATTATGGTCCGGTGCACCAGGAGTCCCTTGCGCTTGCTACAGCCGGTCGTTCTTGGCACCCTTTGCCGGCCAATTCATGTCGCCAACACAGCGAAAGAAGGAACCGCCAAGGTGAGCTGGGAAAAAGTCGGGAAGGCCCTCGTGGGCGTGCTGGTCGTCGCGACCTCGGTCGCGGCGCTTTATGCGCTGCTCAAGGACGACGCTGGTCTGGAGGCGCGCCTGACCTACGCCTACCTGACCTACCCCAGCCAGTTCAGCGAACGCATCAGTACCACCAATGACCTGCTCAAGTACGAACGCCTGCACGAGCAGGTGAGCGCCATCGGCAAGGGGGCGCTCAGCCACCAACAGGTCGACAAGCTCGTCGAGCTGGCCCAGGCGCCTTACCTGCAGTTGTTCGCCAAGCCTTTTGAAGCAGGCTTGGTGGACCATCGCACCGGGCTGCTCATCGAATTGCGCAACAAGGGCCAAACCCCATTGAAGAAGGTGCAGATCCGCCTGCCGGCCAAGGGGCTGGTGCAGATTCGCGACGATGCCGGTAACGATACCATCGTCCAGGCACCGACCAGCGTGATCGAGATCGACGCCATCAGGCGCGAGGGGGCGAGCAAGGTGTGGGTCTATTTTGACTCGGACTATTCACTGATCCGTCAGGGCGGGATCAGCATCCGCCATGACGGCGGCGCGGCCGATGTGCAGATCTACCGGGAGTTCGTCGGCTTTCCGGCCTGGGCCGGGCGCTATGGCCGGGAACTGGTAGCAGCACTGGCCGTGCTGGTCGTGGCTGTGCTCGGGCTGGGGGCGGTGTGCTTCCGGCAGCGGCGCAGGGCCTGCGGCGATGGGCTTGCCCGCCGGTAGGCCAACGGTTCTCCTGCTGGCCTCGCAAGGCGGGCGTTACTGCAGGCTTGCCTGCAGCGCCTCGATGAAGGTTTCTTCTGCGCGGCTCATGCGCTGCTCACGGTTCCACAGCAGGTGGATGTCCACATCGGCGATGCCCTCCAGCGGCGGCAGCTTCCACAGCAGCCCCGCCTCCACATCCGGGGCTACCACATGCTCGGGCAGGCAGCCGATACCGAACCCTGCGATCACCAGGCGGCGGACTTCTTCGAGGCTTGGCGAGGAGGCGATGACGCGCCCGGCGAAGCCCTGTTGATCGCGGAAGATGGTCAGCGGCGAGAGCATGCCGCCGATCTGGTCGCTGCTGAAGCTGACGAAGCTTTCTTGCTGCAGGTCGCCCTCCAGCTGGCCGAACAGCCGGTGGTGCTTGCCGCAGAAGAAGGCGTAGCGCTGGCGATGGAACAGCCGCTGCTCCAGGCGTGGCTGCGGGCGCCGGTTCAGGCTCAGGCCGGCGGTGGCGGTCTTCTCCTGCAGGGCCGCGACGATGTCGGCGCTGCGCATCACCTCGATCTCGAGCTCGACCCGGGGATATTGGTGGTGGAACCGAGCCAGGCATTCGTCGAAGCGGGCATCGACCACGCGGCTGACCATCAGCAGGCGCACCTTGCCCACCAGCTCGGTGGCCGGTTGTTCCAGCAGGCTGCCGATCTGCGCCATCTGGCCATATATCTCGCCGGCCAGCTGGAACAGTTGCTCGCCTACCTCAGTGAGCACGAAGCGCGGCCCGCGGCGGGCGATGAGCTGGCGCCCGAGCTGCTCCTCGAGGCGCTTGAGCGCCTGGCTCACGGCAGGCTGGGTCAGGTGCAGGCGCGCGGCGGCGCGGCTGATGGACAGCTCTTGCCCGATCACGCGGAAAGTGCGCAGCAGGTTCCAATCGAGGCGGTCGGTGAGCAGGCGGTCGGGCATGGCGAAGGATAAGTAGGGCTATTGGTAGAAAGGGTAACCAGAAAGCGGGTCGATCATGGCTCAGGGCCGACAGTCGGCGCCTGGGCCCCGCCTCGGCGTACATGCTTGACCAACACCTTCTCCAGCAGCGCCCACATCTCAGGGTCGGTACTGAATGCCACATTGAAGCGCATCCAGCCCGTGGCCTGGGTATCGACCATGAACAGCTGCCCGGGGCCCAGCATGATGCCTTGCTCCAGGGCATCGTCCAGCAGCGCGGCACTGTCAGGCAGGGCAGGGTGGCGGGTCCAGATGTACATGCCTTCGTCCGACTCGATGAACAACTCGAAGCCCAACCGGTGCAGATGGCGGCCCACGTCCTGGTGCGCCTGCGCCAGGCGCTGGCGCAGGCGCTTGAGGTGCTTGCGCCAGCGGCCATCGATGATGGCCGCATACACCACGCGCTCCATCACCTGCGAGGTGGTGAGCCCCGAACGCATCTTCAGGTGCAGCAATTGCTGCATCAGGTCGGCGTTGGCCAGCAGGTAGCCGACCCGTACGTTGGGTGAAATGCTCTTGGAATAACTGCCGACGTAAACGACCTGTTGCAGTGGGTCGAGGCTGGCCAGGCACGGCTGTGGCTCGGCGATCATGTCGGCGTAGAGGTTGTTTTCCACCAAGCGGAAGTTGTGCCGCGTGGCCAGTTGCAACAGGCGATGCAGTTGCGCCAGCGGTGTGCGCGAACACGTCGGGCTGTGCAGGTGGGGCTGGGTGAAGAAGACCGTGGGCCGGTGATGGGCCAGCAGGCGCTCCAGCAGGTCCAGGTCGTACCCACTCGGGGTTCGTGGCACACCCATCAAGGTAGCGCCCTGGGTGCGCAGGATGCTCATCAGGTTGGGATAGCCGGGGTCATCCACCAGCACCACATCCCCTGGGCGTACCAGGGTACGCACGGCCAGGTCCAAGGCCTGGCTGGCGCCATGGGTCAGCATCAACTGCGCCGGATTGGCGACGATCGACAGTTCCTGTTGCAGGTTCTGTGCGGTCAGGGCACGCAGCTCCGGCAGGCCCATCGGGTCGCCGTAGCCGGAAAGCTCCAGCGGGCTGCCGGCCACCTGGCGCAGGCCGCGGCGCAGCCCGTCCTCGTACATCCAGTCGTTGGGCAGCCAGCCGCAGCCAGGCTTGAACGGCAGTTGGCGGGTTTCGAAGATCTGTTGCAGGTACCACTCGGAATTGAACGTCGGCCGAGTGGTGCCAAGCGCTTGGCCCTGGGTGTCCAGCAGCTCGCCCGCCGCACGATTGACGAAGAACCCCGCATTGCCGCGGCTGACCAGCAGGCCTTGGGCGACCAGGCGATCATAGGCCTCGACCACGGTGAAGGTGCTCACCGAATAGGTCGCGGCAAAGGCGCGGATCGATGGGACCTTGGCGCCGGGCTTGAGGGTCTGGTTGTCGATCAGCTCGCGCAACCCGTCGATGATCTGGTTGACCAGCGGGGTGGACGAGTCCGGATGTAGCTGGAGCATTGGGGTGCCTTCAGGTGTGCGTATCGCAAGGTGGCGCGTGCGGTCGATTCGCGTGGCGAACCAACCGTTCAGCTCCCCGGCGTCGGCAAGGTGTCGCAGGTGTATTGCATTGGCGGCCTGTACAGTGCAGTGCGTTTTTCATGCCACTGTGCATGGCTCTGTGTGCCAGACATTTTTACATTACGTGTCAGATATCGCCACAGCATACCTGTCAGCGTCATGCACAATCATAAATTCGCTGCTTTACCGTCGAGGTCCGCCTCGCACCTTCATTGCGGCGCGCCGAGCCGCCGAAGCCCGGCCGGCATACCGTTCAGTTCGTCCGCAGGTTTGCCTCCGGACGCGTAAGCAGGCCGCCACGGAAGGCCTGCGTGTGCCTGGCGCACACCTCCTGCCCGCTTGAGTACTGATGTCAGGTGAGACCGATAGCCATCGGGGTTTCACAGTTTTTCCTTGGATAAAAAGAAGCACGGGGTACATAACTGATGGACGCAACATCCACATCCACCACTGCGAAAGGCGAGCACGAGAGCAAGCTCAGCGCCTCGCTCAAGTCGCGTCACCTGACGATGATGTCGATCGCCGGGGTCATTGGCGGCGCCTTGTTCGTCGGCTCCGGCAGCGTGATCCACAGCGCTGGCCCCGCCGCGGTCCTGGCGTACCTGGCCGGTGGCATCCTGGTGGTGCTGATCATGCGCATGCTGGGCGAGATGGCGACTTCCTCGCCGGATACCGGCTCGTTCTCCACCTACGCCGACCGCGCCATCGGGCGCTGGGCCGGTTTCACCATCGGCTGGCTGTACTGGTGGTACTGGGTCATCCTCATGGCCTGGGAAGCGTACGTGGCGGGCAAGATCCTGCATGGCTGGTTCCCGGGTGTCAGCGTCAACGTGTTCGTGCTGGCCACGACACTGCTGCTGATCACGGTCAACTTCTTCAACGTCAAGCACTATGGCGAGTTCGAGTTCTGGTTCGCCTTGATCAAGGTGGTGGCCATCGTCTGCTTCCTGATCGTGTGCACCGCGGCGGTATTCAATGTCTGGCAATTCGGTGAGGTGCGTGGCATCAGCCACCTGACGGCCGAAGGTTTCATGCCCAATGGCATCACCACGGTGATCGGCGCGCTGCTGGGGGTGATGTTCGCCTTCCTCGGTGCCGAGATCGTCACCATCGCTGCCTCGGAATCCAAGGACCCCTCCACCCAGATCGTCAAGGCCACCAACTCGGTGGTGTGGCGTGTATGCCTGTTCTACGTAGGCTCGATCTTCCTGATCGTCTGCCTGGTGCCATGGAACGACCCGCACCTGGGCGAGTCCGGCTATGGCGCCTACCGTCGTACCCTGGAGCTGCTGGGTGTGCCATACGCCGAGCTGCTGATGAACTTCGTGGTGCTGACCTCGGTAAGCAGTTGCCTGATCTCCGGCCACTACACCGCGTCGCGCATGTTGTTCTCACTGGGCCAGCGTGGCGACGCACCTTCGTTCTTCAAGATCACCCGGGCCGGCACCGGTGTGCCTGTGTACGCGATCATGGGGTCGTGCGCGGTAGCGATCTTCTGCGCCCTGATCAATTTCAGCGAAACCCTGCGCCCGAAGGATGTGCTGGAAACGCTGATGAACACCACCGGCATGATCGCCCTGTTGGTGTACCTGGTGATCGCCTTCTCGCAGTTGCGCATGCGTCGCAAGCTGCAGGCCGAAGGCAAGGAGATCCGCCTGCAGATGTGGCTGTTCCCTTGGCTGACCTACCTGGTGATCGCCTTCATCGTGGTCTGCCTTGTGGTGATGGCGTTCATGCCTGATTACCAGATCCTGGTGATCTCCACGGGTATCGCGGCTGCTATCGTGGTGGCCATGGGCGTGGTCCACCAGATCCGTACCAGCAAGCGCCACTGAGGCGTCCTGTAGCACAACGCGGCCGGCTCCCCTTGGGGACCCGGCCGCGTTTCATTTCTGGCTGTCGACCTTGCTGACCACGGTGAGCCAGCGGGTAAAGCGATGCACGCTGATCGGCAGGTCGGCTTGCAGGTCGGCCAGGGCCTGGTCGCTGTCGTCCTGGGGGAGGTCGTAGGGAACGCGTAGGCCTTGCAGGGCCTCCCGGTCGAACAGCAGTACGCCCTGGCGATGGCGGGCCAGGCGCTCGAGGGTAGTGACCAGGGGCTGGCCAGCCGCTGGTAGGCGCTGCAGGTGCCAGGCCGCTTGCAGCATGCCGGTGTCCACCGCCTCCAGCGTGCCGGGCTCGCCCGCGCTGAAGCGCAGTTGCTGGCCACGGCTCAGCGACAGGTGCCGCCCGGCTCCTAGTAGTTCGACCCTGCCATGCAGCACGCTGACCTGGGTGGCGTTGCCCAGGTGCTCGATGATCAGGCGGGCATCCAGTGGGCGCAAGGTACCTTCGGGTGTGCCGACCCGGAACGGGCGCGGGTCGCCTGGGGCCACCTCCAGCAACACCTGGCCAGCGAGCAGTTGCAGGTGGCGCTGCTGGGCATCGAACTCCACATCCACCGAGGAGCTGGCATCCAGGGTCAGCAGGCTGCCGTCTTCCAGCTGGCGGGTGAGGCGGCGCTGGCTGTCGGTGGACAGGTCAGCCAGCTCGAAGCCTTGGCCCATCCAGGGCGAGGCAAGCAATGCACAGGCCGCGACCAGGGCGAGAATGGCCAGGGACAGGGCGAGGCGGGGGAGCAGGTTCATAGGCGGTGGGGCGCATCTTCCTTGGAGGGTCACCTAAGGATAGACGCTGAGACCCATTTACCGGGGCTGTATGGCAAGTCGCGATTCAATGCACCGTTTGGCGTTGCTTCACACAGGCCTGTGCCTGCAAGGCCAAAGCATCGAGGCGTTCATCGCGCTGTTTTTCCGCATCGAGCATGGCCTCGTCGCCGTGCTGCTTGACCAGGTAGGCGTGGATCTGCCGTACCTCGGTGGTGCGGTAGATCGGTGCGATGTCCAGGCGGCCGACCAAGGCGCCGCTGGCCTGCCCGGTACTGCTCATCAATACCTGGGAGCCCGCGGCGGCGACGACCTGCAGGCCCATCGCCTCGAACCAAGGCACCTGGCCTGCGAAGGCATTGAGCTCGACACAGGCGTGGCGTGCCTGGATGTCGGCCAACAGCGCACGGGCGATGCCTTGGCGGCGATGGCTGGGCTGCACGGCGAGGAAGGTCAGGACACACGCCTGGTCATTGTCCTGGGCGGGCAGGGCCAGGGCGAAACCGAGCAACTGGTCCGGCGCTTCGGCATCCAGGGCGAGGGTCAACTCCACCGCCAGGCCGCGTGTGCCGTCCAGCGCCTGCAGGTATTGGTGCACTTCCAGGCCGACGCCGTACTGGTACAGCGGATACAACGGGTTGTCCGCGGTGATGGCCACGCTGCTCAGCTCGCCGACATGATCGATCACCAGTTGACGGATCTGGTTCTGGAAGGATTCGGGGGGCACGCCGTCGAGACGGCTGAGGATGAACATCGGGCAAGCTCCAGCTAGGGTCGAATCGTGCCGCGCCGCACAGCGCGGGGTGCACAGTCTAACCCAGGCCGGCGTGCATCCGCGCGCGATCCTGGCGTCTGGCCGAATCCTCGTGGACGGCTATGCTTTTCGCTGCGTCGAGCCGTCCAGGCGCTTGCCAGAAGTCCGGTTTTTCCAAAGGAGAAGGCTCCATGAAATCCATGACACTGCTGATGATCGCGACTGTCTTGAGCGTTGCCGCCCACGCCGAATCCGGCCCCGAAACCAACTGCGCCGCCAAGATCAAGGAACTTGAGGACATCCACAGGACCGATGGCCAGGCCTTGCATGGCGGCATGGCCCAGGACTACCAGAAACTGCTCACCCAGGCCAAGGATGCCCAGGCCGCCGGCGATATGATCAAATGCCAGGCTTCGGCCGACCGCGCCAAGACCATCTACAACAAGGCGCGAGGCAGATAGCGCATCCTTCTGGTTTCGCCACCCCTCACTCGTGCTGTGCACGTGCGGGGTGGGCGAAGCCGGGCGCCAGGGCGTTCCGGTATGGCCCTGGTCTCGGGTAAGCTTTGCGCTACAGCGATAGCTCCAAGAGATTGCGCATGCCCCAGACTACCCTTGCCCTTGATTGCCTGCTCGAGCAACGCCAGGTCGAAGACTGGGCCCCACGTCTGGAAGGAGCCGCCCGTGGCCTATGATGTGGATGATCGGCTGGTGGTCGGCGTGGCGTCCAGCGCGGTTTTCGACCTCAGCGAGTCCGACGCCGTGTTCCGCCGCGAGGGCGAGGCGCAGTACCGCAAGTACCAGGAGCAGCACCTGCACACGCCCTTGGGCAAGGGCATCGCCTATCCCTTCATCAAGCGCCTGTTGGCGCTCAATGACTTGCGCGAAGACCCCAACGACCCGTTGGTCGAGGTGGTATTGCTGTCGCAGAACGACCCGGACACCGGCCTGCGGGTGATGAAGACCATCGAGCATTACGGTCTGAACATGACCCGGGCGATCTTCATGCAGGGGCGGTCGCCTTATGAATATATCCCGGCGCTGAACATCGCCCTGTTCCTCTCTGCCGACAAGAAACATGTGGATGCTGCGATCCAGGCTGGCTACCCGGCTGGCCAGGTACTCGATTCGCAGTTCGACGATGACGAAAGCGATGACAGCCTGCGCATCGCCTTCGACTTCGATGGCGTGCTGGCCGGTGACGAGTCGGAAGCCGTGATGCAGCGCGATGGCCTGGTGGGCTTTCATGCCCACGAGGTGACCAATGTCACCCAGCCCCACAACCCAGGGCCGCTCAAGGAATTCTTCGTGCGGATCGCGAGGATCCAGGCGATCGAAGAGCAGTACAAACTCAAGCATGAGGGCTACGAGAACCGCCTGCGGGTCTCCATTGTCACCGCCCGCAACGCGCCATCCCACGAGCGCGCCCTCAACACGCTCAAGAGCTGGGGCGTGATGGCCAACGATGCATTCTTCCTGGGCGGCATCGAAAAGCGCCGGGTGCTGCAGGTGCTCAAGCCGCACATCTTCTTCGACGACCAGTCCGGGCACCTGAAGGGTACCCGCACCGTGGTGCCTTCGGTGCACATCCCGTTCGGCGTCACCAACCAGACCGGGTAGGCGGCGGGCTGCACTCTGTGGGCGCAGGCTTGCTTTGCGAACACCGGCCGAGCCGGTGCTCCAGCGAGTCGAATGGTTCGCGGGTAAACCCGCTCCCACAGATGTGGTATGGCCCGCGGGGAGGCCTTAGAACCAGCGGTCGTTGCGTTTGCGTCCGCGGGTCAAGGCCGGCAGGATCAGGCCGGCGAGCAGGCCAGCACCGGCGATGCTGCCGCCGTACACCATGTAGCGCATCATCACCTGCTTGTTCTCGTCACCCAGGCGTGCCTGGGTATCGCGCAGGGACGACTGGGCCTGGTCGAGCTGTTCGTTGAGCGACTTGTTGCGCGCTTCCAGCTCGTCGATCAGTGCCTTGCGCGAGTCGAGGGTTTCCTGCATGCCTTGCACGCGGTTCTTCCAGCTGTCATCGATGGTCTTGAGCTGGTCGGACAGCTGCGCCACCTTGGCATCCAGTGCCGGCAGGCGCTCGGCCTGGCCGGGTACCGACTGCAGGTCGCTGGTGAGGATCCACACCAGGTCGCCGTTCTGGCCTCGCACCTGGCTGTAGTTGCCCTGGGTGTCGACCAGAGTGACCTTCTGCCCGGCCTTGACCGAGCCGACGATGCGGTGGCCGTTGGTCGGGCCGCTGCGCACATAGGTGCTCAGGCTGTCGCTGACCCAGCGCGCGTCGCTGGCCGGTTCTTCGGCATGTACGGGGCCGGCGAGGGCAACCAGGGCGGCGGCGAACAGGGTGGCAAGGGCAGGGGAGGCAGGGCGGAAGTCGGGCATGGTGGTCTTCGCTGAAACAGGACAAAAGAAGGCCCGGTGACTGGGCCGATGAACCGGTCGGTGGTTTGACCGTCAGCGAAAGACCGTTTTTATCGAAGCAGGTTCACTGCTTGGTGTAGGAAATGTCTGCAGGATGTTGCGGCGGGGGGACCGAAGGGTTGCCGGTTCCGGCCCTATCGCCGGCAAGCCGGCTCCCACCCGCCCTGCGCTGCCTTCTCAAGCAGCGCTTGCCTGTGGGAGCCGGCTTGCCGGCGATGCAAGAAGGCAGTCAGGCGAGGCTGCCCCTATGAATGGCCTAAGGCCTCAGGTCACGACCTGATAGCACGGCACATACGCCGCCCCACCCGGCAACTTCATCCGGTGCTGGTCGACGAACGCTTGCAGCAATCGGCCCAGCGGATCCAGCACGGCGCTGTCACCGCGGATCTGGTACGGCCCGTGTTCCTCGATCAGGCGAATGCCCTTGTCCTTGACGTTGCCCGCCACCACCCCGGAAAACGCCCGGCGCAGGTTGGCCGCCAGCTCATGGGGTGGCAGCTCCCGGCGCAGGTCCAGGTTGGCCATGTTTTCGTGGGTCGGGTCGAACGGGCGCTGGAAGCCCTCTTCGATCTTGAGCAGCCAGTTGAAGTGGAAGGCGTCATTGCGTTCGCGCCGGAACTGCTTGACCGCCATGAGCCCCTCGACCATGTGCCGGGCGACCTCGGCCGGGTCGTCGATGATGATCTTGTAGTGGCGCTGGGCTGTTTCGCCCAGGGTAGCGCCGACGAAGGCGTGCAGCTGTTGCAGGTAGGCCTCGGCGCTGCGTGGGCCGGTGAGGATGACCGGGAAGGGCAGGTCCTGGTTGTCTGGGTGCATGAGGATACCCAGCAGGTACAGGAATTCCTCGGCGGTACCCGCGCCGCCGGGGAAGATGATGATGCCGTGGCCGACCCGCACGAAGGCCTCCAGGCGCTTCTCGATGTCCGGCAGGATCACCAGTTCGTTGACGATCGGGTTGGGCGCCTCGGCGGCGATGATGCCCGGCTCGGTCAGGCCCAGGTAGCGGCTGCCATGCATGCGCTGCTTGGCGTGGGCGATGGTCGCACCCTTCATCGGGCCTTTCATCACGCCCGGGCCGCAACCGGTGCAGACGTCCAGCTTGCGCAGGCCCAGCTCGTGGCCGACCTTCTTGGTGTACTGGTATTCCTCGCTGCTGATCGAGTGGCCACCCCAGCACACCACCATCTTCGGCTCGACGCCTGGGCGCAGGGTGCGGGCGTTGCGCAGCAGGTGGAAGACATAGTCGGTGATGCCCTGGGAACTCTCCAGGTCGATACGCTGGCTGGCCAGCTCGCTTTCGGTGTAGACGATGTCGCGCAGGGCGCTGAAGAGCATCTCGCGGGTGCTGGCGATCATCTCGCCATCGACGAAGGCGTCGGCGGGGGCGTTGAGCAGCTCCAGGCGCACGCCACGGTCTTGCTGGTGGATGCGTACCTCGAAGTCCTGGTAGGCCTCGAGGATGGTCTTGGCATTGTCGACATGGGCGCCGGTGTTGAGAATGGCCAGGGCGCACTGGCGGAACAGGGTGTACAGACTGCCGGTACCGACTTCGCTCAGTTGCTGGACTTCACGTTGCGACAGCGTCTCCAGGCTGCCTTTGGGGCTGACGGATGCGTTGATGACATTGCGTTGGGGCATCTAAGTCTTTCCTGTGCGTGTAAAACTCCTACTTGGATACCACCATACCGACAAATGTGCGCGGCAACGAGGGGGGCACCGAAAAAGCCTAGCCAAGCAGACGTTGCACACCCAGGGTGATCGCCAGGCCGCCGCCGATCAGCCAGAGGTTCAGCAGCGCCCCGGTGAGCAAGGCGCGTGGGCCTGCCTGGCGGATCTGGCTGAGGCGGGTTTCCATGCCCAGGGCCGTCATGGCCATGGTCAGGGCGAAGGTATCCAGGCTGTTGATCGAGGTGACCAGCGGCGCAGGCAGTACCTGCAACGAGTTGATCAGCACCAGCAGCAGGAAACCGAAGGCGAACCAGGGCACTGCGATACGACCGCCACCCTGGGCCTGGCCTGGTTTGCGCGAGCGGCTGATCCACACGCCGACCACCAGCAGCACCGGCACCAGCAGCAGGACCCGGGTCATCTTGACGATGGTGGCGATATGGGTGGCTTGTGGGCTCACGTTGCTGGCCGCACCTACGACCTGGGCCACCTCATGCAGGGTGCCACCGAAGAACAGGCCCACGCCCAGGGTGTCGAGCGGTACCCAGCCGGCGTTCACTATCAGCGGATAGAGGAACATCGACAGCGTACCGAACAGCACCACGCTGCCCACGGCCATGGCGGCCTTGTGCGGTTGCGAGCGCAGCGCCGACTCGAACGCCAGCACTGCCGCCGCGCCGCAGATCGCGCTGCCGGCGGCTGTGAGCAGGGCGGTGTCGCGGTCCAGCTTCATTACCTTCATGCCGACCCACAGGCCGACCAGCAGCGTGCTGACGACCACCAACAACGAGACGGTGAGCCCCGACCAGCCCACCTGGGCGATTTCCTGCAGGCTGACGCGCAGGCCGAAGAAGGCCACCGCCAGGCGCAGCAGGTTGCGCGCGGAAAAGTTCACGCCGGCCGCCCAACTCGCTGGCAGGCCGTGGCGCAAGGCATTGCCATACACGGCACCCGTGACGATACCGACAATGAGTGGGCTGATGCCCAGCCCGGCGATGGCGGGCAAGGCTGCCACTTGGGTGACCGCGAAGGCGAACAGCGCAACGAACAGGATGCCATTGAGCCGCCCACGGGTGGAGTGGGTGGGCTCAAGGGCCGGGGTGGCAGGGGCCGTGGCCATGGTAGGACCTCCGAACGGTGACGAGATGAGGTCTACGTTAATTCAGTTATAAGCTTATAAAAAATCGTACTTTGAGATGCAAAGTATCCGTTTAGCTGATACTTTTGCGAAATGACCCCTGAGCAACTGATAACATTCGCCACGGTTGCCGAACACGGCAACATCAGCCATGCCGCGAACGCACTGCATTTGTCCCAGCCGGCCGTCTCGGGCCAGCTCAAGCTGTTGCAGGAAGCCTTCGGCGAGCCGTTGTACCAACGTGCAGGCCGTGGCGTGCGCCTGACCGCAGCCGGTGAACAGTTGCTTGGGCATGCCGAGCGCCTGCGCGACACCTTCCGCCAGGCCCAGGCCCTGCGTGATGCCATGCGCGGCCTTGAGCGCGGCACGCTGCGCATTGGTGCGAGCACCACGCCGGCCAGCTACCTGCTGCCATACCTGCTCGCGGACTTCCATGGACGCTACCCGGATGTGGTGGTCACCACCACCAATGGCAACACCTCGGAAATCGTTGCGGCGCTGGAAACCCTCGACATCGCCTTGATCGAAGGCCCCCCTGGCCAGGAGCTGGCGTTGGGCACCGAAGTCACGGCCTGGCGCGAAGATGAGATCGTCGCCATCGTCCCGAGCAACCACCCCTTGGCCAGCGCTGGCCAGACGCAACCGCTCGATGTGCTGGGGGCTTACCCATTGGTGCTGCGCGAAAGCGGTTCGGGTGTGCGGCAATTGGTGGAGCGCGCCTTCGCCCGCGAGGGCGTGGCGATGCGCGTGGCGCTGGAGATCGCCGGGGTGGAGGGAGTGAAGGAGGCTGTCAGGGCAGGGATGGGTATAGGCTTTGTGTCAGCGATGTCGATCCGTCATGAAGACAATGCCCTGCACCGCCTGGGCATTGCGCCACAGCCCCTGACACGTCATTTCTCGATCCTGATGCCCCATGCCGCGACACCTTCGCGGGCGGCGGCGCGGTTCATGGCGCTGTGCTTGGGCCGATAGGGGCTCATGGCCGGCATACGCGGGTCTTGCAGATGCGGGCTGGTCTCGGAGCCCAACGCTACCTCGGATGTCTTCTCTCTTTGCGGTATCTATAGCCAAGCCTTGCACAATGCTTGGGTGGCCTCCTATCAGGAATGCCTGTACGTGTGCAGTACGGGTGTGGGCGATGATCGAGGATTGGCATTCAGTCCTGGAGAACTTCATGGATACATCGCTTTTCAGTTGCACGCCTACGGTCAAGGTCTTCGATAACCGCGGCTTGACCGTTCGAGATATCGAGTTCCACCGCCATCCCGACTCACCGAGAACGACGGACAGGCGCCTCACCCATCATCAACACGATGCGCGCAGTTTCCTTGTGCAGAGCGCTGACCCACGGCTGCATGCCCGTGGATTGGCGAATTTCACTTACTGGACGGATCTTGCCGGTACCGCATTGCGCACCCGCAGTGTCGATGCGGGCACTTCGATAACCCTCAGGGATGCCGCCGGGCGCCCTTTCATGGAGGTGGCTCAGATTGCTACCGACGAAGAGGGTAACGACGACCTGAGCCAGGCGGTTACCCGTACCTGGCAGTACGAGGCCCCGTCCCAGGCCGGCCGACCGCTGGGCGTGACGGAGCAGGTGGCCGACAGCGAGGCGCGGATTGCCGAGCGGTTCGTCTGGGCACCGGTTACGCAACAGGCACGGGACCATAATCTGCTCGGGCAGGTGACCCGCCATTACGACCCGGCGGGGCTGGTGCAGGCGAACAGCGTTGCCCTGACGGGTGTGCCGATCTCAACGACCCGGCAGCTGCTCAAGGATGCCGACCATCCTGATATCGCCGCCGACTGGCGGGGCGAAGAGGCGGCGGAATGGGACACTCGACTGGCCTCCGAGGCCTATACGACCCAGACCACGGCAGACGCCACGGGCGCGATGCTGACGACCCTGGATGCCGCAGGCAACCTGCAACGGGTGGCCTATGATGTGGCCGGCCAGCTCAGTGGCAGCTGGTTGACGATCGCGGGCAAGGCCGAGCAGGCGATCGTCCAGTCCGTAAGTTATTCCGCCGCCGGGCAGAAGCTGCGCGAGGTGCATGGCAACGGTGTGGTGACCACCTACACCTACGAGCCCGACACCCAGCGCCTGTCGTCGATCAAGACCGAGCGCCAGGGCACTGGCGCGAAGGTGCTGCAGGACCTGCGCTATGCCTACGACCCGGTGGGCAACGTGCTGAAGATCCGCAACGACGCCGAGGCCACCCGCTTTTGGCGCAACCAGAAAGTGGTGCCGGAAAACACCTACAGCTACGACAGCCTCTACCAACTGGCCAGTGCCACGGGCCGCGAAATGGCCAACGCCGGCCAACCAGGTCGCCACCTCCCGCACGTCACCCCCTTCGACAGCACCACCTACACCCCATACACCCGCACGTACCGCTACGACACCGCAGGCAACCTGCTGCAGATCCGCCACAGCGCTCCCGCCACGAACCACAACTACACCACCGACCTCACCGTCAGCGACCATAGCAACCGGGCCGTGTTGAGCACCCTGACGAAGGACCCGTCGGCTGTCGAGGCGCTGTTCACCCCAGGCGGCCAGCAGGCCATGCTGTTGCCGGGGCAACCACTGGCCTGGACCTCGCGAGCCGAGCTCGAGCAGGTCGTGTCGGTGAAGCGCGAAGGTGCTACGGACGATCGTGAAAGCTACCGCTATGACAGCCGTAGCCAACGGGTGCTGAAAGCCAGTACCCAGCAAACGGCTAAAAGCACCCAGGCCCAGCGGGTGATCTACCTGCCAGGGCTGGAGCTGCGTACCCACACCCATGGCGACACGCTCACCCAAGACTTGCAGGTGATGACGGTCGGGGAGGCCGGTCGTGCGCAAGTGCGGGTATTGCACTGGCAGGCAGGAAAACCCGACGACCTACCGAACGACCAACTGCGCTACAGCTACGACAACCTGTTGGGCAGCAGCGCGCTGGAAGTCGATGGCGCCGGTAACCTGATCAGCCAGGAAGAGTACTACCCCTTTGGCGGCACGGCGGTATGGGTTGCGCGTAATGAAATTGAGGCGAGTTACAAGACCGTGCGCTATTCAGGCAAGGAGCGAGATGCCACAGGCCTGTACTACTACGGCTATCGCTATTACCAGCCTTGGGCGGGGCGCTGGTTGAGCGCGGATCCGGCCGGTACGGTGGACGGGTTGAATCTATTCAGAATGGTAAGCAACAACCCTACGACATTGGTGGATAAACAGGGCTTGGTAGAGGAGCATGCCAACCCGCCGACAAACCCTTGGACGCCCGCCATCGACTATCTGGCCCGGGAAACTGACCCGGCCGAGCAAGCGGAACCTGTTTCGGTGCCCGCTTTCACCGAAGACGGGTTAAAGGCCATTTTTGCGCAATTGAACCTACAGGAAGGAGCGGCTGCATCCCCACCGACGCGGGCAGGCAGGGTAGAAAACAATGCCATCATCCTCTGGGAACGGAAAAAAGGTGATAATGACGTGGTGTTCTACGCAGATTTTCTGGGGACGGGGCTCGCGGCGTTCGTGACGCATGGTGGCGACGATGGAAGCTTGATGAATGCCCAGGGGGAGCCTCGGCCGGCACGTGAAGTTGCAGAAAAGGATATCAAGCCCTGGCTGGAGGGTATTGGTTACGAAGAGGGCAAGGAATTCATTCTGTTGGCGTGCAGTGCAGGAAGTACCGGTGCCGCCCGCGAAGTTGCAAGAACATTGAAGAAATACCAGGTCCGAGGCTACCGGAAGACCATTTTCGTCAATGCACCTCAATACATGAAAAAAGTGAATATAAGCCCTTTTCATTGCAGCACTACATTGCCGACGGAAAAGAAATCTATTTTTAGGAGAATTTTCGGTAAAAAGGGACCGTTCACGGACCAGCCGGGAAGACAGTTAGCGACTTACAAAGTCTTCGATGGCGCAGGACGTACGATCAAACAGCGCAACCAGAGTCATTGAGTTACGCTCTCGTAATTCCACTATCGGGCTCGCCCGGCGCTGTTCTGCCGCAACGCCTTGGCCACCTGCGCTTCGATCTTGTAGGCAGGCGCCTCGAGGTCATCGTAGTTGCGTGTATACCGTCGGGCGAATTCCTCGACACCCAGTTCCTGGTACTGCTGTACGTGCTTGAGTTCATGGGCCCAGAGCGCGACATTGTCCTCGGCATCCTGCGCATGACGGAAGATGATCGTGTCGATCAGGGTCACCGCGTTCACGTCCGGGTTTTGCAACACCGCATTGGCCGCGCTCATCTGCTGTTCGTTGCCTACGCGATAACGCGCCGCATCGAGCACGGCGAAGTCGTACCAGGGCTCGAGCTGGGCGCGGATGTGCAGGGGGATCGGCTGGGTGCCGGCGGCGGTCGCCTCGTCGCGGGCCTGGCGCAAGGCAAAGGCCAGGCTGCCGGAGGCCATGGTTTCCATGTCCTTGAGGATCTGGCCCGCCTGGCCGGGGTCGACCGGCGCGCAGAAGCAGCCCATCAGGCACACCTCGTACTGGCCCGGTGGGCAGGTGGTTTGCGCGAATACCGGAAGAGCGAGCACGAGGCCGAACAAGAGACTAGCGTGCTTCATGCAAGGCCCTAATAACATAGCGTTCGTTTATTCATGATCGTCTCAACCCGGGGCCGCCATGACAGCACGACAGGACGTGTTCGTCGAGGCGGCGTTGGGCTGAGGCGGCTTCGTGGAACCAGGAGGGAGTTGCCCTCCTTTTCGTGGCACCAGGGCGCTCTACACGGTGTGACCCCATTCTGTAGGAGCGGGCTTGGCCCGCGATTGGGCTGCGCAGCAGCCCCAGGCGCCGATCAGAAGTTGGCCGGGGTGTTGGCGCTGATGATCTCGGCTTCGTCAGGGCCGATGTTCTTGAAACTGTGCGGCAAGGTGGTGGGGATGTAGTACCCGTCGCCGGAATTGAGAATGCTCACATGCCCATCGACCCACAATTCTACTGTGCCACGGGTGACCAGGCCGCATTCTTCGCCTTCGGAGTGCACGATCGGCTCGCCGGAATCGGCGCCCGGGGCATAGAGCTCGCGCAGCATGCGCATCTGACGACCTTCGACGCTGGCACCGACCAGCAGCATGCGCAGGCCGTTGCGGCCCAGGTCCGGTTGTTCGCCGGCACGGAACACGTAGCGCTCTTCGCGCACGGGCTCGTCGAAACTGAAGAACTCGGCCAGGGACATCGGGATCCCTTCGAGCAGCTTTTTCAGGGAACTGACCGACGGGCTGACACGGTTCTGTTCGATCTGCGAGATCGTCGAGTTGGTCAGGCCACTGCGGCGGGCCAGTTCCCGTTGGGAGAGGTTGTTGCGTTCACGCACCAGTTTGAGTCGTGTCCCCGTGTCCATAGCCGCCTTGTTAGATAGAGAGGTGTCAAAAATAATGGGCGACGCATTAAAGCACACTCTGGGCGGCAACGCGCTGTGCTTGTCAGTGGCGTTGGTCGGTGGGCGTCGGCCACACTCCGATCACCAGTAACAGCATGCCCACCGCCAGGAAGGGCAGGCGTGGGTCCAGGGCATAGACCAAGGTGCCGGCCAGCGGCCCGATCACGGCGCCCATGCCCTGGGCGGCGCCAACGGAACCGGCGGTCGCGCCTTGTTCCGAGGCATGCATGGCATTGGCCGCCAAGGCCGAGAAGGCGGGGAAGACAAAGCCCATGCCGCCAGCCGCGACGAAGAACGAAGCCCACAGCCAGGGTGCGCTGGCGGCCAGTGCGGCACAGGCGAAGCCCAGGGCCGAAACGCTGGCACCGATGCGGATCATCTTCAGCGGCGGCCACTCCAAACGCCGCAGCAGCACTTGCACCAGTATCAGCGCCACGCCGACCATGGTCAGGGCGATGCCGGCAGCCTGGGCGGCATCGGCCGGGCCCAGTTGCAGGCGATCGAGCGCGAAGAAGCCGACGGTGATCTGCGACACCGTCACGCTGAGCATGGCGCTGAAGGCTACCAACAAGGGGCGGCGTAGGCGTCGGTCACCCAGCCGTACCGGGCTAGGCTCATGGCTATGCGCCAAGGGTGGAGGCTTGAGCTTGAACAGCAGCACGAGGAAGGCACCCGCTGGCAGCAGCGACATCACATAGAAGGGCATGCTCAAACTGTGGCGCGCCAGCAGCGCCGCCAGTGCCGGGCCCAGCACCAGCCCCACGGCATTGGCAGCGCCCAGCGAGGCCATGGCGCACACCCGGCGTTGCGGCTCGACATGGTCGGCGATCAGGGCATTGGCGCTGACCGGCAAGGCAGCATAGAAGGCGCCGATCAGGCCGCGGGTGAGCATCAGGCCGACGAATGCCAGGGTCGCCCCCGGCATCCAGCGCAGCGCGCCGTCGATGAAGAGGCACAGCGACCAATATGAAAGCGTGAACCCCGCGCTGCCCAGCAGCAGGATGCGCCTGCGCCCGTAGCGGTCGGCGGCGCGCCCCCAAGGCTGGGCCAACATCACCCAGACCACGCCCGCAACGGTGACCGCAGCGCCGGCCTGCCAGGTGGCCATGCCCAGCTGGCGGGCGATCGGGCCGATCAACGACACGAAGGCCATCATCGACAGGGTGCACGCACCGCTGATCAGCAGCAGTGGGCGCAGGTCCAGGGTCGCAGGAGGCGTTGGAACAGCAGGGTCCTTTGCAGCGCTCATGGGCAGTCCAGTCGGTTGGAGGTCGATGCCCAGTTTGCCCCGCAACGCTCATTCGCCGCGGCGCACAGGGCCAGGCCACATGCTACGCAATACGCCGTCCCGGCGCACCCAGGCATGCATCAAGGCCGCTCCCAGGTGTACGAGAATGGTGGCGAACAGCAGGTAGCCGGCCCAGCCGTGGGCCTGACGCAGCGCTGCGTACAGTTGCAGGTTGTGCGGGGCGATGGCCGGCAGTTGCAGCGGGCGCGGGTAGTCGCCGGCCGACAGCATGGCCCAGCCCAGCAGCGGCATGGCCAGCATCAGGGCATACAGCAGCAGGTGCGAGGCACCGGCTGCCAGGCGTTGGATCGCCGGCAGGTCATGTGGCAAGGGGGGATGGGGCAGCGCCAGGCGCAGGGCGATGCGCAACACCACCAGCACCAGCAAGGCCAGGCCCGTGGCCTTGTGCAGCTCGACCATCAGTGGATGGCGGGGCGACAGATCGCCGACCATGCTCACGCCGATGAACAGCATTGCCAGGATCAGCACGGCCATCAGCCAGTGCACCAGCCGGGCGAGGGGATGGAAGACAGTGACGGTCATGGACGGGCTCCGGTATCGAGGGACTCGCGGCTGCGGCGATTGAAGGACTCCGAGTACGCGGCCGAGCGGGCCGCCAGGATCGGGTCGGCGGAAGGCGTGATGCCCGGGGGCAGGATCAGCGGGTCGAAGTTGATGTCGCGGCAGGCGCCTTGCTCGGGCGCGTCGACCTGTTCGATGACCAGGGTGCCGGCATCGACGCGGCGCCGTGCGGCGGGCCAGGGGCGCGAGGCGTCGTCCTGCGGGTCGCCCGGCTCGGCGAGTACCAGGATCAGGCTCCAGCGCAGCGGGCCCTGGCTCAGGCGCTGTTGCAGATCGTGTTGCAGGAACTGCTTGTCGTCGATCTGCGCTGGCAGCGGGGCGAAGGGGGTCTGGGGCTCCAGCTGCCAGCGCACCGGATGGGCCTTGTCGCCGCCGTCCCTGAGCACGAAGGCATTGATGCTGTGATACTGGGTGCTGGCGAAGCTGTCGCTGGGTTTGTAGCTGGCGGCCCACTGACGGAAGGCCGCACTCTCCGGATGCGCAGCGAAGAAGGCTTGCAACTTTGCCGGGTTCGGTTTGCCAGTGGCCGGATCCGGCGCCATGGCCAGGACCTGTTCGTAGAACGCTTGCGGCGTGCCGATCGCGAGCACTGGCGGGTTGTTCATGCCGGTCCGCCAGAAGTGTCCGTCATCGGTGCTGAACTGCAGGGCCAGGCTGCGTACCGGGATGCTGGTGTCCGGGGCGAACGGGTTGGCGCCACCGATGGCAAATCGGCCAATGACCGGCACCCGAGGCTGGCTGAACACCCTCGCGCTGGACAGCGGCTCGGCCAGCCCGCTGCTCTGGAAATAGCCGCTCACGCACAGGCCTTTGGCGTGGTTCTTGCGATAGCCAGGGTAATGGCCGGCCTGGGCTTCGAAGGTGTCGATGATGCGCTGAGGCGTCAGCGCCGGGGCGCCGATCCAGCCGGCGGCGTAGGCGAAGCCGGCGCCCAGGGCCAGCAGGGCCGCGCCGATGGCCGTCAGGCGCAAGGCCTTGGCCGGGCCGTGCAGAGGAGTGGTCATGGTCAGGTTCCACGCAGTGAATGAGCCGGTACGACGGGCTGGCCGGAGATTTATTCCCGCCGTGGGAATAAATGTCGTGCGGGCGCGTCTGCCCCTTTAGACTGACCCCCAAAGGCCCTGGACCTGACCATGCATGACCTGGATGAACAACAGTGGCGCGAACTGCTGCAACGGCTGCGCCGCTTCGCGTTGTGGCTGTGCCGTGAGTCGGGCAGCGCCGACGATCTGGTCCAGGCCACCGTCGAGCGCGCCCTGCGCCGCAGCGGGCAGCAGCGTGACGCCGACAGCCTGCGCGCCTGGCTGTTCACCATCCTCTATCGCCTGTTTCTCGACGGCAAGCGCCGCGAGCGCCTGCATGCCCGCTGGCTGGCCTGGTTCGGGCGTGGCCAGGAGGACGCGGTGGGTGGCGAAACCGAGCGCATCGTCCTGGCCCATGCCGATCTTGCGGCCTTCGCCCGACTGTCCACCGAACAGCGTGCGTTGCTGTTGCTGGTGAGTGTCGAAGGGTTGAGCTACAAGGAGGCCGCCCAAGCCTTGGGCATCCCCATCGGTACGGTCATGTCGCGCCTGTCGCGTGCCCGTGCCGCCCTGCGCGACATGACCGAGGGCCAGCCCACGCCCCCGGCCTTGCGGAGACTGAAATGACCCTGTTGATTCCCACCGAACATGAGCTGCATGCCTACGTCGATGACCGGCTCGACCCGGTGCGCAGAGCCCAGGTTCAGGCCTGGCTGGCAGCCAATCCACAAGAGTCGGCGCGGGTGGACGCGTGGCGCAACGACGCCCGGCGCCTGCGCGCGGCCCTGGCCGGCTTCGAGCAGAACAGCACTACTACCGACTTGGACCTTGGCCAGTTCAGGCGGCGCTTGCGTCGGCGTCGCCAGCGGCAGTGGGCATCGGCTGCGCTGCTGCTTCTGGCGCTGGGCGTGGGTGGGTTCGGTGGCTGGCAAGCCCGTGAAGCGACGCTGGTGGTCGATACCCTGCCGATGGCGGACGCCGTGCAGGCCCATCGTCTGTTTGCAGGGGCGGCCACGCTGGATGTCCAGGCCGGCGACCCGCAGCGCCTGCAGGCTTGGCTCGAGCGCCACTTCGACCGCGTAGGGCAGTTGCCGGACCTCGGTGTCTACGGGTTCCAACCGGTGGGCGCCCGGCTGCTGAGCAACGAACAGGGCCCGGCGGCGCTGCTGGTGTTTCAGGACAACAAGGGGAAGCGCATCAGCCTGTTCCTGCGCTCGCCCAGCGAACGGTTTGCACGCATGCCCAGCGGGCAGCGGACGGAGGGGCAGCTCGAAGCGCGCTATTGGTCCCATGGCGCTTACAACTTTGCCTTGGTCGGCGCCGCCGACGATGGACGTGCCGATCAATTGCGTCAGGCGTTGGGTGTGAGCCTGTAGTCGCGGGCTCGCCAGGTGTAACTATTTAACGCGTGCCCCTGGACCGACCTCTCTAGCCTCACCGCTTCATTTCTCGGTGGGGGATTCGCGGTATGGGTAACGTCAGTGACAATGCGCAATCGACGACGATGGACATGATGGCCATTGCGCAGCAGTTCCAGGATCAAATGATCGCCAAGCGTCTGCCCGACTGGATGGGCAAGGTCCGGACTTCTGATTTCACGCTATTGAGGGATGCGCTGGCCGAAGGGCTGCAAAGCCGTCAGCGATTGGCCAAGTGCTGGAGCAAGATCGAAAGCCTCGACAGCTTCTGCATCACGCGCTTGAACACTGCGCTGCAAGAGCAGTTCGACGCTGGTCTGGATGCAAAACAGCACTTCCTGCGCCAGTGGTATACCTACACGAGCCCTGAGCACAGTTACTACACCAGCCACTACCCGACGCCTGCGAGCGATTACTTCGACGTGTCACTGCTCAGCGCGGCAATGTCCAACTTCAGCAAGGCCCAGGCTGCCGAAGGCGGGCAGCATGTGCGTAACACGCTGGTCAATGGACCAGGTGTCACTGTCGAGACCCCCTCGGTAATGGAGTTTGCAAGGTTTTGCCGGGAACTGGACCTGGGGGGGCAGTACCAGAGCCACCTTGAAGCGGTACTCGAGGCCAAAGAACAGCAGGAGGTCCAGGACTGCAAAGCCTTGCTGAAGATGCAATATCGCTCAAACCTCTTGGTGGATGCCTTCAAGGCTCACGCCGAAGGTGTGCTCAGGGACGCCGAGCTGGAATTGATCATCGGTCTGTATACCGACGGCAAGCTGGGGCGGCTCGAAGGCGCACCGGTGGTCGCCAAGCAGCTCAAGGCATTCGACTGTCACCTTCAGCAGATCGTGGTGTTGGACGTGATCGACGAAGGCCTGCTGCTCAACAGCAGCAAGCGGGTGCTGGTTTATATCCCAGGGGATCGACAAGGTGCCTGGTGCGTCGCCAAGGACCTGGAAAGCTTCGCCAGGAAGATCTTGGGCAAGCGCCTGCGTGATGAGAACTACCGGCAGTTCTTCGAGCGTTTCGTCCCCCAGCGCGACCGCCCAGCATTCTTTGCCAGCGTCAAACAGCGGGTGGGCGATGTGGCCGACTGGGCCACGCGAGAGCTGGACCAGCACATGAAGGCCTACCCGACGCCCTTGTTCGAGCACCTGGCGACGATGCGCATCCAGCAAATCAAGGACGATGCGGCAGTATTCGCTACACCCGTCGCGAGGATCGACGGTGATACTGCATTGGCCAAGAGCGAGCGCCGGCATGCGCAGGGAATGGCACTGTTGGCGCTTGCAGGGCTGTTCATCCCGGCCGTCGGTGCGGCCTTGCTGGCGGTGATGGCCTGGGAGCTGCTCAGCGAAGTGTTCCAGTCGGTCAAGGACTGGCGGGAGGGGGACACCAACGCGGCCCTGGACCATCTGGTGAACGTAGGTAAGGACATAGCCCTGCTGGCTGCTACGACTGCCGGGATCGCGGCGGCGCGGACGCTGTGGACGCGCAGCATCATCGTGGATGGTCTGGTACCGGCGATGCTCGAAGATGGCAGCGAAAAACTCTGGAACCAGGACCTGGCGCCTTACGTCAGCGAACCGCCACCTGCGCAGGCCATCGTCGATGAACGCGGGGTCTATCGCCTGGGCGAGCAATCCTGGATCGAGATGGAGGGGCATTACTACCCGGTCTACCAAGCGCAGGACAGCGAGGATTGGTACCTGGAGTCTTACGAGAACCATGCGCCACTGCTCGAACACAATGGTGCCGGTGCCTGGCGGCTGTGGAGCGAACGGCCTGCGGAATGGCGCGGCACCGAACGTATGTTTCGCAGGTTCGGTGCCACGTACGGCCGCCTGAGCGATCAGCAGATCCGACAGGCCCTGCTGGCCCATGGCCTGGAAGAGGACCATCTGCGGGCCGTGCATGTCTTTGCCACTGCCCCTGAGGCAGAACTGACCGATACGGTGCATCGCTTCGTGCTGGCCAATCGCATCGTTGAGCTCAGGGATCGCTTGCAGGGAGGTGGAACTGTGACGGACCTGGCGCTGCTTCACGAAGCACTGGCCCTGCGAGGCGCGACAGGGCTGGAAGGCGAAGCCCTGGCCGAGTTGGTCTGGGATCAGCGACGGTTTTTGTTTCAGCGCCTTTACGACCAGAGCAATACGATCGAGGACGCTTCGGTGCAAGCGTTGCGTCGGGATTTCCCCAGCCTGCATCGGCTTGCTGCCGAGCAGCTCCTGAGTGAGGCAAGCGATGGTGACCGTGAGCTGTTGGCCCAGACCGGGCGGATCCCCTTGCTGATGGCCCAGGCTGCCCGGCAACGGGCGCTGCGTATTCGGGTGGCGCGGGTGTTCGAGGGGCTTTTCATCGACACACCGCAGACGCTCGATATGGCACGTGGCGTCATCAAACTGATCGATACCTTGCCAGGGGCGCCTCAAGGCCGGCATTGGGTGCTGTTCGAGGGGGACGGCCTGCTGGCGCCTCAGTCTACAAACGGGGCCATCGAGACGATCCACCTCAGCCACCAGGACGGCATGTTCGTATTGCGTGATGAGCGTGGCCATCCGCTTGACCAGCCCGGCGAGTTGTTCGACGTGTTGGCAGACGTGTTCACCCAAGCGCAGCGAGAGGCGATGAATATTGGCGAGCCGTTCGCCGAACAGCTTCGCGAGGCGTTGGCCAAGGACGTAGCCTCGCGCCGCCAGGACCTGGCCGAACTGATGGGGCGTGAACAGCCCACGCCTTCCTTCCTGGTGCCGTTTCGTCTGGACGATGGTCGGGTCGGTTATCCGTTGAGTGGAGGCCGGCGGCTCTTTGGTTTCGGCAGCCCCCGGTCGCTGAGGGCCAAGCTTCGGTACTTGTACCCCAGCTTCGGTGACAGGGATATCCAGGAATGGCTGCGAGCCATGCAGGAAGGTGGCAACAATCTACAGGATGCGCTTAACGACCTGGAGGATCAGCACGAACTGCTCACCACTACCCTGACGAGCTGGCAGCGAGAGGGGCTCCTTCACTATGAGCGCAACGCGCGCTACCTGATGCGTAAGGAACTGATCCGTTGCTGGCGCCAACTGATACCCGAGCAGCCCAAACCGTTGGAAGATCAGTTGCGTTACAGGTTTTCCCTCAGGGGGCTGGATGTGAGCCGTTTGCCGGGGCTTCCCGAGCCAATCAGTTTCCCACACGTTAGCGCGATCGACTTGCGTTCGATGGCGCTTGAACAGCTTCCCGACGGTTTCTTGAATGCTTTTCCGAACCTGCTTTCGGTGGAAATCACCCATTGCAAGCTGAAGCGGTTCCCGCAGATGACTGGTTTGCGGGGGCGCTTGCGAATTCTCGATCTCTCCGACAACAAGATCCGCCTGGATGCCGAGCAGGTAAAGCTGATCAACGAGTGCACAGCATTGGAATATCTGAACCTGTCACGCAACCCGCTGAAACTCCCATTTTCAATTACGGGAATGCCAAGGCTGACAACATTGATATTGCGTGATGCCCAGCTGGACTCAATGCCCCTTGGTGTGCAATCGCATCAAACGCTGTACGAACTGGACATGATGGGCAATAACCTTCTGGTGGTGCCTGAAAATCTTCGCGAGTCGCCGCTGTGGGACAAAGGCAGGGTACGTTTTTCAAGTAAGGCGCTGGAGCTTTGGGTGAAGCAAGTACGTGCCTGGTATCGGCCCGATGACGGCAGGGTTCCGGCGCGCTTGCTTTGGCTGGATCGTATCGATGCCAAGAACCGGGACGAAATGGCGCATCGCTGGCATCTACTGGTAAGCGATCCCGAATCCGAGGAATTCGTTCGGGTGTTGGAGCGCCTGGTGCAATCCAAGGACTTTGCCCTAGACCAAGCCTCACGCGACCTGGCTGACCGCATCTTCTCCCTGCTCGGCGCTATGGCCGAAGATGAAGCGCTGAACGCGCATTTGTTGGCACTGGCTCAGGAACCCAACTGTGGTGACAATGCCCTGTTGCGTTTCGTCGACCTGGAAAACTGGAAGCTGGCGTGGGACGCCGAGCATAATGAGTACGAAATCGATCCAGAACCTGGGCTGTTGCGCTTGGGGGGACAGCTTTGGCGGCAAAACGCGTTGGAGGAGTACGCCAGGCGTTTTGCCGCAAGCATGCCTGGTCCTGTGGATGAGGTCGAGGTGGTGCTCGCATTTCGGGTTCGTTTGTACAAGGACCTGAAGCTGCCGGGCCACCCCAGTCAAATACGTTTCGTAGAGGTGGTGGGCAACATTGAGGAAGGCGTCAAGAACGCCCGCGAAACCATTTTGGGAGGCCAGGACGAGGACACGCTTTCATTGTGGATGGTCAACCAGCCTTTCTGGAACAAGTACCTGGAGCATGCCTATGGGTCCAAACTCAAGCTGCCTCGAGAATACCGCAAGCAAGAGCAGGAGTTGTCCCGCCGCGGTGGGACCCGGCAGGAATTTGATGCGCTTCAGGCCCAAGTGAACCAATGGCGGCTCGACCAGCGCCTGGCGTTGACCAAGGCGGTGATGCGCCGACAGGCGTCGCAGTGGCAGCTCTCGACACCAGGCGAGCCGGTCTAGCCCAGCGTACGCTCCAGCGCGCCGAGCAACAGGCTCTGCATCAAGGCCAGCCCTTGGTCGCTGTCCAGCCCACGCCCGCTCAGCTGCCCGGGCAGCTGATTGAGCAGCGTGGCCAGCACATGCCCGGTGGCTGCCAAGGCCTGGCCCTGCAACCGGGCCTGTGGCGCGATCAAGTGCAGCAGGCCCTTCTCGTAGCGCGCCCGTGCACTGGCCAGACGGGCTTGCTGGTCTTCGTTCAGGCAGCAGAAATCCCGCTCGGCCAGGCGGAACTGCAGGGGGCGCTCCTCGTGCAACTGCCAATGTGCGGCAATCAAACAAGGCAGCACCGCCTGGCCGCGCGCGAGGGCGCGCCGGCCTTGATCAAGGGTCGCTTGCAGCTCTTCGTAGAGCTCCTCGATCAAGTCGTACAACAGGTCCTGTTTACTGGGGAAATGGTGATACAGCGAACCTGGGGTCAGGCCCACATGCGCCGCCAGCTCGCGCATGCTGACCTGACCAAAGCCTTTTTCGGCAAAGAGCGCCATGGCCTTCTCGCGGCGCTCTTCGAAGTTCGCACAGCGTAGGGCGGCGGTGACTGGCATGACGCACTCCCGATCAGTAGCTGAAGAAACCGCGACCGCTCTTACGGCCCAGGTAGCCGGCGGCGACCATTTCCTTGAGCAGCGGGGCTGGGCGGTACTTGCTGTCGTTGAAACCCTCGTGGAAGGCCTCCATGATCGCCAGCAAGGTATCCAGGCCGATCAGGTCGGCCAGGGCCAGCGGGCCGATCGGCTGGTTGCAGCCCAGGCGCATGCCGGTGTCGATGTCCTCGGCACTGGCCAGGCCTTCCTGGCGTACGAAGATCGCCTCGTTGATCATCGGCACCAGGATACGGTTGACCACGAAGCCTGGGCGGTTGCCGGCGGTGATGGGCGTCTTGCCCAGCTTCTCGGTCACCACCAGCGCCTGGGCATAGGTGCCGTCGCTGGTCTGCAGGCCGCGGATGATCTCCACCAGGGCCATCATCGGCACCGGGTTGAAGAAGTGCACGCCGATGAAGCGCTCCGGGTGCTCGATGCTGGCGGCAAGGGCAGTGACCGACAGCGACGAGGTATTGGTGGCGATCAGGCAATCATTGCGCACATGGGCGGCGACCTGCTTGAGGATGCGTTGCTTGAGCTCAAGGTTCTCGGTGGCTGCCTCGATCACCAGCTGCGTGCTGGCCAGCTCGGTGTAGTCGGTGCTGGTGCGGATGCGCGTCTTGGCCGCCTGGGCCTGGTCGGCTTCCAGGGTACCTTTGTTGACCTGGCGTTCCAGGCTCTTGCCCAGGGTCGCCACGCCGCGCTCCAGCGCCGCCTCGGACACATCGATCAGCAGCACCTGGTAGCCCGCCACGGCGCAGACCTGGGCGATGCCGTTACCCATGGTTCCGGCGCCGATCACGGCAATCTGTTGAATGTTCACGTCCAGGCTCCTCAAACGCGCTCGAAGACCACGGCGATACCTTGGCCGCCGCCGATGCACATGGTGGCCAGGGCATAGCGGCCCTGGGTGCGGTGCAGTTCATGGATGGCCTTGGTGGCGATGATCGCACCAGTGGCGCCGACCGGGTGGCCGAGGGAGATGCCCGAACCGTTCGGGTTGACCTTCTCCGGGTCGAAGTCCAGCGCGCGGGCCACGGCACAGGCCTGGGCGGCGAAGGCTTCGTTGGACTCGATCACATCCAGGTCATGAATGGCCAAACCGGCCTTTTCCAGCACCTTGCGCGTGGCCGGGATCGGGCCCAGGCCCATCAGCTCCGGCTCGACGCCAGCGTGGGCGTAGGCCACCAGCCGCGCCAGGGGCTTGAGGCCCAGGCGACGCACGGCGTCACCGGTGGCCAGGACCAGGCCGGCTGCACCGTCGTTGATACCGCTGGCATTGCCGGCGGTGACGCTGCCGTCCTTCTTGAACACCGGCTTCATGCCGGCAAGTTGCTCGGCGGTCACCTCGGCGCGCACGTGCTCGTCGGTGCTGAACTGCACGCTGCCTTTGCGGGTTTTCAGCTCGATAGGGACGATCTGGCTGGTGAAACGGCCTTCGGCAATGGCGCGGGCGGCGCGGCGCTGGCTGGTCAGGGCCAGCTCATCCTGCATTTCCCGGGTGATGCCGTGCTTGGCCGCGACGTTTTCGGCAGTGATGCCCATGTGGAAGTGCTCGAAGGGGTCCTGCAACACGCCCACGGTATAGTCGATGCCTTGCAGGTCGCCCATGCGTGCGCCCCAGCGGGCTTGCGGCAGTAGGTAGGGGCCACGGCTCATGGATTCGGCGCCAGCGGCCAGGGCCACGTCGGCGTCGCCCAGCAGCAGCGTCTGCGCCGCCGAGACGATGGCCTGCAGGCCCGAGCCGCACAGGCGGTTGACGTTGAAGGCCGGGGTTTCCTTGGGCACGCCGGCATTCATCGAGGCGACGCGGCTGAGGTAGGCGTCACGCGGCTCGGTGGGGATGACGGTACCCATGACCACATGGCCGATGTCGGTGGCGGCCACCCCCGAACGCTCGATGGCGGCGCGGCTGATGGCGCTGGCCAGGTCTGCCAGCGGCAGGTCCTTGAGTGACCCACCGAAACCACCGATGGCCGAACGGACTGCGCTTACGACGTAGATCTCTGCGTTGCTCATGGAAGGCTCCGATTGCAAAGGCATGGCGGGACCGGCACAGGCTCTGCGAGAATGGCCGGCGTTCCCGGAATGGGTCGAGTCTAGGCAAACGCCTGGGCCGGGCCTATGCCGGATCTGTTCAGTAAACCTGGCATTTTTTGCCACCCAGCATAGACAGTGAAAACCAGCCATGCGCGATAGCGATTCGGTCGCGGTGTATTTCCTCAATGCCATGCTGCACAGCCTGCGCGAGCGCCCCGACGAGCGCGATGCCTACCTGCGCGCGGTAGGCATCGACCCGGCAGTGCTCGCGCAGCCCCAGGCACGGGTGCCGGCCAAGGCCTTCGCTCAGCTGTGGCTGGAGCTGATCCATGTGCTGGACGACGAGTTCTTCCATCTGGACAGCCACGGTATGCCCATCGGCAGCTTCGCGCTGATCTGCCGTGGCCTGATCCAGGAGCCCACCCTGGAAAAGGCCCTGCGCCAGTGCCTGGGCAATTTCGCCTTGTTCATGCGTGACCTGCGTGGCGCGTTCTCGGTGCGAGGTGGCCGGGTGGTGATCAGCGTGCAGTCGACCATCGCCGACCCGCTGACCCGGGTGTACGCCGAGGAGACCTTCCTGGTGCTGGTGGTCGGCTTGCTCTGCTGGCTCGCCGGGCGGCGCATCGCCATCGACCGTACCGAGCTTGCGGTGGCCCGTCCGGCCCAGGAGGACGACAGCCTGCTATGGGGGCCTGACCTGCGCCTGGGCAGCGGGCGTACCGAGGTGGAGTTCGACAGCGCCTACCTGCGCCTGCCAGTGGTGCAGGACCTGGCCGCCCTGAAGACTTTCCTGCGCAGTGCACCCCAGGGGCTGGTGATCCGCTTTCGCAACCAGAACGGCCTGGCGGCGGTGGTCTATCGCCACCTGCGTGCCCGGCGCTACGGCCAGTGGCCGACCCTGCAGGCCATGGCCGAACAGCAAGGCATCAGCGCCAGCACATTCCGTCGCCAGTTGGAGCGGGAAGGGCGCTCGTACCAGCAGATCAAGGACGAGGTGCGTCGGGCCATGGCCTTCGAGCGCTTGCGCGAAGGGGTACTGAGCATTGCCGAGATCGCCGAGCAGGCCGGCTTCCAGGAGCCCAGCGCCTTTCATCGAGCCTTCAAGAAGTGGACCGGGTACAGCCCGGGCAGCTATCGGGCGCGATTGGCCGGGCGTTAGGCGCAACGGCCTTGATGCGCCCGGGCGCGCGCCATCAGGCCGGCACCATGGCAAAGCCCACGCCGAAGCGGTTCCAGGCATTGATGGTGGCGATGGCCAGGGTCAGGTTGGCTACCTCTGCCGGTTCGAAGTGCGCTTGCAGGGCTTCGTACTCGGCCTGTGGCGCGCCCCGCTCGGGCAGACGGGTGAGGCTTTCCACCCAGGCCAGGGCTGCGCGTTCGCGTGGGGTGAAGTACTGGGTCTCGCGCCAGGCGCAGAGAGTCTGCAGACGGGCTTCGGTTTCCCCGGCCTTGCGTGCATCGTTGGCGTGCATGTTGACGCAATAGGCGCAGCCGTTGATCTGCGAGGCGCGCAGGCGGATCAGTTCGAGCAGCGAGGTTTCCAGGCCGCTGTTGGCCAGGGCCTGCTCCAGGCCGATCATGGCTTTGTAGGCTTGCGGGGCGTGCTTGGCCCATTCGATACGGTCGTGCATGGTGGACTCCGGTGTGAGGGTGGATAGTGTTCTCGGCCGCGCTGCAACCGATCGCGGGACGAGCCCGCTCCCACTGGGACATACCTTAGCGCCGTGGCCATGGATCGCCCGATAGCCAATCTTCGGTTTTGCCAGGGGACCAATCGATCCATTCAGGTGGCCACTGAACTGCATCCAATCTCTTCATTTTGGCGCGCTTGGCCAAGGCGGGATAATGACCGGGTCTTGCACCCGGAGAGTCCAACGATGTCCGATGAACGTTTCATGCGCGAAGCCCTCGACCTGGCCCGCGCCAACATCCAGGCCGGCGGTCGCCCGTTCGGTGCCGTGCTGGTGTACCAAGGCAAGGTGCTGGCACGTGCCGTCAATGAGATCCACAGCACCCAGGACCCGACCACCCACGCCGAAATGCAGGCGATCCGCAAGGCTGCCCAGGCCCTGGGTCAACCCCGCCTGGAGGGCGCCGAGATCTATGCCAGCGGCCACCCATGCCCGATGTGCCTGGCCGCCATGCACCTGTGCGGCATCGAACGGGCCTGGTTCGCCTATGACAACGACGAAGGCGAGCCCTACGGCCTGTCCACGGCGGCCGTATACGCACAGATGGCGCGCCCGCCTCAGCAGCAGAGCCTGCCCCTGAAGCCGCTCAAGCCTGCCGGCGAGACCGACCTGTACCTTCAATGGAAGCAGGCGCACCAGGCATGAGAGGCGCACTGAACCTGTTGTTGGTGCTGCTGTTGGCACTGAACCTGCGGCCGATCCTCACCAGTATCGGCCCGCTGCTGGAACCCATGCGCGCCAGTACCGGCCTTGGCTACCAGCAGGCTGCCCTGCTGACGGCGCTGCCGGTGCTGTGCATGGGCCTGATCCCCTTGCTGCAACCGTGGTTGCGCCGCTGGCTGAGCGAGCATGGCGGCATGCTCATGGGGCTGGTGGCGATCGCCCTGGCGTGCCTGTGGCGCCTGCAGCTCGACAGCGCCTGGGCGCTGATCGCCAGTGCGGTGTTGGCCGGGCTGGGGGTAGCTGTCGTCCAGGGCATGATGCCGGGCCTGGTCAACCGTTGGTTCCCCACGCGCTTGGCGACCACCATGGGCTTGTATTCGGCAGCCTTGATGAGTGGAGGCGGCCTGGCCGCGGTGCTCGGGCCTTCGATCAGCGAGGCCAGTGGCCGCTGGCAGGCCGGCCTGGGCGTCTGGGCACTGCCCGCTGTGTTGGCGGTGCTGGCCTGGCTGGTGCTCAGGCCACGGCACAACACGCCGAAGCTGGCCGGCGGCGGCGGTGGGCATTGGTTCGGCAACCGTCGGGCCTGGCTACTGGCCAGCTACTTCGGCCTGATCAACGGTGGCTACACCAGCATGGTGGCCTGGTTGCCGGCCTACCATATCGAGCATGGCGGCACCGCCCAAGGCGGTGGTGAGCTGGTGGGCCTGATGACCATCTTTCAGGTCACCGGCGCCCTGGGCCTGCCGCTGTTGCTACGTAGCCTGGCGGACCGTCGCCCAGGGCTGTGGCTGGCGTTGTCGATCCAGTTGCTGGGCTTCCTTGGCCTGCTGCTGGCACCGACCCTGGCCATGGGCGTCTGGGTGGCGATGATCGGCCTTGGCCTGGGAGCGTGCTTCAGCCTGAGCCTGACCTTGACCCTCGAGCACCTGAAGAAGGACCCCGCGCAAGCGGGCAGCCTGGCAGCGTTCGTCCAGGGCATCGGTTTCATCATCACCGGTGTCGTGCCGTACATCACCGGTTGGCTGCGTGATGTGACCGGGGACTTCCAGGCCTCCTGGACATTGCTGGCCATCACCGTGGTAGCGATGTTGCTGGTGACCGTGCGCTTCGTCCCTCGGGGCTATGCCAGCGCCATTGCCCGCCCTGGGCAAACGGTGCAGGCGACGGTCAGCTGAGGCCCTGCAAGGTATCGCGGACACGGTCCAGCGCCGGGTCGATGTCCAGCAGTTCAATGGCCCCGAAGCCGAACAGCAGCCCCGGGCGCACCGGGGCTTCGCTGAAGAACGGGGCCAGTGAATAGAGACCCACTTCGACCTTGCGCGCCAGGGTTACCAGCAGCTCCACGTCTACCCCGGGCCTTGCCAGCGCACTGAGGTGAAAGCCTGCGTTGGCCGGCACCGCGGTCAGCCAGGGCGCCAGGTCGCTGCCCAGGCGTGCCAGGATCCGTTCGCGACGGGCGCTGTACACCTCATGGCAGCGGCGGATGTGTTTATTCAGGTGCCCCTCGCTGATGAAACGCGCCAATGCCCATTGCTGCAGCGGCGGGCTGTGCCAGTCGGTCAGGTGCTTGGCTGCACAGGCCGCTCGCAACACGCTTGGCGGCAGCACGGCATAGCCCAGGCGCAGCTCCGGTAGCAAGGTCTTGGAGAAGGTTCCGACATACGCCACCAGGCCGTGTCGGTCGAGCCGCTGCAAGGCATCGCTGGCAGGCCCCTGGTAGCGGAATTCACAGTCGTAGTCGTCTTCGATGATCAGGGCCCCAAGCTCGGCCGCGCGGGCCAGCAAGGCGGTGCGGCGCCGCTCGCTCATGGGCATGCCCAAAGGAAACTGGTGCGAGGGCGTCACGTAGATCAGCCGCGTGCCATCGGCGATCTCTTCCACGCACATGCCTTCATCGTCCACCGGCACCGCTTGCACGTGCGCGCCCAAGGCCAGGAACAGCTGGCGCGCCGGGGGGTAGCCGGGGTCCTCCATGGCCACCTGGCAGCCTGGTTCGATCAGCACCCGGGCGATCAGGTCCAGGGCCTGTTGGGCGCCGTTGCACACCAGTACATCCGCTGCACTGCAGTGCACGCCCCGGGCGAAGGCGATGTGGTGGGCGATGGCTTCGCGCAATTCCGGCAGGCCCTGGGCGGGGAAGTGCCGCTGGGGGTGACGTTGGCTGCGCCGCAGGGCGTATTGCAGGCAGCTGCGCCACTGGTCGAAGGGGAACTGCGCCTTGCTCGAGGCGCCGCCGACGAAGTCATGGCGCGAGGGCGCATCCTGGGCCTGCCCGGCCAGCACCGTGGCGCGCTGCTGCCAGTGTTGCAGCGTATCGGCGGCAGCCAGGGGGATGGGCTGGGCGTCGCTGGCCTGCAACGGCTTGCGCGGGGTGATGAAGGTACCGCGGCCGACCACGCCGCTGAGCAGGTTGTCGTAGGTCAGGCGCGAATAGGCTTCGGCCACGGTCTTGCGTGACACGCCCAGCTGTTCGGCGAGCAAGCGGGTGGGGGGCAACTGGGTGCCGGCGGCCAGGTGGCCGCTGTCGATGCCGGCACGTAACTGTTGGTAGAGCTGGTCGGCCAGGCCTTTGCGGCCTTGCAGGCGGATGTGCAGTTCCATAGGGGTGTCCGGAGTGCAGGATGATCGAAGCTTCGGGTTTTGCGGGCCTGGGTGCAAGAGGCCGGTCTACTCCCGTTCTGCTCCCAAAGGACTGCCTCACGCTGACATGGCGGGACTGGGCGGTCGTTCAAAGGGCAGCCTCGACGATTTCGATCCAATGGCGCACCTGTGTGCGCCCGGCACTGCCCAGGTGTGCCTGGCAGCCGATGTTGGCGGTGGCGATGACCTCGGGGTGGCCGCTTTCCAGGGCTGTGAGGCGCTCGTCTCGCAGCTGGCGCGCCAGGGTGGGCTGGGTCAGCGAATAGGTCCCTGCCGAGCCGCAACACAGGTGGCCGTCGGGAACCGGCGTCACGGTGAAGCCCAGGCGGGTCAGCAACTGCTCCACCGCGCCGCCGAGCTTCAGGGCATGCTGGAGCGTGCAGGGGCAATGGAAGGCCAGACGCTGTTCGGCGCACACGCCCAGGCGCTCGACCGGCTCGGCCTGTATCACTTCCACCAGGTCCCGGGCCAGGGCACTGACCCGGGCAGCCTTGGCGGCGTAGCGTGGGTCGTTTTCCAGCAAGTGGCCGTAATCGCGGACGAACGCCCCGCAGCCGCTGGCCGTCTGCACGATCGCCTCGACACCGGCTTCGATCGCCGGCCACCAGGCGTCGATGTTGCGGCGGGCACGTGCCAGCCCTCGTGCCTGGGCATTGAGGTGATAATCCACGGCGCCGCAGCAACCGGCGTCCCGGGCCGGCTCGACACTGATGCCCAGGCGGTCCAGCAGGCGTGCCGCGGCGGCATTGGTGTTGGGTGACAAGGTCGGCTGAACGCAGCCTTCGAGCAGCAATACGCGGCGGGCATGGCGCGGTGCCGGTCGTTCACCGGGGTGGGGCACCTGGCTCGGCAACTTTGCCTCGACCGTTGCTGGTAGCAGTGGGCGCAGAGCCTGCCCAGCGCGAACGAGCGCTGCGAACAGCGCAGGACGCGGTACCACGGCACGCAGGCCCTGGCGCAGCAGGCGTTCGCCCAAGGGGCGCGCGGCCTGTTGCTCCACCACGGAGCGGCCGATGTCCAGCAGGTCGTGGTACCTCACGCCCGAAGGGCAGGTGGTTTCGCAGTTGCGACAGCTCAGACAGCGGTCCAGGTGCAACTGTGTGCTGGCGCTGGCCGGCATGCCTTCGAGCACTTGCTTGATCAGGTAGATGCGCCCGCGTGGCCCGTCCAGCTCGTCGCCCAGCAACTGGTAGGTGGGGCAGGTCGCGGTGCAGAAGCCACAGTGCACGCAACTGCGCAGGATGCGCTCGGCTTCGTCGGCACGGGCCAGGCGCTTGGCGGCATCGCTCAGGTTGGTTTGCATGGTTTCGCCTCACAGGTCCGGGTACAGGCGCCCTGGGTTGAAGATCCCCTGGGGGTCGAGTTGGTGCTTGAGGGCGCGGTGGTAGCGCATCAAGGCCGGGGGCAAGGGCGACATGCTGTCGTCGCCGGGGGCGTAGGCAGTGGCATGGCCGCCGACCTTGGCGACCTGCTCGCGGATCAGCGTCGCGGGGGCCGAAGATTTCAACCAGCGCTGCGCGCCGCCCCAATCGATCAACTGCAGGCCAGGCAGGTCGAGTTCGTCGGTGATGGTCGGCAGCGATAGCCGCCACAACGGGGTGGGGTGGTCGAAGAACGGCAGCCGCTGCTCGCGCAGGTCTGTCCAGAACTGGCTCGCAACCGTCTCGCCTCCCAAGCGCTGGCTTGCCGACAGCACCGACCCTTCACCCCCCTCCAGGCGCAGGTAGAGTGCCTGGCCGTCGTGGCAGGCGGCACTGATCGGCAGCGGCTGCTGGCCCCATTCGGCCAACTCGGCCAGGGCCTGGTGTACCGTCATCTGCAGGCGCAGGCTCAGGCACTGACGGGGTCGCGGCAGCACCTTCAACGACACCTCGGTCAGCAGGCCCAGGCAACCGAAACTTCCCGCCAACAGCCGGGACACATCATAGCCAGCGACGTTCTTCATCACCTCGCCACCAAAGCGCAGCAGTTTGCCATGGCCGGTGATCACCCGGGTGCCCAGCACATAGTCCCGTACCGAACCGGCCCAGGGCCGACGAGGGCCCGACAAGCCTGCCGCGACCATTCCACCCAGGGTGGCGTCGGGGCCCAGGTGAGGGGGCTCGCACGGCAGCATCTGCCCAGCTTCGTGCAGCGCTGCTTCGATCTGACGCAATGGCGTGCCGGTGCGGGCGCTGATCACCAGTTCGGTAGGGTCGTAATGGACGATGCCGCGGTGCCCGCGGGTGTCGAGTATCTCCCCGGCGACCGGGCGGCCGAGCATGGCCTTGCTGTTGCTCCCCTGGATGCGCAACGGGGTGTCCATCGCCAGGGCCTGGTTGACCTGCTCCAGCAGGCTTTCGCTCAGGTCACGATCCTGGTCCATCAGAAGCGCTCCAGGTCGGGGAAGGGCAGTTGCCCGTGATGCACGTGCATCGCACCGAATTCGGCGCAGCGGTGCAGGGTGGGGATGTTCTTGCCTGGGTTGAGCAAGCCGTTGGGGTCGAATGCCGCCTTCACCGCATGGAACAGGGTGATTTCGTCGTCATTGAATTGCACGCACATCTGGTTGATCTTCTCGCGTCCGACACCGTGCTCGCCGGTGATGCTGCCGCCCACCGCCACGCACAGCTCCAGGATCTTGCCACCGAGCGCTTCGGCGCGCTCCAGCTCGCCGGGCAGGTTGGCATCGAACAGGATCAACGGGTGCATGTTGCCGTCGCCGGCATGGAACACGTTGGCCACCCGCAGGCCATAGGCCTCGGACAATGCGGCGATGCCCTCGAGCACCCTGGGCAGTTCTCGACGGGGGATGGTGCCGTCCATGCAGTAGTAGTCAGGCGAGATACGCCCTACCGCAGGGAAGGCGTTCTTGCGCCCGGCCCAGAAACGTGCGCGTTCGGCCTCGTCGCAGGCCAGGCGCACGTCACGGGCACCGGCCTGGCGCAGCACGGCATCGACCCGTTGGCAATCGTCCTGCACGTCGGCTTCGACGCCGTCCAGTTCGCATAACAGAATGGCCGCGGCTTCCACCGGGTAGCCTGCGTGGATGAAGTCCTCGGCGGCGCGGATCGCCAGATTGTCCATCATTTCCAAGCCTGCGGGGATGATGCCGGCGTCGAGGATGCCGGCCACTGCGCGGCCGGCGTCCTCGACCTTGTCGAAGCTGGCCAGCAGCACCCGCGCCACCTGGGGTTTGGGCAACAGCTTGACGGTGACTTCGATGACGATGCCGAGCATGCCCTCCGAGCCGGTGAACAGGGCCAGCAGGTCGAAGCCGGGGCTGTCCAGGGCGTCGCTGCCCAGGGTCAGATGTTCGCCTTCGAGGGTGAGGATGTCGACCTTGAGCAGGTTATGGACTGTCAGGCCGTATTTCAGGCAATGCACGCCACCGGCGTTTTCCGCGACGTTACCGCCGATCGAGCAGGCGATCTGCGACGAGGGGTCTGGCGCGTAGTACAGGCCATGTAGGGCGGCGGCCTGGGAAATGGCCAGGTTGCGCACACCGGGCTGGACCCTGGCGTAGCGGCCTTGCGGGTTGACCTCGAGGATGCGATTGAAGCGCGCCATCACCAGCAGGATGCCTTGCGCCAAGGGCAAGGCCCCGCCGGACAGCCCCGTGCCGGCGCCGCGCGCCACCACGGGGACGCCGCGCCGGTGGCACAGGCGCAGCAGGGCCTGGACCTGTTCGATGCGCTCGGGCAGTACCACCAGCAGCGGGACGGTGCGGTAGGCCGAGAGACCGTCGCACTCGTAGGGTTTGAGGTCTTCGGTGCGGTGGAGGACCTGAAGGTCCGGCAGGGTGTTGTGCAGTTCGGCCAGCAGTTGGGCCTTGTCGACCGTGGGCAACGGGCCATCGAGGCGGTCGTCGTAGAGGATGTTCATGTGTTGTTCGCCGATTTGTTCTTGTCATGGCTGTACCGGCCCTATCGCTGGCAAGCCAGCGCCCACAGGTACGGCGGTGCTCTGAAGCAGCGCTGGCCCCGGTGGGCGCCGGCTTGCCGGCGATTGGGCGGCTAGGCAACGCCCCTCACTGCGCCAGGCGCCGGATCATCGCCACTGTCAGGTACAGCCGTGGGGCGATGCTGGCGAGCTCGATGTATTCGTCCTCGGCGTGCAACCCGGCACCGACCACGCCCATGGTCTCCAGCACCGCCGGCTTGGCGCTGCCGGGCACATAGGCATAGCCGGCGTCGGTGCCGAAGCGCATGGCGATGGGTTCGAGGGTGTGGTCGATCTGGCTATACAGCTCCCGGGCCGTTTCGGCCAACTGGCGGGAGCCTTCGTTGCGGGCCAGGGGCGGGCGGCCTTTTTCCAGGGTCACGGTGGCCTGGGTGTCCTCGACCAGGTGTTTTTGTGCGATACGCTTGGCATCGGCCGCCACCCGCTCGGTTTCGCTGAGGTCCGAATAGCGCATGTCCGCTTCCGCGCTCGCCAGGGCCGGGATGATGTTGGCTTTCTCGCCAGCCTTGGCCAGGGTCCAGTTCACTGTGGTGCCTTTGCTGGCATCGCCCAGCTCCTTGAGCTGGAGGAGCTGGTGAGCCAGTTCGGTCAAGGCGTTGCGACCTTGCTCGGGGGCGGAGCCGGCATGCGAGGAGCGCCCTTTCACTTCGAGCTTGAGGCGGTTGATGCCGTTGGTGGCGACGGTCACCGCGTCTTTGTCTGGCGGCTCGTAGGAAAAGACATAGTCATGCTCGCGGGCGAGCTGTGCGATGAGCTGTTTCGAGCCTGCCGAGCCCATTTCCTCGTCCGGGTTGAACAGCACGGTGAGGGTGCGATAGCCCTTGAACTGCTGGTCCTGCAGCAGCTTGAGCGCATGCAGGATCATCGCCACGCCGCCCTTGGCATCGGCGACGCCCGGGCCATAGGCGCGCTCGCCTTCCACCCGGAACGGTCGCTTGGCCACGGTGCCTGGGCCGAACACCGTGTCGTAGTGCACCATCAGCAGAAAATCCTTGCTGCCGTTGCCTTTGAACGTCCCGACGATGTTGTCGCCCACCGACGGCTTGGCCGGGCTGGTGTGCACCTCGGCACCTAGCGCCTTCAGGCGCTTGGCCAGTTCGGCGCCGATCTGGGCCAGGCCGGCTTGCGTACCGGTACCGGTATCGACCGACACCAGGGTCTTGAGGGTGGCGAGGTAGGCCGGTTGCTCGGCCTGGGCCTGCGTGAGCAGGTACTGGGGGGAGGATTCGGCGGCGAGCGCCGGGGAGCAGGCGATGCACAGCGCCAGGGCCATGGCATAGGGCGGGCGTGACAAAAGCATGGGCTTGGGCCTCTTTTCCTTGTGGTCAAGAGGTACAGCCTAGACCACTGCGCGCGGTGCCGGCCCGTAGGCGAGCACCGGCGCAGTTGGTGTTACAGGTCGAGCACCAGGCGGGCGCTGCGGGCGCGGGACACGCACAGCATCATGGTTTGCTGCGAGGCTTTTTCCTCATCGCTCAGATACTGGTCGAAATGCTCGGCCTCGCCTTCGAGAATGGCCGTCTCGCAGGTGCCGCATACGCCTTCACGGCACAGGCATTCGACCTTGGCAGCCTTGGACTTCTCGATGGCCTGGAGGATGGTCATGCCTTCCTCGACCTGGAGTTCCGTGCCGGACTTGGCCAGTACCACGGTGAAGGCGGCACCGGCGGCAGGTGCTGCAGCGGCGAACTGTTCCCAGTGTACGCGCGATTCGTGGATGCCTGCGGCGGCGGCAGTGGCGATCACCGCATCGATCAGCGGCTTGGGCCCGCACACGTACAGGTGCGCATTATCGGCCAGGCCCGTACATAGGCCGGCCAGGTCCAGCTTACAGTCCAGGCTGTCGATGTAGAAACGGGTGCTTGGCGCATGGGGACCGTTTTCCAGGTCAGCCTGGAAGGCACCATGTTCCGGCGCGCGGAAGGCGTAGTGCAGTTCGTAGGGGGTATCGCTGCCTTCGAGTTCATGCAACTGCGCCAGGAACGGGGTGATGCCGATGCCGCCGGCGATCAGCACATGGCGGCCAGCCGACGGGTCGAGGGCGAACAGATTGTTGGGGGTGGAGATAGTCAGCTCGCTGCCCACCTCGACCTGGTTGTGCATGAACGCCGAGCCGCCCTTGGACTGCTCCTCCAAGCGCACACCGATCTGGTAGCGGGAGAGGTCGCGCGGGTCGCTCATCAGCGAATAGGCGTTGCTGAACTGGTTGCCGCAGGCCGACTGCATCTGCACGATGACGTGGCTGCCGCCGGTGAAGGCGGGCAGGGCGGTGCCGTCTTCGCGGGCCAGGGTGAAGCGCTTGATCAGCGGCGTGGCCTGTTCCACGTCGGTGACTCGCACCTTGAACATTTCGTATTGCTTGGCCATGGTTCACCTCGACTTGCAGCGCACGCGGCAGGCCCTGCCGCGTGGCACGGATACTGGCCCGCTCAAACGGCGAGGCACAGGTACTTGATTTCCAGATAGTCCTCGATGCCGTACTTGGAGCCTTCGCGGCCCAGGCCCGATTGCTTGACGCCACCGAAGGGTGCGACCTCGTTGGAGATCAGCCCGGTGTTGATGCCGACCATGCCGTACTCCAGGCGCTCGGCCACGCGGAACACGCGGGCCAGGTCGCGGCTGTAGAAGTACGCCGCCAGGCCATATTGGGTGGCGTTGGCCAGCGCGATCACTTCGTCGTCGGTGGTGAAGCGCACCAGCGCGGCCACCGGGCCGAAGATCTCTTCCTGCAGCAGCTCCATGCCGGGGGCGATGTCGGCCAGCACGGTCGGCTCGAAGAACTGCCCGCCCAGCCCGTGGGCCTTGCCACCGAGCAGCACGCTGGCACCTTTGCCAACGGCGTCGTCGATCAGGCTGCGCACCTTGGCCACGGCCTTGTCGCTGATCAGCGGGCCGATCTGCGTGCCTTCGGCATTGCCGTGGCCGACCGCCAGGGCGCGCACGCGCTCGACGAAGCGCTGGGCGAAACGCTCGTAGACGCTGTCGTGCACATAGAAACGGTTGACGCACACGCAGGTCTGCCCGGCGTTGCGGTACTTGGCGATCAGCGCGCCGTCGACCGCAGCGTCGATGTCGGCGTCATCGAAGACGATGAACGGCGCATTGCCGCCCAGCTCCAGGCTGACCTTCTTGATGGTTTCTGCGCATTGGCCCATGAGCAGGCGGCCCACCGGCGTGGAGCCGGTGAAGCTGAGCTTGCGCACGCTCGGGTGGCCGGTGAATTGCGCGCCGATGGCAGGGGCATCGCCGGTGACCACGCTGAACACGCCGGCCGGGATGCCGGCGCGCTCGGCCAGCTCGACCAGGGCCAGGGCACTGAACGGGGTTTCGTTGGCCGGCTTGACCACGATGGTGCATCCGGCGGCCAGGGCCGGGGCGACCTTGCGGGTGATCATCGCCGCCGGGAAGTTCCATGGGGTGATCGCGGTGCACACGCCGATGCCTTGCTTGATCACCAGCAAGCGCTTGTCGTTGGCAGGGCTTGGGATCACATCGCCATAGACGCGCTTGCCTTCTTCGGCGAACCACTCGACGAAGGAGGCGGCGTAGCGGATCTCGCCCAGAGCCTCATGCAACGGCTTGCCCTGTTCGCGGGTCATCAGCAGGGCGAGGTCCTGCTCGTGCTCGAGCAGCAATTCGTACCAGCGGCGCAGAATGTTCGCCCGTTCCTTGGCCGTACGGCCACGCCAGTCGGCCAGGGCCGCCTCGGCCGCTTCGATGGCGCGCACGGCTTCGGCGGCGCCCATCAGCGGTACATGGCCGAGCAGCTCGCCACTGGCCGGGTCGTTGACCGCCAGGGTCTGCTGGCCGTCGGCATCGCACCAGCGCCCGGCGATATAGGCCTGCTGGCGGAACAGCTTGTTGTCTTGAAGTTTCACGCAAGGCTCTCCGAAGGCCGCCGCCCGTTGGGCCGGCGGCCGGGTGCATCAGTCCAGGTGGGCGACGGCAATCAGGTTGTGGAAGTGGGCGATACCGTGTTCGCTCACACCGCTGCGCTGCTGGTCGACCATGATCCGGCCCTGGCCGCGGTAGCCGCGGGATTTGAGGCCCTTCTGAACGCTTTCCACCAGGCGCAGGTCTTCCGGGCGGAAGACTTCGCGGTACCAGTCGATCAGCTTGAGCTGCTCTTCGGTGAGGTCCTTGTTCAGGAAGTAGATGTCATAGTGTTGCAGGGTGGTTTCGGCATCGACCGGGAATTCATAGATCACGGTCATGAAATTCGCCCCTGGCGGCACGTTGAACATGGTGCACGGCCAAGCCCAGAAGCCGGCGAAGGACGGGTCCTTGACCGACTCGTCGAACTTGAACGACTGCTCCGAAGGCTTGGCCAGGCCGTACTGCAGGGTCCAGTTGCCATGCAGGCTGTGGTTGTACTGGCCGACGTCCACCGAGTCGGAGAAGCCTGGGTGGGCCGGGGCGCAGTGGTAGCACTCCAGGTAGTTGTCGACGATCGACTTCCAGTTGGCCGGGGTGTCGCTGACGAAGCGCGCGGCCAGGTGCAGGTCGTCGATCACGCCGCAGGCTTCGCGCATGCGCTTCTGCAGGCCTGGCAGCTGGTCTTCGACGCTGCCGGCGTCCATGTCCATGTTGATGAAGATGAAGCCTGCGTACTCTTCGACGCGCAGCTGCACCAGGGTGGAGTTTTCCTTGTCGAAGTTGGCGACGTTCTCGCAGTTGCGGGCGTGCGCCAGTTCGCCGTCGAGTTTGAAGGTCCAGGCGTGGTATGGGCAGGTGATCACGTTCTTGGCCTTGCCGCTGCCTTCGAGCAACTGGTGGCCACGGTGCGGGCAGACGTTGTAGAAGGCCCGCAGCACGTCATCGCGACCACGCACGACGATGATGCTTTCACCGATCACCTCACGGGTGATGTAGGCGTTCTTTTCAGCGACTTCGCTGCGGTGACCGACGCAGATCCAGCTCTTGGCGAAGATCGCCTCCTTCTCGTGCTCGAACACCGCGGCCTGGGTGTAGAAATTGGCCGGAAGGGTGAAGGCTACTTCAGGGTTGGCGCAGAAATCGGCGGGCAGGCGTTTGAAATCGTTCATGGCTCTATCTCGGTTTTACTTATTGGTTAACGCGTATCTGTTAGTTAACAGTTCGGGCAAAAAAATTTGGAACTTGCAGGCTGCTTTATGGGCAACGACGTCTTGCCTGCACTGACCCTATCGCTGGCAAGCCAGTTTCCACAGGACACCTGCTTCCCACAGGAGTGGCGGGTGCCGAGGCCCTGTGGGAGCCGGCTTGCCGGCGATAGGGGGCGGTACTTCCCTTAATGCACGGCAGCGGTGCTGCGTGGTGCTTGCTCGGCCGGCTCCTCGCCAGCCAGGCGCGCGGCCTCTTCCTCGATCCGGTAGGCCGGAACCTGGCCGTAGTCGGCGGCCAGCCACTTGAAGAAGCCGTAGATCTTCACCAGCAGGATCAGCATGAAGGGGATGGCGGTGAGCACCACCGCGGTCTTCATGGTCGACAACGATGCCTTGGCGAACAGCATGGCCAGCGGCACCAGGGTCAGCACGATGCACCAGAACAGGCGCAGGGTCGGGCTCGGGTCCTCGCCTTCGCGCAGATTGCGGGTGCTGGTAGCCGCCACAGCATAGGCCGCCGCGTCCATGTGCGAGGCGCAGAACACCGCCATGATGAACAGGTACACCGCCAGGAACAGCGTGCCCCATGGCAAGGCCAGCAACAGGTCGGTCACCGCTGCTTCGCCACCGACGGTGCTGAGCAACTTCGGTACATCGATCTGGCCATTGATGAATTGGTGCATGCTGTAGCTTTCCAGGGCGCCGAAGAAGAACCAGCACCCGAAGCTGCCACCCATCAGCAGGGCGAACACCACTTCCTTGATCTGCCGGCCGCGCGACACGCGGGCGACGAACATGGCCACGCCCGGTGCATAGGACACCCACCACAGCCAGTAGAAAACGGTCCAGTTACGGGTGAAGGCACCATCGCCGGCAGGGTCGGTGAACAGGCTCATGTGTACGTATTGCTGGATCATCAGGCCAATGGCATTGGCGGTGTTGTTGACGGTGAACTGGGTCGGGCCGACCAGCAGCACTACCACGGCGAACAGCAGGGCGCCCACGCAGACCATCTTCGACAGGCGTTGCAGGCCGCCGTCGATACCGATGTAGGAGCTGAGCGAGAACAGCAGCGCCACCGCACCGATCACCATCAGTTGCACGGTGAAGGTATTGGGGGTGCCGGCAAGGTCCGACAGGCCGCGGGTCAGGGTGGAGGCGGTCAGCGCCAGGGAAACGGTCAGCGCGCCCATCATGGTCAACAGGAAGATCAGGTCCACGGTGCGGCCGATGGGGCCGGTGGCCTTGAAGCCGGTGACTGCCTCGATGATCGAGGCCAGGTTCAGGCCGCTCTTCTTGCGTACATGGAAGTGGTAGGCCATGGCAAGGGACGCCAGGGCATAGATCGACCAGGCGCTGATGCCCCAATGGAAGAAGGAGTAGCTGACGCTGTATTCCAGCGCCTGGGCCGACATCGGCGCGATGTTCAGGCCGGGCGTCTGGTAGTAGTAAGCCCATTCCATGACGCCCCAGTACAGGGTCGAGGAACCCATGCCGGCGCAGATGAACATGAACACCCAGGTCGCGGTGGAATATTCGGGCTTGCCGGCGCCCAGGCGGATATTGCCGTACTTGCTGAACGCCAGGTACAGCACGGCCAGGGAGCTGCCGAAGACCAGCACCTGGACGCTGGTGCCGAAGGTACGGGTGGACAGTTCGAACAACTGGTTGGCCATGCTTTCCGATTGCACGGGGAAGGCAGCAAGGCCGATGACGGTGAGCAGTACGGCGATCAGGCTCACAGTGATCAGGAATACATCAATCTTTTTATTCTTGTGGGACATCAATTGTCTCCTGGAGCGTTTGGAATGCTAAGCGCTTGGGAAATCCTTGTCAGGTATAGCTTTTTCCTCATTCGTTAACCAAAAGTTAACGCATATCTTTTGGTTAACGAAGTGTGCATTGAATTGTCACGTACTGCAAGCCGACTGTCTGACAATCTTGACAGTCGGCCCAGGTTTATCGATTAAGCGCCCAGCAGTTCGGCAATGGCCTGACCTACTTCCTTTGTCGAACGGCTGCCGCCCATGTCGCGGGTGGTGTCGCCGTTGGCGATGACTGTCTCGATGGCCTTGAGGATGTCGTCGTGGGCGGCCTGGTAGCGGGTGTCGTCGCCGTCCTTGCCGAGGAACTCGAGCATCAGTGCGCCGGACCAGATCATGGCGATCGGGTTGGCGATGTTCTTGCCGTAGATGTCCGGTGCCGAACCATGGACCGGTTCGAACAGCGACGGGAACTTGCGCTCGGGGTTGAGGTTGGCCGACGGCGCGATGCCGATGGTGCCGGCGCAGGCTGGGCCCAGGTCGGAGAGGATGTCGCCGAACAGGTTGGAGGCGACCACCACGTCGAAGCGCTCCGGTTGCAGCACGAAGCGGGCGCAGAGGATGTCGATGTGCTGCTTGTCCCAGCTGATCTCTGGGTAGTGTGCGGCCATCGCGGCGGTGCGTTCGTCCCAGTAAGGCATGCTCACGGCCATGCCGTTGGACTTGGTCGCCGAGGTCACGTGCTTGCGTTCGCGAGTCTGGGCCACGTCGAAGGCGTACTTGAGGATGCGGTCGACACCGCGGCGGGTGAACACCGACTCCTGCAGCACGAACTCGTTCTCGGTGTTCTCGAACATACGGCCGCCCAGGGACGAGTACTCGCCCTCGGTGTTTTCGCGAATCACCACGAAGTCGATGTCGCCAGGGGCCTTGTTTGCCAGCGGGCAGGGTACGCCAGGGAACAGGCGCACCGGGCGGATGTTCACGTACTGGTCGAAGTCGCGGCGGAACTTGAGCAGCGAGCCCCACAGGGAGATATGGTCAGGTACCTTGTCCGGCCAGCCGACAGCGCCGAAGTACAGGGCGTCGAAGCCCTTGAGCTGCTCGAACCAGTCGTCGGGCATCATCTTGCCGTGGGCCAGGTAGTAGTCGCAGCTGGCCCACTCGAAGTATTCGATCTCAAGGTTCAGGCCGTGCTTGCGCGCGGCCGCTTCGACCACGCGGATGCCTTCGGGGAGGACTTCGTTGCCGATGCCGTCTCCGGGGATGGCGGCGATTTTGAAGGTCTTGCTCATGGGGCGCACTCGCTGTTCTGGGTAACGGATGCAGGCCATGCTATAAGGACGTGTTCCGGAGATAATCCGGTGATTCATCAATTCTTGGTGCACGAATCGTGAATAATCTGCCGAACCTGGACGACCTCGATATCTTCCTGCAGGTGGCGCGCCGCGCCAGCTTCGCCGCGGTGGCGGATGAGCGGGGGATGTCTGCGGCCTTCGTCAGCAAGCGCATCCGCCTGCTCGAGGAAAACCTCGGCGTACGCCTGTTGCACCGCACCACCCGACGGGTGACGGTGAGCGAGGAGGGCGAGCGGGTGTACCAATGGGCGCAGCAGATCTTCGAAGCCCTGCAGCGTATGGACGACGACCTCAATGCCGGCCAGCGCGAACCTGCCGGGCAACTGCGTATCGCCAGCAGCCTGGGTCTGGGCCGGCGCTTCGTGGCGCCAGCGCTGTCGGAGCTGGCGGCGCGCTACCCGAAGCTTGACATCCGCCTGGATGTGCACGACCGCCTGGTGGACCTGATCGCCGAAGGAGTGGACCTGGACATCCGGGTCGGCAACGTCATCGCCCCGAACCTGATCGCCAAGCCCCTGGCACGCAACCGCCGGGTGCTGTGCGCGGCCCCTCGGTACCTGGCACGGCGCGGTACGCCGAAAAGCCTGGCGGACCTGGCCAGCCATGACTGCCTGGTGATCAAGGAACGTGACCACCCCTTCGGTGTGTGGCACCTGGAGGGCCCTGATGGCGAAGAGAGCGTACGGGTGACCGGCGCGTTGTCGAGCAACCATGGCGAGGTGGCGCACCAATGGTGCCTGGATGGGCGGGGCATCCTGCTGCGTTCATGGTGGGACGTGCACGACAACATCGCCGACGGGCGCCTGGTGCATGTGTTGGAGGGTTACCAGCAGGCAGCGGATATCTGGGCGGTGTACACCTCACCCCTGGCCGGCTCGGCCAAGGTGCGGGTGGCGGTGGAATTCTTCCGGCAATACTTTGCCGAGCGGTATCGGTTGCCTGCGTAGGCAGTTGGTTTTTCCGTTGCTTTCACCGCTCCATCGCGGGACAAGCCCGCTCCCACAAAATGCAGCGCAAGCTTCAAGAAATGCGCTGCCCCTGTGGGAGCGGGCTTGTCCCGCGATGGGGCGATGTGATCAATGGGCGCCCGCGGCCTTGTTCAAGTCGCTTTCGGCCCACTCGGTGTAGGTGCAGGCGTCGGCCACTGCCCAGCGCACCTTCACGCTATCGCCAGGCTGCATCGCCATTCCCGCCGCCGACAGGGCCTTTACGGTCATTTCCGTGCCTCCTGCGGTCACCACATGGCAGGTCTGGCTTTCGCCGAGGAACAGGACTTCCGCCACCTTGGCCGAGACCTCGTTCCAACCCGCCGGCAATACCTCGCGCGTGGCCTGGTCGGCCGTCAGGGCCAGGGCCTTCTCCGGGCGCACCATGATCAGCGCATCCTGGCCGACCGTCAGCCCGGCGGTCAGGCGGATCGCCAACGATTGCCCCTCGAAGCTGGCCGCGCCGTTGCTGGTGGCCTTGACCCGAAGGAAGTTGGAATTGCCCAGGAACGAGGCGACGAAGGCATTCGGTGGGTTCTGATACAGGTCGAAGCCGCTGCCCAGGCCGACGATCTTGCCATGGCTGAAGATCGCGATGCGCTGGGAAAGGCGCATGGCTTCTTCCTGGTCGTGGGTCACGTAGACGATGGTGATGCCCAGGCGCCGGTGCAGTTGGCGCAGCTCGTCCTGCAGGTCTTCGCGCAGTTTCTTGTCCAGGGCGCCGAGGGGTTCGTCCATCAGCAGGATGCGTGGCTCGTACACCAGCGCCCGGGCAATGGCCACACGCTGCTGCTGGCCACCGGAAAGCTGCGCGGGGCGGCGATGGGCGAACTGCTCGAGCTGCACCAGCTTGAGCATGGCGTCGACCCGCTTGGCCGTCTCGGCGGCGCTGTGCTTGCGGATCGCCAGGGGAAAGGCGATGTTGTCGCGTACCGACAGGTGCGGGAACAGCGAGTAGCGCTGGAACACCATGCCGATGTCGCGTTTGTGCGGCGGTACCTTCACCAGCGACTGGCCGTCGACCAGAATCTCGCCGCTGCTGGGGGTCTCGAAGCCGGCCAGCATCGACAAGGTAGTGGACTTGCCCGAGCCGCTGGAGCCTAGGAAGGTCAGGAACTCGCCGTCCTGGATGTCCAGGGTGATGTTGTCCACGGCGGCAAAGTCACCGTAGTGCTTGTTCAGGTTGCGCAGGCTGACCAGGGTCTTGGCGGGCGCGGCATCTTTGATCACTGCACTCATTGTTATTGTCTCCGAGCGCTCAGGCGCTGACTTCGTTGCGCCGGCGCAAGGCGGCGGCGATGACCATGACCAGGACCGACAGGCCGATCAGCAACGTCGAGGCGACGGCGATCACCGGGGTCAGGTCCTGGCGCAAGGTGGTCCACATCTTCACGGGCAGGGTCTGCAGGGTGGGGCTGGCCATCATCACGCTGAGCACCACCTCGTCCCAGGAGACCAGGAAGGCGAACAGGCCGCCGGCGATCATCCCCGGGCGGATCGCCGGGAAGGTCACCTTGAAGATCGCCTGAAAGCGCGAGGCGCCGCAGATCACCGCAGCGTCCTCGATCGATTGGTCGAACAGCTTCAGCGAGTTGATGATCGAGATGATGGTGAACGGCAGGGCGACGATCACGTGGCTGACCACGAAGGAAAACAGCGTGCCGGTGTAGCCGAGCTTGAGGAACAGGGCATACACCGCTACGGCGATGATCACCAGCGGCACGATCATCGGCAGGGTGAACAGGCCATAGAGCAACTCGCGGCCCGGGAAACGCCCGCGTACCAGGGCGAAGGCTGTGGGCAGGCCCAGCAGCACGGCGCACACGGTGGTGAGCACGGCGACCTTGAGGCTGGCCAGAGCGGCGTCCATCCACTCGGGGTTGGCGAAGAACTGTTCGTACCATTTGAAGGTCCAGCCCGGAGGCGGGAATACCAGCCACTGGGACGAGCCGAACGACAGCAGCACGATGAACAGGATCGGCAGCAGCAGGAAGGCCGCGATCAACCCGGTGGTCAGGTACAGGCCAGTGCGCAGCGGTCGGCCCATGGCGTTGGGAGTCAGGAGCATGGCATTTACCTCGCGTTGCCGACCGGGGATTCCGGCTGCAGCTTCAGGTAGAAGTAGAAGAGCACCAGGGTGATCAGCACCAGCAACGCGGCGGCGGCGCTGGCCAGGCCCCAGTTGAGGAACGACTGCACCTGCTGGACGATGAATTCAGGCAACATCATGTTCTGCGCGCCGCCGAGCAGGGCGGGCGTCACGTAGTAACCAAGCGACATGACGAACACCATCAGCGCACCGGAGAACAGCCCCGAGCGGCACAGCGGGATGAACACTTTCCAGAAATTGGTCCAGGGGCTGGCACCGCAGATGGAGCCGGCTTGCAGCACCATCGGGTCGATGGCCTGCATGGTCGCCTGCAGCGGCAGCACGATGAACGGGATCATGATGTAGCTCATGCCGATCACCACGCCGGTGAGGTTGTGCACCATCTCCAGCGGCGCATCGATGATGCCGAGCGCCATCAGCACCTTGTTGATCACCCCCGAGGCCTGCAGCAGCACCAGCCAGGAGTAGGTGCGGGCCAGCAGGCTGGTCCACATCGACAACAGCACGATGTTCAGCAACCAGCGGCCCCAGCCTCGTGGCACCAGGGTGATCGCCCAGGCCAGTGGAAAGCCCAGCAGCACGCTGATCACGGTCACCAGGCCGGCCACGGAAAAAGTGTTGAGCAACACCCGCGTATAGGCCGAGTTGGCGAACAGCTGTTCGTAGTTGCCCAGCCCCGGTACCGGTTCCAGCACGCCGCGCAGCAACAGGCCGATCAACGGCGCGAAAAAGAACAGGCCAAGGAACGCCAGGGCCGGCAGCAGGTTGCGGCTGCCGCGCCAGCGTTGGCTCAAGGTCGGACGGCGCACGGCCGCCCCCGGCGTGCCGGTGCCGCTGGGGGCACCTTGCGCGTTGTGCAGGGCATTGATGGCGACTTTCATTTGACCAGCCACTCATTCCAGCGGGCCGCGATGGCCTGGCCGTTCTTCGCCCAGTAGGCGAAGTCGAGGGTCACCTGGTCCTGGGCATAGGCAGTCGGCAGGTTCGGGGCGAGCTCGGGCTTGAGCTGGGCGATGCTGTCAAGGTTGACCGGGGCGTAGGCGGTCAGGTTGGCGAAGTCGGCCTGGCCCTTGGCGCTGCTGGCATTGGCCAGGAACTTCATGGCCGCGTCCTTGTTCTTGGCGCCCTTGGGGATGACCAGGAAATCGGCCATGACCAGGTTCTGCTTCCAGCTCACACCCACGGGTGCGCCATCCTGCTGCAGGGCGTAGACCCGGCCGTTCCAGAACTGGCCGAGGGAGGCTTCGCCTGAGGCCAGCAACTGCTGGGACTGGGCGCCACCGCCCCACCAGACGATGTCCTTCTTGATGGTGTCGAGCTTCTTGAAGGCGCGGTCCAGGTCCAGCGGGTAGAGCTTGTCGGCCGGTACGCCGTCGGCCAGCAGGGCCAGCTCGAGCACACCAGGGCTTGGCCACTTGTACAGGGCGCGTTTGCCGGGGTAGGTCTTGGTGTCGAACAGTGCCGTCCAGTCGACCGGCTTGTTGGCGCCGAGCTTGCCCTCGTTGTAGCCGAGCACGAAGGAGAAGAAGAACGAGCCCACGCCATGGTCGGAGACGAAGCGTGGGTCGATGCGATCACGCTGGATGGCGGTGAAGTCCAAGGGCTCGAGCAGGCCCTCGCTGGCGGCGCGCAGGGCGAAATCGGCTTCGACGTCGACCACGTCCCATTGCACGTTGCCGCTCTCGACCATGGCCTTGAGCTTGCCGTAGTCGGTGGGCCCGTCCTGCACGACCTTGATCTTGGTGCTGTCGCTGAAGGGTTCGGCCCATGCCTGTTTCTGGGCGTCCTGGGTGGTGCCGCCCCAGCTGACGAAATTCAGGCTGTCGGCGGCCAGGGTGGCTTGGCAGGCCAGGGACAGCAGGCTGGCGGACAGCACAGCGGTGACTCGTTTGCTTAACAGCATGGTTGACGCCCTCATGATCTTGTTATTCGAGCGGGCTTCCTGTCGCCCGCCATGTAGTGGGGGAGCAGCTATCCAACGATGTCGCTTGGCCATTTGTTGTCAGTGTAGGTGGCCAAGAATTCAAGGTCTACGGGATATCATATTATGGTATTCCAAACTTTTCGCAAGAGGTTGAGGGCGACCGGCCATCACTAAAAACGTATGTTCAGACAGCAGTACGCCACGCTTCCCCTGTAGGAGCGGGCTTGTCCCGCGATTGCGTCAGTCGTCACAACAATGTTGTGTTGCCTGGCCCAATCGCGGGACAAGCCCGCTCCTACAGGGGAAGCGTGGCGTCTTTAGGTTCAGATGGCCCCGGCAGGCTCGAACGGAATGCTCTGCACCACCTCCAGCTCATACCCGGCAAGCCCCGCGTACTTCAACGGCGGGCCGAGGTGGCGCAGCTTGCCCACACCCAGGTCCTGGAGAATCTGTGCGCCGGTGCCGACTTCCGAGTACACCTTCGATTGGCCACGTTGGAACGGCTTGGCCGGCTGGGTCAGGTGCGGCACACGTTCGAGCAACGCCTGGGAGGATTCGTGGTTGGCCAGGATCACCACCACGCCCGCGCCTTCGGCGGCGATCTTCTGCAGTGCCGCCCACAACGTCCAGGTGGCGGGGCCCGCATATTCGGCGCCGACGAGGTCGCGCAGCGGGTCGATCACGTGCACTCGCACCAAGGTCGGCTGGTCGCGGCGGATATCGCCCATCACCATGGCCATGTGTACGCCGCCCTCAATGCGGTCTTCGTAGGTCACCAGGCGGAACGTGCCATGCACGGTGGGCAGTTCGCGCTCGCCGATGCGCTTGATGGTCTGCTCGGTGCTCAGGCGGTAGTGGATCAGGTCGGCGATGGTGCCGATCTTGATGCCGTGGTGTTCGGCGAACAGCTCCAAGTCCGGGCGCCGGGCCATGGTGCCGTCGTCGTTGAGCACTTCGACGATCACCGAGGCGGGGGCGAAGCCGGCCAGGCGGGCCAGGTCGCAACCGGCCTCGGTGTGCCCGGCACGGGTCAACACGCCGCCTTCGCGGGCGCGCAGGGGGAAGATATGGCCAGGCTGCACCAGGTCTTCGGGGCGGGCGTCGGGGGCCATGGCTGCCGCCACGGTCCGGGCCCGGTCGGCGGCGGAGATCCCGGTGGTGACGCCTGTGGCGGCCTCGATGGACACGGTGAAGGCGGTGCTGAACACGCTGCCATTGGCCGGCACCATCTGTTCCAGGCCCAGGCGCTGGCAATGCTCGTCGGTCAGGGTCAGGCAGATCAACCCGCGCGCGTGGCGGGCCATGAAGTTGATGGCCTGGGCGTCACAGCGCTCGGCGGCGATCAGCAGGTCGCCCTCGTTTTCACGGTCCTCGTCGTCCACCAGCAAGACCATCTTGCCGTGCCGGTAGTCCTCGAGGAGTTCTTCGATGCTGTTGAAAGCCATGTTGCACACTCGCTGTGGTAGGGTGGTTTTTATGGTATACCATCATACATAAATAACCTTTTTCAGGAGAGTGATGGATGAAGGCCTACTGGATCGCCCACGTGGATGTCACCGACCCCGAGCAGTACCAGCAGTACACCCAACGCGCCCCGGCGGCCTTCGCTGCGTTTGGCGGCCGCCTGCTGGCCCGTGGCGGGCGCAGCGAGGCGATGGAAGGAAGGCCTACCCCACAGCGTAGCGTGGTGATCGAGTTCGACTCGTACGAGCAGGCGTTGGCGTGCTACCGGTCCGAGGCGTACCAGGAGGCGTGCGGGTATCGGCAAGGTGTGGCGAGGGCTGAGGTGATCATTGTCGAGGGCGTCGCGCCCTGAGAATGCCATGGGGCCGGGTTCGGTCCTTTCGCGACGCAAGGTCGCTCGCCGCACAGAAAGACCCGTGCAACGGCCTTTCAGTCGATGTATCCTTCATTTGATGCTTTTTTATCACCAAATGAGGTGAACATGATCGAGACGACCAAGAAGGCACCTGCCCGTCGTGCGCGTTACGCCACGATCGAAGGCGGGCGCAAGGCAGCGCTCGAGGTCCGCGAGGCGGGCGGTGTGTTTTGGGGCTATTCCAAGGCCCACGATCAGTTGACCGAGGCCCAGCGTCTGGTACAGATCCGCGACGGTTTGCCGGCCAAGCTTTATCAGGAGGTCAAGCGCCTGTTCAGCCTGCCGGAAAAACAGTTGGCGGCGCTGTTCAATGCATCGATCTCGACCCTCGAGCGCCGTGTGCGCGATAACCAGCCGCTCGATGCCGTGGCCTCCGAGCGCCTGGACCGCATCGCCGAAATCACCCATCAGGCGGTGGCGGTCTTTGAAGGCGAAGCGCCGGCCGTGGCGTGGATGTCTCGGCCCAACGATGCGCTTGGCGGTATGGCCCCGGTAATGCTGTGCGAGACCGAGATCGGTGCCAAGCAGGTACGCCGGGCGCTGGTGGCCCTGGAATGGGGTGGCGTCGTCTGATGCTGGCCTGGCGCGTCGCCAAGGCTTCCCGGGCGGATGATCTCAGCGGCAGGGGCGCGGCCATCGTGGGTGGGCGTTGGAACCAGATCGACGTGCCGGCGCTGTACATGGGCTTGTCGCCGGCGATCTGTACGCTGGAGACCTTCGTTCATGCGGCCGGTCGCCCGCAGTTTCCACTCAAGATCACCTGTTTCGAGCTGCCCGATGATCCGGCACTGTACCTGGAGCCTGCAGCCGGCGAGCTGCCTGCCGGCTGGGATGCGCTGCCGGCCGACAGCCCCAGCATGCTGTTCGGCACGCGCTGGCTCGAAGCGCGCAGCCACCTGGGGCTCATCGTGCCTTCGGTGGTGCTGCAACTGGAGCGCAACCTGGTGGTCAACCCGCTGCACCCGGCGGTACGCGAGGTCCGTGTGCGCGAGGTGTTCGATTTCGCCTATGACGAGCGAATGTTCAAGGTGCGCACAGGTTGACCCGGCCCAATCGCCGGCAAGCCGGCTCCCACAGGTACGACGGTGCCTCTGAAAATAGCGCAGGCAGGTGGAAGCCGGCTTGCCGGTGATCAGGCCGCAGCGCAGCCCTACAATTTGGCAACCTATCAGCGGATGAAGTGCACCTTGCCGGTATCGTCGTTGCCCATGTAGATGCCATACACCCCCGCCTGGCGCTCGAGGATGTAGCGCTCGAGGATCTGGCGGATAGCGGGGTAGTAGATCTCGTCCCAGGGAATCTCGTCGGGTGCGAAGAAGCGGTAGGCGAGGGTCTCGGGACCGTACTGGCCGGTCTCTTCCGTGGCGATGGCGCGGAAGATGATGTACACCTCGCTGATCTTGGGCACGCTGAAAATCGAATAGGGCGAGACGATCTCGCCGCGTACGCCGCTTTCTTCCCAGACCTCGCGCAAGGCGGCCTGTTCGGTGGTCTCGCCGGCCTCCATGAAGCCGGCCGGCAAGGTCCAGGTGCCGGGGCGAGGGGGGATGGCGCGTTGGCACAGCAGGTACTTGCCATCGCGCTCGATGATGCAGCCGGCGATGATCTTGGGGTTGATGTAGTGGACATAGCCACACCCGGCGCAATGCAGACGCTCATGGGTGTCGCCGCTGGGAACGCCCCGGGCGAGCTCCGTTGTGCAGTGCGGGCAATAGCGCGGGGCGGGGGGCATGGTCAGCGGCCTATGCGGGGGTCTTTGAGGGGCAGGGGTTCGACGATGTCGCGGACTTTGGTGTTGTCTTCCTGCTTCTGGCGCAGGTAGTCCAGGGCTACCTTGGCGGCGGCGCGTACATGGTCGACCGAGGCCTGGTGCGCACGCTGCGGGTCGCCGCTCTTGATCGCCTCGACGATCTTTTCCATTTCCTGGTTGCTGGCGCCGCGACGGTTTTCCTGGGACACCGACGTGGCGCGCAGGTAGCTGATACGGGCCTGCAACTGGCGCAGCTGCTGGGCGGCGACCTGGTTGCCGGAGCCTTCCAGAAGGACGTCGTAGAACCCTTGCACCGACTCCAGCACCTGTTGCAGCTCGCCTTCCTCCAAGGCTTGGCGGTTGACTTCCAGGGCACGTTCCAGCGCGCGGATGTCCTTGACCTTGGCATTGAGGGTGAACAGCTGGACGATCAGCCCTTCGAGCACGCAGCGCAGCTCATAGATGTCGCGGGCGTCTTCCAGGGTGATGATCGCCACCCGCGGCCCCTTGGCGTCGGCGAACTCCACCAGGCCCTCGGATTCGAGGTGGCGCAGCGCTTCGCGGACCGAGGTGCGGCTGACCCCGAGGCGGTCGCAGAGGTCGCGTTCGACCAGGCGATCGCCGGGCAGCAGGTGGAAGTTCATGATCGCCCCGCGCAGTTTGTCGAGCACGATTTCGCGCAGGGTAACGGGGTTGCGGTTGACCTTGAAGCTGTCGTCGAGGGGCTGGCGTTTCATCGAGTGCGCTCTGAATGAGGCTGCCCGGCCGCGATCAGGGGAGCACCACGAACCTGGGGCGCTCTCCTTGCGTGGTTCGAACAGCCCGCTGTTAACGGGTTGACTCCGCATCGGCTTCGGCGAACGCCTCGCGGGCCAGGCGGAAGCTGTCCACCGCCGCGGGTACGCCGCAATAAATGCCGACCTGGAGCAGGATCTCGCGAATTTGTTCACGGCTCAGGCCATTTCGCAAGGCGCCGCGGATGTGCAGCTTGAGCTCGTGGGGCCGGTTGAGCGCGGAAATCATGGCCAAGTTTATCATGCTGCGCTCTTTGAGCGACAAGCCTTCGCGGCCCCAGACATGGCCCCAGCAATATTCGGTGACCAGCTCCTGCAAGGGCCTGGTGAAGTCGTCGGCGTTCTGGATCGAACGATTGACATAGTCCTCACCCAGCACCTGGGTGCGGATCTGCAGGCCTTTTTCGTATTTCTCGTTGCTCATGCGCCGTGCTCCTGCGTGAAAAAAGGGGGCCGCAACCGAAGGTGAGGGGGGATGCGCGGCCCCCGGAAACAGTGAGGCTGCTGCGCAGCCCATCGCAGGCTCTCACAGCCGACCATGTAGGAGCTGGCGAAGCCTGCGATGGGCCGCGTCGCGGCCCCGTGATTCAGCCTAGCGTTGGCAGCGCGCCGAGCTTGCCCTTGTGATACACCATCGGGGTCACCGGCTCGGTGGGCAGGATCAGGTTCTTCACCTGGCCGACGATGATCGCATGGTCGCCACCGTCGTACTCGCGCCACAGCTCGCACTCGATGATCGCCGTGGCCTTGGCCAGCAGCGGGTTGCCCAGCTCGCTCAGTTGCCACTGCACACCTTTGGCCTTGTCCTTGCCCTTGCCGGCGAACGCATAGGCCTCGGCGGTCTGGTCGGCAGACAACAGGTGGATGGCGAACTGCTTGCTGTCACGCAGGACCGGGTAGGTGTCGGAGGCGTAGTTGGGGCAGAACAGCACCAGCGCCGGGTCGATCGACAGCGCGCTGAAGGCACTGGCGGTGATGCCGACGATGGCGCCGTCGGCGTCCAGGGTGGTGACCACCGTGACGCCGGACGGGAAGGAGCCCATCACGTCTTTGTAGATGCCTGGTTCGATCATCTTCGTGCCCTCGGTCAACGCATCACGAACGGGTCGGGCATGGGGGCGGTGGAGAGGTTGATCCACACCGTCTTGAGCTCCGTATAGGCGAGCACCGAATCGATGCCGCTTTCGCGGCCATAGCCGCTGTTCTTGAAGCCACCGATCGGAGCCATGGCCGAGACCGCGCGGTAAGTATTGACCCAGATGATGCCTGAGCGCACGTCGCGGGCCAGGCGGTGGGCACGGCCCAGGTCGCGGGTCCAGATACCGGCGGCGAGGCCGAACTGCGAGTCGTTGGCGATGGCCAGGGCCTCTTGCTCGGTCTTGAAGCGGATCACCGCCGCCACCGGGCCGAACACTTCCTCCTGCATGATCTTCATCGAATTGCTGTCGCACTCGAACAGGGTCGGCTCATAGAACCAGCCATCACCCTCGACCTCGGCGCGCTTGCCGCCCAGGTGCAGCTTGGCGCCCTCGGCCTTGGCCGCGGCGACCAGGCCTTCGACCACGGCCAGCTGTTGGGCGGTGGCCATCGGGCCCATCTCGCTGGCGTCATCCTGGGGGTTGCCGATGCGGATGCGCTTGGCACGCTCCACCAGGCGTGCGACGAACTCATCGAAGATCTCGTCCTGCACCAGCAGGCGCGAACCTGCCACGCAGCTTTGCCCGGAAGCGGCATAGATGCCGGCGACGGCGCCGTTGACGGCGCTGTCCAGGTCGGCGTCGGCGAAGATGATGTTCGGCGACTTGCCACCCAGTTCCAGCGACAGCTTGGCGAAGTTCTCGGCGCTGCTGCGCACCACGTGGCGGGCGGTTGCCGCGCCGCCGGTGAAGGCGATCTTGCGCACCAGTGGGTGACGGGTCAACGCCGCACCAGTGCTAGGGCCGAAGCCTGTGACCACGTTGACCACACCTGCCGGGAAGCCGGCTTCATGGGCCAGCCGCGCCAGCTCCAGGATGGTCGCCGAGGCATGCTCGGACGGCTTGAGCACGATGGTGTTGCCGGCGGCGAGGGCCGGGGCCAGCTTGATCGCGGTCAGGTACAGCGGGCTGTTCCAAGGGATGATCCCGGCCACCACACCGATGGGTTCGTGCACGGTGTAGGCGAACAGGTCCGGCTTGTCCAGGGGCAGGGTGCCGCCTTCGAGCTTGTCGGCAAGGCCTGCGGTGTAGTGGAAGAACTCGGGCAGGTAGCCGACCTGGCCGCGGGTTTCGCGGATCAGCTTGCCGTTGTCACGACTCTCCAGCTGGGCCAGGTGCTCCTTGTTCTCGGCGATCAGGTCGCCCAGGCGGCGCAGCAGCTTGCCTCGCGCAGTGGCGGTCAGGCCACGCCAGGCTGGGTTTTCGAAGGCACGCTGGGCGGCCTGCACGGCCAGCTCGACATCGGCTTCATCGGCATCGGGCAGCTGCGCCCAAGGACGCGCGGTCGCCGGATCGAGGCTGTCGAAGGTCTTGGCGCTCTGCGCATCGCACCATTGGCCGTCGATGCACATCTGGAAACGTACGAGGGTCATGCCACTATCCCCTTGGCGGATTCGGTGAACGTGCGGGCTTGCTTGAGGAAGTCCAGCAGCATCTTGTTGACTTCGCGCGGCGCCTCCACCGGCATCATGTGCCGCTGCTCGGCCAGCACCACGCTGCGTGCCCCTGGGATACGCGCCGCCAGCTGGCGGGCCATGTCCGGGGTCGAGCCCAGGTCGTGCTCGCCGGTGGCGATCAGTGCCGGTACCTGGATGCTGCCCAAGTCCTCGGCGCGGTACATGTCCTGGGTGGCAAACAATTTATAGGTGGTCAGGTAGCCCTGCGGGTCGTTGCCGGCCAGGGTCTGACGAATGGCCGCGACCTGGGCCGGGTTGGCTGCCTGGTACTCACGGCTGAACCAACGCGCCAGCGCCGCTTCGGCATTGGCGTCGGGGCCGTGCTCGGCGGCCTGGGCGGCACGGGCGATGACACCGGCGCTCTGCTCGGGGCTGCGGTTGAACACACTGTTGAGCACCACCAGAGCCGCCAGGCGCTGCGGGTGATGCAGGGCGAAGGCTCGGGCGACCAGGCCGCCCATGGAAAAACCGATGACCGCAGCTTGCGCAATCTGCAGGTGATCAAGCAACTCGGCCAACTGTGCGGCGTAGCCTGCAAGGTCGGTGTCGGCGGCAGGGCGCGGGCTCTGGCCGTGGCCAAGCATGTCGTAGGCGATGACGCGGTAGTCGCTGGACAGGCCGACGAACTGCCCGCCCCACATTTCCTTGTTAAGGCCCACGCCGTGGATCAGCACCACGGGCTGGCCCTGGCCGAGGCTCAGGTAGCTGGTCCCGGCGGGTGTACGTTCAGCAACAGGCTGAATCATGGAGGGCGCTCCTCGAAGGGCGGGCGTGGCGCCAGTGCTTGCGCGCAACGCCCCGGCCCGTCTGGTTGTTGTTATTGAGCGTTGGCCTTCTCGGCGGCCAGTTCTTCCAGGTCGATGTAGCGGTTGCCGATGCGAGGGTGCAGGCGGCCGCCGTCGGCTGCGCCCAGGACCACGACGATCTCGTCGGCGCGCGGGGCGTCTTCGATCTGCATCTCCAGGGTGATGTAGTGCGAACGCAGGCCTTCGTCGTCCTTCTGCATCATCGGAATCTGGATCGAGGTGCCCGGGCCGCCGCGCTTGTTGGTGAAGCTCAGGTAGCTCTTGGCCTGGACAGCTTCGCGGTAGTGATTGCCGAAGCGCAGGGTGTGGATGACGGCCGACGCGTGCTCGATCTCACCGTCGGCACCGACCACGGCCGCCTTGCCATAGGCTTCGATCTTGTCGGCACCACCGATGGCCGCGCACAGGCGCTCGACCATCAGCGCACCGAGGTCGGAGCAGTTGGCGCGGATTTCCGGCTTGAGGTCCTCGACGAAACCGCGACCGGCCCATGGGTTCTTGATCACCACGGCCAGGCCGACCATGGTCACCGGCTTGTCGGTGGCCTTGCCGCCTTCGATACGGGTCTCTTCGGAGTAGGTGACGATCTTGCGGATTTCGAAACTCATGGAGGGCTCCAGGTGAGGGTTATCAGCTCTTGTTGTCTGATGGTATACCATAATATCAGTAGTGCAAGAGGTTGCCTGAAATTTATGTGGCGGGGCGGATGAAAGGCGGGTTGGGGGGATTTGCTGCGCCTGGAAAATCGAGCGCAGCCCGCGCGGCGCATCGCGAGCTGCGCCCCAACTAACAAAACTCAGGCGAACGCCGGCACCACTTCCTTGATGAACAGCTCCAGCGACTTCTTCTTCTCGGCATGGGGCAGGCTGTTGTCACACCAGAAGCTGAATTCGTCGACGCCCAGTTCCTGGTAGTACTTGATGCGCGCGATGATCTGCTCGGGCGTACCGATCATGGTGTTCTTGCGGATGTTCTCCAGCTCGAACGCTGGTACCTCGGCGAACTTCGACTCCGGGCTGGGCTCCAGGAAGCCGTTGACCGGGGTGGTCTTGTTGCCGAACCAGGCATCGAAGGTACGGTAGAAGCGCGAGATGGCCTGGGCGCCGACTTTCCAGCCCTCGGGTTCGTCCGGGCTGTGCACATGGGTGTGGCGCAGCACCATCAGTTGCGGGCGAGGCACCTCGGGGTTGTTGTCCAGGGCTGCCTGGAATTTGTTCTTCAGGTCCAGGACCTCCTCGTCACCCTTCATCAGCGGGGTGACCATGACGTTGCAGCCGTGCTTGACCGCGAAGTTGTGCGAGTCCGGGTCGCGGGCGGCAATCCACATCGGCGGCATGCCTGGCTGTACCGGCTTGGGCACGCTGGTGGAGGTCGGGAACTTGTATACCTCGCCTTCGTGGGCATAGTCGCCCTGCCACAGCTGGCGTACCGCCGGAACCATTTCGCGCAAAGCCTTGCCGCCGTCTGTGGCGGGCATGCCGTTGGCCATGCGGTCGAACTCGAACTGGTAGGCGCCCCGGGCCAGGCCCACTTCCATGCGCCCGTTGCTGATCACATCGAGCAGGGCGCATTCGCCGGCCACGCGGATCGGGTTCCAGAACGGCGCGATGATGGTGCCGGCGCCCAGGCGGATGGTCTCGGTGCGCGCGGCCAGATAGGCGAGCAGCGGCATGGGGCTGGGCGAAATGGTGTATTCCATGGCGTGGTGTTCGCCGATCCATACAGTGCTGAAACCGCCGCGCTCGGCCATCAGGGTCAGTTCGGTCAGGTCTTCGAACAGCTGGCGGTGGCTGACCTGCTCATCCCAACGTTCCATGTGCACGAACAACGAAAATTTCATGGGGGTTTTCCTCGGAGCTTGTTGTTATCGCCTGCCGGAGCAGGCGGTCAGATCTGATGCACGACAAGCGGGCAATCCCGCTGGTGATTCAGGCGAAGGCTGGCAGGCTGGCCATCTTGCCGCGGCAATACACCATTGGCCGTGGTGCTTCCTCGGGCACGATCAGGTTATGCACCTTGCCGACCATGATGGCGTGGTCGCCGCCCTCGTATTCACGCCACAGCTCGCACTCGATGATCGCGGTAGCGTTGGCCAGAAGCGGGTTGCCCAGCTCGCTCAGCGACCACTCGATGCCGGCGGCCTTGTCCTTGCCTTTCTTGGCGAACGCGTAGGCCTCGGCCTGCTGCTCACCGGAAAGCAGGTGGATGGCGAAGCGCTTCTGCTTGATCAGCACGGGGTAGGAGTCGGAGCTGTAGTTAGGGCAGAACAGCACCAGCGGTGGGTCCATGGACAGGGACGAGAAGGCACTGGCAGTGAGGCCGACGATCGAGCCGTCGTCGTCCAGGGTGGTGATGACCGTGACGCCGGACGGGAAGGAGCCCAGGACGTTCTTGTAGACGGTTGCGTCGATCATGGCGTGTTCCTCGGGTAGAGCAGCGGTGGTCCGCATTTTTATCGTTGATGTGTCTGATGGTATACCGTAAGACATCGATTGCAAGCAGAATTTTTTCTGCGGGCTCATAGGCGATAAACGGTAAAGGCCCCGAATTCAGTGGGTTTGTCAGCCAGACGGAAACTTCGAGACGGGGCGCGAGGCAGATCAGATGCGCTGAAAAAGCGCAGCGCAGTGTTGTCAAAAGTTTGGAATACCATAATATGGTGCGCAGCTGAGAGGCCGCCTCGAGCGGTTTCCTACAAAGATAAAAAACGACCTTTCGAGCTGAAAACCATGTCCCAACCGTCGTCGCAACACCAGTTTGTCGAAAATCACACGGTCGATTACGTTCCACCTGCCGAGCGCCATGGGAAGGCGCGTGACCTGTTCACCCTCTGGTTCAGCACCAACATCGCGCCGCTGCCCATCGTCACCGGTGCCATGGTGGTCCAGGTGTTCCACCTGAACCTGGTGTGGGGATTGGTCGCCATCGTGCTGGGGCATCTGCTGGGTGGCGTGGTCATCGCCCTGGCCTCTGCGCAGGGGCCGCAGCTGGGCATCCCGCAGATGGTGCAGAGTCGCGGGCAGTTCGGGCGTTACGGCGCCTTGCTGATCGTGTTCTTCACCGCGTTGATCTATGTCGGGTTCTTCATTTCCAACATCGTGCTGGCGGGCAAGTCGATCCATGGCATCGCCCCTGGCGTGCCGATGCCCATGGCGATCGTCATCGGCGCCCTGAGCGCCACGGCCATCGGCGTGATCGGCTACCGCTTCATCCATACCCTCAACCGCATCGGTACCTGGGTGATGGGTTCGGCGCTGTTGGCAGGCTTCGTCATGATGTTCAGCCAGGCGCTGCCGACGGACTTCTTCAGCCGCGGCGCGTTCAACCTGTCAGGGTTCATCGCCACTGTGTCGCTGGGGGTGATCTGGCAGATCAGCTTCTCGCCCTATACCTCCGACTATTCGCGCTACTTGCCGCGTGAAGTGGGCATCGCCAAGCCGTTCTGGGCCACCTATTTCGGCGCCACCCTGGGGACCATCCTGTGCTTCACTTTCGGTACAGTAGCGGTGCTGTGCGTACCGGAAGGCACCGACGCCATGGCGGCGGTGGAGCAGGCGACGGGTTGGCTGGGGCCGGTGCTGATGGTGCTGTTCCTGTGCAACATCATCAGCCACAACGCGCTCAACCTGTACGGTGCGGTGCTGTCGATCGTCACCGCCATCCAGACCTTCGCGGCCCAGTGGACGCCAAGCGTCAAGGTGCGGGTGGTGCTGGCCACGGTGATCCTGGCAGCGTGCGGGCTGGTGGCGCTCAACGCCTCGGCCGACTTCATCGGCCAGTTCATCGGGCTGATCCTGGCGCTGTTGCTGGTGCTGGTGCCCTGGGCGTCGATCAACCTGATCGACTTCTACCTGATCAAGAAGGGCGTGTACGACATCGCCTCGATCTTCCGCGCCGATGGCGGCATCTATGGGCGCTTCAACCACCACGCGATCATTGCCTATGCCTGCGGCATCCTGGTGCAGTTGCCGTTCGCCAACACGTCGTTGTATGTCGGGCCGTATTCGAACCTGGTGGAAGGGGCGGACCTGTCGTGGCTGTTCGGATTGCTGGTGACGTGCCCGCTGTATTACTGCCTGGCGACCCGGAGCAAGAAACCGAGCGGTGTGGTGCGGGCCGTGCGTGTGAATGACTGATACCAGGGGCTGCCATGCAGCCCAATCGCCGGCAAGCCGGCTCCCACAATGAGCTGGATTTCGCCTCTGTGGGAGCGGGCTTGCTCAGCGATAGGGCCGCATCGCGGCCCCGCTGGCTCACAGCTTGAACTGAGCCACCATCGCGTTCAACTCCACCGCCAACCGCGACAGGTCCTGGGCTGCGGCGCTGGTCTGGTTGGCTCCCGCCGACGTCTGCATGGCCAGGTCGCGGATATTGACCAGGTTGCGGTCCACCTCGCGGGCCACCTGGGCCTGTTCTTCCGAGGCGCTGGCGATCACCAGGTTGCGTTGGTTGATCGAGGCGATGGCCTCGGCGATCACTTCCAATGCCTGGCCAGCCGATTGGGCCACCTCCAGCGTACCGTTGGCGCGGCCCTGGCTGGTGTGCATGGCACTCACCGCGCGCTCCGTGCCGGACTGGATACCACTGATCATCTGCTCGATTTCCGCAGTGGACTGCTGGGTACGGTGGGCGAGGGCGCGCACTTCATCGGCCACCACGGCGAACCCGCGGCCGGCCTCGCCGGCACGGGCCGCTTCGATGGCCGCGTTGAGCGCCAGCAGGTTGGTTTGCCCGGCGATGGCACCGATCACATCCAGCACCCGGCTGATCTCGTTGGCGTTGCTGGCCAGTTGTTCGATTTCCTCGGAGGTCCCGGTTACGTCGTTGACCAGGTGTTGGATAGACGCCAGCGCCTGGTTGACCTGGTCACGGCCGTCGCGGGTGGTCTGGTCGGCGCCCTTGGACGCATCGGCGGTGCTCACCGCGTTGTTGGCCACTTCCTCGACGGCGGCGGTCATCTGGTTGACTGCCGTGGCGGCCTGGTCGATTTCGGCGCTTTGCTGGTGCAGCCCGCGGCTGGTGTCTTCGGTGACCGTGTGCAGCTCCTCGGAGGCAGAAGCCAGCTGGTCGGAGGAGGCGGCGATCTTGCGCAGCGTCTCGCGCAGGCTCTGTTGCATGCGGCCCAGGGCGCGCAGCAGTTGTGCCGGCTCGTCACGGCCGTCCACTTGAATATCGCGGGTCAGGTCGCCGGTGGCCACCCGTTCGGCGACCTGCACGGCGTCGGCCAGGGGCAGGACGATGCTGCGGGTGAGCAGCAGGGCGATGGCGACCAGGGCGAGCAGAATCACCACCAGGGTGCCCACGATCAGCGCGAAGGCTTCATCGGACGCCGTGCTGCTGCGCAGGGACGACTGTTCGGCGTTGTGGGCGTTGTACTGGATGAGCGCACCGAGTGCCTTCATCATACTGTCGGCGTATTCGGCCATAGGGCCATTGATCAGCCGGCGTGCGTCGTCGAGCTGCCCGGCGGCGACGGCGTCACGAATGGATCGCTGCTGGCCATGGTAGCGCTCGCTCAGCTGCATGAACGTGTTGAACAAGGCACGGTCTTCGTCGACGACGATGGTACCTTCGTACACCTTCAGGTCTTTCTCAAGTTTCTGGTTGATCTCGACGATCTTGTCCAGGACGACCTTGCGCGCGGCGGGTTGCTCTTCCAGAGCGCTGCGCAGGGTCAGCGCCCTGGCCCGCCCCAGGCCATTGCTGATATCGCCCAGCGAGATGATTGCCGGCAGCCAGTTCACACGGATCTCGTCCGTGGCGCTGTCCATCTTGCGGGTTTCGTAAAGCGCGATCAGGCCCATGGCCAGGACCAGAAGACCCAACAGGGCGAATACGCCGGCTGCCCGTATGCCGATTTTCAGATTCCGTAGTTGCATGTGAGATTTCCTTGGCGGTAGCGGCATCAAGAGCACGGACAAGACGGCACGGGTCGGGTATTTGCACTCATGATGCGCTGAGAGTTGAAAATAAATCCTTACCATCCTTATTGTTTTTAGCAGAATGATGACATATGGCCATCATTTATGGGTAGGCGCTCAACGACGCTTTGGTACCCCCAAAACGACCTCGACGAAAGTCCTTGCGCCATTGACCAGGCCCTGTGTCAGGCGGACAGGGCGACGCCTGGTCGACGCATGGCTTATGCTGACTATTCAGTTTGCCGAAGGAGCCTGTCATGACGTGGTCCGCTACCCAATATTCCCTGTTCGAGGACGAGCGCACCCGCGCTGTGCGCGACCTGCTGGCCGCAGTGCCGCCACGCCCGGTGCGTCACGCCACCGACCTTGGGTGCGGCCCGGGCAACTCCACCGAAGTGCTGCGTGGCCAACACCCCGATGCCATGGTGGTGGCCCTGGACAGCGATCCCGACATGATCGACAAAGCGCGTCAGCGGCGGCGCCTGTGCGTACCCCAGGTGCGCTGCGAAATCGGTGACATCGCCAGCTGGACAGCCAGCGAGCCGCAGGACCTGATCCTGGCCAACGCATCGCTGCAATGGGTACCCGACCATGGCACCTTGTACCCACATCTGGTGCGGCAATTGACCGAAGGCGGGAGCCTGGCCGTGCAAACACCGGACAACATCGATGAACCGGCCCATCGGCAATTGCGCGAGATCGCCAGCCAAGGGCCATGGGCGGGCAAGTTCGCCGACTTTTCGCTGCCGCCACGGCATAACGCGGCGTTCTACTACGACCTGCTCAGCCCCCTGTGCACCCGAGTAGATGTGTGGCGCACGACCTACCATCACCCGATGGCCGGTGGTGCCGAAGCGGTCGTGGAGTGGTTCAAGGGCTCGGCCCTGCGCCCGTATCTGGCACGGCTGGATGAACGGGAGCAGGCGGATTTCCTGCAGCTCTACCTGCAGGCGATGCAGCAGGACTACCCGCCTGCCAGCGATGGCAAGGTGCTGTTGCCGTTCCCACGGTTGTTCGTGGTCGCTACCCGCTAGCGCGGCGCCAGCGCCAGGCCACGTAGCCATATACAGCCAGGTTCAGCAGCAGTACGAACATGCCCAGCAGGAGCTGGATTTGCGGCGTCAGCCCGGCGGGGTAGATCAACGGCCAGATGTAATGCTCGATGAAGCCGCCCGGGTAGCCGGCCTGGCCCGCGGCGGCACGCAGGCGGTTTTCCCAGACAGTCAACGGGCAGCCCAGGTGCAGGCATTCCACAGCCAGGCCCCAGGCCATGGCCGGCAGGTGAATGAACAGGGCAGGGCGCCACTTGAGCGTCAGCAGGCCGCCGAACAACACCAGCAGGATGAAGGCCAGGTGCAGGAGGACCAGGGCGTCGGCGGCGAGGCGGGGGAGCATGCTGGGAGTCCGCGAAGAAGCGTTACCTGAGCATAGGTCTCTTGCCAGTACGATGGAAATTGTGTCTGGCCTATCGCCGGCAAACCGGCTCCCACTTGTCCTGCGCTGTATCAGAGACACTGCCAGACCTGTGGGAGCCGGCTTGCCAGCGATGAGGGCTCAGGGGTGTTCACGCACCATTTCCAGGAAGGTCGCCACCACCCGCCGGGTGCGCTGTTCGCTCAGGCATACCAGGGTCTCGGTCAGGTGCCGTTGGCAGTCGAGGATCGGCAGTGCGCACACCCGGGCATCGGCGCCGAACTCGGCGGCCGACACCACACCCACGCCAATGCCTACCACCACTGCTTCCCGTGCGGCCTCGCGGCCTTCGACCTGGATCGCCGGGCGGATGCGCAGGCCGGCACGTTGCATTTCCTCCTCAAGCGTCTGGCGGGTCACCGAACCCGGTTCGCGCAGCACCAGCGGGGTATCGTCCAGGTCGGCGAGGGTGATCGAGCTGCGGCTGGCCCAGGGATGGTTGCGCGAGACGAACGCCACCATCGGGTCGCGGCGCATGGGCACGCAGAACAGCCGCTCGTCATCGACATCGCGCCCGAGCAAGGCCAGGTCTGCCTGGTAACTGAACAGGCGGGCCAGGGATTCGTCGGTGTTGCCCGTTTCGATCTTCACTTGGATACCTGGGTAGCGCTGGCAGAACCGGGCGATCTGCGGCAGTACGTGGACCGGGGCGTCCACGGCCAGCACCAGGCTGCCGGTATGCAGGGCGCGGGAGTCCTGCAGCAGCTCCACCGCCTCGGCTTCGCAGGCGAACAGCCGCTGGGTGACACCCAACAGGCGCTCGCCCAGGTCGGTCAGTTGCACCGAACGTTTGTTGCGGTGGAACAGCAGCACACCGAAACGTTCCTCGAGCTTGCGCACCTGGTCGGAGACTGCCGGCTGGGTGAGGAACAGTTTTTCCGCGGCACGGGTGAAGCTGCCTTGCTCGGCAACTGCGTGAAAGGCCTTGAGTTGAGCGTGGGAGACCGACATGACCACTCCGTAACAAGCTGAGCTTATGTGTGAAATACGATAAATCGATTTTATTTATCAGTCACCAACTGGTTCCATGTTCGACAGCCCAGCGGCGTTGCCAAAAGCAACCACCGGAGGCCATGGCACTTCCCCGGTCACGCCCGACCGCCGTGCCATCTGACCAATGACGGTCCTACTCGTCATGCAGTGCGCAACACAACAACAAAACAGGCGTTTTTTCACATTCTGCCGGCACACTCGAGCAAGAGGTCAGAGTCAAATGAATCAATCCCTAGCGGCCATGAAGCGCTGGCGCGTCCAGATCTTCGCAATCACCTGGCTGGCATATGCCGCCTTCTATTTCACCCGCAAGGCCTTCTCGGTCGCCAAGCTCGGCATCGGCGAAGATCCCTCGTTCATGCTCGACAAGGCCGCCATGGCCAACCTCGATGCGATCTACCTGGCGGCCTACGCCGTGGGCCAGTTCACCTGGGGCATGCTGGCCGACCGCTTCGGCCCGCGCGTGGTGGTGCTCGGCGGCCTGCTGATCTCGGCCGCCGCGGCAGTGGTGATGGGCAGCTACGCGACTTTCCCGATCTTCGCCACCTGCATGCTGGTCCAGGGTCTGGCCCAGTCCACCGGGTGGGCGGGGCTGTGCAAGAACATCGGCAGCTTCTTCCCGGCGGTGCAACGCGGGCGGGTGCTGGGCCTGTGGAGTTCGTGCTACGCCTTCGGTGGCCTGGTGGCTTCTCCGTTCGCCGGCTGGTGGGCCTATACCCTGGTCGGCACCTGGCACGCGGCGTTTTTCTCCAGCGCCGCAGTGGTGGCGGGCGTGGCGGTCTTGTTCTTCATCTTCCAGCGCAACAAGCCCGAAGACGTCGGCCTGCAGCCGGTGGAGCCCGAGCCACAGAGCATGGCGCCGGGCTCGAACCTGTGCAGCGTCTGGGCGCCGTTGAAGGAGATCCTGCGCAACCGCACGGTGCTGACCCTGGGGCTTGCCTACTTCATGCTCAAGCCGGCGCGCTACGCCATTCTGCTGTGGGGCCCGGTGATCGTCTTCGAACACATGCCGTCGGTGGGCAAGGTGGGGGCCGCCATCATTCCGACTGCCTTCGAGCTGGCGGGCCTGCTCGGGCCGATCATCATCGGCGTTGCCTCCGACAAACTGTTCGGGGCACGGCGCATGCCCGCCTGCGTGATCAGCCTGGTACTGCTGACCCTGGTGCTGGCGGGCTTCATGGGCGCCATGCAAACCGGCAGCGTGGTCCTGGTCGTGGCCTTGCTGTTCGTGATGGGCCTGACCCTGTACGGGCCTGACTCGATGATCAGCGGCGCGGCCGCCATCGATTTCGGCACGGCCAAGGCCGGTGCTACCGCGGCAGGCTTCGTCAACGGTTGCGGCTCGGTGGGCGCGGTACTCGGCGGCCTGCTGCCTGGCTACTTCGACAGCGTCACGGTGTTCATCATCTTTGCCTGCACCGCGCTGTTCTCCGCCCTTGTGCTCCTGCCGCACTGGAACAGCCGTCCGGCCAGCCTCGTGGCGGCCAATGACGTGGCCCCGAACACTGCAATGGCGATCAAGCCCGCACGCACCTGAGGAATGCAATAGATGAGACCCTTCTGGCTGCAACAGGCCCTGGACATCGAAGGCGAGGCACCATGCCCGCCGCTCGCCGGTGACGCGCGCTGCGACGTGTGTATCGTCGGGGGGGGCTACACCGGCCTATGGACCGCCTTGATGATCAAGGAACAGGCACCCTCGCTGGATGTGCTACTGATCGAGGCGGATATCTGTGGTGCCGGGGCCAGCGGCCGGAACGGCGGGTGTGCATTGTCATGGTCGGCCAAGTATTTCACCCTCGAGCGGCTGTTCGGGGCGGCCGAGGCGGTGCGTCTGGTGCGTGAGTCGGAGCGCAGCATCACCGCCATCGGTGAGTTCTGCGCGGCCAATGGCATCCAGTGCGACTACCGCCTGGACGGCACCTTGTATACTGCGACCAACCAGGCTCAGGTCGGCAGCACCGATGCGGTGATCGCTGCCCTGGAGAACAAGGGGATCAATTCGTTCCAACGCCTGCCGCTGGAACAGGTGCAACGCCTCGCCGGGTCCACCCGGCACCTGGAAGGCTGGTATTCGCCGGCTGCCGCCACGGTGCAACCGGGCCGGCTGGTGCGCGGCCTGCGGCGGGTGGCCTTGGCACGGGGGGTACGGATCCACGAAGGCACGGCGATGACGGGCCTGGAGCATGGCGCACCGGTACAGGTGCACACCCGCCAGGGGACCATTCGCGCCGACCGTGTGGTGCTGGGCCTCAATGCCTGGATGGCGCGGGCCTTCCCGCAGTTCGAGCGCAGCGTGGCGATCGTCTCCAGCGATATGGTGATCACCGAGCCGTGCCCGGAACTGCTGCGTGAAATTGGCCTGGTCAGCGGTGTGAGCGTTCTCGATTCACGGATTTTCGTGCACTACTACCACAACACCAGCGACGGGCGGCTGATGCTCGGCAAAGGGGGCAACACCTTCGCCTATGGCGGGCGTATGTTGCCGGTGTTCGACCAACCATCGCCTTACCGGCCACTGCTGCGCGAGAGCCTCGGCGCGTTTTTCCCGGCGCTGGCCGACGTGCCGCTGGCGGCCAGTTGGAACGGCCCGTCTGACCGCTCGGTGACCGGCCTGCCGTTCTTCGGCCGGCTGGATGGGCAGGGCAATGTGTTCTATGGCTTTGGTTATTCCGGCAGTGGCGTGGGGCCATGCCACATGGGTGGGCAGATCCTGTCGTCGCTGGCCCTGGGGCAGGACAACCCCTGGACCCGTTCACCGCTGGTCAAGGGGCCGCTGGGCCAGTTCCCGCCGGAGCCGATCCGCTATCTGGGGTCGTTGATGGTGCGCAATGCCATCCGTCGCAAGGAGCGCGCCGAGGACCGCGGTGTACGGCCACGGCACCTGGACGTGCGCCTGGCGCGGTTCGCGGCGGCGGCGGGCAAGGCCGACAAAGCCTGATTTTCTGCCCTGATCGCGGGGCCTGTGTCGAGATTTCTTGTCGATCCAACCGGCGAGGGCGTATAAACTGCTCCCACTTTTTGGCCGGTCGCTTCCTGAACCGGCCGCTGAAACAAAGAGAGTCGACATGGGCGCACAGTGGAAAGCCAAGCATAAAGAAGCCGCAGCCAATGCCAAGGGCAAGATCATGGGCAAGCTGGCCAAGGAAATTCAGATCGCTGCCAAGTCCGGCGCCGACCCGGACATGAACCCGCGCCTGCGCCTGGCCGTGGAACAGGCCAAGAAGGCCTCGATGACCCGTGAAACCCTCGAGCGCGCCATCCGCAAGGGCGCAGGCCTGGACGGCGACTCGGTGCAGTATCACGCAGTGACCTACGAAGGGTTCGCCCCGCACCAGGTGCCGCTGATCGTCGAATGCCTGACCGACAACATCAACCGTACCGTCGCCGAGATCCGCGTGGCCTTCCGCAAGGGCCAGCTCGGTGCCAGCGGTTCGGTCGCCTGGGACTTCAAGCATGTCGGCCTGATCGAGGCGACACCCAACGGCGATGCCGACCCTGAACTGGCCGCCATCGAGGCCGGTGCCCAGGACTTCGAGGACGGCGAGGAAGAGGGGTCGACCCTGTTCATCACCGACACCACCGACCTGGACGCCGTGCAGAAGGCCCTGCCGGAGCACGGCTTCACCGTAATCTCGGCGAAGATCGGCTACACCCCGAAGAACCCGGTCAGCGCAGCCAGCCTGAGCGCCGAGGCCCTCGCCGAGGTCGAGGCCTTCCTCGAGGCCATCGACAACCATGACGACGTGCAGAACGTCTATGTCGGCCTGACTGACTGATCCACGGGCCCCAATCACGGGGCAAGCCCGTTCCCGCAGGTCTACTGCAGCCCTTGCGGGAGCGGGCTTGCCCCGCGATCGAGGGCGCCGCCCTCGCCGGACCCCTCATCGATGAATCCCACCTTCGCCTCTCTCAGCCTCGCGCACCTGCGCACCCTCGACTGCCTCCTGCAGCTGAAGAACCTCAGCCACGCCGCCGAGCGTCTGGGCTGCAGCCAGTCGGCCTTGAGCCGGCAATTGGCCAACCTGCGCGACGCCTTCGACGATCCCTTGCTGGTACGCCAAGGCCGCGGCTACGTGCTCAGCGAGCATGCCGAGTCGTTGGTCGAGCCCCTGCGCCAAGTGCTGGAAGAACTGCAAGCCCTGCGCCAACCGGCGGTCTTCGATCCGGCGCGCTGCGAGCGACGTTTTTGCCTGGCGGCCTCGGACTATGTGGCCGAGCACATGCTGCCCTTGCTGGTAACAGCCCTGGAGCGCGAAGCGCCCGGCGTCACCCTGGAATATCGCACCTGGCAGGCGGGGCAGTACGCCTTGCTGGCCAGCGGCGAGATCGACCTGGCCACCACCTTGTTCGACGAGTCGCCGCCCAATCTGCACGGGCGCCTGCTGGGCGAGGACCGGGCGGTGTGCCTGATGCGCCAGGATCACCCATTGACCGCCTGTGCCAGTGTGAGCCAGGACAACTACCTGGCGTTCAAGCATGTGCGCATTTCAGGCGGCGGCGACAAGGACAGTTTCATCGACCGGCACCTGCGCGCTCAGGGCCTGCAACGACGGATCGGCCTTCAGGTGCCGTTCTTCTGCGCCGCGGTGCAGGTGATCGGCAATGGCCAGGCCCTGGCCACGGTGCCCGAGCACATTGCCCGTCAGCTGTGCCGCTTGCACCCGCTGGCCTGGCGGCCACTAGGTTTCATTGCCCATACCCAGCGCTACTGGGTGGTCTGGCACCAGCGGCTGCAGGCCTCGGCCGAGCACCGTTGGTTGCGCAACCGGGTGTTCGAGTTGTGGCGCCAGTCGCAGTTCGGTGTGCACGGCGGGCATGCGCCTTCGCCATAGCAGCTATGCGCCAAGCGGGGTTCTTTGCGCAGGGAGAGGGCGCCTAGACTCTCCGGCATGACGCAGGTCCAATCGCGGGACAAGCCCGCTCCTACAAACGAATCGCTGCCCCCATGGGTCGGCCGCCGGTTTTTTGTAGGAGCGGGCTTGCCTCGCGATTGGGCCTGCACTGACCACCAAGATGCCCAGGAGCGCGCCCATGACCCCAGAAGACTTCCGCAAATACGGCCACCAACTGATCGACCTGATCGCCGACTACCGCCAAGGCGTCGCCGAGCGTCCGGTCATGGCCCAGGTCGAGCCAGGCTACCTCAAGGCCGCGTTGCCCGCGGCGGCTCCGCAACAGGGCGAGCCGTTCGAGGCGATCCTCGCCGATGTCGACAAGCTGCTGATGCCTGGACTGTCCCACTGGCAACATCCGGACTTCTACGGCTATTTCCCCTCCAACGGTACCTTGTCGTCTGTGCTGGGCGATTTTCTCAGCACCGGCCTGGGCGTGTTGGGCCTGTCGTGGCAGTCCAGTCCGGCGCTGAGCGAGCTGGAGGAAACCACCCTCGATTGGCTACGCCAGCTGCTGGGGCTCTCCGCGCACTGGAGCGGGGTGATCCAGGACACCGCGTCCACCAGCACCTTGGTCGCGTTGATCTGTGCCCGTGAGCGGGCCACCGACTACGCCCTGGTGCGTGGTGGGTTGCAGGCCCAGGAGAAACCCCTGGTGGTCTATGTCAGTGCTCATGCCCATAGCTCGGTGGACAAGGCTGCGCTGCTGGCCGGTTTCGGTCGCCAGAACATCCGCCTGATCCCCACCGACGAACGTTTCGCCATGCGTCCGGAGGCGCTGCAGGCCGCTATCGAGGAAGACCTGGCCGTTGGTAACCAACCCTGTGCCGTTGTCGCCACGACCGGTACCACGGCCACCACCGCGCTCGACCCATTGGCCGCGATCGGTGCCATTACCCAGGCGCACCAGCTGTGGTTGCATGTCGATTCGGCCATGGCGGGCTCGGCGATGATCCTGCCCGAATGCCGTTGGATGTGGGCGGGCATCGAGCTGGCCGACTCGGTGGTGGTCAATGCCCACAAGTGGTTGGGCGTGGCCTTCGATTGCTCGATCTACTACGTGCGCGACCCGCAGCACCTGATTCGGGTGATGAGCACCAACCCCAGCTACCTGCAGTCGGCAGTGGACGGGGAGGTGAAGAACCTGCGTGATTGGGGGATCCCCTTGGGGCGTCGGTTCCGTGCCCTGAAGCTGTGGTTCATGCTGCGCAGTGAAGGTGTCGAGGCCCTGCAGCAACGTTTACGCCGCGATCTGGACAACGCTCGCTGGCTGGCCGAGCAGGTCGAGGCCGCACCCGAATGGGAGCTGCTGGCGCCGGTGCAGTTGCAGACCCTGTGTATCCGCCACCGGCCAACAGGGCTGGAAGGTGAAGCCCTGGATGCACATACCCGCGCCTGGGCGGATCGGCTCAATGGTTCCGGCAATGCCTATGTGACGCCGGCGACTCTGGATGGACGCTGGATGGTGCGAATATCGGTGGGCGCGCTGCCCACCGAACGGGCTCATGTGGAACGGTTATGGGCGAATCTGCAGGGTATCGTCAAGGCTTGAGTCCACACGCTCGTGTTGTGGCCTGATAGCGGGCATGAGCATCAGGTTGGCCTTGTGATCGGGCTGTGCAGCGGCCCGGTCACCTCACAGCCATTTCCCGTGCGGCGACGACGTTATCTGCAACTGGAAAGACGATGCTTCAACACACCTATTACTTCTGCCAGTTAGTACCAGTGCTGTCCTTGGCTACCATCCACATCGCTGGTTGAGAGGTTAAATGTAGCGGCTCAATGCAGGGAAGAACGGGCAGTTCGATGCCCGGTTTAATTGTATGGACGAGTGAGAGGATATGTGATCAGGATGAACTAGCGCCCCGCGTACTTCACATGGGAAACATCTAAATGTTTTGACCAGCACCGTCAGCGGTGTTGTCCTTTCTTCGCCCCCGCCTTTTTCCTCCGTTGTAATGTCTGGTGTGTGCGACGGAACTGCGCCTCCTTCAATAAAAATTACTTGCTTCAGGCGAGCGCTTTGCCTGTACAGGGTCGACACATTGTTGGGCTTCGGCCGACGACCGTGTCAGGGGGCGCGCCTGCTCATGATTAAATGAGGCTGGATATGTCGCGAAAAGAATTTGATGTTCCTGCTGCCGTCAAACTGACGGCGGCGGCTGGGCTGCGCTCTTGCGCAGAACTGCATACCGAGCTGGGTGCGGAACTCACCTTGTGTCAGGTGCAAGCGTTGCATCAGGCTGCCCGCAAGGCATGCAACGATGCGCTGATAAACGAAAAAAAGATCCTGACTCGCGCCTCGCCTCTATTGCCCCAGGCGATCAGGCGCGGCATGGCATCTCCCGATGCAGCGGTGCACGACTACAAAGAATGGTTCGGCGGCCGCGCAGCGAAGTTTGCCGCCCCAGGCAGTGTCGCCTCGATGTTCTCG